>PHDU01000048.1 GCA_002842755.1 Bacteroidetes bacterium HGW-Bacteroidetes-1 | reverse complement strand
GCAATGCTTTGTGACATTATCCTGAATACAAAAGAAAAAGTTTTCAGGTATCAAGACAGAGGGCCATGCGCTATTCATCGCTTTTCCTCATTAATACTTGCATGAAGCTTTAAAAGATTTCTAATCTTGGTATATCAAGAAAATAGGTGTTTTTCAAAGATATCCAATTGATAAATTATTGCTTATGTCGAACTCAGGTTAGTAAATATTTAGGCTTAACTGATATGCCCGAAATTTTGAAATCTTTTTAACTGCGCTCCTGCGCGGTTGAGAACCTTCCTGAAGTCATCGTTGACATCAACAACGCCTTTCCTGTTGAAGTTATTCTTTATCAATACAATGGAATATCTTTTGGCGCTATTTTCGGGACACGCCATTCTGGTAAAAGGATAAAACGTATCAGAAGGAGCTTTGTAGAAAAACAAGATGGTAAGAGAAAATACACACGAAAACATAAAAATGTTGATCTGCTCAGAGTTTCAGTACCTGGAAAAATTCCCCCCCCGTTACGCCGAAAGTATTTTGTTTAATGCATCAAAAATGAATAACATTGCAGTTGGTTATAAATATGAACTACACTATAAATAATCCTGTCAAATCTTAATCAAAATCTAATTTTTTATGAAAAATCTTACCACCATTTCACTGGCTATTATCGCTATAGTTACAGTCAGCCTTTTCCTGAGTTTTCGTACTCCAAGTCCACAGCCATCAGCAGTAAAATGGCTTCAAATCACAGTGATTGAATCAGTTATCCCTGGAGGCATGGGACGTTCACGTCTTATTACAGTTGACGATCAGGGCAACACAAGTGAAATAAAAATCAACAATTTCTTCAGTATTGCAGGAATCAACTTTGAAAACATACGCGAAAATGACCAAATAGTAACGAACACCATTCAGGAACTTTCAAATCAGGGATGGGAGCTAAAACATGTTACATCAGGTGTCTTTTCAGGAAATCAAAACAATACCAATGGTATTTTTATGACCAGATATATGTTCTCTAAAAGTGAATAAGCAATAAAATTCATCAAAAAACCGATGAAGCAATTTAATGTCACATCGGTTTTTTTTGTTTTCACCTGTCCAGAATTGAACGATGACCAGACATCTCTAATCAAAAAAATCATTTTAGCAGTTTCATAACTTTTCTTATTTCTGTTTCATCCGATTCATACCACCAATCATCTTCAAACAACTGCGCTGAGCATTCATTGTATGCGATACTATCATGATTCATCTCACTGTATAAAGTAGTTTTTGCCGAGAGATGAACCTCATTTACGCCAGTCTGATGGATCAGGTCAACAATATTTCCGGAATGAATACCGGAGCCTGCCATAATTTTTATGTGAGATCCAAATTTTTCTTGCATTTCAGCAATAGTTTCTTTTCCCTCCCAGGCTGTAAGTTTGCCGCCAGAAGTAAGCACTCTGTCAACTTTATGTGCGATCAGCCTGTCTAATAATTTCATGCTGTTGGATGAAACATCAATCGCACGGTGAAATGTAATCGAAACACCTTCTGCAGCTTCCACCAAAACCTTGAAACGGCTTTCGTCAAGATTTCCATCTTTATCGAGGACTCCAATCACGACACCTTCAAAACCCAAAGATTTAACCATCAGAATATCTTCAACCATAACATCGATCAAATGATTATCATAAATATAATCGCCTCTGCGTGGCCTGATCAACACATGAACCGGAATAGAAACCATGCTTTTTACTTTTCTCAAAAGCCCATACGATGGCGTAAGTCCTCCGGATTCCAGATTTTCACATAGCTCAATCCTGTGAGCGCTTGCATTTTCTGCCTTTAATGCGGAGTTTAAACCAACAGCACAGATTTCTATTTTTGTCATTATTCAATTTTTCAACAATGAATTGTTCAGATAATTGATTGAACTGTAAAACATTAATACTATGTATTGCTATTTCATCATGGCCAGTGGTAGGCTATCCCATCGGCAAAAAACAGATTGTCACTCATCCTCTTTTTCTGGCATAAGTCTGAAGAACAGACCTGGCCCTTCTGTTAGAACATAGATATAACCGTCCGGTCCTTGTCTTATATCCCGGAAGCGTGCAAAACCCTTCAATAGTTTTTCAGTATAAACAACCTTGTTGTTGTTGAAAACCAGCCTTTGAATCTGCTGTCCTGCAAGGGCTCCCACAAGAAGATTGTTTTTCCAGTTAGGGTATTTATCACTTGTAACAAATGCCATTCCACATGGAGCGATGGATGGCACCCAGTAGTGGATAGGGTCGATCATGCCAGAAAGGCTGGTGTCGTTGGTGATAATTTCGTTGTTGTAATTTATCCCAAAGCTTGCAAGCGGCCAGCCATAGTTAGCACCTTTTTGCTCAATATTCACCTCGTCACCGCCCTTAGGGCCATGCTCGTGTGTCCATAATTCACCAGTAAGTGGATGCTTCGACATTCCCTGAATATTCCGATGACCATACGTCCATATTTCCGGCCTTGCTCCTTCGACACCCATAAAAGGATTATCTTCCGGAATACTTCCGTCATCACGAAGACGCATTACTTTTCCGTTGTTGTTATCTAATTTCTGAGCGTTGTTCATTTCACCACGATCTCCGATAGGGAAATAGAAAGTGTTTTTGTCTTCAAAAACAATCCTGCATCCAAAATGATAGGATAAATCAGTGAGGGGTGAGCCACGAAAAAGTTCTTCTAAATCAACAAGCTGATTGCCTTGTAAACGAGCTCTCGAAATGGCTGTATTTCCCTTATCACCTTCATGGGTGGCATACGCAAGATAAATCCAGCCATTGTTTTCAAAATCAGGATGCAATACAACATCGAGTAATCCACCTTGTCCATTTTCCCATATTTGTGGAAGACCACTTATTGATTCATCAAGTAATTTGCCCTGTTGCCATATGCGCAAACGACCCGGCCTTTCCGCAATGAGAATACGACCATCAGGAAGAAAAGCCATACTCCATGGATTTTCGAGACCTTCAGCCAGTACTTCAGTAGTTATTGAATGTGTGGCTTCGATAGGGGAGTTTTGAGACTGCATACTTTGATTTCCTGAGCAGCCAAACAGCAAGAATATACTTAAAATGAATGAGTTGTAAATGAATTTCATGATACTAATTTTTTATTTGCATAAAAATACAAAAATATGTAGAAAGCTAACAATCAGATTTGAAAATTTGACAAGTAATACCAAAGTGAATCATAATTGAATCCAAAAGCTATCATGGTATAATGCCGAAGGTTAGAAATGTTTTACCAAAGTGAATTATAATTGAATCCAAAAGCTATCATTGTATAATGCCGAAGGTTAGAAATGTTAGGCCAATTGAGTGAGCGAAAATTGGACTATTACATTTCTCCTTTCGGTATAAAAACAAGCATCTTTTTAAAATTTCTTATCGTTGTATTATGATGCAGGAAGGTTAATGATATTTGAATTTCAAAGACAAGAGTTTATTTAACGGATGAAGTAATACCATGAAGTTCTGAATAGAAATAAAAATAGAAAATTCAACAAAAAGAAGAAAATGACTTCAAGTCATTTTCTCCTGGTAATATAGAAACAGAAATTCCCCCTGTTAAAAAGTATAAAAACTAATTAAGATGCTTTTCAAGCTCTTTATGAACCAGTGCGCTTGCTCCTACGATAGCGGCATCGCCTTGTTTAAGTTGCGAAGGTAAAATTTTAACTTTGTTTTTGAAGATAGGTAAAAGATGGGTTTCCATATTTTCAATGGTTGGCCTGAAAATGTAATTTCCAGCGGCTGTTGGCCCCCCAAACAAAAATATTGCTTCCGGGCTAAGGTGATGTATGGTATTTGCTAAACCCATTCCAAGCCATTTGCCGGTAAGTTCAAAAACCTCGATAGCTACTTTATCACCCTTTTCAGCGGCTTCAAAGATCATTTTTGAATCCAGATCGTTGAACGACTTGCCTGCTAATAGACTCGTGGAGGCATTGTATTTGGCTATAAGTTCCAATGCAGTTCTTTTCATTCCAGGTGCAGAACAATAGGCTTCAAGATGTCCTTTGGCACCACAGCCGCAAAGTCGTCCATCAGCTACGATAGTCATGTGCCCGCATTCACCAGCAAAACCATCATGACCATAAACAAGATCACCATTTACCACAATACCACTGCCTACTCCTGTTCCCAGGGTGTAAACCACGAAATTTTTCATCCCTTTGGCACCACCGTAAATCATTTCGCCTATCGCTGCTGCATTTGCATCATTGGTGATTGCGATTGCCTTTAGTTCAGGGAAATTGGTTTCAAGAAGTTTTACCAGCGGAATGACGCCTTTGAATGAAAGATTTGGGGCATGTTCAATCGTTCCAGTATAATAATTGGCATTGGGCGCTCCAATTCCTAAACCAAGAATTTCAATCTCAGGATTGAGCAGCCTCAAAGAATTGGTCAGTTCCCGAATAGAGACAGACATATCATCTATAAATTGACTGATATTTCCGTGGGTGGGCGTTGGAATACTATCTTTTACCAAAACATTGCCATTGCGGTCAACAACACCTAGTGCTGTATTGGTTCCTCCAATGTCAATACCCATTGCAACTTTTTTCATTTTAATTACTATTATACACGATTTATATTTTTATTCACTTGATTACGCTTTTCGTAATGAACTACCACTAACAGCATAATAGAAAATATAGAGATAACATATTGCAGGAACTATAAAGGCCCAGGTGTAACCATAATTATCAGCAATGCTGCCCATCAAAGGCGGAATAATGGCACCACCAAGAATCAGGGCGTTGATCAGCCCTGATGCTCCGCTTAACTCGCCCTTATCCAAATCTTTCACAGCTAATGAGAATATATTCGGGAACATAATAGAATTAAACAGCCCGATGGAAATAATAGTCCATAATGCAACAGAACCTGTTGTAAATGTTGTGGCTATGTCTAATATTGCAGCAACCAATGCAAATATTGCCAGTGTTTTTGCAGCTTTACCCTGGCCAATTTGCATAATAATGAAGTTAATCAAAGCAATTAAAGTAAATATCAGTCCGATGTTCCAGCTCCATTCGGTTACAAATGATCCTGATACGAGCGCTAATACGAGTACCGGAAGTGCGTAAGTAAATTTTTTGGAGGTTGGCATATCTGAAAACATAAAAGAACCGAAAAACCTGCCAACCATAGCACCACCCCAGTAAATCGCAGCGTAAGTGGATGCCATTTCCCCAGTCATATTCAGATTGGTTTTTAAATAGTTTACGATGAGTCCGGCATTGCCAACTTCAGCGCCTACATACATAAAAATAGCAATAGCACCCAAAACGACATGAGGGTATTTCCAAATACTTTTCTTTTCACTCTTTTCAGATTTGATAGGAGGTAGTTTTATGGTCATAATAGCAATTGCAACCAATAATACTATTACCCCCATGATGATAAACGGCAGTGGAACACGATCTGCAGCAATAGCAACGTCTCTCGGAAACTCAAGTCCTTTGAAAATGGCTATAGAAATAAGCCAGGGAGCAATCATCGTGGCGATAGAGTTGAGAGCCTGCGTTAAATTCAATCGGCTTGAAGCGGTACCTTCAGATCCGATAGCTGTAACGTATGGATTAGCAGCAACCTGTAAAAAAACAACGCCTGTTGCTAAAACAAAAGTTCCTAAAAGAAATATGGGAAATGAAGGTAGATTTGCAGCCGGTATATAAATAAAACTTCCAAGTGCCATCAGCACCAAGCCAGCAATTACTGTCCATTTGTAACCGATTCTGTCAATTAATTTTCCCGTAGGAATCGACATGATCGGATAAGCAATAAAGAAAGCCGATGAAAGTAACTGTGCTCCAAATTCAGATAATCCGAAGATCTCTTTAACAGGGGCGCTCAAAGTGACGATAAATGTAGTGGCAAAACCGAAGATGAAGAATATAGCTCCAAATACCGACATGCCCATCACGAGGTTGTTGTTCTTTTGCTGGCTCATAGTTTTCAATTTATTGATGAATAGTAAGATTAAGCGCTTTAACAAAGCAAACAAAAATAAAAATTAATCCGTTTGTTTCATTTTATTTTTAGACTAAACTTTTTTATTTTTAGAGTTGTCATAAAATGTTGCTTATTTGTTTAGAAAAATTGTAAACATTTAATGTTAATTTTGATTTTCGTTTTACTTTTATCCATTCAATCAGCTCACTTTTTTTAAGTAGTTTTCGTAAAATAATGCAGATGGGAAGTCGAAGGAGATTTTTAATTCAATCTTTTCTGGGTGCAATTGCAACAGGTTTTGGTTTTAAGTACGGGTTTGGATCAGTAACATATAGCGATCCAAATTACCCTCAAAAAAGTGAGGTCACATCTCCGGTGATTATCTCAACCTGGTCACATGGGCTGGCTGCTAACCAGGCTGCCTGGAATGTTGTTTCCAGTGGAGGAAGTGCTTTAGATGCTGTGGAGCGTGGAGTAAATGTTTCAGAGGCTGATCCTGAAGTTTCGAGTGTGGGGTATGGAGGTTTGCCCGATGCTTCCGGAAATGTTACGCTTGATGCCTGTATTATGGGCCCTGATGGCAATGCAGGTGCAGTAGCTTTTTTAAAACATATAATGCATCCTGTGTCAGTTGCACGAAAAGTAATGGAAAACACTCCTCATCTGATGCTTGCAGGGGATGGGGCTCTGAAATTTGCTTTAGATCAAGGATTTAAGAAAGTGAATCTTTTAACGCCCGAAGCCCGGAAGGCATTCAAGGCATGGAAGAGGTCAGGTGCAAGGTATGCTCCAATGGCAAATTGGGAAAACCACGATACCATTGGCTTGCTTGCAATCGACCAGAAAGGCGATCTTGCTGGTGCTTGCACTACAAGCGGTATGGCTTTCAAACATCCCGGAAGAGTAGGGGATTCTCCAATTATTGGGGCAGGACTGTTTGTAGATAATAAAATTGGAGGTGCAACAGCTACGGGTGAAGGCGAGGTGGTGATGAAAACCCTTGGCAGTTTTTTAATTGTCGAGCTTATGCGCAATGGAATGCATCCGCAAGAAGCTTGTGAAGCAGCCATCTATCGCCTCACAGAAACGACTCATGTGCATAAAAATATGCAAATAGGTTATATCGCTGTAAATAAAAATGGTGAACATGGGGCATTTTCATTGCGGCCAGGTTTTCAATATGCTGTATTTGAGAATGGACAGAATGAATTGCTTGATACAGCGTTTTTGATGGATTGGGAATAATAACATTAATCAGTTTGAAACATTGTAATAATACATGATATGATAAAATCGACGCAGAAAATGTTAATTCTACTGACACTTTCAGTAACTTTGTTAACATGTAAACCACCTGAACCCGAACCTCTTAATATTATTCCAAAACCAGAAAGGTCGTGGAGTTCAAGTGAAAAAATTGTTCTGAACGAGAATACACGCATATTATTTGAAGATCCCAACCCCTCATTACGATTGTTGGGCGAGTTTCTGGCTGAAGCAATACATGGCAAAAGTGGTTTTAAAGTAAGTGTTGAACCATTCAGCACTGCTCGTTCGTTGAAAAATGATATTCTTCTGACAGTTAATCTGAATGATTCAACCTATGGTAACGAAGGATATATTCTTGCCAATAATAACAGGAAATTTTTCAGCATCCAGGCCAATGCGCCGCAGGGTGTTTTTTACGGAATTCAGTCTTTTATACAGGTTCTTCCTGATAGTCCTGAAAACGAGGAACAAATGTTGATCCCGGCTGTTCATATAATGGATAAACCTCGTTTCAGCTATCGCGGAATGCATCTCGATGTTGGGAGGCACTTTTTCCCGGTGTCTTTTATCAAACAATACATCGATCTTTTGGCCCATTATAAATACAATTATTTTCACTGGCATCTCACAGAAGATCAAGGCTGGCGTATTGAAATTAAGAAATACCCAGAGCTGATGCGTATTGCCTCTCAGCGAAAAGAAACCATTGTTGGTCATGCCGGGCATGAACCTGTGGAATATGATAAGAATGCTTATGGTGGTTTTTATACACAGGAAGAAGTTCTCGAGATTGTTGATTATGCAGCAAGAAAATACATAACCATCATTCCTGAAATTGAATTGCCCGGTCATTCTTTAGCTGCTCTTTCTGCATATCCATATCTTGGTTGTACTGGAGGTCCCTATGAAGTAGCTACTACATGGGGAGTATTTAATGACGTTTATTGCACCAAAGATGAGGTGTTTGAGTTTCTTGAAAATGTTCTTTCTGAAGTGATTGATCTTTTTCCGGGCCAATACATACATATAGGAGGAGATGAGGTGCCAAAATTGCGATGGAAGGAATGCCGGCATTGTCAGGAGCGTATTAGAAATGAAGGTCTTTCTGGTGAAGAAGAACTGCAGAGCTATTTCATTAAGAGGATTGAAAAGTTTATTGTATCAAAAGGAAAGCTTGTTATAGGATGGGATGAGATTCTCGAAGGTGGACTTGCTCCCAATGCAACAGTAATGTCATGGCGTGGTACCGAGGGTGGTATAGAGGCTGCCCGGATGGGCCATGATGTGATTATGACCCCCGGAAGTCACTGCTATTTTGATCATTACCAGTTCAATCCGGAAAATGAACCTTTGGCAATAGGTGGTCTTACAAAAGTGTCAAAAGTTTATGCTTTTGAGCCTGTTCCCGAAGAACTTAATGCGAAGGAAGCGAAGCATATTATTGGAGCACAAGCCAATGTATGGACTGAATATCTTAAAACACCCGATGCTGTGACCTACATGATTCTTCCTCGTATGGCTGCTTTGTCCGAAGTTCTTTGGTCCCCTTCAGAAAAACGTAATTGGGAAAATTTTTATAACCGCCTTCCAGCTCACTTTGAATACTATAAGTCAAATGGCTGGGCATATAGCGATGCTGTGAACCGCCTTGATTAT
This sequence comes from Bacteroidetes bacterium HGW-Bacteroidetes-1, assembly GCA_002842755.1. GTDB lineage: Bacteria > Bacteroidota > Bacteroidia > Bacteroidales > F082 > JALNZU01. The sequence continues at coordinate 15,425 of PHDU01000048.1, read as the reverse complement.
AAAATTTCAACAGATGATGCCGGAGTTAGGTGGCTTCATCTGGAAACAGAAATTCCAAATGTTGAAATCAGATTTATGCGTGGTGTGTTTGAAATTGAAAAAGCTGAATTATTCAAAGAACCGGTAGAAATTTTGGCTGGAGATAAATTCCATGTTACTCTTGTGAAGGACGGCAAACAAATAGGCAAAGTTGAAATAATACAATAATGAAATCAATAAAATCAGAGATGAATAGATTCCTTGTGGATCAATAAATAAAGAAAAAAGTCTTTAAAATTAGCTGTTGTTTCCCTGATTGAATTTTCAGTTTTTTATTGATTCTTCATAAACTTAGCCTACAAAGAAGTCGAATACGTTGCCTATCTTTTTCATTTCTGTCTTAAAAAACTCAGTGTAGGTGCATCTTTGGCAAGTGATTGTTGTAAATTTTCTGTTCTGGATATTAAATATTTTGTTCCAGAAGCTGCCGGCAACATATACTTCTCCTGTATCGCAATGATTATGGCCGCATTTTTGACAGTGGTATTTTAAAGTTTTCATTTTCTTATTATTCCTGGATTAATTTAGAGTTTAAAAAACACAAAAGATAGAATTTCATGCTTTCTTCAAATCATTGTCCTCCTTGTTTATTGTCTTCTTTTTTTAATCTGGAAGCCTTTTGCAAAGCCTGATCTATAATCCATTCCAGCTGGCCATTGGTGCTGCGGAATTCATCCGCAGCCCATTTTTCGATGGCAGCCAGTTTGTTAGCATCAATTCTAAGCGCAAAAGCTTTCTTCTTCGACATATTAATAAAGTGAACCAGTATTAACAACAGGTGTTGCTTCTTTATCGCCGCACAGAACAATCATCAGATTGCTCACCATGGTAGCTTTTTTATCTTCATCCAATTCAACAATTCCTTTCTTGGATAATTGTTCAAGCGCCATTTCGACCATCCCAACAGCACCTTCCACAATTTTGAAACGTGCAGCTACAATGGCTGAAGCTTGTTGTCTTTTTAGCATGGCTTGTGCAATTTCCTGGGCATATGCGATGTAGTTGATACGTGCTTCGATTACCTCAATACCTGCCATTTGTAGTCTTTCAGTGATTTCAATCTCGAGTTGGTTGTTCACTTCCTCGCCGCCTGCACGCAATGTTAATTCTGCCTGCTCATCATCAAAATTGTCATATGAATACATGCCGGCTAGTTTCCGCAGAGCGGCTTCACTCTGCACGACAACGAACTTCTCATAATCATCAACTGCAAATGCAGCCTTGAAGGTTTCTGATACCCTCCAGACGAGTACAAGCCCAATCATAATAGGGTTGCCAATTTTGTCATTTACTTTAATGGCTTCCCCATCAAAATTTCTGGCCCGAAGTGAAATTTTTAATCGAACATAAAAAGGATTAAACCAAAAGAAACCATTCGTTTTAATAGTTCCTGAGTATTTTCCGAATAAAGTAAGTACCATCGACTGATTTGGATTTACTACAGCAAAACCAATTGACAAAAAGATGCCGAGTACCAGCGGAATAACAAACCATGGGTTTTTCAGAAGTACTAAACCAGCGGAGCCTCCCAAAATGAGGATGAGGTTAATCATCAAATAAAAATAACCTGATGAAGGTTTTATTTCTTTTTCCATATTATTATGATATTAAAATGATATCACAAAGATATTATAGATTTCATCATTTGTCAATGGTTTTTTTAAATAATTGTTATTTTATTTTGATTTATTTTTGTTTCAGGAATAAATTTACATTGCATTTGCTTTTGTAAATCTCAAATAAAACCGACTAAATTTGCAGTATGTTTCATGCAATAAACAACACAAAATCTTTCGTCATGCGGATTAACTATTTTATTATCAATGCTGTTTCGATCATTTTTTTAGTTTCTTGTCAGACACCCAAGAACAATCCTGCCGATTTTGTGAATCCATTTATCGGTACTGATGGACATGGTCACACTTTCCCTGGAGCTACACTTCCGTTTGGAATGGTACAGCTTAGTCCCGACACACGCAAGGATTCGTGGGATGGATGCTCCGGTTATCATTATTCAGATAGAACCATTTTGGGATTTAGCCACACACACCTGAGTGGTACAGGTGTCGGTGATTATGGCGATATTCGCTTTATGCCAACAACAGGAGCGCTTTTGCTTGTTCCTGGCGAAGAAAGTAATACTTCTACAGGTTACCGTTCCGGATTCAGCCATGAAAATGAAGATGCAGAACCCGGTTACTATCGTGTAATGTTGGATGATTATGGAATTCAGGTAGAACTAACTTCAACTGAACGTGTAGGATTCCATCGTTATAGTATGCCAAAAGCATCATCATCACAAGTCATAATCGATCTTTCTGAAGGGGTTACAAGCGATGAGATCATCGATTCAGAATTGATTTTTGAAAACGACACAATAGTTAGTGGCTACAGGGTGACGAAAGGTTGGGCGGCAAATCAGGCAGTTTATTTTTATGCGGTTTTCTCTAAACCTTTTGAAAGTTTTGGAATTCAGGCCAATGGTGAGAAGCATGAGAATGTTGCTGCCATGCGCGGAAATGAACTTGTTGGTTGGGCAGGTTTTAAAGATAGTGACAATGAAAAGGTTTTGGTGAAGGTTGGAATATCGGCTGTAGATAAAGAAGGGGCTAAAACGAATCTCATGACCGAAGTACCTCATTGGAATTTTGATAAGGTTCGTGATGAAGCAAAAGAAAAGTGGAACGAATCACTTGGCAAAATTGAGGTGAAAAGTATAGAAAAATCTGATCTCAAAGTTTTCTATACTGCACTTTATCACACCATGATAGCTCCTAATATTTTTAATGATGTTGATGGCCGTTATCGCGGACATGACGGGAAGCTGCATCAGGCAAAAAACGAATCCCGCTATACTGTTTTTTCACTCTGGGACACTTTTAGAGCGTTGCATCCGCTGCTTACAATCATCGAGCGTGATCGCACTACTTCAATGATACAGACAATGTTGGATATATATGAAAAGGGAGGTTTGTTACCTGTTTGGGAACTTGCTGGAAACGAAACCTGGTGCATGATTGGCTATCATGCTGTTCCGGTAATTGCAGATGCATGGGTGAATAATATTCGTGATTTTGATTCCAATCTGGCTCTTGAGGCGATGAGAAAGAGTGCTTTACAAGATCATCACGGATTGTTCTGGTATAAAAAAATGGGATTTATTCCATCTGATGAAGAAAGTGAATCGGTTTCAAAAACATTGGAATATGCTTATGATGATTGGACGATTGCAACTTTTGCAAAAGGATTGGGAGACACTACAACACATCATGAATTTCTTCGCAGGGCACAGTCCTATAAAAATCTTTATGATCCTGAAACGAAATTTTTCAGAGGAAGGCAGAATGGAGGTTTTGTTGAACCTTTTGATCCTGCTCAGGTTAATTTTATGCTTACCGAAGCCAATACCTGGCAGTATAATTTCTTTGTTTTACAGGATATAAACACGCATATTGAGTTGATGGGAGGTGATGCAGAATATGAGCAAATGCTTGATGGACTTTTTCTTTCTGAGTCAGCTTTAACAGGTCGAAAACAATCGGATATCACAGGTCTGATCGGACAGTATGCCCATGGCAATGAACCCAGCCATCATATCGCTTATTTATACAATTACATTGGAAAACCATACAAAACGCAGAAATTGGTCAAGCAAATCATGGATGAACTTTATTCAGAAAAGCCGGATGGATTGAGTGGAAATGAGGATTGTGGTCAAATGTCGGCCTGGTATGTTATGAGTGCAATGGGGTTTTATCCTGTAACGCCTGCTTCTGGTTATTATGTGATTGGAACACCCCGATTTCAGGAGATGACAATTCATCTTGAAAATGGTAAAGTATTCAGCATTAAAGCAGATAACTTTCATCCGGATAATTATTATATTCAATCAGTGAACTTAAATGGTAAGCCATACAATAAATCATGGTTAACATATGATCAAATTCAGCAGGGTGGCGAAATGGTTTTTGAGATGGGTTCTGAACCAAATGTGGATTGGGGAAGTCTCGAAAAGAACAGGCCTATACAGAGAATTGAAGGGGAAAACATAGCCTCAATTCCAGTGATTAAGTCAACTGCAAAAACTTTTACCAAAGACCTCGAGATTTCAATGGGTCATTTGGATACAAATGCGGTAATTTTCTACACCATAAATGCCGGAATTCCAAACTTGAAAGGAAGAAAATATGAGCAACCATTCAAAATCAGTATCAATTCGAGAATCAGAGCAGTTGCAGCTGTGGATGGACAACTGAGTGATGTTGTTTTAAGTGAGTTTTTCAGAATACCTGCCGATCGTTCAATACTACTTGAAACCCCTTTCAATGACTTATATCCCGCTGGAGGTGATCAGGCTTTAATTGACAGGCAGCGAGGAACGCGTGACTTCAGGACCGGCTCATGGCAGGGTTATTACGGAAATGACCTTGTTGCTATGGTTGATCTGGGAAAACTTACAATGGTAAGTCACATTGAAGCCGGATTTTTGCAAGACCAGAATTCCTGGATTTTTTTACCTCAATGGGTGGAATTTTCCACATCTCGGGATGGAATCGTTTTCACTTCTTTAGGTAAGTTGACCCACGATGTTTCGCCAAAAGAGGAGGGGGGAATTATTCATAATTTTGTACAAGAAATTAAAAATCAACCTGCACGATATATTAGGATAACGGCAAAAAACAGAGGGGTTTGTCCTGACTGGCATATTGGTCAAGGTGAGCCTGCATGGATCTTTGCGGATGAAATTGTTGTTGAATAAGGCATTTAATAATGACCTGATATTGGTTTGGTTTACCAAAGGATTCCTTTTTCTGATTGTTACATTTAACTATATGTCATATTTATACCATGATAGAACTAATAAAAACTCTTAGTTTCAGATGCCTTTAAAGAAAGGGCCTTCTCCAGTAATTTAGGTTGGATATCGGGATAAGTAAGAAAGTCAGGTAATTTTTCGAATAATTTTACTTCCACAATTTCTGAAACAGGAAGTTCACCAAAAACCTGAATATTAGATGTATAGATTCTCCCAAAGCTGTATTGTTCATTCATTAAAACATGATACTCACAAACGGATTGAATGTCAAAATATTCAGCTCCTGTCTCTTCAAAAAGTTCTCTTCTGGCAGTTTCATCCATTGATTCACCTAGTTCACGCCTTCCTCCCGGAATTTCCCATGTTGACCGCTTGTGATGACGGACACAAACCAGCTTGTCGCCATGAAAAGAACAAATAACAGCATATCTCAGCAAGTGATCATCAATTGTTCCAATGTTATGAAATCCAACACTAACAGTTCCTGTGTGATTCATAATGTGATATATATGGCTATTTGAAAGAAATAGGTCTCAATTTTTTAATGAAACTCTAAAAGAAGTGAACTCTATTTTATCAATCTTATGCCTTCTTTTTCGATGTTGATAAGTTGTTTTTTGAAAAGCATGCCTAATGCTTTTTTAAAATTTTTCTTGCTCATCTTTAAGCTGGTGTATATGTCGTTGGCATTGCTGTGATCCGTAAGATGGAGAAATCCGTTTTTTTGCTGAAGTTTTTCCAGAATCTGTCCTGCCAAACCATCAATTTTCTCATAGCCAGCTTTAAGCAACCGGAGGTCAATTTTGCCATCTTCTCTTAAACTCGAAACGAAAGCCTTCAATTTCATTCCTTTTTCTAACGGCTGAAAAACTTCATTGGCATAAATCAGTCCCTGATGCTGATTTTCAATAATGGCTTTGTAACCAAGTTCCGTTTTCTCCCAAATAATAATTTCCACTTCCTGATCTTCAACGTATGCTGTTGGTAAAACATCGATAAAATGCTCTATTTTTGCTGAAGCAGCAATTCTTCCGGTTTGTTCATCCAGATAAATATAGATCAAATAATACCTACCCGTTACCATTCGCGCTTTTTGTTCACGATAGGGTACAAGCAGATCTTTTTCAAGACCCCAGTCTAAAAATGCCCCTGTATTGTTGACATCTGCAACGCGCAGAAAAGCTATTTCGTTTATCTGTGCAAAAGGCTTCATCGTGGTTGCAATGATACGATCGTCCGAATCGAAATAAATAAATACTTCAATTTCGTCTCCCTCTTTGCTTTTATCTGGAATCCATTTGGTGGGCAAAAGTATTGTATCATTCAATCCTCCGTCAAGATATGCACCATGACTTTCAATATTGATGATTCTGAGTTTATTGATCTTGCCTGGAGTGACTTGAGTATTCATAATATTTATTGATTAACTGACAAAGATATCAGGTATGATTAATACAGAATGTCTGGTTTGCCAGTCTTTTATTCCCTATCATTACGTAGTTTTGCCAATGCTTTTAAATGTAGTAGTGGCAAGTATGAAATCTTATCTCATCGGATAATTCTTAAAAATCTCGTCTGATTTCATTAAAATATCTACATATTGCGCTCTGCGGTAGGCAAATGGATCTTTGGTATTTTTGTTTGATAACTTACCTTTGAAATCGTTGAGCGATTCATACTGTTTTGTTGCCATCCAGGCTTCAATTTCTTCCAGCATTTTGGTGATTTGTTTTGGACCATTTTTGTAGATAGTACTAACAAATTGAACTACATCAGCGCCTGCTAAAATCATTTTGATTACATCAGCCCCATTAAAGATTCCCATGCTTGCACAAATACTTGCTTCAATATTACTGTAAAGCAAACCTGCAAATCGCAAAGCCAGGCGGTTATCCTGTTCATGGCTTAAATTGTATGGAAAATGATGCTTTTCGAGATCAATATTGATGTCGGGTTGAAAGAGACGATTGAATAAAACAAAGCCATCAGCTCCTTTTTTGTCCATTTCAGAAATAGTATAAAGAGGATTGGTATAATAGGGACTAAGTTTGACGCTCACGGGAATGGAAACGCTTTTTTTAATACCTTCAATTACATCAAGTTCTTCATTTTGAATGCCACGACCATCAACATCAAAATCGATAGGAACAGCATAGAAATTTACTTCAAGTGCGTCTGCTCCGGCTTCTTCAAGTTTTTTTGCATAAGCGTACCATGTTTCATCGTAAACTGCATTCAAACTTGCAATTAACGGAATGCTGAGCGCTTTTTTTGCTGCTGCAAACTTTGAGATAAATTCTTCAGGACCAGATTCATATATGTTCTCTGGGAAAAGGTTGATCATTTCAGCATGACGCTCATTATAGTCTGTAAGATTTTGGTAGAGTTCAAGATTTTCGAGCTGAATCTGTTCTTCAAAAAGTGATTTGTAAACGATTGCAGAGGCTCCTGCATCTTCAAGTTTTTTCAACATATCAATGTCGGTAACAAGATTTGAAGCACCAACAATCAGTGGATTTTTTAAGGTTAAACCGAGGTATTTTGTGCTGATATCCATGGTATTAAGTGTTTTATTAGTAATGTCCTTATTTGGAGATAATTTTGACCGTAAATGTAGATAATTTTGATTGAATGGGAATAACTTACCTTAATCTATAATCATTATAAATTAAGGTATTCCTTGTGTTGAATCACCAAAATTGGGTCGATTATTTTTTTTAATTCAGTAATTTCGCGGCTGATTTGTTAAATGCTAAACAATAAGTAATAGCTTAAAAATAAAACATATATGAAAACTAAAAGAAATTTCATAACATGTGATGGAAACTACGCAGCAGCGCATGTTGCCTACATGTTCAGTGAAGTGGCTGCAATTTATCCAATCACGCCCTCTTCAACGATGGCAGAGTATGTTGACGAATGGGCGGCTTTCGGTCGAAAGAATATTTTTGGTGAGACAGTTCATGTTGCCGAAATGCAATCAGAAGGTGGTGCTGCAGGGGCAGTACACGGCTCATTACAGGCAGGGGCTTTAACGTCAACCTTTACCGCATCTCAGGGTTTACTGCTCATGATACCAAATATGTATAAGATTGCTGGAGAGTTGTTGCCTGCAGTTTTTCATGTCAGTGCCCGTAGTTTAGCAGCGCAGGCACTTTCTATATTTGGTGATCATAGTGACGTGATGAGCGCACGTCAAACTGGTTTTGCCATGCTGGCAACAGGTAGTGTTCAGGAAATTATGGATCTGGCTGGAATTGCACATGTTGCTGCAATCAAGTCAAGAATACCATTTTTACACTTTTTTGACGGTTTCAGAACCTCACATGAAATCCAGAAAGTAGCTTATTTTAAAAATGAAGATCTTATGCCAATGCTTGATTGGGATGCTCTTCAGCGTTTTCGTGATAATGCTCTCAACCCCGAACACCCTGTTACACGTGGTACAGCGCAAAATCCGGATATTTATTTTCAGTCGCGCGAAGCAGCTAATATCTTTTATGATCCAATCCCGGATATGGTTGAGGGCTATATGCAGGAAATTAATAAAATGATTGGCACCGATTATCATCCTTTCGTTTATTATGGAGCGCCTGATGCTGAACATATCATTATTGCCATTGGTTCCGTTACCGAGACAATTCGTGAAACAGTGGATTATCTTAATGCAAAAGGGGAAAAAGTGGGGTTGGTTGCAGTACACCTTTACAGACCTTTCTCAACAAAATATTTCTTGAATGTTATTCCTAAAACTGTAAAACGTATTGCTGTACTTGACCGCACAAAAGAACCAGGTGCAAATGGAGAACCATTGCTTCTTGATGTTAAAGATGTATTTTACAATCGTGAAAATGCGCCTCTTATCGTGGGAGGAAGATATGGACTTAGTTCAAAGGACACCACTCCGGCAATGATTGTTTCAGTGTATAACAATCTGAAAATGAAAGAACCTAAAACAGGTTTTACAGTGGGCATTGTTGATGATGTTAAGTTCTTATCGTTGCCGCTTCTTCCAGAAATAAGCATTGCGCCCAAAGGAACCTATGAAGCAAAATTTTATGGAATAGGTGCGGATGGAACTGTTGGGGCGAATAAAAATTCTATTAAGATTATTGGTGAAACAACAGATAAATATGCACAAGCTTATTTTGCTTATGACTCAAAAAAATCCGGGGGCGTAACAACATCTCATTTGCGCTTCGGCGACCATCCGATTCGCTCAACTTACCTTGTTGGAACACCTGATTTTGTTGCTTGCCACGTACCAGCTTATCTTCCAAAATATGAAATGCTTAAAGGGTTGAAAAAAGGTGGAACATTTCTTCTGAATAGTATATGGGATGAGGAGGAAACAAAGGACAAGCTGCCAGACAACATCAAAAAATATCTTGCTGAAAACAACATAAATTTTTATATTATCAACGCTACCAGTATTGCCGAAGAAATTGGGCTTGGTGGACGTACGAATACGATCATGCAGTCTGCTTTTTTTAAGGTAGCTGAAATTATTCCTTATGACCAGTCGGTTGAAAAAATGAAATCTTTCATTTTAAAAAGTTATGGAAATAAAGGTGAATTTATTGTAAAGATGAATTATGCAGCAGTTGACCGGGGAGGAGATGTTTTGAAGGTGGAAGTGCCATCTGAATGGGCAAAAATAAAATTGAAAACTGAGCAGTTTGACGAATCCATCCCTGAGTTTATCCGTAATGTCGTTAATCCTATTAACAGTATGAATGGAGACGATCTTCCGGTGAGTACATTTCTTAACCGCGAAGATGGGACTTTTCCATCAGGAACAACGCAATATGAAAAACGTGGAATTGCTGTAAGTGTCCCCGAATGGGATTCAGAAAATTGTATTCAATGTAATCAATGCTCTTATGTATGTCCTCACGCAGCTATCCGTCCTTTCCTTGTAAATGAAGCTGAGGAGATCAGTGCTCCTGACGGAACCATATTACTTGAAACAAAAGGTAAGTTGGCTCCACTTAAGTTTCGCATTCAGGTAAGTCCATTGGATTGTACAGGTTGTGGTAATTGTGCCGATGTTTGTCCTTCAAAAGAAAAGGCGCTTGTTATGCAGAGTCTTGAATCACAAGAGGCTGAAATAGGACGTTGGGATTATTTTGCAAATAAAGTTACATACAAAGACACCGTTGTTGATAAATTCCAGTCCGTTAAAAATAGTCAGTTTGCACAGCCGCTGTTTGAGTTTTCAGGAGCCTGTGCTGGTTGTGGTGAAACGCCTTATATTAAAACAATTACGCAGCTTTATGGCGATAGAATGATGGTTGCCAATGCTACAGGATGTTCTTCAATTTATGGAGGATCAGCACCAAGTACCCCTTATTGTACCAATGCTGAAGGTAAAGGTCCGGCATGGGGCAACTCGCTGTTTGAAGATAATGCAGAATACGGCTATGGCATGGCAACAGCGATGTTAAAATTACGCGATCGCATCAAATTACGTATGCAGGAAGCAATCAAAAAAGACATTCAACCTGAGAGAAAGGCTGCTTTTGAAGCGTGGATTGAAGCCATGAATGATGCCAATGCATCCGTTACTGCCACTGAAAAAGTAATCAATGTTCTGGAAGGTCAAAAAGATAATCTTGCAAAAGAATTGCTCGCCCTTAAACCTTATATGGTTAAAAAGTCGATGTGGATTTTTGGAGGAGACGGCTGGGCTTACGATATTGGCTTTGGTGGCCTCGATCACGTGCTTGCTTCCGGCGAAGATGTAAACGTTCTTGTTCTTGATACGGAAGTCTATTCGAATACAGGAGGTCAGGCATCAAAATCTACTCCTGTAGGTGCTGTTGCGAAATTTGCTACATCAGGTAAGAAAGTGAAAAAGAAAGACCTCGGTGCGATGTTGATGACATATGGCTATATTTATGTGGCGCAAGTTGCAATGGGAGCCAATCAGAATCAATACTTCAAGGCACTGAAGGAAGCTGAAGCTTTTCCCGGACCTTCAATCATTATAGCATATGCGCCTTGTATCAACCATGGCCTGCAAATTGGTATGGGTAAAACTCAATTTGAAGAAAAGCTAGCAGTTGAATCTGGGTACTGGCAACTTTACCGTTTTAATCCTGCTTTGGAAGAAGAGGGTAAAAATCCGTTCCAACTCGATTCGAAAGAACCTGACTGGGATAAATTTCAGGCATTTCTAAGCAGCGAAGTTCGCTTTTCTTCTTTGAAAAAAACCTTCCCGCTTAATGCATCTGAACTGGGAAAAATGGCTCAGGACAACGCTAAATGGAGGTATAATCATTACAAACGTCTTGAAGCTATGGACTTCTCAATTTAATTTGATTCCATATTTCTCATATAAAAGTCGGGTGTCTCATCCGACTTTTTTTTATTTTCGCATCTGAAAAGATAATTATTACTGATTACTACCATTGATAAGCTAAGTTGAGGATTAAACTGAGACGAAACTTCACATCACTTCATCGAAAATCATTGATTTACCTAAACTAAAATATTATTTCACATGAAAAAAATCTTACTATCAATCATCTTAGGACTGTCGCTTCTTGGCGGAAGTTATTCTTGTAAAGTTCAACAATCAGATCTCAAATCTGGCTATGCTAATATTCAGTATGTTCACCCAACACTTTATTCAACGCTTTATCAGCAAAACGCGGCTGAGTATAAAGCGCTTTGCTATCAGGCTTTCAATCTTGCATCACTCCAACTACAGCGTGAGTTAAAAGCCACTCGTATTAAACCTTTGGCAGTCGTGGTTGATATTGACGAAACGGTTCTTGACAATATCCCATACCAGGCTGCAGCAATCCTGGGCAATTTTGGATATCCCGTCAGATGGAAAGAATGGATGGAATCAGCGTCAGCAGAAGCTATCCCGGGATCTTTGGAGTTTTTAACCGAAGCACAAAAGTATGGCGCAGAGGTATTTTATGTATCAAACAGAAAAGAAGAGTTCCGGCAAGCCACAATTCGCAATCTTCATGAAAAAGGATTCCCGAATGCAGACAATGAACACTTGCTTTTGCGTACAACAGCGACAGAAAAGGAAAGCAGAAGACAAAAAATAATAGAAAAATATGAGATTGCTGTTTTGATAGGTGACAATCTTGGGGATTTCAATGAAGTTTTTGAGACCAGCGATTCTGAGCAAAGATTGCAGAAAACGGTAGAGAATAAATCTGTTTTTGGTTATCGTTGGATTGTGCTTCCTAACGCTGTTTATGGTGGTTGGGTGGATGTTCTTCCTGGATACAATCCCGCACTAAACCCGGGGACACTGTCAGATTCATTGAAAAGTGGGCTGAAAGGATTCTGAATTAAGATGTTGGAAGAAGTCATAATAAAAAAGGTGGGTCTGTGTAACCCACCTTTTTTGTCTTAATATGAAATCGATTTATCCAATATCGTTTTATTACCAGTATTTATTCAATTTTCATGTGGAAGGGAATTCGTGCCTGAACGCCTTTCATTTGAACTGCCTGATGCATAAATTCTATATATTCATAATATTCACCCAATTCATTTTTAAGTGCGGTTTTTGTGCGTGTTTGTCCACCCATCTCTTCGATCAACATCTTGAACGGATCTTTTTGTTCCGGTAACTCAGTAATTTTGAAGTCGCCACTTATACCGGCTTTTTCTGCTGCATAAGCAATTGCATCTTCAATACCTCCTAAAGAATCCACCAAACCTAATTCAAGAGCATCCGATCCAGTCCACACACGACCTTGACCAATACTGTCAACAAAACTTTGACGCAAGCCACGGGTATTTGCAACTAAAAGTGTAAAATCGTCATAAATGCGTACAACATCTTCCTGAATTTTAGCATGCTGGAAAGGACTCAATGGTTCCATCACGTCAATAAAATCTGCATTTTTATTGGTCATTGCTTTATCAAAGGTTATGCCTAACTTATTGTTAAACAAGCCTTTCATGTTTGGGATAACGCCAAAAACGCCGATAGAACCGGTAATGGTGGCAGGGTCAGCAAAGATGTAATCAGCATTTGTTGAAATCCAATAACCACCGGATGCAGCCACATTTCCCATCGAAATGATGAATGGTTTCACTTTTTTTGCCAATTCAACCTCTCTGCGAATTACTTCTGAAGCAAGAGCACTTCCGCCAGGAGAGTTAACACGCATAACGATAGCCTGAATTTTTTCATCTTCACGCGCTTTGCGGATGGTTTTCGACAGATCTTCAGAACCAATGGAAGTTTCCGAGCCGTTTCCTCCCGTAATTTCTCCAATGGCATAAATAACTGCTATTTTATTGCGACTTCTCGAAGGTTTATCAATGGTTGCATTGGTATATTTACCCATGGATACAGATTCTATTTTATCTTTTTCTGCAAGTCCGGTTTTTTCACGAAGCTTTGCCAACACTTCATCTTTATAGGCCAATCCATCTACAAATTTCAGTTCCAATGCTCTGGATGCAGTACTAAGTTCGAGTTCATCAGCTATCGTGTTCAATTCTGCCACACTGATTCCTCTGTTCTCGCTGATGGAAGAAATGAGATTTCCCCAAACTGAGTTTAAAAGCTTCTCGGTCTGCTCACGGTTAGCTTCGCTCATTTTATCGAGCATTAAAGGTTCAACAGCACTTTTGAATTTGTTGTTGGGACCACGGATTATCTGGGTTTCAATTTCCAGTTTCTCAAGCATGTTTTTTAAAAACACCAGTTGAGCACTCAATCCTTTAAACATAATCATGCCTTCAGGATTTAGATATATCTCATCAGAAACTGAGGCCAGATAATAGGAAGCCTGACTATAACCCTCTGAATAACTGAGAATAAATTTTCCTGATTCCTTAAACTCAACTAGTTTAGTTCTGATTTCTTCAAGATTCGCCATTCCACTGTTTATGCCTGATAAATCAAGATAAATGCCTGAAATGTTTGGGTCTTTGGAGGCTTTTTCGATATTAGCAAGAATATCGTTTAAGCCGATAGGGTTGTTTGATTTAAAGTTCGAAAAGTCAAAATTCTCAAAAGGATTTTTTGTGCCTCTGTCAAGAACAGGCGTTTTAAAATCGGCAACCAAAATACTGTTGGGCTTAAGTTTAACTTGTTCCTTATCTGCCATTGAAACTAAGGCAGATACCATCCCAATCATTAAAAACAATAAAACGATCAGGGTTAACAAAGTGCCTGCAAAAGAGGCGAACATAAATTTAAAGAATTGTTTCATAGAGCAATTTATTATGGTTAATTGTGTGAAAATTTGATAATAGGTTTACAATAACATAAATCATGCAAATAATTTTAATACATTGATAATTAATAATATAAGTTGATGTTAATCTATTTAAAAATACTGAAAATTTGATCGGATAAGGTCATATGATGTTCGATTGTGAACATATTTATTTTCTCTGCGATATTAACAAAAAAATGTGAATAAATTGTTTAGTTTTTTCCAAAACCCTGTTTTAATACAGCGATCTTTGCCTTTTACAGCCAAATAGCAGAATGAGGTTTCAAAGTTTTTATCGAAATGTGAACAGCCTGAAAAGATATTTCTTTTCTTTTCTTTTCGTTTCAATGGCAGTAAATCTTGGTGCAGGTAGTTCCTTTGATGTGACAGGAGATGAAATAAAAGCTGTGAATCACAGCCTGACACTTCCTTCTGGTTTTGATCTTCCTTTGCCTGCTCCCATACCAATAATCACAACGGACTATCATCGCCATTTTCCTAACCCAGGCAATTCAGAATATTCAAAGGAAATCATGACCAAAGGCCTACTTCCAAAAAGTCGCCTCATTAGTTTTCTTTGGCTGAATAATCAGAAACTGGATGTAGTTGAGGTAGAAAAAGTGGCAACACTTTATATCAAGGAAGCTTCAATGGAAGGTGTAAATCATGATATTGCTTTTGCTCAGATGATACTTGAGACAGGATATATGAAATTTACTGGTGACGTGAGCAATAATCAAAATAATTATTGCGGACTGGGTGCTATTGGCAATGGTGAACCAGGCTTAAGTTTTCCTGATGTTGAGACAGGAATAAGGGCACACATTCAACACTTAAAAGCTTATGCATCAACGGACTCTATAAAGAATAAGCTCGTAGATGGGAGATTTGGTATTGTAAAAAGAGGAAGTGCAAAAACAATTCAGGAACTTACAGGCAGATGGGCTGAAGACCCACATTACGATCAAAAACTGGATTATCTTCTGAAGAAAATTTATGCTGGCACGGATGTTTTAAAGAAAAAAACTTCTATTCTTTTTGATTAAACCACCTTTAGTCTTATTTTTTGTCCCGCAATAAGACCTCTATCTGAAAGCACTATTGTAATTCAAAAGGATTTTTTCAGGACTCACACCCAGGTCAGTTGAAATCGGGATACCGGAACATTTTTGCATATCTGACTTAAATCCATTCTAAAATTAACGAAAACCTAGAAATAATTTTGGGGTTTAAGTCGCATAAAAGCTTTTTCTTTAACTTAAGAATTGTCAATAAATAATATACTCATATTTAAAGTAAATTAGTTACCTTTGTTAAAAAAAACAATGGACACTAATGATATCATTAAAGCTCGAATAGAG
>PHDU01000149.1 GCA_002842755.1 Bacteroidetes bacterium HGW-Bacteroidetes-1 | reverse complement strand
CCTCAAAAAACTTACGATAAATTAAAAAAAAGATTTGGAGAATAGGAAAAAGGTATTACTTTTGCACTCCCAATCGCGGTGAAAGGAAGAAGAGAGAGAGGTTAGGGGAAAGGGAATTAAAAAGTTCTTTGAAAGCTTGAAGCCAAAGTCTGAGAAGGTAAAGAGAAGCCTTTTCAATTTTTTAAATTTTTGAGTTTTAGCGAATCTTAAAAGAGACAGACAAACTAATTTATATACAATGGAGAGTTTGATCCTGGCTCAGGATGAACGCTAGCGGCAGGCCTAATACATGCAAGTCGAACGGGATTCAGATAGCAATATTTGATGAGAGTGGCGCACGGGTGCGTAACGCGTATGCAACCTACCTCTAACAGGGGGATAGCACCGAGAAATCGGTATTAATACCCCGTAGTATCTTGATATGGCATCATATCGGGATTAAAGTTCCGGCGGTTAGAGATGGGCATGCGTGCCATTAGCTAGTTGGTGAGGTAACGGCTCACCAAGGCAACGATGGCTAGGGGTTCTGAGAGGATTATCCCCCACACTGGTACTGAGACACGGACCAGACTCCTACGGGAGGCAGCAGTAAGGAATATTGGGCAATGGACGCAAGTCTGACCCAGCCATGTGAAGAATAAGCATCGGCTAACTCCGTGCCAGCAGCCGCGGTAATACGGAGGATGCAAGCGTTATCCGGATTCATTGGGTTTAAAGGGTGCGCAGGCGGGCAAATAAGTCAGGGGTGAAATCCTACGGCTCAACCGTGGAACTGCCTTTGATACTGTTAGTCTTGAGTATAATTGAAGTGGGCGGAATGTAGCATGTAGCGGTGAAATGCATAGAGATGCTACAGAACACCGATAGCGAAGGCAGCTCACTAAGTTAATACTGACGCTCATGCACGAAAGCGTGGGGATCAAACAGGATTAGATACCCTGGTAGTCCACGCTGTAAACGATGATCACTCGTTGTTGGCGATACACAGTCAGCGGCTAAGCGAAAGTGATAAGTGATCCACCTGGGGAGTACGATCGCAAGGTTGAAACTCAAAGGAATTGACGGGGGCCCGCACAAGCGGTGGAGCATGTGGTTTAATTCGATGATACGCGAGGAACCTTACCTGGGCTCAAATGTAAGTTGACAGATTCTGAAAGGGATTCTTCTTCGGACAATTTACAAGGTGCTGCATGGTTGTCGTCAGCTCGTGCCGTGAGGTGTCGGGTTAAGTCCCATAACGAGCGCAACCCCTATTCTTAGTTGCCATCAGGTTAAGCTGGGGACTCTAGGAAAACTGCCTACGCAAGTAGAGAGGAAGGTGGGGATGACGTCAAATCAGCACGGCCCTTACGTCCAGGGCTACACACGTGCTACAATGGCCGGTACAAAGGGCAGCTACCAGGTGACTGGATGCTAATCTCGAAAGCCGGTCTCAGTTCGGATCGAAGTCTGCAACCCGACTTCGTGAAGCTGGAATCGCTAGTAATCGCGCATCAGCCATGGCGCGGTGAATACGTTCCCGGGCCTTGTACACACCGCCCGTCAAGCCATGGAAGCTGGGGGTACCTGAAGTCGGTGACCGTAATAGGAGCTGCCTAGGGTAAACTTGGTAACTGGGGCTAAGTCGTAACAAGGTAGCCGTACCGGAAGGTGTGGCTGGAATACCTCCTTTCTGGAGAGACTAGTTATAACGGGTTAATGAATTGACAGAGAGAGATCGATACTCTTTTCAGACTTTATTCAGGCTTTAAGCGAGAAATGATGGATCAAAAAAAGACACACCCAAACGGAGTACAATAGCTCTGGGAAGCGGGATTTTTGATGTATGATCGGGTGGCCACTATACATCAGATATACAGGCATTAAAGATCAGACACAGAGTCCCGTAGCTCAGTTGGTTAGAGCACTACACTGATAATGTAGGGGTCGGCAGTTCGAGTCTGCCTGGGACTACATATTTAGGTTTAAGTTTGGGGGGATTAGCTCAGTTGGCTAGAGCGCTAGATTTGCATTCTAGAGGTCAAGGGTTCGACTCCCTTATTCTCCACAGATGAGGATATTTTTTTTTTTAGAGAAGGAAGATATTCGATCCATTAAAGTTCTTTGACATATTGAAAGGAGACACAAACGAGTTAGCAATAACTTAAAGAAAGAGCAATAAAAGAGCATTGAAATAGTCGTTATTTATGGAAGAAAGTAAATAAGGGCGTATGGGGGATGCCTAGGCTCTCAGAGGCGAAGAAGGACGTGATAAGCTGCGAAAAGCTTCGGGTAGCTGCAAATAAGCGATAATCCGGAGATATCCGAATGGGGAAACCCCTCTGGTTGAAGGCCAGAGATCCATTGAATGATGGAGGCGAACCCGCTGAACTGAAACATCTAAGTAAGCGGAGGAGGAGAAAACAAAAGTGATTTCCCAAGTAGTGGCGAGCGAACGGGAAGAAGCCCAAACCTATCATGTTACGGCAAGGTAGGGGTTGTAGGACTGCGATATTGGACATATACATTGTAATAGAACACAGCTGGAAAGCTGGACCATAGGGGGTGATAGTCCCGTAGATGAAATGGTGTATATACCATAGCAGTATCCTGAGTAGGACGGGACCGGAGAAATCCTGTCTGAATCTGGCGGCACCATCCGCCAAGGCTAAATACTCCTGAGAGACCGATAGTGAACCAGTACCGTGAGGGAAAGGTGAAAAGAACCGCGAACAGCGGAGTGAAATAGACCCTGAAACCATACGCTTACAAGCGGTCGGAGTCCTGCGAGAGTGGGGTGACGGCGTGCCTTTTGCATAATGAGCCTACGAGTTACTCCTCTCTGGCAAGGTTAACCCCGTAGACGGGGGCAGCCGAAGCGAAAGCGAGTCTGAATAGGGCGCACATAGTCAGAGGGGGTAGACGCGAAACTTTGTGATCTACCCATGGCCAGGTTGAAGTGTGGGTAACACTACATGGAGGACCGAACCGGTTGTCGTTGAAAAGACTTCGGATGAGCTGTGGGTAGGGGTGAAAGGCTAATCAAACTGAGAGATAGCTCGTACTCCCCGAAATGCCTTTAGGGGCAGCCTCGCATAAGAGTGTCATAGAGGTAGAGCTACTGATTGGGCTAGGGGGCTTCACCGCCTACCAAACCCTGACAAACTCCGAATGCTATGACATGTTTTGCGGGAGTGAGGGCGTGGGTGCTAAGGTCCGCGCCCGAGAGGGAAAGAACCCAGATCATCAGCTAAGGTCCCCAAATATATGCTAAGTTGAACTAACGAGGTCTGATTGCACAGACAGCTAGGATGTTGGCTTGGAAGCAGCCATTCATTTAAAGAGTGCGTAACAGCTCACTAGTCGAGCGATCGGGCATGGATAATAAACGGGCATAAGCATATTACCGAAGCTATGAATTTTAACTGATAAAGTTAGAGTGGTAGGGGAGCATTCCAGTCAGCGTAGAAGGTTTAACGTGAGTTAAGCTGGAGCGTCTGGAAAAGCAAATGTAGGCATAAGTAACGATAATGCGGGCGAGAAACCCGCACACCGGAAGACTAAGGATTCCTGATCAACGTTAATCGGATCAGGGTTAGTCGGGGCCTAAGGCGATGCTGCTGTAGTGGCAGTTAAGTCGATGGACAACTGGTTAATATTCCAGTACTGACCGGTATTGCGATGGAGTGACGGAGTAGTGAAAGCAACGCCCACTGACGGAATAGTGGGTTAAAGGGAGGTAGGTATAGAAGATGCAGGAAAATCCGCATTTTTTGCCGAGACCTGATAGTACCGTGCGTTTTCGGACAATCGGATAGTTTGCGTAATCAGACTTCCAAGAAAAACTTCTAAGCATCAGATACCGGCCACCCGTACCGTAAACCGACACAGGTAGTCGAGGAGAGTATCCAAAGGTGCTCGAGTGAATCATGGCTAAGGAACTAGGCAAATTAACCCTGTAACTTCGGGAGAAAGGGTTCCGTCGCAAGGCGGACGCAGAGAAATGGCCCAGGCGACTGTTTATCAAAAACACATGGCTTTGCAAAATCGTAAGATGAAGTATAAGGCCTGACACCTGCCCGGTGCTGGAAGGTTAAGAGGAGATGTCATTCGCAAGGAGAAGCATTGAATTGAAGCCCCAGTAAACGGCGGCCGTAA
>PHDU01000047.1 GCA_002842755.1 Bacteroidetes bacterium HGW-Bacteroidetes-1 | reverse complement strand
ATCTTTGTTTGCAGCATATCCGAATAAGACACCGTCAGCGACAGGCTGATATAGACAGATATTATAAGCCAAAATCATTTTAGTAAAGTAGAATTAGAAAACCTTCGAATCGAGTCTGTTCCCAAAAAGAAAACTGCAAGAGAATCTTTTAATAACTTTTCATTTTTAACACCATCAAGTTTTTGTTTTCTAAGTTCAGCATAGGGTGGCTTTATTTTAAATATAATGGTTTTCGAATCTGGAAGAAACTTTGCATCATAACCGCGTGAAATAGTATCGTAACTGCGATTTTCTAAATCATAAATAATCAGCTTACCATCACCTTTTTGAGGATTCAATTCAAATGAAACCCATTTTCCATCATTCGACAGCACAGGCTTGGAAACGTCCTTCCAATTATCATATATCAGATGATTAACTTGCTCACATTGTTGAGCAAAGCCCGCATTTACCAGAAAGATAAATAAAGAAAACAAAAATATTATACGCATAATTAAAGTCTTAGATAGGTTTTACAAAAATGCAATCGTTTGAATTTTATTAATCCGACAAAAATATTGTTTTTAAGCTGTATTAGTATCATAAAATCAAATTGTTAGTACAATTGTTTTTGAAACTTAAATAGGAATTTTCTTGAATATAACGTATTTCTCATTACTTTTGTTGAGGAGAAGAAAACCATCAAAAATAAAGCAAATACTTTATTATGAGCTATATATCATTTTCAAAAAGTCAATTGATCAATCTTGAGTTTGCATTAACGCATGAATTACTACGTTCAAACCGTTCAGGAGCCTATTCAAGCACTACTGTTGCTGGCTGCAATACACGTAAATATCATGGACTTCTCGTAGTTCCGCAACCCTGGCTTGATCACAACAATCATATACTGCTCTCCTCTTTGGATGAAACCATTATTCAGCACAATGAAGCATTTAACTTTGGTGTAAGAATGTATCCTAATGGAGTTTACAAGCCAAAAGGTCATAAATATCTTCGTGAATTTACTGCAGAACCCATCCCAAAAGTGACATATCGTGTGGGAGGAGTGGTTTTGAGTAAAGAAATGCTTTTTACAGAAAACGAACCTCGAATGATGATTCGTTATACCCTTGAAGACGCTCATTCTCAAACAATATTGCGACTGAAACCATTCTTGGCATTTCGCAATGTTCACCAGTTAACTCGCGCCAACATTGATGCCAACAATAAGTATGAACCTACACAAAACGGAGTTTCCTGGCAGATGTATCATGGCTATTCGCGCTTGTATTTCCAAACCTCCAAACCTGCTGAATACACACATGTACCTGATTGGTATTATAATATTGAATATTTAAGGGAAAAAGATATGGGATTGCCTTTTCAGGAGGATCTCTTGGTTCCGGGTTTTTTTGAGGTTAAAATGAAAGCTGGTGAAAGCATTATTGTTTCGGCAGGTTTAGATGACATTAAACCTGAAGTGCTAAAAAAAATGTTCAATGCAGAAATAAAAAAACGCATCCCCCGAAACAATTTTGAAAATTGTCTCTTAAATGCAGCTGAACAGTTTCTTGTTAAAAGTAAAAATAATACCGAAATCATGGCAGGATTTCCATGGTTTGGAACATGGGGACGGGATACATTCATTGCCTTACCTGGCGTAACATTGAGTCGTGGTGATGAACACAGTTTTAAAGCTGTTATCGACACCATGATTGGGACTATGAAAGGTCCTCTTTTTCCAAATATTGGACAAAATAATAATCCTGATTATGCATCAGTTGACTCGCCCTTATGGTTTATTTGGTGTCTCCAACAGTTTGCAGCAGCAAAGAACAACCATCTTGAAATATGGAAAAAATACAAAAAAACCATCCTCATTATTCTTGATGGATTTAGTGCTGGCACAGACTACAACATCTGCATGCTCGATAATGGTTTACTAACAGCAGGAGGTAATGGAATGGCGCTAACCTGGATGGATGTTTTTAGTCATGGCAAGCCCGTTACTCCCCGATCAGGACTAGCCGTCGAAGTGAATGCCCTTTGGTTCAATGCTATTTCTTTTGCATTGGAGCTGGCATCAGTTGCTAACGATAGGGCATTTATAAAAAAATGGGAAGAAATTCCAGGTAGAATATCGCAGTCGTTTACAGATACATTCTGGGATTCATCTAAAGGCTATCTCGCTGATTATGTTTACGAAGGAAAGCAAGATTGGACCATCAGGCCGAACATGCTTTTTGCCGTTTCCTTACCCTACAGCCCTATCAATGAAGAAATACAAATTTCTGTATTAAAGCGAATTAAATCGGAATTACTTACTGAAAGAGGGCTGCGATCACTTACGCCAACAGATCCAAAGTATAAAGGCGTTTATGCAGGCAATCAGGAAGAACGAGATCATTCGTACCATCAAGGAACTGTTTTTCCATGGCTTATCTCCCACTTCTGTGAGGCCAGACTCAAACTTCATGGTAAGGCAGGCTTATTTTTAGTTGAGGAATTGTATTCAAATTTTGAAGCCGCCATATTTAAAGCCGGAATAGGAAGTATTTCTGAGATTTACGATGGCGACCCTCCTCATGAACCAAGAGGAGCTATTTCACAGGCATGGAGTGTAGCAGCGCTTATCAAAACAAAAGAACTGATTGAAAAAACTAAAAAGAACTAAAAACAATATTAAACAGCATAGCACATGAAGGTTTTAATGTTTGGATGGGAATTTCCTCCTCATATCACTGGCGGACTCGGTACAGCTTGTTTTGGATTGACAAAAGGACTTGTAAAACATGACGTAGATATCATTTTCGTTGTTCCAAAAGCGTATGGTGATGAAAGCGAAGAGGCAGTTAGACTTGTAAATGCCAGTGAAATATCCATAGACGTCGATAAAGAAGAAAGCAAAACCTATTGGGAAAGAGTTCAATATATGGAAATTGGTTCAAATATTATCCCTTATGTTGGGCCTGAACAATTTGAATCATTACAGGAAGAACAAAATAAAGTAACTGAAAACTTCATCAGTCCCGTATTTTCTCAAAAATATGAGTTTTCAGGAAAGTATGGAATAAACCTGATGGAAGAAGTAGCCAGATATGCACTCATTGGTTCGTCGATTGCAACAAAAAACGACTTTGATATTATCCATGCGCACGACTGGCTTACATATTCAGCAGGAATTGCTGCTAAAGAGACAACTGGAAAACCTCTTGTTGTGCATATGCATGCCACCGAGTTTGATCGTTCCGGCGAGAATATTAACACTGACGTATATGCTATTGAAAAACGTGGTATGGAAATGGCTGATCGTGTTATCACTGTAAGCAATATGACCCGTAAAATTGTTATTGAAAAATATGGTATCGACCCACGTAAAGTAGTTACTGTTCACAATGCTGTTGAACCTGTTGACAAATCAGATATAGAATTGCCAGAGAAACAGGTAAAGGAAAAAGTTGTAACGTTTCTTGGTAGAATTACCTTTCAAAAAGGCCCGGAGTATTTTGTTGAAGCAGCCCGAAAAATAATGCTGCGTGACGACAATGTTCGTTTTGTTATGGCTGGAACTGGTGACTTAATGAACAAAATGGTTCAGCGGGTTGCCCAGTTGCGCATTGGTCACAAATTCCATTTTACAGGGTTTCTCAAAGGAGATGATGTGGACAAAATGTTTGCAATGACTGATGTTTTTGTGATGCCTTCTATTTCGGAACCTTTTGGAATTGTACCCCTGGAAGCAATGCGATCAAATGTTCCGGTTGTAATTTCAAAACAATCAGGAGTCGCCGAAATACTAAAGCATGCAATTAAGGTTGATTTTTGGGATGTTGATGGAATGGCTGATGCCATTTATGGATTATGCCATTATAACGCTCTCTCTGAAACCTTTATTAAATATGGTAAGGAAGAGGTAGATAGCCTAAAATGGGAACATGCTGCATTAAACGTGAAAAAGGTTTATGATTCCATTTTTTTATAATTAATACTCTTGCAGTAAATCGTTATAAACCAATTAATTGAAAGATAAAACATAAAAAAGATACTTATGAAATCTATTTGCTTCTACTTCCAGGTGCATCAGCCTTTCCGCCTCAGAACGTATCGTTTCTTTGATATAGGGAAGAACCATTTTTACTACGATGAGTATTTTAACAGAATGATAATGCGTAGGATTGCTGAAAAATGCTATCTTCCTATGAACGCAATTCTAATGGAACAAATCAAAGAGTATGGAGCACAGTTCAAAATAAGTTTCTCCATTTCAGGTATTGCTATTGAGCAAATGGAACTTTATGCTCCCGATGTTTTAGATAGTTTCCGTAAACTTGTCAATACCGGACAGGTCGAGATTCTTGCCGAGACTTATGCGCATTCATTAAGCTCTTTAAAAAATTATGAAGAGTTTAAATCACAAGTTGAAATGCATACTATAAAAATTCAGCAGATTTTTGGTGTTACACCCACTAGTTTCCGAAACACGGAATTGATTTACTCCGATACCATTGGAGCTCAGGTAGCTGAGATGGGTTTTAAAGTAATGCTTACCGAAGGTGCCAAGCATGTTCTTGGTTGGAAAAGCCCCAATTTCATCTATGCCAATGCCATCAATCCGAAATTGAAAGTATTGCTTCGCAATTTCAGATTTAGTGATGATATCGCATTTCGCTTCTCACAACAA
The DNA here is from genome assembly GCA_002842755.1 of Bacteroidetes bacterium HGW-Bacteroidetes-1. Classification (GTDB taxonomy): domain Bacteria; phylum Bacteroidota; class Bacteroidia; order Bacteroidales; family F082; genus JALNZU01. The sequence continues at coordinate 20,037 of PHDU01000047.1, read as the reverse complement.
AGCTGGCCAGAATGGCCAGTAACAGCTGAAAAGTTTGCAGGCTGGCTGAATGACATCAACCCTAAAGAAGAAGTTGTGAATGTATTTCTCGACTATGAAACATTTGGAGAGCATCAATGGGCAGCAACGGGCATTTTTGAGTTTATGAAAACATTACCAGCAGCCATCTTCAGTAAAACAAAATTCAAATATGCAACTCCTGCCGAACTGGCCGAAAAACTTCAGCCAGTATCAGCAATTCATGTTCCCTACCCCATATCATGGGCTGACGAGGAGCGCGATCTCACTGCGTGGGTTGGAAACAACTTACAGGATGAGGCCTTTGAACGACTTTACGAACTATCGGATGCAGTACACCAATCAGACAATGAAGACTTGAAACGTGACTGGAACTATCTTCAATCATCGGACCACTTTTACTATATGTGCACAAAATGGTTCTCTGATGGAGATGTGCATAAATATTTTACCCATTATCCATCGCCTTATGAAGCGTATATCAACTTTATGAATGTGCTGGCAGATTTTACAATCCGTGTAAAAGAAAATACCCCTGAAACTGAGGTCCTCTTTAATCGTATGTTAGAAACGGGCTCAAAACTCAGCAAAGAAATAGGCAAGATTGCATCTGCTGAAATTCAAAAAGCTTCGAATTCTATCCAGGAGAAATTTAAAAAGGGGGAAGAAAAAATAAAACCAGCTTTCGATGATATCTTGGAGCTTTCGGATGCAAAAATCAAGAAACTTATTAAGGAGGTTGAAGCAGAAGAACTTATGATTGCATTGAAAGATGCAAAGGAAGAACTTATCAACAAAGTATTGCCCAATATGACGAAGTCAGCCAGGAAAAAATTTGAGCAGACAAAAGAAGAAGCTGGAAAAATAAGTAAATCACAGGTTAAAAAAATGAAAGACCTGATTGAGAAAAAAATGGAGCAATATTTTTAATGTTTTTAATACACTATAGTTACTTACTATTAATAACAGGACTTCATCTTAGCGCATACTGAGATGTATCTGTTTTATTATGTCAATGAAAATCGAATTAAATGAAGAAACCTGAATATATTTTTGAGATAAGCTGGGAAGTTTGCAATATGGTTGGAGGCATCTATACTGTGCTTTCAAGCAAAGCCAGAATCACCAAAGAAGAATATGGTGATAATTATATTACCATTGGACCCGATGTGTGGAAAGAAACCCATAAGAATCCCTATTTTATTGAAGATCCAAATCTATTTACAGAATGGAGGCATCAAGCTGCCTTAAAAGGCATTAAATTCAGAGTTGGCCGTTGGGCTATCAAAAGCCGTCCTATTGCCATCCTGATTGACTTTACTCCTTTGTTCGCGCAAAAAGACACAATTTTTGCTAAATTTTGGGAAACATTTCAGCTTGATTCAATCAATGGACCATGGGATTATATTGAACCAGCCATGTTTGGCTATGCTGCTGGACAAGTGATTGAAAGTTTTTACGACAATTTCCTCACAGGTTATGATCAGATTGTAGCACATTTTCATGAGTGGATGACAGGTACGGGAGTACTATACCTCAAAAAAGAAGTACCGCAGATCGCAACTGTCTTTACAACACATGCCACCTATCTTGGCCGATCAATAGCAAGCAACGGACTCCCGCTTCATAGAGACCTTAACCAATTCAATCCTTCGGTGATGGCCAATCGCTTTAACATAACAGCGCAGCAATCGCTTGAACAAACTGCAGCGCGTGAAGCAGATGCCTTTACAACAGTAAGCAACATCACTTCTAATGAGTGTAGCCAGTTCCTGGGCCGTAATCCTGATGTAATTACAATTAATGGCTTTGATGAAAATATAGCAGGAAATCAAGAAAAACTTGCTATAAAAAGAAATAATTCGCGCAAAAAGATTCTTCATGTAGCCTCTGTAATGACAGGGACTGAATTACCTGAATCTACACTCCTGGTTATCAGTAGTGGTCGGTACGAGTTCAAAAACAAGGGCATTGATTTATTTATAGATGCTTTGGGGGAGCTTAACAAAAGCAGCAAAAACAAAAGAGATATACTTGCAGTAATAGCAGTTCCTTCAAATAGCAGTGGGCCGAACAAAGAATTGAAAGAGTGTCTTTCAGATCCCAAGTGTAAGACTTTGATAACAACTTCCTTCACAACGCATTTTTTGCCCGAGGCATCGAATGATGCGGTTTTAAATCGTATCAAACAGGCCGGACTGACAAATAGCCCCGAAAGCAAAGTGAAAATTTTGTTTGTTCCGGTTTATCTTAAAGGGAATGACGAAATATTTGATATTAAATATTATGATTTTCTGGCTGCTTTTGACCTTTCTGTTTTCCCTTCCTATTATGAACCCTGGGGCTATACCCCTCTTGAAAGTATCAACTTTGGTATTCCAACCATTACTACAAGCCTGGCTGGTTTCGGTATTTGGGTTAAAGAATTGGATATGGAAGGAAAATCTGTAAGCGTTATTGAAAGAAATGAAGACAATAGTGAGGATGTAGTTCGACAACTTAAAAATAAAATGGAATTATTTGCGAAACTTAATGCTATCGAACTTAAAGCATTTGGCAAGCAAGCCATTGATATTGCATCCAAAGCTTTATGGGTAGATTTGATAAACAACTACAAGCATGCATGGGACATTGCGCTTAGAACCCTTAGCCTAAGATCAGAAGTTTTTAAGTCAAAAAGATATACAGAAACACTAAGAACATTTAACTTGATTAAACAAGATCAGCCTACCTGGAAGAAAGTTCTCTTTCAACCAGTCTATTCCAAAAATCTCACAAAACTAAGTGAACTATCAAAAAACCTATGGTGGTCATGGAATGATGATGCTATTGCTCTGTTTGAATCAATCGATCCGACTGGATGGCAGGAATACGAACAAAACCCTATCTCCTTTTTGGAAAGCTTATCTTCCAAGCAAATGGATGCTTTTGAAAATGATCCTGTATTCATTGGAAGGATAGAAAAAGTGTACAACCATTTCGTTGATTACATGAAAGGTGTATCCAAAAGTGATGACAAAATTGCTTATTTCAGCATGGAGTACGGACTTCATAAAAGTTTAAAAATTTATTCCGGAGGGCTTGGCGTGCTTGCTGGAGATTATCTCAAAGAAGCCAGTGATTCAGCTGTTAATCTTACAGGGATTGGTTTGCTTTATCGATATGGTTATTTTCAACAGGACATTTCACTTTTCGGAGACCAGGTCTCACAATATATTCCACAAAAGTTTACCCACCTTCCACTAGAACCTGTAAGAGATTCCGATGGAAATTGGATAACAATAAGTATTGCCATGCCGGGCAGAACAGTCATTGCAAAGGCCTGGAAAGTACCAGTTGGTCGTATTCCTTTATATCTTTTAGATACAGATATAGAAGAAAACCAAATGGATGACCGCACTATCACACACCAATTGTATGGAGGTGATATTGAAATGCGATTCAAACAAGAAATGGTTCTGGGAATCGGAGGTATTCGTTTATTGGAAAAACTGCGCATTGAACCCGCAATTTATCACAGCAACGAAGGACATTCTGCCTTTATTGGTCTAGAACGTCTTCGTGTTCATATTGAGGGAAATCAGATAAGTTTTGATGTTGCCAAAGAAATTGTAAAGGCCTCTAACCTGTTTACAACACACACACCTGTCCCTGCCGGTCATGATTCATTTGAGGAACATTTATTGCGCACTTACATGCCTCACTATGCCGAAAGATTGAATATTAGCTGGGATGAATTTGTAAATCTGGGAAAATTTAAGCCAAATGAACCGAGCGAAAAGTTTTCAATGAGTGTTCTGGCTACCAACCTTAGCCAGGAAGTAAATGGTGTAAGTCAGATTCACGGACGCGTTTCGCGCGAAATGTTTCAACCACTTTATCCTGGCTATTTTGCCAATGAACTTCATATTGGCTTTGTTACAAATGGAGTTCATTATCCAACCTGGACAGATTCTGCCATGAAGGAATTGTATCACAAGCATTTTCCCAAGAAATTTGAACAGGATCAGTCAAATGCTGAAAACTGGAAAATAATTCAGGAAGTTAAAAGTGAAGACATCTGGGGAATACGCCAACAGCTTAAAAAAGAATTGATCGCCTACTTGCAATATAGAATCAAAAAGGATCTTACCAATCGACAAGATAGTCCAAAATTAATTCTGAAAACGATAGCAGCACTTAATAGTAATGCATTGATTATTGGTTTCGCAAGAAGATTTGCAACCTACAAACGTGCACACCTTCTTTTTACAAATCTGGATCGACTCTCAAAAATCGTTAACAACCCCGATAAGCAGGTGCTTTTTGTATTTGCAGGAAAAGCGCATCCCAACGATAAGGCTGGCCAGGATTTGATTAAAAGAATTATTGAAATATCAAAAATGCCGGATTTCATTGGAAAGGTGATCTTTGTTGAGAACTATGACATGGAGTTAGGCAAGCGGTTAACCAGCAGCACTGATATTTGGCTTAACACGCCTACGCGTCCACTTGAGGCTTCAGGTACAAGTGGTGAAAAAGCTGTTATGAACGGGGTTCTGAATTTCTCTGTTCTTGATGGATGGTGGGCTGAAGGTTACAAACCAAATGCCGGTTGGGCAATTGAAGAAAGGCGAACCTATGCAAATCAGCAATTTCAGGATGAACTGGATGCAGAGACAATTTATTCGCTCCTCGAAAACGAAATTGTCCCCTCTTACTTCGATCGCGATGAAAATGGAGTGTCTGAAAAATGGGTGAAATTTATTAAAAACAATATTGCAGAAATTGCTCCACATTTCACAATGAAGCGTATGCTTGAAGACTATTTCGATCGTTTCTATAATAAGCTTCTTGACAGAACCCGAAAAATGAATCAAAATCATTTTGAACTGGCTCATTCGCTCGCTTCTTGGAAGCAAAAAATTAAACTGGCCTGGGACAGTATCGAAGTAAAATCTATAAAAGTACCCGATCCGACCATCAGACCGCTGGATTTTGGAGAAAATTTTGTTGCAGAAATCACCCTGTTAACTCCTGGAATAGAGCCTGGTGAAATTTCTATAGAGTTGCTTTTCGGGAAAAAGCTCTTTGATAAAATTGATGAAATTGTGTTTATTGAAAAAATGAATATAGTAGGTTCGGGAGATGGATGGGTTCAATATCACATCAATGTACCTGTTTACCGGGCAGGAGTTTATGATTACACTTTCCGGATTTTCCCCAATCATTCGGAACTACCTCATCGTCAAGATTTTCCGTTGGTTAAGTGGATATAGAAATTTTATTTATATCTTCAATCAATACAGATATGCAAACAATATTAGGCGCAGGTGGTATTATCGGAAATGAGCTTGCAAAAGCATTGACAAAATACACACAAAACATTAAGTTGGTTAGCCGGAACCCAAAAAAAGTAAACGACAACGATATATTATTCGCTGCTGATCTTACAAACTTCAGCAGTGTAAATGAGGCAGTCAAAGGTTCGGATGTAGCCTATCTTACAGCAGGCCTAACTTATGATCATGAAGTTTGGAAAAAAAACTGGCCGATCATAATGGAAAATACAATTAATGCTTGTCTCGAAAATAATTGTCGATTGGTTTTCTTCGACAATATATATCTATACGCAGGTGAGAATCTTGACCCAATAAAGGAATCAAATCGGATTAATCCACCCAGCAAAAAAGGGGAAATTAGGGCGGAAATTGTTCAGATGATCTGGGATGCAGTTGATCAAAAAGGTTTAAGTGCAGTCATCGCAAGATGTGCTGACTTTTATGGTCCTTCCATAAAAAATTCAAGTCTGCTTAATGAAACAGTTTTCAAACCATTGCGTGAAGGAAAAACTGCAAATTGGCTCGTAAGTGACAATTACAAACACTCCTTCACCTACACGGTGGATGCTGGAAAAGCAACTGCCTTACTCGGCAATACCCTAGAGGCTTATGGAGAAACCTGGCATTTGCCAACAGCAAAAAATCCACTTACAGGTAAAGAATGGGTTGAAACAATTGCTAAGGAATTAGGGGTAAAAACAAAATATAGAACTGTTAGTAAAACAATGGTCAAACTTATTGGAATTTTTGTTCCTGTTATGAGAGAATCTTATGAAATGCTTTATCAATATGACAAAGATTATGTTTTTAACAGTGATAAGTTTGATATCAGATTTTCTTTTAAAACAACAACCTATTTGGAAGGTATAAAAGAGATCATAAAAACAGATTTCAAAACGTAACTTTTAAAAAGCTTTTAAACATATTGATTTTATTTTTGTTTCTCTCGTATAAAACTTACTGAAATGAAACTGATTTTAAATATTTTATCGGTAATTTTAATTACATTTCCATTTTTGCAGATTTCTGCACAAAACCCTGATACTCTGCAGACATCTTCAGGCAAGCTTCTGATCAAGGTTGTCGGACATGCCTCAATAATGTTTGAGTACAATCAAATGATTATTCATATTGACCCTTACAGCAGGATGGGCAATTATAAATTAATGCCTAAAGCCGATCTCATTTTGCTGACACACCATCATCAGGATCATCTCGATACTGCTGCCATTCATCTTATACACCAAAATAACACGCATTATATCGTTGCGCCTGTTTGTGCTGAGAAAGCTAGTTTTAAAAATCCGGCAGTGCTAATATCAAATGGAGAAAAGATGCTTTTCAAAGATATTCAGATTGAAGCTGTTCCTGCTTACAATATTTTAAACAAGCGTGAGAGTGGTGTCCCCTATCATCCAGAAGGAGAAGGAAACGGGTATATTCTAACCTTTGGTGATAAACGCATCTACATTGCTGGCGACACAGAAATAATCCCTGAAATGAATCAATTGGGTAAAATTGATGTAGCTTTCCTGCCAATGAATTTACCCTACACGATGTCACCTGAAATGACTGCAGAAGCAGCTAAAGTTATTCAGCCAGTGATTCTCTATCCTTATCATTACAGCAAAACAGATCTTTCAATCCTGGTTGGACTACTGAATGACGAAAAAACAATAGAAGTTAGGATTCGATAACTGATTTATAAATAATACACTTCAGGTTAGTTTTCAAATCAATTAGCAAAAAGAAAAATTTTCCCGATCTTTACTTTCCCTGAAACCCGATTGTCTGTCCCAATATAACGCGCTGCATTGGACTTAATTTCAGCTCCAAATGAAAGCGATCACGATCAATCATAGCTCTTATAACAGTTCCCAAGCCCTGAGATGCACATGACAAATAAACATTTTGAGCCATAAAACCTGCATTAGCCCAGGATGACAACAGGCTTCCATCGTTTATTTCTTCAGGTAGTTTTAACCCACGTTTTTGTAAATTTGCAACATACATGAAATTTACCGGCGCCTTTGCTACAAAATCCTGTGTTCCGCAGTAATGTCGTAAGTCACCCTCAGCATAGAAGACAAGTTGATTATTGATTGCATCATATACATAAACAGCTTCAGGCAATACCACGTAAAGATCCATTTCCTGAAAATTGTGAGAAGAAGGAACTGTTCGTTTTCCAGCTTCACTCCTGTTAATTCCCCAGGCTGACCAACAAAGGTTTGATAATTGCTGCAATTCAATAGGATCGGTTGAGAAAGTTCGTGTAGAACTTCGCTCCTGCATCGCTTTCATTAATGGGATTCCACCCGTACGGTCAGGCTCTGGCAACCGGATATTCTTTTCTTGAGAAAATGAAATCATAGGAATCAAAATTGCCATAATTAAGAATAAATAATGTGTGTTCATTGCTATTACTATTTGGATTACATATAAAAGTAAAACCTGAAATTATACTTGTAAGCAAAGCGAATTCGATTACTTATGCAAAAAAAGAATGTATGATACCTTCTAGTTACCCCTTGTTTTATTTAACTGGAATATTCTCAAGAACATCCAATGTCAATTCCCAGAACTTCATAACTGTCTCAATATTAATTCTTTCATCAGGTGAATGAGCTCCTTTGATGGTAGGACCAAAAGAGATCATATCCATACCTGGATATTTATCTCCAATTAATCCGCATTCCAGGCCGGCATGGATCGCCTTTACTGAAGGGTCATCACTGAACAACTTTTTATAAGATTCGACAGTTATTTCACGAATTTCTGAGTCAGGATTTGGAGCCCATCCTGGGTATCCATTGCTTTGCTGAATATCAGCACCTGTTAATTTAAAACATGCCATAACCATGTTTGCCACATCCTCTTTTGCAGATTCAACGGAGCTACGCTGACTTGTTGTAATCAGAAAATGATCATCTTCAGTACGTATTGAAGCAAGATTGGTAGATGTTTCAACAAATCCAGGAATACTTTGCGAGTAAGCAATCACACCATGTGGGCATGCATATATGCTATTAACCAACTTCTGTTGATCGTGCCGAACAATAACGTTTTCAACCTTATAAGACTTTTGTTCAGCAATAATGGTGAGGTTTGGCTCTGTAATACTGAACTCTGACATAATTTCATTAACTTTTTCATTTACGAATGCTTCAAAATCTTTAACTCTAACATCAGGGATCAAAACTTTTGCCGTTGCTTCTCTTGCGAGAGCATTGCGCAGGTTTCCACCTTCAATGTTGTTTAATCGCATTTCGAAGCGGCAATCCCCTTCCCAAAGCAGTCGGTTGATTATTTTATTAGCATTTCCCAACCCTTTGTGAATATCGTCACCTGAATGACCACCTTTTAAGCCGCTAACCTTCAATTCAAACAGTTGATGGTTATCAGGAGACATCTCTGTTGCATAAGGTATTTTAATGACAGTATCCTTTCCGCCGGCACAGCCAATGAACAATTCACCTTCGTCTTCAGAATCCAGATTCAAAAGGATTCTACCTTTTAGGGCGTCTTTATCAAGTCCAAAAGCGCCAGTAAGACCAGTTTCTTCATCAATTGTAAAAAGACACTCTATCGGCCCGTGATTGATATCGTTGGATGCAAGAATTGCTAGCTGAGCGGCTACACCAATGCCATCATCTGCACCAAGTGTGGTTCCGTTTGCCTTTACCCATCCATCTTTGGCATGTACCTCAATTGGGTCAGTATCAAAATTATGTACTTTATCACTGTTTTTTTCACAAACCATATCAACATGACTTTGCAGAATTGTGATTTGCCTATTTTCATAACCCTCTGAAGCATCCTTATATATAAAAAGATTACCTACTTCGTCTTGCTTGCAGACTAATTTATGACTTTTTGCAAAATCTATCAAAAAAGCGATAATTTTTTCTTCCTTTTTTGAAGGTCGGGGAATTTGTGTGATATCACGAAAATATTTCCAAACAGCTTTTGGTTCCAGCGAAAGTAAGATTTCATTCATCTTTTCAATTTTAAGTATTTTCTACAAATTTAAGATATCAAATCGAATCAGCCCTAATAATCCTATTAAAATATCCTAATATCTTTCAAATATTGCAGATGCTTTAATGAAAATTGAACCAATTGATTTTAAAATTTGAATAGCCGGAATAGCAATCGACATTTCACTTCAATGAACACGCTAAACTAAAAAGAAAAGCAATAAAGAAGATAAAGAATGTCGCACCTTATCAGGATATATAATACTCAATTATATCAAATAACTCCTGCTTGAGAAAAGGTTTGGAAAGAAATGCATCGCAGCCAGATTGAATACAAAGCTCTTTATCTGAATCCATTGCAAAAGCTGTTTGAGCTATAATAGGGATATCAGGTCTGAATTTCCGTATTTCCTGTGTTGATCTTATACCATTTAATTTAGGCAATCTGATATCCATTATGATCAGATCAATTGCATTGGGTGATTTCATCACTTCAATGGCTTCCAATCCATTCTCGACATGAATAATATTCATTCCTGTTCTTGAAAAGTATGCCTCAAGTAATTGAAAATTAGAAGGCACATCCTCGACAATCAAGATTGTTTTACCCTTCCATTTTCGGGTTTCCTTATAAGATTCAAAACGTTTGTGTTCAGAATGTGTTTTTAACACATCGAATTCATGCGAGGTCATAAAAAGGGAGCAATTGTTGTGGCAAAAATATAAAATTAAGTTTTAATTCAGCAACTATTTTTTAACAATTTAATAACATTTTTTGGATCCTCTGTCTGGAACACCGCGTTTCCGGCTACTAGAATATCCGCTCCTGAATTGATAAGCTCTTTTGCGTTATGCAATCCAACGCCACCATCAACCTCTATGAGGGCAGGAAGGTTTTTTTTAAGGATCAACTCCTTTAAATGATAGATCTTATCCAATGTAAATGGAATAAAAGATTGCCCCCCAAAGCCTGGGTTGACTGACATAAGTAGTACATAATCGGCTTCATGAATTGCATTTTCAATTAGAGAAACGGATGAATGGGGGTTCAACACAACTCCGGCTTTCATTCCGCAGTCTCTTATCTGTTGCAAAACCCTATGCAAATGATTACAAGCCTCATAATGCACTGAGAGCCAATCAGCACCAACCTCCTTAAACGCGTTAACAAAGCGTTCAGGTTGAACAATCATCAAATGGACATCCAAAGGTTTTTTGGCCATCTTCTTTATGGCACTTATAACAGGCATTCCAAAGGAAATATTGGGAACAAAAATGCCGTCCATCACATCGCAATGAAATAAATCGGCATCGCTTTGATTCACCATTTCGATGTCGTCAGCAAGGTGTAAAAAATCAGCAGCAAGCAGTGAAGGTGCAATAAGTGGTTTCATAAGTGATAATTCAAATTTCGCTTATCATAAAAAGCAATTCCCACATTTTTTTCAGCGCAAAGATAACAGTTTAAAAATGAATAAAAAAAGCGCCCTCGGGCGCTAAAACATTTTATCCAAGATAACTTTTAAGAATCTTACTTCTACTGGTATGTTTAAGACGTCGAATTGCTTTTTCCTTAATTTGCCGAACTCTTTCACGGGTTAGATCAAATTTTTCACCAATTTCTTCAAGTGTCATTGGGTGACTACCGTTCAATCCAAAATAGAGTTTAATAACATCGCTTTCACGGGGAGTCAAAGTTGATATGGCTCTATCTATCTCCTTTCGAAGCGATTCGTACAGCAGCTCTGTTTCAGGAGTAATGGCTTCTTCACTCCGAAGAACATCATACATATTATTTTCTTCATCCTGAATCAGGGGGGCATCCATCGAAACATGCCTGCCGGCATTTTTCATAGATTCTTTTACCTCATTTTCTGTAACCTCCAGAACATCGGCAATTTCTTCTGCATTTGGTTCTCGTTCAAACTCTTGTTCCAGTTTTGCATAAGCTTTATTAATTTTATTAATAGAGCCAATTTTATTGAGTGGAAGCCTCACAATACGCGATTGTTCTGCCAGCGCCTGAAGAATTGATTGACGAATCCACCACACAGCATAAGAAATAAACTTGAAACCACGGGTTTCATCAAATCTTTGAGCTGCTTTTATAAGTCCTAAATTTCCTTCATTGATAAGGTCTGGCAAACTAAGTCCTTGATTCTGATATTGTTTTGAAACAGAAACAACAAATCGAAGATTCGCCTTAGTAAGTTTCTCCAAAGCAGCTCTATCACCTTGCTTGATACGTTGAGCCAGGTGTACTTCTTCCTCAGCAGTGATAAGTTCAACTTTTCCGATCTCCTGGAGATACTTATCGAGCGAAGCAGTTTCCCTGTTTGTAACCTGTTTAGTTATTTTTAGTTGCCTCATGAATCCTTTAAAATTGTTGTATTTGGCTTATTCTACGATAATAAAGGAGATTAGTTACGTTCCTGATAACCTTCTGGTTTAGGCAAGAGGGCTTTTCTTGATAACTTCATTTTGTTGGTTTTTGCGTCCACACCAATGAGTTTCACTTTAATTTTATCTCCAACCTTTAAAACGCTTTCAACAGTTTCCAGACGTTTCCATTCGATTTCAGAAATATGAAGCAAGCCATCTTTTCCAGGAAGAACTTCAACAAAAGCTCCAAAAGGAAGAATACTCTTTACAGTTCCCAGATATACTTCTCCCACTTCAGGAACAGAAACGATTGCACGGATACGCGCTTTTGCCAACTCAATAGATTCTTTATTAGCAGAAACAATATCAATAATACCAAAATTTCCTTGCTCTTCAATCACGATAACCGTATTGGTTTCACGCTGCATTTCCTGAATGATTTTGCCACCAGGCCCAATAATTGCGCCAATGAATTCCTTATCCACAACCATTTTTTCAATTCTTGGCACATGATCTTTATAATCAGCACGTGGTTCGGTAATTGTTTTGGCCATTTCGCCAAGGATATGCATTCTTCCGGCTTTGGCCTGATTGAGTGCAATTTCTAAAACTTCATAAGTAAGCCCATCAACTTTAATATCCATCTGACAAGCAGTGATCCCATCTTTCGTTCCGGTTACTTTAAAATCCATATCACCAAGATGATCTTCGTCACCAAGAATATCAGATAAAACCGCAAATTTACCATCCATACCTTCAGAAATGAGCCCCATTGCAATACCAGCAACTGGTTTTTTCATTTTTACACCAGCATCAAGCAAAGCCATTGTACCACCACAAACAGATGCCATTGAAGATGAACCATTTGATTCAAGAATATCGGAAACGATACGAATGGTATAGGGATTTTCTTCCTTGCTGGGAAGCATGGGTTTAAGTGCTCTTTCAGCAAGATTACCATGTCCAACTTCACGACGACTCACTCCACGGTATGGTTTGGCCTCACCTGTTGAGAATCCCGGAAAATTATAATGCAGCATGAAATTTGATTTTCCATCAATTACAGCTCCATCAATCGTTTGCTCATCCATTTTGTTACCTAAAGTTATGGTAACCAATGCTTGTGTTTCACCACGTGTGAAAATAGCAGAACCATGCGCCGAAGGCAGATAATCAACTTCACACCAGATAGGTCTGATTTGATCTAATTTCCTGCCATCAAGGCGAACACGTTCGTTCAATATTGCATCACGAACTGCTTTCTTTTCAGCATCGTGAAAATATTTTTTTACAAGTGATTTCTTTGAATCTCTTTCTTCTTCAGGTAATGATTCAATAAATTGGTCTCTGATTGCCTGAAATGCAGCAGATCGTTCGTGCTTATCAGGATTACCATTCATTGCAATTTGATAACATGGCTTGTAGCTGAAAGATAAAACTTCTTCACGCAGAGTATCATCATTTGTTTCGTGGCAATATTCACGTTTTGGATTAGCCTTAGCTACCATCGCTGCAAGATCTAACTGAGCCTGGCACTGAACCTTGATTGCATCGTGTGCAATTTTAAGAGCCTCAAGCATCACGCTTTCAGAAACTTCTTTTGATTCGCCTTCAACCATCATAATATTATCGATGGTTGCTGCAACCATTAAATCGAGATCCGCTTCAGCAAGTGATGAAAATGATGGGTTAACAACAAATTCACCATTGATGCGGGCAACTCTTGTTTCAGAGATCGGACCGTTGAATGGAATGTCTGAAACAGCAATAGCTGCAGACGCGGCTAGTGCAGCAAATGCATCTGGAGCAACATCCTCTTCGCCTGAAATAAGGTTTATTGTTACCATTGTCTCAGCATGATAATCATCTGGAAAAAGTGGACGTAGCGCACGGTCAATAAGACGTGAAATTAAAATTTCATAATCTGAAGGCCGCCCCTCTCTTTTAAAGAATCCACCCGGAAACTTCCCGGTAGCAGAATATTTTTCTTTATAATCTACTGAAAGTGGCATAAAATCAACATCTTCTCTAGCTTCTTTGGCTGATACTACTGTGGCAAGCAACATAGTCTTACCAATGCTTACTACAACAGCTCCGTCAGCTTGTTTTGCCAACTTACCGGTCTCAATTGTAACTATCCTTCCATCAGGTAGTTCAAATGATTGTTTAATTCCTTGAGGACTCATATAAAAAATTGAATTGATTGAAAACTTAACCCAAATAAATGCAAAAAAAGGCAATAAATAAAATTGCCTTTTAATGACCTGATCAGGGTATTCTTTTTACTTACGGATACCCAGTTTCTTGATAACTTCACGGTATCTTTCTATGTCTTTTGATTTCAGATAATCAAGTAATTTTCTTCTTTTACCAACCAAGCGAACAAGTGAACGCATGGTAACCATATCTTTTTTGTTGGTTTTGAGGTGATCAGTTAAATACTTGATTCTAAAAGTAAACAATGCTATCTGGCCTTCAGCAGAACCTGTATTGGTAGCAGATTGACCATGCTCCTCGAAAATTTCTGACTTCTTTTCTTTGGTTAAATACATATTATTTCCATTTCAAAATTTGAGCCTGCAAAAATAGAACATTTCTGATTATTACGCAAAGTTTATTCATCTTTTTTTATTTGATCTTCTTCCGGTGCTTTATCAGCCAAACTTTCATCTGCTTGTTGATCCACCGTTTTCAATTTTGATTTCGCTTGTTTTTTCCTTTCCTGGTTGTGCTGATACTTTTGTATCGACACTCTGATCCATTTGTTAAGGTTTAAGGATTTGTCGTAAAACTTTTGAACAGCCGGCATTCTATCAATCAATGGAATGAGTATTGAAGTAAATGCAATGCTAAATAATACAATCGCGAAGGTGACATTCATAATAAACTCTCCGCCTGCAATACCCCGTTGGAGGGGTATAGTAGCTAAAACAGCTGCGGCAAGTCCTTTAGGAACAATTGCGGACATAAAGTACAAATCTCTTTTATTTGATGACCCAAGCGGCATGGAAGCCCTAACGATTGGAATACGAAATAAAAACAAGACAACAGTGATAAGAAATCCAATAAGCAAAGGCAATAAATCAGTTAGCTTGATTGAAATACCTATATAAATAAAGAAAAAAGTTTTTAATAAAAAAACAACCTCGCTAAACAATACCCTTTCGGTCTCGTTAAGGGTGTCGGATCTTTTGGCAATAATTGATTGCACAGCTGGTGATGCGAGTAACTCCATATTAGCCAAACCAATCCCAAAAGCTAATGATGAAATTGCACCACTGTATCCTAACAACTCGCTGATGCCAAATATGATGAAAACAAATGCAGGTGTTGTAAAAATGGAGTTCTTAATATTTCTAATTTTATGCAAAACAAGCGACCAGAAAAATGAACCCGCCAACCCAATAAGTGTAGCTAAAATAAAAGAGGCTAATATGTTTCCAATCATTATGCCCACTTTTAATTGCCCCATCTCAACTGCCTCCAAAAAAGCAAGAGCAAAAACAATGCACAAAACATCACTAAATGCGGATTCAAGGATCAGTATTGTGCCACTCTTTTTTCCTAAATTAAGTTGGCGAACAAGTGGAATCACTACTGCAGAAGAAGTTCCGCCGACAATTGACCCAAGCATAAGTGAAACAAGTGGGTCTAAGTCAAAAATACCCCATCCTAACAGCCCCACTGCAATCATTGTAACAAAAAAGTTAAGGTTAGTCAGCAGTAATGTGCCTTTTACTGAATGTTTTAAGGCATCCATTTTAAGCTCGGTACCTCCCTCAAAAAGAATGGTTACAAGTGTGATCGTCGAAAATACCGGTCCAATAGCACCAAAAGAGTCAATTGAAACAATCTTAAGAATTGGTCCTACAACTAAACCTATTCCTATTAATAAGAGCACATCAGGGATTTTCTTTCTGCTAAATATCTCTGCAAAAACATGTGCCAAAAAAACAAGTAAGCCGACAACTACGAGTGTCAAAGCAATATTCATATGCGTTCAATTACTTTGCAAATATGTGAAAAAAATATCTAAATGAAATATTGAGTGCTATCCTTGGCTCATATACTGTTCGGATTTACATTTTTATAAGATTGTTTTAATCTATCTCAAAACGCGAAGCAATGAAGTCTCGCTTTATCAATGAACCTTTGTTCTTAAAAAACTTTTTTTAATAGTGTGAATCCTGAACAATAAAGCAATATTTATTGTTAATTTAGGACTTTTCAAAACCAAGCTTAAACCAAAATGTTATGAGAAAAAAAGTTACAATAATTGGGGCAGGATTTTCAGGCTTATCTTCAGCAAGTGTACTTGCCAAGAATGGGTTTGATGTTGAAGTTATTGAAAAGCATTCGATGTCAGGAGGAAGAGCGCGAAAATATAGCGAACAGGGCTTTACCTTTGATATGGGGCCAAGTTGGTATTGGATGCCGGATGTTTTTGAACAATACTTTAACTATTTTGGCAAAACAGTGTCGGATTATTATACCCTTGAAAGACTTGATCCTTCCTACACCATTTATTTTGCGCCAGGAGACAAAGTAGATCTTCCGGCAAATGAACAGTCCCTTTATTCACTTTTCGAAAGTATTGAACCTGGAAGTGGAGCCAGACTTAAAAAATTTCTTGAAGAGGCGGCTTTCAAATATGAAATAGGGATAAAAAAACTCGTATTTAAACCTTCCAAAAGCTTTTTGGAATTTGCTGATTGGGACATTATCAAAGGTTCGCTCAAAATGCATATTCTTCAGTCTTTCCATGCCTACATAAGAAAATATTTTTCACATCCCAAACTACTTAAAATACTTGAGTTTCCTATTCTCTTTTTAGGTGCAACTGCAAAAAAAACTCCGGCACTTTACAGTCTTATGAACTATGGTGATATGATGCTTGGCACATGGTATCCGAAAGGTGGAATGTATAAAGTTGTTGAAGGTTTTGAGGTACTTGCCCGTAGTCAAGGGGTAAAATTTTCATTCAATGAAGAGGTGAAATCTTTCGAAATAGTCAATAATAAAATCACCGGTGTTGTGACTGACAAACGGAGTATTGCTTCAGATTACGTCATTGCAAGTGCTGATTATCATCACATTGAACAAAATATTCTACCTAAAGAGTATCGTACCTACAGTGAAAAATATTGGAATAGTCGTACTATGTCACCCTCCTCTTTGATTTATTTTCTCGGAATTGGAAAAAAGTTGGATAACGTGTTACATCATACGCTTATATTTAATAAAGATTTTGAGAAACATTCTGAACAAATATACGAACATCCTCAGTGGCCTGACAATCCATCCGTATATTTAAGTTGCACATCAAAATCTGATTTAACCACAGCACCCGATGGAATGGAAAATCTGTTTATTCTTATTCCTGTAGCCCCAGGATTGAATGATACGGATGAAATTAGGCAGTTCTACTTTGATTTTTCCATTAAAAGAATCGAAGATACACTCAATATCAAATTTAAAGAAGATATCGTTTATCAGAAATTTTATTCCAACAGGGATTTTGCTCATGATTATTATGCTTTCAAAGGAAATGCCTATGGGCTTGCCAATACACTGATGCAAACTGCTATTCTAAAACCATCTATGTTCAACAAAAAGCTAAAAAATTTGTTATATACTGGTCAACTGACCGTCCCGGGGCCAGGAGTTCCACCAACAATTATTTCAGGTCAAGTGGCAGCAAAACAGATTATGCAACTTAACAATTTATAAAATGAAGGCGCTTTACGATGATGTTTCTTTCCAAATTAGTAAACTGACAACAAGAGCTTACACTACTTCATTCTCGCTGGGCATTAGTCTTTTTAACAAAAAGTTTCATGCACCCATTTATGCTATTTATGGCTTTGTCAGACTTGCAGATGAGATCGTTGACTCTTTTCACGGCTATGACAAAGAACAACTGATGGCCGAATTTAGAAATGAAACCGTTCTGGCAATTGAAAGGAAAATAAGCCTTAACCCTATCCTAAACAGTTTTCAGGAAACTGTCCATAAATACAATATTGAATGGTCACATATCGACAGGTTCTTAAAAAGCATGGAAATGGACTTAGATAAAATAGAATACAATCAAATGCTTTATGAAGATTATATTCTTGGATCAGCCGAAGTGGTAGGATTGATGTGTCTTCATGTGTTTGCAGAAGGGGACCCTGAAAAATATAAAAAGCTGAAATATCCTGCTATGAGACTGGGTTCGGCATTTCAAAAAATAAATTTTTTTCGCGATTTAAACAATGATCACAACAATCTGGGAAGAACCTATTTCCCTGGATTGGATTTGAATAAATTTGATGTTGAAGGAAAGCAAAAAATAG
This sequence comes from Bacteroidetes bacterium HGW-Bacteroidetes-1, assembly GCA_002842755.1. Taxonomy (GTDB): domain Bacteria; phylum Bacteroidota; class Bacteroidia; order Bacteroidales; family F082; genus JALNZU01. The sequence continues at coordinate 1,998 of PHDU01000047.1, read as the reverse complement.
AAAAAGATATTGAAAAAGATTTTAAAGATGGACTCAATGGAATTCGTATGCTGCCTTCAGGCGCGCGATATGGCGTATATGTAGCTTATGTCTATTACTATAATTTATTCAAAAAAATCAAACGATTACATGCAAAGCGTTTGCTAGAAGATAAGCGTATCAGGATTCCCAATACAGGAAAATACTTACTGCTGATTTCCTCTTACTTACGTTATAGATTAAATATATTATAAAATGAAATTACTTTTCCTGTTTTTTCTTATCCTACTGCAGAGTTCAGACGATAAAATCCTTGAAAGTTCAAGACATTTGTTTTTCAATTTCGAAAATGACAAGAACGCGGCTGTAAAACTATTTAATCAGTTGGACCAGGATAAAAACAGCTTGGAAAATAGCGTCTTGATTGCTTATAAGGGTGTTGCACGTGCATCAAGTGCAGATGCTCTTTTTAATCCTGTTTCAAAATTAGCCAGGTTCAATGAAGGAAAAAAACTCATAGAGACTGCCATCGACATAGATTCTCAAAATGCCGAAATTAGATTATTACGACTAAGTGTTCAGCTTGGGGCTCCGGTTTTTCTAAACTACAGGAGTGAAATTGAAGAAGACAGGCAAGTTATAGTTGAGAGGATTAATAACGACCCAGCCCTTTTTAATGATGATGAATTCACTTTAAAAGTTTTAATGTTTTTGCAAAACAGAGCTAATCCCAATGCAAAACAACAGCAAGAGATCAAGGAAAGCATGCGTAGATTAGAGATGAAATAACCCTCTTCAGGAGAAAAAGTAAAAATTATGAATAATGAATTTGTTGTATTGGTTGATAGAAATGATCTTGAACTAGGATTAATGAAAAAAATGGACGCACATATTAATGCGATGCTGCACAGGGCCTTTTCAATTTTCATTTTCAACAGCAAAGGAGAAATGCTCTTGCAACAAAGAGCGTTAAATAAATATCATTCACCTGGTCTCTGGACTAATACCTGCTGTAGTCATCCTCGTTCGGGAGAAAGTCTCCAACAGGCTACTTCACGAAGATTACTTGAAGAAATGGGCATGCATTGTGAAATGAATAAGGCTTTTGACTTCATATACAAGGCAGATGTTGGGCAAGGCCTCACCGAACATGAATTTGATCATGTTTTTATTGGATATTCGGATATGTCGCCTGTCATCAATAAAGAAGAAGTTGAAAACTGGAAATATGTCAACATAGATGCTATTAAAGCTGACATGTCAAAAAATCCTGATATCTATACAGTTTGGTTTAGAATTGCCTTTGACCAACTTGTAAACTATATAAAAACCAATAATTTAAATTGATATGATCTGGTATTTTGCTATTCTTTTAGTAATGGCCGCTTTCCTCTCTATGGAATTTGTGGCCTGGTTTTCTCATAAATATGTGATGCATGGCTTTTTATGGATTCTTCATAAAGATCATCACATTCGAGATGGACGAAAGTTTGAATGGAACGATGTTTTTGCAGTCATTTTTGCGTTACCCAGCTTTCTGTTTATTTATACGGGTATTTATGCGGGGTTTGATTGGAAATTCTATATTGGCGCAGGTATAGCGCTCTATGGCTTGTCCTACTTTGTTTTTCACGATGTTCTGGTTCATGCACGATTGCCCATGCTTCAAAAATTGAGCAACAAGTATTTAAGAGCAACAATAACAGCTCATATGGATCATCACAAACCAAATGCATATTATAATTATGGCTTTTTGATTGCTCCAGGAAAATATTATAAGGAAGAATGGACTAAAAACAAAAAGCAAAACCATTGAGCCGAACAATAATTTTAAATCCCGGTAAGATTCAAAACCAATTTATTTGTTCCCTATTTTGAATGGTTCTGTTTAATATTAATGTGGGATTTTGTATCTTAGCACAATAATTAGAAATGAGTCATGGATACTAAGGAATTGTCAATAAATAATATACTCATATTTAAAGTAAATTAGTTACCTTTGTTAAAAAAAACAATGGA
>PHDU01000148.1 GCA_002842755.1 Bacteroidetes bacterium HGW-Bacteroidetes-1 | reverse complement strand
CCTCAACAACCTGCAGAAAAGCAATTACACCTGTTACCCGCCTTTTAACGAAATGTTCTTTTACCTAGCTGCTTTAATTTCTCCCAACAGCATTTTTGGGAATGTGCTGGTGATGCGGCTTTTTATTTTATTGGCTGAAACAGGGACTATTTTTGTTGGAATTAAAATCCTGAAACACATAAACAAACCAGTCGAAAACATCCTGCTTTACGCATTAAATCCACTGGTTATCATCGAGCTGACTGCCAACCTGCACTTTGAGGCCATCATGATTTTCTTTCTTTTCCAGGCTTTCTATTTTGTACTCAACCTTCAAAATAAGCTTTCGGCTGCCATGCTGGCTTTGTCCGTATCGGTTAAGCTCGTTCCGCTTATGTTGATTCCGGTATTCTACAGAAAACTTGGATTTTGGAAGTGGATGGTTTTTGCGCTTATTTCAACCGGTATAGCCATGTTGTTGTTTTCACCGGTTCCATTGTGGAGCGCTCATTTGGGATTTTTAAAAAGCATAAATCTTTATTTTCAGCATTTCGAATTCAATGCCAGCTTGTATTATATGGCACGTCAGATAGGGCTTTGGATCAAAGGGTACAATATGATCGCAACCATCGGCCCTTTGATGATGGTGTTGACGTTTATCATCATAATTCTCTTAGCCTTCCGGCAAAAAAACAATAAACACACCCATCTCTTCATTTCCGTATTATTCATTTTTACAACATATTATTTTTTCGCTACCACAGTGCATCCCTGGTACATCACAACACTTGTTGCTGTTTCTGTATTCACGCATTATCGTTTCCCAATAATTTGGTCTCTGGCAATTATTTTGAGTTATTTCACCTACTCCAATCCAGCCTTTGCCGAAAACCTCTGGCTTGTTTTTGTCGAATATCTGATGGTTTATGGTGTGCTTGTTTTTGAAGTCATCAGGTTTGGAAGGCAGAATAAAATTGAACCTGATTTTATAAAACAAGAAATCTTATGAACAAATCGCTTTTTTTCATTTCCTTTATTTTCCTTATTGCGACTACCACTTTGGCACAAAGCCCGTGGGTTCTGAAGAAAAGCGGAATTTATACACAGTTCACCTTCAATACAATCCCTGAATACCATACGTTGTTTAATGGAAAAGGTGTAACCTTTGAAACATCCAGATTAGTAAAAGACAGAACATTACAAATTTATACTGAATACGGGCTTACAGATAAATTCACCATGATTGCATCAGTTCCTTATAAATTAATCGAACTAACTACATTGAATCCTTCGTACAATGGGCCGACTGAAAATATTCCGGAAGCAACAAAGGTAAATGCACCGGGGAATATTCAACTGAGCCTGAAATACAAAATTTTGCAGCAAAAATGGGTTAGTGCTCTGCAAATCAGGCTTGAAACTCCGGCAAGCCCAAAAACCGGGATTAGCACGGGATTTGATGCCTTTTCAATTTTTCCGATAATCAGCGTTGGAAGAGGCTGGAATAAGTTCTACACTTTTTATTGGCTTTCGGCCATTATCCGGGGAAACAATTACAGCGAATACCTGAATTCCGGAATTGAAGCCGGGGTTAGAGCAAATCGAAATATTTGGATAATAGCCTATTCGGAATTAATGCACAGTTTTAATAACGGCACCAGGCCGGCGACCCCGTTTGGAATAAAAACCGTTTTTGAGAAAAGCTTAAAAAATGAAAACAAGATCGGATTGATTGCAAACTTAGCGGGGTCGTTTTCGGGACGTTTTGTTGCTCATGCGCCATTTCTCAGTATCGGTGTTTTTCTAAAACATTGATAGGTAGGATCATAAAAAAAAGTTTGTCCGTCTTTATTGATGAGACTCTGATTCACATAAACACTTCCAAATCAAAGAATAAGATAGGGCTTATGTACTTACCTTTATTCTTCTAAAATAGATTACTGTTCAGTCAAAATAAATGTTTTTGTCAGGAATTACACTTTGCTTCGACTGTAAGATAAACACTTTAACCAGGATTTTTAACTTAAAACACACATAACATGAAAATCGGATTTGTAGGACTTGGAAAAATGGGCTTTAACATGGTCCACCGTTTATTGAACAACAACCACGAAGTGGTGGTTTGGGACAGATCAGCAGAAAGCATCAAAGAAATTGAAAAACTCGGAGCAATAGGCGCAAGCTCATTACAGGACCTGGTTGAAAAACTTCCTCTACGGAAGGTGGTATGGCTGATGGTTCCATCCGGTAAGCCGGTGGACGAAAACCTGGAATCATTGCTTGCTTTACTCAAAAAAGATGATATTATCATTGATGGCGGAAATTCCTATTGGAGAGACACACAACAACGTGCTGAAAAGGCTGCTCAAAATGGTATTAATTTTATTGACTGTGGCACCAGCGGAGGTGTTTGGGGTTTGCAGAACGGATACAGCCTGATGTATGGGGGCAACAAAGACGCTGCTGATTATCTCGAACCCATCATAAAATCGCTGGCACCCGAAAACGGATACGTTTATTGTGGCGTTTCAGGAACCGGCCACATGGTAAAAATGGTGCACAATGGCATCGAATATGGCATGATGCAATCCTATGCCGAAGGCTTCGAAATTCTTGAAAAAGCGCCTTATGACATTGATTTAACCAAAGTTGCCGATGCCTGGCAATATGGAAGTGTAGTGCGCTCCTGGCTACTCGAACTGGCTGTAAATGCACTCAAGGAAGATCCAAAACTGGAACAACTTCAGGACTATGTATCTGATAGTGGCGAAGGAAGATGGACCGTTCAGACAGCTATGGATTTTGACGTGCCTGCCCATGTAATCACAGCCTCGCTTTTTACGCGTTTTCAATCCCGACAGAAAGAATCATTTGCCATGAAGATGCTTGCTGCGCTAAGAAACCAATTTGGTGGACACGCCGTTAAAACCAAAGAATAATAAACGGGATGAATACGAACGACAATCACATTTACGTCATATTTGGCGCTTCAGGCGACCTGACAAAAAGAAAATTAGTACCGGCATTATATTCACTCTTTGTCCAGAATTTGCTTCCGGAAAAGTTTGCACTGCTGGGTGTTTCACGGTCTGATTTTACCGATACGGAATTCAGGACTGCCATGGAATCGGCTATTAAAGAGTTTAAAGAGATTGATGACACTTCGCATGTTGAAGCATTTGTCAAAAAAATCCATTACCAATCCATTCAGTTTAATGATGCTTCCACTTACCTGCCTTTAAAGCAGCGCCTCGAAAAGCTGAGAACTGAGGAGAAAATTGGTGGCAACACCGTATTCTATTTATCGACCCCGCCAAGTTTATACGGTATTATTCCACAACACCTGGCTTCAGTCGGATTAAATTTGCAGAATGATGGCTGGAAAAGGTTGATTATCGAAAAACCTTTCGGATACGATCTGGAATCAGCTCTTAAACTTAAAGACCAGTTGTTGAAAGACTGGCAGGAAGACCAATTGTTCCGGATTGACCATTACCTGGGTAAAGAAACGGTTCAGAACCTTTTAGTAACCCGGTTTTCAAATGGAATTTTTGAACCCTTATGGAACCGCAATTATATCGACCATGTTGAAATCACTTCCGCAGAAAGCATCGGGGTAGAAAAACGTGGCGGATATTACGAAACTTCAGGCGCTTTGCGCGACATGGTGCAAAACCACCTGCTTCAGGTAGCTGCTATTACAGCCATGGAATCTCCTTCCTCGCTTGAACCGATCGCCATTCGGAATGAAATCCTGAAAGTATTTCAATCGCTAAGGCCGATTAAGAAAGAGGACGTTAAAACCAATGCCATTCGTGGCCAATATCTTGCAGCAACTGTTAAGAACGAGAAAGTCCCCGGGTACCGTGATGAAGAAGGAGTGAATCCCGAATCTGTCACCGAAACCTATGCCGCTATAAAATTTTATATCGACAACTGGCGGTGGGGCGGTGTGCCATTCTACATCCGCACAGGCAAACGCTTACCTACACGTGTAACCGAGGTAGTTATCCATTTTAAGCCAACACCACATTTCCTTTTCTCAGGCGGACCAGTCTGTAGTTCCTGTAACCAATTAGTTATCAGGATTCAACCCGATGAAGGTGTGCTCCTGAAATTTGGAATGAAAACGCCTGGCGCTGGTTTCGAAGTTCAAACAGTAAACATGGATTTCCATTATTCAGACCTTACCAACCAACGAATTCCATCAGCGTACGAACGACTCATTTATGATTCAATGAAAGGGGATTCAACTTTGTTTGCCCGCACCGAAGAGGTAATTGAAGCCTGGAAATTTCTATCTCCGGTTATCGACTGCTGGAAAAACGACAAGGACGTACCTCTTTTTGGTTACCCGGCCGGAACCTGGGGTCCCGAAACTGCAGACGACCTGATAGAAGATAGAGATATGACCTGGCGGTATCCATGTAAAAATTTGTCGGATGATGGAATTTATTGTGAATTATAGCCATGGAAACTAAAATAGAAATATTTAAGACCAAAGACGAATTGTCGCAGTTTTTTGCTGAGATGATCGTCGAACGACTAAAAGTTATGCCAAAGGAGCGGTTCTGTTCGATAGCACTTTCCGGCGGATCTACACCACAGTCCATATTTCAATACCTGGCTACAAAGCACAAAAAAAATATCGCCTGGGAAAGGCTCCTGATTTTTTGGAGTGATGAACGCTGTGTTGCTCCTGATGATCAGGAAAGCAACTACAGAATGACCAAGGAAAGCCTTTTGGATCAAGTCTCTATTCCCGCAACTAATATTTTCAGGATAAAAGGAGATGCAGACCCAGCATCTGAAGCTAAACGGTATGATGAAGCAGTCAGGCAATTTGTTCCTTCATATAACGATATTCCTCGTTTCGACCTTATGATGCTTGGTCTTGGTGAAGATGGGCATACTGCCTCCATTTTTCCCGGAAACCTGCACCTTTTCAAAAGTAAAGAACTCTTTGTAGTTGCTGAACATCCGCAAACAAAGCAAAAAAGAATAACATCAACAGGGGTGCTGATAAACAATTCAAAAACCGTTGTTTTTCTGGCAACCGGTGAAGCCAAGTCAGCAATAGTAAGTACAGTAATTGAAGCGAAATCAGGGAGTGAAAATCTACCAGCTTTACTGGTTCATCCCGAAAACGGAGAACTTTTTTGGCTGCTGGATGAAAAGGCTGCTTCAAAACTAATTAATAAAACTGATAAGAAAACATGAATATGTCAGCCGGAATTTCAGTTGTCTTGAAAATATCATACACGATTTTCTGAAAGGTACTGAAGGCATTCCAATGGCAGCAGCATTTGGAATACCTGGCCCGGTATCCAATGGAATCGTAAAATCGACCAATCTACCCTGGGTCATTGATGAAAAAATCCTAATAAAAAAAACAGGGATTTCGCGGATAAAACTGATGAACGACCTTGCAGCCACAGCCAATTCGTTGCCAATACTTGCTTCGGATGAAATCATCAATATTAAAACAGGAAATCCGCCAGAAAACCCGGAGCGTTATGTGGTGCTTGCACCGGGCACAGGACTTGGTCAATCGTTTTTGATTCATCACGATGGAAAAACAATAGTTATTCCTTCTGAAGGCGGACATGCCGATTTTGCCCCTACAAATGAAATTGAAGCAGAACTTTACCAATATCTGTTAAAGAAATATGGTCATGTAAGTTTCGAAAGAATCATTTCAGGTAGCGGACTGCCTAATATCTTTGATTTTCTGGTTGAAATAAGGAAAGAAATTCCTGAAAAGGAAACCATTGAGAAAATGAAAACAAACGACAGAGCCGCAGTCATTTCAGAAATGGCCTTAAGTAAAAAAGACAAGGTTTGCGAAGAGACTTTAGACCTCTTTATTTCTATTCTCGGAACACATGCGGGCAATCTGGCGCTAACTTTCCTTGCCGATGGGGGCGTTTACCTTGCCGGTGGAATACCGTTTAAAATTTTGCCAAAACTCCGTGATGGCATTTTTACGAAAAGTTTTTTAAATAAAGGGAGAATGAAAAGTGTATTATACCCTATCCCGGTAAATGTAATAACGAACAGTCAGGCTGCTTTAAAAGGAGCAGCCAAAGTAGCTTTTGAAATCAATAAACAACAATAAATAACATGGAAAATAATCTCGATCAACTTTGCATTAACACAATAAGAACCTTATCGATGGATGCCGTTCAGGCTGCAAACTCAGGCCATCCGGGAACGCCTATGGCTCTGGCTCCGGTAGCTTTCACGCTGTATGACCGATTCATGAAATTCAATCCTTCAAACCCGGATTGGATCAACCGCGACCGTTTTATACTATCTGCCGGACATGCTTCCATGCTGCTATACAGCACCTTACACATTAACGGATATGATGTATCGTTGGATGACATTAAAGCATTCAGGCAATTGGGCAGTAAAACACCGGGGCATCCCGAATACGGCCACACAGCCGGAGTTGAAACCACTACCGGCCCACTCGGACAAGGATATGCTACAAGCATTGGATTTGCGATTGCACAAAAATGGTTGGCCGAACGCTTTAACAAACCCGGTTATAACCTGATTGATTACAAAATTTTCTCTCTTGGAGGAGATGGGTGTATGATGGAAGGGATATCCGGTGAAGCCGCCTCACTCGCCGGGCACCTTGGGCTTGATAATGTTGTTTGGATCTACGACAACAACCATATCACCATCGAAGGAAATACCAGTCTGGCTTTCAGCGAGGATGTTGCCTCAAGATTTTTGTCTTATGGCTGGAATGTTCAAAAAGTAAACGATGCCAATAATTTAGAATTACTCGACAGTGCCATCAAAAATGCTGGAAAAGAAAAAGGGCGGCCAACACTCATCATTGTTGATAGTCATATCGCGTTTGGTGCTCCTACAAAACAGGATACCCACGGTGCCCACGGATCTCCGCTGGGTGAAGTAGAAATCAGCGCTACCAAAGCATTTTATGGATGGCCGAATAAAAAGTTTTTCGTTCCCGATGAAGTTAAACAATATACATTGGAAATTGCTGGCCGCGGCAAAAATCAAAACGATGACTGGAATGAACTTTTTGCCAGATATAAAACTGATTTCCCAGAACTTGGCAAAGAATTAGAACTGATTCAAAAAAACGAATTACCCGCAGGATGGGCTGCCAATATTCCAGCCTTCGAAGCAGGAACAAAAGTTTCAGGTCGGGTAGTAAGCGGAAAAGTACTGAATGCCATTGCATCGAAAATACCATTTATGATTGGTGGTTCAGCAGACCTCTCTCCTTCAACACTCACCGATTTAAAAAATGAAGGCAGTTTTCAGAAAGGTGATTTTGGTGGCAGAAATCTCCACTTCGGAATCAGGGAACATGCCATGGGCGCCATTGCCAATGGAATTGCTCTAAGCGGATTAAAAACATTTGCTTCCACATTCCTGGTTTTTTCCGATTATGCGCGTGGCGCGATCCGGCTTTCAGCTTTGATGAACCTGCCGGTGACTTATATTTTTACCCACGACAGTATTGGTGTTGGCGAAGACGGTCCAACCCACCAGCCCATTGAACAAGTGGCTTCGCTAAGAGCAATACCTAATTTGGAAGTAATTCGACCCGGCGATGCCAACGAAGTAGCGGTTTTGTGGAAATATATCATAGAATCGAAAAACACTCCCACTGCCTTAATTTTAAGCCGACAGGATTTACCTGTTTTCGACAGAATGAAATACGCGCCTGCCGAAGGTGCATTAAAAGGCGCTTACATTCTGGCCGACAGCAATGGCACTCCTGATGTGATTTTGATAGCAACCGGCTCTGAAGTTCAACTTGCTGTTGATGCTTATGAACAATTAAAATCAGATGGCATCAAAGCCAGGGTAGTAAGTATGCCAAACTGGAATTTATACGAACGGCAAAGCCCTGAATATCGGGAATCTGTCCTGCCTTCGAAAGTGAGAACCCGTGTCGCTATCGAAGCTGGTTCAACCTTTGGCTGGAGAAGATTTGTTGGTTTGCCTGGAGATGGTGAAGTACTGGGAATGAGAACCTTCGGTGCATCCGGTAAGCTCAGCAGCTTATTGGAGGAATTCGGACTTACAGTCGAAAACGTTGTCAAAACAGCTAAATCACTCATTAACAAATCCTAAAACAATAGTATTATGAAAATAGGTATTGCATCCGATCATGGGGGCTTTGAAATAAAGCAACAGTTGAAACAAATCTTATCAAAGCTTAATTATAAAGCAGTTGCTAAAGGAGAAGTTCAACGGGGCATTGCCGTTTGCGGAAGCGGTGTTGGAGCTTCAATAGCAGCCAATAAAGTTGATGGAGCCAGGGCTGCCCTGGTCCATGATAATTTCGCAGCCCACCAGGGTGTGGAAGATGATGACATGAATATCCTCTGTTTGGGAGGTCGTATCATTGGCATCGAAAAAGCGAATGAATTAGTCCTGACATTCCTAAATGCTAAATTCTCAAATGCGGAAAGACATTTGCGCCGCCTTAGGAAAATAAGTCATGCCGAAAATTACACTTCAGAATATTACTTTTGATAAAATAATAAACGTTCAATAAAATTTAAATACAATTATAAAGATGAATCAAAACACTAAAAAACTCAACCAGCAAGGTCTTAGTATCTGGCTCGATAACATCACACGTAAAATGCTTGATAATGGTGTACTTCAAAAGTACATCACAGAGCTTTCAGTAACCGGACTTACCTCTAACCCTTCTATTTTCGAAGCAGCCATAGCCAAAACCAGCGATTATGATGCAGCCATTACTAACATAAGCAAACCAGGAATTACGGATGAGGAAGTATTTTTCGACCTTGCCATTGAAGACATTCAACGAGCTGCTGATTTGTTCCTTTCCGTATTTGAAAAAACAAATGGCCTCGACGGATTTGTTTCTATTGAAGTTTCACCTCTTTTGGCTTACGACACGGAAAACACTTTAAAAGCTGCTAAGGATATTCATCAAAAAGTGAACAGGCCCAATGCTTTTATCAAAATACCAGGTACTCCTGAAGGTTTGCCAGCCATAGAGAAAGCAATTGCTGAAGGTATTCCTGTTAATGTAACGCTTTTATTTTCAGCCGAACAATATGAAGCCGCCGCATTAGCCTGGTTAAAAGGTGTTGAAACAAGAATCGGTTTGGGTCTTAACCCGGATGTAAGATCGGTTGCCTCGGTTTTTGTCAGCCGCTGGGATAAAGCAGTTGCT
>PHDU01000147.1 GCA_002842755.1 Bacteroidetes bacterium HGW-Bacteroidetes-1 | reverse complement strand
AAAAACAAAACCTAAATATTGAACGAAATGATTTCCATGGCGAATGGAACTACAAAATATCACCTAAATTGTAAATGTTATTTATTGACAACTCCTTAGATATACGGATCCTTCGGGAGAATTTATATTTACCCTTGCAACACTTATTGCAGCTCCTTTTACTGGGGGTGCTTCTTTAGCTCTTTTGCCATATACTATTGGTGCTGATATTGGAATGTGGCAAGGCGGTTCACTTGCAAACGGAACAATGAATCCTTTTAAATGGGATTACAGTAGTGATAAAACTTGGGGCTATATGGCAGGTGGAGCAGTTGTGGGAGCAGCAAGCGGAGGCGCAGCTAATGCTGTAGCTACCTCTGGTATGTTGGGAGCTAATACCGCAGCGATTATGACAGGTTCATTTATAAACTCTGTAGGTACAGCAATTTACACAGGCGGGCAAACAGATGTAAGCGTTAGTTTTGGTGTTGCTTCATACAATTTTGATAAAAACGAATGGGGATATTTAGGGAAAAGAGGAAATTCAGCTATACAAAATATGGGCTATGGGTTAGGAGCATTGGCAAATGTGAGTGATGTTTTGGCTGGTTTTAAACCAGGTGAAGTTCAGCTTAATACTGAAAACTCAGATGCAATAGGTCATAGTGCGCTGACAAAAGTAAGCGAAACAAATCCGCATAATTCTTTAGTTTCAGTAGGACCTGACCCAGGTGGTAAATGGATATTTAATCCTTTCAAATTTAAAAATGGCACTAATGATTGGAAAAATTATGTTAATGCTGGTGATGATGTATTGAAAGTTGGTGTTGAAGGAGTTAATTTAGAACGGATTGCTAATTACGGTGCAAATCTGAATAAGGGTGTAAAATACAACTTATACTTTAGTAGCTGCGTTAATCATACAGCAAGAGCATTAACTTTGGCTGGTGCTCCTGCAATTGGGATTCATCCTTTTATTCTCCATTCGCAAATGGTATTACGTTCAGTGGGTTTTAGGCCGTTGTTATATTCGTACTATTTTAATCAATAATAATTTATGGTGATGAGTAAAATAATACTGCTGATTTCTCTTACATTATTAAGCTGTAAAAGTTTGCCACAGAAAGGAGGAGAGCAGATTCAGACACAGAGTCTAAACCTTAATGGTGATGAAATGCTAAGTACACAGGAATCAGAATTATTAAATTCTCTTTTAGAAAAATCAAGGAATACGTTTGATTTTCATGGGAAAAAGATTGCTTTCATAACAGGGAGTTCAGGAAGCCGTGTTTTATCCAAAGCTGATTATTTTAACACCTGTGTTAATCCTTGGTTGGCTGACGGAAAAACTCCTCAAATTTTTATGTTAGAATTAACAGGAGAAGAAAAAAACAAATCTGGCGGGTATGATGCGTTTGTTTTATCATGGGTAAAGGTTTTTACTGATAAGCGGAAGAAAAAAGTAATTGAACAACTATCAAAAAAGTAAATAGAAAAATTATTGCTTTACATATTATGGATTATAGAAAAACGGGCAATACACTCTTTTCTATTTATAGTGCAGTCAAATTTTTCTGAATGAAATTTTTAAATTTATTTTTTATAAGCATTTTTTTTCATTGACCGTAGAGCCTTTTGATTACTTCTGTCCAGTACACAATAGTATATTTTACTACCCATTAACATCAAACATATTTTGTTCCAACAGACAAAAACTTCAACATTTGTAGCATGAGTAATGATTCCGCATTTGATATCGCCCTCACCTCCGCCACCACCTCGCCAGGCATTTTCCCGCCGGCACAGCAAGTCATCGTGTACAATGTTTTCGATAAGGTGACTTCCATCACCGAAGGGGATAAATCCTTACAAATCACCTACGGCCACCACCGGCAGCGCATTGCCCAGCAATATACCAATGGCAGCAACACCACTCACAAACGATGGGCCGGTGCTTGTGAATATATTACTGAAAACGGCCAGCAAAGAATACTCACCTACCTTAGTGGCCCCGAAGGCGTTTTTGCATTGCATATAAAAAACCCAAACGGCAGCGAGAACATCCGCTATACCCATAAGGATCATCTTGGCTCGTGGAACACCATTACAAATGAAAGCGGCAACCTATTGCAGGAGTTAAGTTTCGATGCTTGGGGCAACAGAAGAAATCCAACCACTTGGCGCACTTATACAACCACACCGCCCACCCCACTATTTGACAGGGGATTCACCGGCCATGAACATTTGTATGGTTTCGGTTTAATTAACATGAATGGAAGGATTTATGACCCCGTTGTTTCGCGCATGCTCTCACCCGACAACTTCATCCAAGCACCGGATTTTAGCCAGAGTTTTAATAGGTATAGTTATGCTTGGAACAATCCGTTGGTTTATACTGATCCGGATGGGGAGCTTTTTATAATACCATATCTAAGTTTCAGTGCATCTGGCGGTTTAGATTTTGGAGTTACTGTTGGGATTGGAATTCCAGGTGTTTTAAGTGCTCAGGCTACTGTTGGCCATAGTACAGGCAATAACAATACTTATTTTACTGTCGGAGGTACAGCTGGTGGTATTACAGGCTCATTTGGTTGGGGCGCTCAATCTGGTTATACAGCATCAGCAGGTTTTGGGTTTGGCTTTCCTATACCAGGTGTTGGGACAAATATGACATCAGCAGGCTTTAGCTGGAGCCAACATGGTGGCATGTCGGTTGGAGCGTTTGGGTTTACGATGGATTCACAAGGGATTGGATTTAATCCTAGCCTGGGCTATAGTTATGGCTTTACGATGAAAAAAGGACCTAATTATCAACAGGCGATGTATGCTTGTAAAGGTTGTCCCACTTTTGATCTTCCAGAAGTTGTTGTAGTAGGTTCTCGTTGGACATTTAATCATGGACCGGTATCTGATAATACTTATATTGCTCCTTATCAGGTTAATTATTCACGACGTTCTGACAAAAGAACAGGAAATCCGACAAGCTATTATGAATGGGCTGATAGGGCTAATACAATGTATAACCTTTATAATCCAAATAATATTTCAAGGATCTTTTCAATAATGAATACTGGTACTAAACTTGTTGAGCAATATAATGAAGGCGATTATTTGTCAATGGCACTTACTGTTGGTGAAGTTGCACTAAACCGTAATGGTTATGTAACTGCTGCTAAGTCAATAATTGATCTTGCGAATTCACCTTCTACCCAAAGAGAAGTTAGCGGATTATTGCAAAGAGATGCTCAGTATCACTACCAAAAATATCAAAAAACTGGAAGTACATGGCATTACAATCAATATATGCGTTACAGGTCAGCAGTTGAAACAGCAAGAAGAAAATTCTAATAAAACGTATTGTTATGATGTGTAGGAGAATATTTTTGTTAATGATAATGGTATCAATCATTATTTCCTGTGATAGTGATTTGACAAGAGAATACGACCGCGACCGTGTATTTACCCGTGCCCAAAAGCATCATGACAAAGAACAGTTTGCTGCGCTGTTGAAATTATTAATAGTGTAATTAGTGTCAGAAAGAAAACACTACTTTTTTAAACAAGGTATAAAAAAAGACGAGGTTCTACTTTGTCTAAACTGAATTAAAGCACTGAATTCTGTT
>PHDU01000046.1 GCA_002842755.1 Bacteroidetes bacterium HGW-Bacteroidetes-1 | reverse complement strand
TTTTTCTGAAAAAACTGTTTTTTGCAGGGCACTACAAACGCTTCTAAAAAAAACATTATTTGTCTTTCAGCGAGTTAGCTATTTTGTAACTGTACTTGAAACCCGAAAAAAGACTGATTTGACCAGTTTTTAACTAAATGGGACTTGTTTGGCTGCAAAATGGGTTAAAACCACCGGTTTCACCGGTGGTTATTCATATTCAATCCCTTCGGGATTGTTTGGCTAGGTGAGTTTCTTACTGCTTTCAAAGTCACTGGTTTTATGAGAGTTCGGATTTGCTGAAAAACTCCGAAAGGCTTGTCAGTATTGAAGTTTTTTATGGATCATACATTGCTGATTATCTGTTGTTTGATTTGTATCAAAAAAACTGACGCGTTTCAATATCAGTAAAATTGCTCTACAATCCCGAAGGGATTGAACCTGAATAACCCCGCATGAAATTCGGGGTAAATAGCAACCTAACGTACTGTACAGGGAACTCCGAAGGAGTTCAATAATCGGGTCTCCTGATAAACTCCAAAGGAGTTATAACAATAACCTCCGGTGCAGTCAGAGGTTATTGTTAATCTTCGGATCAACCCAAAGTGGGTTGTAGTCTTAAAATAATGATGTTGAACTCAAATTCAGCCGCGATAAATTTAAATAAAAGACAATTTAATCTTTAAAACGATTATCGCAGTAACCAAAAAATTGTACAAGACTCTTTTCTTGAAAAACGAGAAAATGATATTTGGATAAAATTATCTGGCTATATAATTAACTTTAAAACTTTGGCCTCATTCCAAGATTATACATTATAAAGCTATAAATATCAGCGCTTTCCTCTATTTGCTTTGAAGTAGGCTTCCCCGCACCATGCCCTGCCTGCGTTTCAATACGAACAATTACAGGATTGGTTCCTTTATGCTTTGATTGAAGTTCAGACATAAATTTGAAAGTGTGGGCAGGAACAACTCTATCATCATGATCGGCAGTAATAGCAAGTGTTGCAGGATAATTAATTCCTTCAATGATTGTATGCAAAGGCGAATAGTTGACTAAATAACGAAACATTTCTTCGTCATCATCGCTCCGGCCATAATCACTGGCCCAAGCCCAACCAATCGTAAAATTATGGTAACGTAGCATATCCATGACGCCAACAATAGGAATTGCCACTTTAAAAAGTTCAGGCCTTTGGGTCATACAAGCCCCAACCAGTAACCCTCCGTTAGAGCCACCCATGATAGCAATTTTTGAAGGGTTTGTATATTTTTCAGCAATTAAAAATTCGGCAGCTCCAATAAAATCGTCAAATACATTCTGTTTATTCAATTTTTGGCCAGCCTTGTGCCATGCTTTTCCGTACTCACCACCACCACGAAGATTTACAGAAGCATAGATTCCACCCTGTTCAAGAAAAGGCAATCTACCAATGCTAAAAGATGGAGTGACACTAATGTTAAAGCCCCCATAACCATAAAGCAAAACAGGATTTTTACCGTTGAGTATTAACCCTTTCTTATAAACGAGAAACATCGGAATTTTTGTTCCATCTTTACTTTCAAAGAAAATCTGTTTTGTAGTAAAATTATCAGGATTGAAATCAACCTCGCTTCCTGTATGAAGCACAGATTGATTTGTTTGAGCATCATATTTATAGACACTTGAAGGAAAAGTAAAAGAGGTAAATCCGTAAAATGCAATGGAGTCACCTTTTTCACCACTGAATCCTGAGATTGTCCCCAATGTAGGCAGGTCAAGCTGATTAATTTTATTGCCATTATAATCGAAGAAATAGGCTTTGTTATTGGCATCTTCCAAATACTCAGCGTAGATATAATCACCGACAAGGCTTACTGTTTCGAGCACCTGAGTACTTTCAGGGATTATGACTTTCCAGTTTTCTTTGGAAGGATTTTGTGGGTCAATGAGAACCACTTGTTTCATTGGAGCTCCATTAGTAGTAACAACCAATAATTGTCCATTGAGATGATCGATAACATTATAATCATAGTCGAACCCTTCTGCTATTTTTACAAAAACACTCTTCATATCATCAGCTTTCCTAACGTACAAAGCATTGCCGCTTGTTGATTGAGATTCACTAAGAATGATGTAAGATTCGTCTTTGGTTAACCCGACGTAGAAATTTCTTTTTGGGTTTTGTTTATCTTGAAAAATAATTTGATCAACAGTTTGGTTAGTTCCTAACGCATGATAATACACTTTATGAAACTCGTTGCTCCCTGAAAGTGCTTGTCCTTCAACGGGAGCATCATAAGCACTATAATAAAACCCATTCTTGTGCCATGAGATACCCGAAAACTTAACCCATTTAATACTATCGGCAAGCATGGTTTTATTTTCTATTTCCATAACTACAATTTCGTTCCAGTCACTACCACCGCGACTTATGGTGTAAGCAAGATATCTACCATCAGGGGATGGACTTATTGTGCCTAATGCTATTGTTCCATCCTTTGAAAGGGTGTTAGGATCAAGTAAAACCTGAGCCTCATCTTCAAGGGTATTCTGAACATAAAGGACACTCTGGTTTTGCAATCCATCATTTTTATAAAGGAAATATCTTCCTCCTTTTTTGAAAGGGACGCCGTATTTAGGGTAATTCCATATTGATTCGAGACGTGAACGCAGAGCCTCTCTGTAAGGAATACGACCAAGATATTCCTGTGTAACTGCATTTTGAGCACTAACCCATTCGGCAGTCTCAATTGAATTATCATCCTCAAGCCAGCGGTAAGGGTCAGGTACTTCAACATTAAAGTAAAGATCCTTCTGATCTGATTTTCGGGTTTCAGGATACTGAAGAGGTTCCTGATTTGATGCGCATGAACTAATAAGCATCGTTACAACCATTGCTAAAGTTAATTTTTTCATTTAATTATGGTTTTTTAAATTTTGGTGTAAATTTATAAACCTTTAGTAAATAGACAGCTATTTAATTTTGGAAACCATGACATTTTTGGTTTTCCATTTCCCTGAACGGAAATAAAAAAAAGAAAAAACAGCTCCAATTGCCCAGGCTATTGGGATTCCCCACCAGATTCCTTGTGGCCCCATTTTTTGAGCAAGATACCATGAAATGGGTATTCGGACGATCCACAAAGAGAATAATGTAACGAACATGGGTATAAGTGTATCGCCTGCGCCTCTTAATACACCATTGTAAACAAACATGGTTGAGAATGCGATATAAAATGCACTAACAATATATAAATAATCTTTTCCGGCTTCAACAACAGCTGCATCGTTTGTGAAAATTTGCATAATGGGACCTGAAAATAACCAGGCAATTATTGTTACGCTTATTGAAATCAATGCAGTCATCCAAAGTGTTGCATTAAGTCCTTTACGCACCCTATCTAGCTTTCCAGCTCCAATATTCTGCCCCACAAAAGAGGAAAGCGCGGCTGAAAAATTCATAGCTGGCAAACTTGCAAATGAGTCGATACGCATTGCTACAGCATAGGCTGCAATGATGGTCGTTCCGAACATGTTTACTACCTTATACAATGCCAGCATGCCTACAGCAACAAAAGTTTGCTGTAAACCCGTAGGTAGTCCTATCTTAATGCTTTTTATAAAGATATCCTTATCAAAACTCATTTGCAGAGGTCTGAATGTCAATAAATCATTTTTTTTGTTAAGATAAAAGATGATAGTCACAAAAGCCCCCGCCTGAGAAATTACTGTTGCAATGGCTACACCCTCAATACCCCAACCGAAGACAACAACAAAAAGTAAATCAAGTAGTATGTTTACTAGAGTAGAAATAATAAGAAAATATAATGGAGTTTTTGAATCACCCAAACCACGGAGAATGGAAGTTGTGCCTTGAAAACCAAAAAAGAATATAAATCCTGTTGCATACAGATTAAAATAAAGCACTGCCTGGGGTATTACTTCGTTGGGTAGATCTATTAATTTGAAAATGTGCCTGCTCACAAGGATTCCAGTTACAGAAAGTACTATTGATGCAATAAACAAAACGATGTACATCGTATCGATTGCCTTCTTAACCATCTCGATGTTTTTGGCACCATAGTATTGTGAAATAATGATAGTACTTCCGGTCGCCAGACCTATAATGAGCGAAATCAAAGTAAAAATAAGGGGGAAACTTGCCCCTACAGCTGCCAAAGCTTCGTTGCCTAAATACTTTCCTATTACGATACTATCGACAATATTATACATTTGTTGGAACACATTTCCAATCAACATAGGAATGGTAAAATTAAAAATCAGGCGTGCTTCTTTGCCTATGGTAAGGTCTTTCATACAATGATTTAGTAGAAAAAAGTTTCAAATAGAGTGATAAAAGAGTTTGCAAAAGTAGTAAAAGGGATGGTTCAGGTGCAAAGGACATAAAATGATCTGACTGATAAAAGTGAAAAAGAGATAAATGATTTTTACACTTGCTATTACCAAATTCTGAGGATACTGCTTTAAGCAAAGAACAAAGAGCACAATTGTTAAAATTCAAACATGACCTTTGTTTTCGTATTGTTTATTAAAACAAATGTTGATATTCAAATGATCAAATTATTGTACTTTTGCAAGAGACAGTAACGGTTGTCGCGTCATTTTTCAGGAAATGCCGAGGAAAGTCGGGACAGCGCAGAGCGCCATGCTTCCTAACGGGAAGGTGTTTTTCCGGAAACGGGAAAGCAACAGAAAGTGCCACAGAAAATTACCGTCTTCCTTTGTCACTTGTGACAAGGCAAGATAAGGGTGAAAACGTGAGGTAAGAGCTCACGATGTGTGATGGTGACATCGCACAGGGGTAAACCTTATGGGCTGCAAGGCCAAATAAGCCGGTTATTTCTTCGCTTCGGCGGGATGAAAGGGTTGCTCGCCCGATGCCGGTGGGTAGGCTGCAAGAGCCTTTTGGCAACAAAAGGCCGAGATAAATGACAACCTCATTACAGAATCCCGCTTATGGTACTGTCAAAACCAACCGGCAACTTATCAGTTGCCGGTTGGTTTTGCAATAACTTGCCTTTCGCTGCGTTTCTAACCGCAAAAGGATAATTTTGACAGCAAATGCTCAAATCAAATATTCGATGCTTAAAGCATATCAAAGGATGAACCTCGAAACAACCATCAAATTTCTATTCATTGGATTCCTCCTGAATTTCAATGTTACGCTTGCACAAAAACAGTTCTATTTTGACAGTAGCCCATTACTGTTGCGAGAAAGTCTCGACCTGATTCAGAAGGAGCAATATGGGGCAGCACGTCAGAAACTCAAGGAACTTAAAAACAGCATTCAGGACAAAAGCAGCGTTGATTACTCAGACGCTAGCTATTATGAAGCACTATGCGCAGTCCAGCTTCAAGATAAAGATGCCACTGACAAAGTACTAGCATTTTCATCTGTTCATCGCAGCAGCAGCTGGATGCCTCATGTTCATTTCCTTAATGGAAGGGTGCAGTTTGAGCAAAAAAGGTATTCAGAAGCACTTGCCGCTTTTCTTCAGGTAAACCCCTCTGATCTGCCTTCGTTTGAACAAACAGAGCTTGATTATAAAATTGGCTATAGTCAGGTAAAACTCAATCAAAGCGAAGAAGCATTATCCCGTTTCGAAAAAATTAAAGATCAAAAAAGTCCCTATCAGCAAGCCGCCACTTATTATTATGCTCATATCCAATATTTAAATGGCAATGATGACGATGCGTTGGAACATTTCAGCCGCATTCGAAATGTATTTCAATTCAAGAAATTGATTCCCGTTTATGAGTTGCAAATATATTACAGAAAGGGAAACTATGATCAGGTAATTAATATGGGAGAGGAAGTGTTGCCAATTGTCGAAAGCAAACGCAAAGCAGAAGTAATAAGAATGATTGCAGATGCGCACTATAGTTTGGGAGATTATAATTCAGCCCTTGACTTTTATGGCCAGTATGAGATCCTCAATAAGCGTGTCCTCTCAAGAGAAGATCAATATCAGATTGGCATTAGCCGTTTCAAATCAGGTATATTTAAGGAAGCAATACCGAATTTTCAACAAGTAATTGCCGAAAGTGATTCCCTCAGCCAAAGCGCTTCCTATTTTCTAGCGCAATGTTATCTTCAAACAGATCAGAAAACATTTGCAAGAAATGCATTTCTTGCTGTTCACAAAGCTCCTTTCGACCCGGTTTTAAGCGAAGACGCCTTGTTCAACTATGCCCAACTCAGCCTTGAAGCCGGTCCAGATCCATACAATGAAGCCATACAATTACTTGAAAAATATCTTGAATCCCAGCACTCAAGTCAGAGAATGCAACAGGCTCAGCAGCTTATTATTCAACTTTATCTTAAAACTCAAGATTATGATGCTGCTTTGGCATCGCTTGAAAACAATAACAATCGCAATCCAAAAATGCAAGCCGTTTATGAGCAGCTAACATACTCTTTGGCCATAGACCTTTTCAATCAAGGGGATTTTGTGAAAGCGGCGGCCTATTTTCTTCGCATCACCACTACCAAAACAAATAGTACTTACGCAGCTCCGGCATTGTTCTGGTTGGCTGAATCTTATTACCAACAAAAGAATTATGTTGATGCTCAAAAATTTTACAAGCAATTTATTTCCCATCGTGATGCTCAAAAATCAGAATTTTATCCACTTTCATCCTATAATCTCGGCTATAGTAGTTTCCAACTAAAACAATATCAAACTGCATTAGCATCGTTTATGCAGTTTACAGGTAAACCATACAGCAAAGAACCTAAACTCACGTATGACGCTTGGTTGCGTATTGGCGACTGCTATTTCATTTCAAAGTCCTACGACAAAGCAATTGAGTCCTATAACAAGGTAATTACTTCACGTGCGACAGACTCCGATTACGCTATTTTTCAGAAAGGGCTATCGCTGGGAGCATTAGGACGTTACAATGAAAAAATTGCAACCCTGGATCAACTTGTAAAACAACATACGAAATCAAGTTATTACGACAATGCCTTGTTTGAAATGGCGAGTACAAGTCTGATAACCAATGATAACAGAAGTGCTATCAGCTATTATGATCAGTTGGTGCGTGAAAGACCACGATCGACTTATGCGAGAGAAGCACTATTAAAAACCGGATTAATTTATTTCAATAACCGGCAAAATGATCAGGCTATCGTTGCCCTTAAAAAAGTTGCCGAATCCTATCCCGGAACACCAGATGCCAGAGAAGCAATGAATACTTTAAAGGTTATATACATGGATATGAACATTTTAGAGGATTTTTTTGCATATACAAATAAAATGGGTTTTGGGCAAATAAGCATTACAGAACAAGACTCACTGGCCTTTACGATCTGTGAAAACTTTTATACAGAAGGTCGTACAATAGAAGCAAATCAAGCACTTTCAAATTATTTGAAAAATTATCCCAATGGGGCTTTCTTACTTACTGTACATTATTACAAATCGAAACTTGATATTCAGGAAAAGAAACTTGACGAGGCCTTAAAAAGCCTTCAGTATATTATTGGAATCGACAGGAACCCTTATTATGAAGAAGCACTGCTTTCTGCGGCAAGAATTTACTACGAACGGCAATCATATGATGAAGCATATAAACTTTATTCCCAGTTATATCTTCTGTCAGATGAACCACTTGAGAAACGGGAAGCCCTTGAAGGAAAGATGAAAAGTAGTTTTTTTACAAAACAGTTTGAAGAGGCATTACAATCATCGAAACAACTCCTCAGCAATGATCAGGCAGGTAAGGAACAAATTATTCAGGCACATTATATTGCAGGTAAATCTCTATTTGAGTTGAATCAACACAACGAATCGAAAGATCAATTGCTTAAGGTTCAACTTGCAAGCCCAGGAGTGCTTGGTGCAGAAGCCTCCTACTTACTCGCCAAAATAAGCTACGGAAACGAGAACCTGACTGAAGCTGAAACGCAGATTTTTAAATTAGCGGAAAAATATCCTGATCACGATTATTGGGTTGCAAAAGGTTTTCTTTTGCTAGCTGATGTTTATGTTCGAAACAATAATATTTTTCAGGCCAGGGAAACACTGAAAAGCATTGTTGAAAATTACAAAGGTGAAGACCTCCGACAGGAGGCAGCACGCAAACTTTCGATGTTAGATTAATACTTTTTTAAGATTTTTATGAAGATAAAATCCATGCTCGGGAAAAAAAATCAATTATGGTTTATAAAATTTAAGCCTTTATTTGCAGTAATTGTGGCTTTGGGCGCCTCGGTATCCACATCACTATGGGGTCAAACACATAGCGAAAGGGTAACAATATTTTCTTCGTTTCAGCCCAGTTTGCAGGAATTTTCCAAGATAAACATCAAACCAGAACCGCCTTCAACTTACTTTGAAACGTTGGATACTGAATTTCCATCTGTCGAAAAAGTAATGTCAACAAGTGCTGAACTTGAATTGATTTCACCTTTACTAGCAAGGACGAAAGATAACCAGAACGAATACCGGAACTATGTAAAAGCTAGTTTGGGATCGTTTATAAGTCCATTTTTCTTTTTTATGCATCACTCAAATCTATCGAAGGAGACATCACTTGATCTTTCTATACAACACCTATCTTCATGGATAAAAGTGAAGGATTATGCGCCGTCCGACTGGATGCAGAACGCTTTTTCACTTGGTCTGAACCATGCTTTCTCTAATCATAGTCTTCGTTCTGACCTCTATTACAAATATAATTCAAACAGATATTACGGTTTTAAGCCAGACGATTTTCCGGAAAATGACTTCATTAAAAGTGACCTGGCACAACGCTATCAAAACATCGGTTTCAGTACATCCCTTAAAAGCAACTACAAAGATGTGAACATGTTACATCATGAAGTAAACCTAAAATACAATTATCTTACCGATCATTTTAGTGCACGGGAACATAGTTTTAATCTAAAAGGCGATTTGCAAAAAAACTTTGAGTGGTTTCGATATGATGGAAATCAAACCACCGGCATCGAAATCAATACAGGATATTATGCCAATAATGATACTGTAATTAAGAACACTGATTTTTTGTTAGGCCTTATGCCTACACTCCGTTTGGCAGGTAGTTTTTATGAAATAAAAGCAGGTCTTCGGTTGAATTACTTCAATGATTCCAGCGCCCATTTTTACGCCTATCCTGTCCTCAGCGGAAAACTATTCATATTTGACCAACGGGTCGAGATGTACGCATTGATGGATGGAGACTTGAACAGACAGAGTCTCTATCAGATGACAGACAACAACCCTTTTCTGCGATCAGGAGAAGCTGCATATTGGTCCAATACCCGCTTTCTATTCAAAACCGGAATAAAAACCGGAATTATA
This sequence comes from Bacteroidetes bacterium HGW-Bacteroidetes-1, assembly GCA_002842755.1. Classification (GTDB taxonomy): domain Bacteria; phylum Bacteroidota; class Bacteroidia; order Bacteroidales; family F082; genus JALNZU01. The sequence continues at coordinate 15,813 of PHDU01000046.1, read as the reverse complement.
AAAAATCTTGATCTTCATTTTGGACTGCAATTTAATGAGATTGATAATGCAGGATTTTATATTACTGACACAACAACGCCTTTTCAAAACACACTAAAGGTCGTAAACGACAATGTTAATCTACTAACTTTTGTTGGTGAGTTATCCTATAAATTATCAAATAAATTTATGATAGCAAGTAAATTGCAGTTCGATAAATATGAAACCACAACACTTACAAGAGTATGGCATACTCCCAGTTTTCAAATGAACCTTAGGGCTAATTACCAATTTGATGAAAAGTTGAGATTTCTTTCGGAAATGATTTTCCAGAGTCATCGTTACGCCCCATATTATATAGGTGGAATTGAAAAAATAATGGACCTTAAGCCGGTAGCTGACATTAATATTGGATCGGAATATGCTATCAATGAACAATTTACGGTGTTCGCGCAAATAAACAATCTTTTGCATAATAAATATGAACGCTATTATAACTATCCAGTACAGGGAATTCAGTTGTTTGCTGGCATGAGCTTAAAGTTTTGATTTAGATTAAAGTTGGTTTGTATGGACCTATTACATTCCAGTAAGTGAGCCAAAAAATAAAGCAGAAAAAAAACTCGTCTGACATGTTTTGTCTTTCAAAGTCCGTTAGACCGTGAAATAGCAGCTGCCATTTAGCAATTCAATTTTAAATGCATCCGATTGCATCAAAATTGTTGATAATTCTCCCAACTTGAAGCAGTTCTATAAAAAATAATCCAGAAAAAAAACGTATTTTTGCGCGATGTTTTAAAATGATTTTGAACTGAAAGAATATGACTGAAGAAGAAAAAAGAGCAAAAGTAAATAACGAATACAACGCAAGTAACATACAGGTTTTGGAAGGCCTTGAAGCCGTACGGAAAAGACCAGCCATGTATATTGGCGACATAAGTACAAGAGGATTGCACCACCTTGTATATGAGGTAGTGGACAATTCTATTGACGAAGCAATGGGTGGATTTTGTAATCTCATTGATGTCACTATACACATAGATAATTCTGTTACTGTTGTTGACAATGGCAGGGGTATTCCTACCGGACTTCATGCAAAAGAAAACCGTTCTGCTCTGGAAGTTGTAATGACCGTATTACACGCTGGTGGCAAATTTGATAAAGGATCTTATAAAGTTTCAGGTGGATTGCACGGAGTGGGCGTAAGCTGCGTGAATGCACTTTCTGCCCATTTAACAGCAGAGGTCCATCGAGAAGGCAAAATCTTTATTCAGGAATACGAATTTGGCAAGCCCTTATACGACGTTAAAGCAATAGGTGAATCCAAGCTTAATGGAACTAAAATAACCTTTAAGCCGGATGATACCATATTCATTACTACAGAGTATGAATACAATATTTTAGCTTCCAGGATGCGTGAACTGGCCTACCTGAACCGTGGCATTACCATTAATCTTACCGATGAAAGGGAAAAGAATGAGGATGGGACTTTTAAAATTGAGGCTTTTTTCTCCGCCAATGGTCTTCCCGACTTCATTCAGTATCTTGATGAAAACCGTGAAAAGCTTATTCCTTTTGCTATTGCAATCGAAGGTGAGCGCAGTAGTGTACCCGTTGAAATTGCAATGCAATACAACACCTCCTTTTCTGAGAATCTACATTCTTATGTGAACAACATCAATACACATGAAGGAGGAACCCACCTTGCAGGTTTCCGCAGAGGACTAACCAGAACATTGAAGTCATATGCTGAGAAATCAGGCATGCTGGCTAAACTGAAATTTGACATTAATGGAGATGACTTTCGTGAAGGCCTAACAGCTATCATCTCTGTAAAAGTTCCGGAACCCCAGTTTGAAGGTCAAACTAAAACCAAATTAGGGAACAATGAAGTAATGGGTATTGTTGATCAGATTGTCAGCGAGCACTTGTCCAATTATCTTGAAGAGAATCCCAAAGAAGCCAGAACTATTGTAAATAAAGTAATTCTTGCAGCTACTGCACGTCATGCTGCACGCAAGGCACGTGAATTGGTACAGCGCAAAAGCGTTCTTTCCGGTTCAGGCCTTCCTGGAAAACTTTCGGATTGTAGTGAACGTGATGCATCAAAAGCAGAAATTTATCTCGTCGAAGGTGACTCGGCCGGTGGAACTGCCAAACAAGGCCGCGATCGTCGTTTTCAAGCCATATTACCTCTTCGTGGCAAAATTCTCAATGTAGAGAAAGCAATGCCTCATAAAATTTTTGACAGCGAAGAAATAAAAAATATTTACACCGCTTTGGGTGTTTCTGTTGGCACAGATGAAGACACCAAAGCCTTAAATATTGATAAATTAAGGTATCATAAAATTGTAATCATGACCGATGCTGATATTGACGGTAGTCATATCGCAACCCTTATCCTTACTTTCTTCTTCCGCTATATGAACGACCTTATCGAAAAAGGATACATCTATATTGCAACCCCGCCTCTTTACCTCATAAAAAAAGGTAAACAAGAGCGTTACTGTTGGAATGAGGAAGAACGTGAAAGACTCGTAAAAGAGTGGTCTTCAGACGGCACCGACAAAGGGATTCACATTCAACGTTACAAAGGTCTTGGTGAAATGAACGCAGAACAGCTTTGGGATACTACCATGAATCCTGCATTCCGGACATTACGACAGATTACTATTGATAATGGTCTTGAAGCAGATCATGTGTTTTCGATGCTTATGGGTGATGAAGTTCCTCCCCGTCGTGAGTTCATTGAAGCCAATGCCAAATACGCAAGAATAGATGTCTAAAGCGTAACGAATAAATAAATTAAAGCCTGTCATCACCATTGGTGACAGGCTTTATTGTTTTACCATTTTATGCATTTTAAACAGGCAACATTGAATGAATTTTTATCAGTTACAGAATCACCTATTTGTCAGAAAGATTCCTTAGTTTCTCTGCTGATAACAAAATTACTTCATTGTTTGCTGGCAAAGAAAATTCAGGTTCAATCCCATGATCTGCCACAGCAGAAATTGCATCTTTGATTGCAAGCCAAACCGAAAATGCAAGCATTAGAGGAGGCTCTCCAACTGCTTTACTTTGATGAACTGCCATTGGATTGGGTGCGTTGCGCAAAAGTTCAACTCTAAAATCAAGTGGCATGTCACCTATCCCGGGTATTTTGTAGGTGTCGGGAGAATGATTCAATAAATGTCCTTCAGAATTATAGCGCAGTGTTTCGGTCGTACACCAACCTACTCCTTGAATAAAACCACCAGTAACCTGACCAAGATCAACTGCTTCATTTATAGATGAGCCAGCATCATGCAATATGTCAGATCTTAAAATTCGTGACATGCCCGTTAAAATATCTACTTCAACTTCTGAAACAGCCATACCAAAAGCATAATAATGAAAAGGCTTTCCTTTCCCCTTGTCGCGGTCAAAAAAGATATTAGGTGTACCATAAAAACCTGTTGCACTTAAACTGATTTGATTTTTATGAACTTGCTTTACGAGTTCATAAAAACCAACTGAATGTTCAGGCTGATCAGATAGAAAAACTTTTTCATTTTCATATGAAATGATCCCGCAATTTTGATCATTACAATTTAGCATTTTTAGAACAAGCGGCTTAAACCGTTCTTTTAACTTGTCGATGGCATTCTTAACTGCCATACCATTGAGATCAGTGCCCGATGAGGCTGCTGTTGGCGATGTGTTTGGCACTTTTGACGTGTTGGTGGCACTAATTTGTATCTTGCTTAAAGGCAATCCAAGTTCAGATGAGGCAATCGCTTTTATTTTGGTATGCAATCCCTGCCCCATTTCTGTTCCACCATGATTAACCAAAACGGTTCCATCTTTATAAACATTTACTAATGCACCAGCCTGATTTAAAAAAGAGGTCGTAAATGAAATGCCAAATTTAACCGGAGTTAATGCTATTCCTCTTTTTATGTATCGGTTTTTATTGTTGAATGCAGTAATGTCAATCCGTCGGTCAAAATACTGACTTGTTTTAATAAGTCTGTCCCAGATCAGAAACAATCTGTTTCCAATAACATGCTGGCCATAATGGGTAATATTTTTTTCATCAACACCATAGAAATTCATAAACCTTATTTCTGAGGCGTCTTTATGAAGAAAACGCGCCATCCGGTCAATGGCATTTTCAATAACCGCCATACCCTGTGGCCCGCCAAAACCCCTGAAAGCAGTGTTGGAAGGCATGTTTGTTTTCCACATCGTACCTCTTACACGCATATTCGGGATGAAATAGCTATTCTCAGAATGGAATAAGGCGCGCTCAAGAATGGGCATCGAAAGGTCAGCATTCATTCCTGCGTTTCCATGGAGATCGACGATGTAAGATATGATCCGACCATCATGATCAAAACCTATTTTATAGAACGCTTTGAATGAATGGCGCTTTCCGGTATACTTTTGATCATTATCGCGAGACATAACAATTTTCACAGGTCTGTTTGTTGCATCCGCCAAGAGGGCTGCCCATGCTGCTATGTGATTGGCTTGAGTTTCCTTACCTCCAAAACCACCCCCCATTCGCTTTACTTCGCATAAAACTTGATTTGCATTCAATCCAAGAACTTCTGCAACAACGAGTTGTGTTTCTGTCGGATTCTGTGAAGAGGCATAAATGGTCATTTCGCGATCCTCACCAGGTACACACAATGCAGCTTGCGTCTCAAGATACCAATGTTCCTGTCCGCCAATATCCAACTGTCCTTCAAGAACATGAGGGGCATTCAGTAATGTGTCATCGGGAGAACCAGTTTCAATACGTCTTGTCGGAAACATCCGGGAATCTTGTTCTATTGCTTCCTCAATAGAAAGGATTGGTTTTAAAACCTCGTATTTTATTTTTATTTTTTTTTCTGCTTCAATTGCGGATTTTTCATTTAAAGCAGCAATTAAAAACATCGCCTGACCAATACAATGTATTTCCTCCCTCGCAAGACAAGGCTCGTCATGGGCAATGGAATTCAGTTGATTGACTCCGGGTATCCGATTATAGTCCAAAATATCTATCACACCTTTAACTTTTATGGCATCTGTAAAGTCATACTCCAATATACGTGCATGAGCATAGGGACTAAATACAACATGCCCGACAATCACCTGGCTGTTGATTAGCATATCAGCCACATAAACCGCCTTCCCTGTTACGTGGGAAACAGCACTTTCATGCGGGTCTGAATTTATTATACTATTCATTATTAATTGTTTACAATACCACTTCTTTTTAATAAAAACAATTTCAGCAATAGATTTTTTGACACCGTGCTTCTATATTCCTTACCAGATCGTGCATCTGATAAAGGTGTAAAATCCTGCTCAATGAAAGCCATTGCAGCTTCAATATTGTCTTGACTCCACAGCTTTCCTATTAGAAAGTTTTCGGCTTTTTCTGCCCGCTTTACTGTTTCAGCCATACCACCATAAGCCAAAATGATCTCATCAACCCTATTCCCGGAACTCAATTTTAAACGCGCTGCCAGACTAACTGTAGCAATATCGAGATCACGGCGGGTTGAAACTTTTTCAGAAAAAACAAAAATATCGTCTTCGAGGAAAGGTAACAATATGCTGACCAGAAGCTCATCATTCTGTAGACAATTTTTTCTGTATCCTGTAATAAAATCTTCGATGTTAACCACCCGATCTCCTTTAGAACCCGTAATCTGTAATTTGGCTTTAACTGCATAAAACAAGGGAATGAGATCACCGATTGGAGAAGCTGTTGATAAGTTTCCTCCAATTGTAGCTGCATTTCTGATTTGCAAAGAAGCAAATACATCCGTTATTTTTTGGAAAGGTTTGTAATAATTTTCGGAAAAAATTTTGAATTGTTCAATTGTAACTCCACTGCCCAAAAGAAAAAAGCCATCAATTTCATCAATTTTCTTTAAGCATTTGATATTCGAAACATCAAGTATACAAGGAAGATACTCATGGGTTTTATTTTGCCTGATCGCTATATCGGTAGCACCGTTAATTATTCTGGATTCAGGATAGTTCTTTTTTAACGAAATTGCCTCCTCAAGTGTTGAAGGCAAAAGATATATTTGCTCTGAAGCATGAATTTTAAGAGAAGGAATTGAATGATTAATACCAATCAGTTGATTTTTTACCTGCCCTTCTTTAGCAGAAATATGATCATCAAACTTAAGATGACAATCGTGCTGAACAGCATCAGCAATAGGCTTGTAGCCGGTACATCTGCATAGATTTCCTGACAATGTTTCTATGATGCTTTTGTCATTAACGGGAGTCTCTGATTTATGCATTCCGAATATTGACATCACAAATCCCGGGGTACAAAATCCACATTGACTTCCATGATAGTTTACCATCGCCTGTTGAACCGGATGAAGAACAATGTCCTGACCTTTCTTTTGGGAAAGATACTCTACTGTTATCAACTGTTTTCCATGAATAGAAGCAAGAAATAAAAGACAGGAATCAATTGTTTTATAGATCAATTGATGATCCAAAAGTTCAACCAAAACTACAGTACATGCACCACAATCACCTTCGGCACAACCTTCCTTCGTCCCTGACAAATCTGATTGGGAACGCAAATAATTAAGCACCGTTGTGGAAGGCAGATAATCAGTTTTTAGAAAATCAATTTCCACCTGTTTATCATTCAGTAAAAATTTTAAAGTATTATTTTCCATATCATTGCTCGCAACAGTCTACAATATTTAAAGTATTGATAATCAATAATTAGAATTTCTTACATCGGTTATCTTAGCAACGATGCTTATTGCAATTTCGCGTGGTGTTTCTACCTTAAGTGGAATTCCAATTGGCATATCAACTTTATCCAAGTGTTCTTTTGTCAGTTTATTTTCTTCCTGAAGGCGCTTCGAAACTTCTAAAACTTTTCTTTTACTTCCCATCATACCAAGATATTTCAAATCTTTCATTGCAAGTTTTCCTAACACTTCCTCATCAAAACTATGATTAGGCGTTACAATTACTGCATAACTATCATTGTTAAGCGACAACTTATCAATAACTTCCACATAATTACCCACAAGACATTCAGCATTTCCTGCATCAAATTCCTTATAAATATCAGGACGGTGATCAATGTAGGTTACATTAAAACCGAGGGTCTGTGCATAAAAGCCAACTTCACGCCCAACATGACCCGCCCCGAATACATACAATTTCTCGGCAGGAAATATCGGCTCAAAATAAATTGTCATATTTCCACCACATTGCATAGCAAGATCTTCTTCAAGTTGATAGTCAATTACTTTTGGCTCTCTCTGATGCATAACCATTTGTGCATCTTTCTTTGCCTGAAGCTCAACACTACCGCCTCCAATAGTTCCTTTGATACTTCCATCTTCAAAAACCAGCATCTTTGATCCCGCTTTTCGTGGAGTAGAGCCAATAGCTTTCGTCACGATACATATTACAAAAGGTTTTCTATATACATGATATTGAGACAATTCAAACAATAAATTCGTCATTTTATCCAATTACTATGTTTCTGAATTATAATTCGACTCAAATTTACAAAAGAATCCACCTGAAAGCATTGAAAAAAGATACTATTTCTTTCAATAAGGATTCTAAACCTGAAAAGCTATAATTACCTTAACCGGCTCAAATTCCTATTATTATACCTTGAATTAATAATTTCTTAATATGAAACCTTTACAATATGGTTTGATTTCTCTAATATTGTAATCTCAAATCAAAAAAGTCCAATTCAGTGGAAAACATATACTTAGTATTCGTTATCGTCCTATTTTTACTTGCAATCTCCGATCTGGTAGTTGGTGTAAGCAACGACGCAGTGAATTTTTTAAATTCAGCTATTGGTTCCAAGGCAGCATCATTCAAAGTTGTTATGTTTGTTGCAGCATTAGGGGTTCTCATTGGAGCAGCTTTTTCCGGGGGAATGATGGAAATTGCACGTAGTGGTATTTTCCATCCAGATAAGTTTTATTTCACCGACATCATGATGATTTTTTTAGCAGTAATGATTACCGATGTCATTCTGTTGGATACATTTAATACCTTGGGATTACCTACATCGACAACAGTATCAATCGTTTTTGAACTCTTGGGGGCATCGGTTGCCATCACCATCATGAAAATCAGTAATAGCAGTGATCCTCAACAGATAAATGAATACATCAACTCTGGAAAAGCGCTTGCAATCATTTCAGGAATTTTACTTTCGGTTGTGATTGCCTTTTCGGTTGGCGCATTGGTCCAATATTTTACTCGTGCACTGTTTTCTTTCAACTATAATAAAAGATTGCGCTACTTTGGTGGAATCTATGGGGGATTAGCATTAACGGCAATTGTCTATTTCATGGTAATCAAAGGAGCAAAAGATGCAGTCTTTATGTCAAAAGATATGCTGGAGTGGATTAAAGGTCATACTGCAATAATTTTAAGTGGAAGTTTTGTTGCATTTTCATTCTTGCTTTATTTCTTTAATTTGGTTTTTCGTGTCAATATTCTTAAAATCATTGTTCTGGTTGGCACCTTTGCTTTGGCAATGGCCTTTGCGGGCAACGACCTTGTCAACTTTATCGGTGTCCCACTTGCGGGTTATGAGTCTTTCAAAACACTTTTAGCAACACCGGGTGCTGATCCTGAATTCTTTCAGATGAGCTCTTTGAAAAACGCTATTCAGACACCTCCTTTATTCCTCTTACTTGCAGGCGCGATAATGGTTTTAACGCTCTATACCTCCAGAAAAGCCCGTTCTGTAATTAAGACTTCTGTTGATTTGAGCAGGCAAGACGTAGGAGAAGAGCGTTTTGGTTCTTCACAACTGTCAAGGAGTATTGTAAGGCTTGCACTAAACTTATCGGACTCGCTTGGAAAATTTTTGCCGAATAAAATTAAACATACTTTTGCGCGTCAGTTTGAGCCACTTACACATGACAAATACGATAAAAACTTACCTGCATTCGACCTGCTAAGAGCTTCAGTAAATCTGGTCGTTGCAAGTGCTTTAATTGCAATGGGAACATCACTAAAGCTACCTCTTTCAACAACCTATGTAACTTTTATGGTCGCAATGGGGACAAGTCTTTCAGATGGTGCCTGGGACAGGGAAAGCGCCGTATATCGTATCACAGGAGTATTTTCAGTAATTGGCGGATGGTTTTTTACTGCTTTTTCTGCATTTATGGTTTCTTTTCTTATTGCACTTCTCTTCTTTTACGGAGGCTATTATGCTGTCGGGGTAATGATTTTAATAGCAGTGATTCTTGTAATTCGTACGCATAAAATTCACTTGAGAAATGAACATACGAAAGAAAATGCAGCACGTGAACTGGATGAATTTAATGCAGAAGATATACTGACCTCCTGCAGTAGAACTGTTACTGATTTGCTTAACCAAACGCAGCTTGAGTACAAAAGGACGATAACTGCCATGTCGGAAGAAAGTATAAAATCCCTTAAGAAAATCAAAAAAAGCATTGAGAAACTGACTCAGAATGCCAAAGACAAAAAAAACAATGTAACCATTGTTATCAATAAGTTGAAAGATGATTCCATCGAATCGGGTCATTTTTATGTTCAGGCTCTCGATTATGCAAGAGAGATTTTGCACAGTCTGAATTTCATAGTTGTACCTATTTTTAATCATGTTGATAACAATCATAAACCTCTTGGAACGGCTCAAATCAGTGAACTTAAAAACCTGAGTCAGCATATTGGTAATTTCTTCGCACATATCTCAACTGACATTACCGAAAATAATTTCAAGAGCCAGGATGAAATTGCTGCCGATCAGTTAAAAATTCTTGCCCTGATTGACCTTTTTAGGAAAAATGAAGTAAAGCGTATTAAGAAAGATGCAACAAGCACACGCAACAGCTTACTGTTTATGAATGTCCTGCAGGAAACAAAGAATCTTTTGTTGTTCTCTTTTAACCTGTATAAGGCTCAAAGAGATTTTCTGACCTATCACGAAAGTAAAAAAACAAAAGAAAAGTAAAGAATAAGGTTTGTAAAAGGCTCACATTAAACCTTTTACAAACCGATATTTACCGTGATAATCATATAGCAGAACTGCCTCGCTGAATTTTTTTGCTTCTAATAATTCAAGAACCTCCTGACCAAATTTTTCATTGATTTCGAATAGTAATATACCTCCTGATTTAAGGTGGCTATGGGCAAAATCTGTAATATAGCGGTAAAATAGTAATGGGTCATCATCTGGGACAAATAATGCAAGAGAAGGCTCCCAATCCAAAACATTAGATCTCATCAACTGCATCTCTGATTTCGATACATACGGTGGATTGCTGATGATCAGATCGTATTGTTTATTAATGCAAGAAAAATCATTTGACTTTATATCCATTTGAATCAACTGAACTGCTGAATTCAATCGTTTTGCATTTAGTTCGGCAACTTCGAGTGCTTCTTTTGAGACATCTATCGCGTCGACCTGCACCTTTGGATGTTGTAATTCAATGCTGATTGCAATACAGCCCGATCCTGTACCAATGTCCAGCACCGAAACCTGTTCATCATTCTTTAGCATTGCAATCGCCATTTCAACCATTTCCTCTGTTTCCGGACGAGGTATCAAAACATTCTGATTTACTTCAAACCAATGACCACAGAAAAGCGCTTTTCCGATGACATATTGTATCGGGCGATGTTTCAATAACTCTTTTACTGCAAAATGAATGGTAAGCATTTCTGATTCTGAGAGTCTTTCTTCAGGATTCAAAACAAGATAAATCCGATCAAATCCGAAAAAATTTTCAATCAGCATTCCCAACATCTGCCTTGATTGTTCCTCCCCATACAATGGTAATAGCTGATCTTTATAGTAGGAGATGATATCTTTAACCTTGTTTGTTGGGACTTTCATACATCAAAGATAGAAAAGCTGAGGGTTAAAATATTATTGCATTGATCAAAAAAAACTGACATTCAAAAGTTTATGAATGTCAGCAGAATAAAATTTTGGGTGGAAGACGGGATTCGAACCCGCGACCCTCAGAACCACAATCTGATGCTCTAACCAACTGAGCTACAACCACCATGTTTGAGGGCGCAAATATACAGCCTTTTTTAATAAACAACCAAGTTCGAATTAAAAAAAACTGTATTTTTTGTTCAGTATTTCGTCTAAACGTTGAATGATTTGCCACAACCCTATAGCCTGTCTTTTGCCATGAAATGCAATAGAAGATTAACTTATTTCTTATAAAATGACGATCTAAAATTGGGAACCATTCATCAGATACTTACTTCACTTATGTACTTAAAAAATTATCTTTTAGCACAATTTTTCTTTTTTCTTGAAGTTTAATAGCAAACTTTATATTTTTGTTAGAAATATAATAATCAATGAAAAGAATTTCGCTGCTTCTTTTTGGACTGTTTGTTGTTAGCACAGCTTTCTCACAGTTCAAGTTTGGCCCTAAGGTGGGTTATACAACCAGTAGGCTATCTGTTGACCAGAGCGATATATCTACAAGCTTTAAAAACAGTTTTCTTTTTGGTGCTTTTGCCAGAATTGGAGACAAAGTTTACATTCAACCTGAAATCAATTGGCACACCTCAGGGACGGTTTTTAAAAGACCCTCTTTAAGTTCAATAAGCCCAATCGAACAGGATATAACACTCAGCAATATTCAAATTCCTCTTTATGTAGGCGTTAAAATTATTGATCTTAGGGTATTTAATCTTAGATTAATGGGGGGTGGCACCGCCAACATTGTAGTTAATAAAACGATTGAAAGCCTTCAGTCAGAAAGCTATATTGAACCTATTAAAGAATCTGATATTAGCAATCTACATTGGGGGGTTCAATTTGGAGTCGGAATTGATGCTGCAATGTTTACCTTAGATGTTCAATCTTTTTTGGGACTCAGCAATGTCATCGGAACAATCAATGTCGGCGGTACCCCCATTCAATTCGATTCAAGAAAACAGGGTTTTGTTGTTTCTCTTGGTTGGAAAATTCTTTAGCTTTGAATAAATTATAGATTATTTATCTTCTGAAACATTTAATAATTCAATTCACCAACCTCATTAAGAGGCATAAACGTATTGAAAGGTATAGTCTTCAACCAATTTTATAATGAAACCATCTCTAATCATTCTGATTGTATTCGTCATTATTTCTTCCTGCACGCAAACGCATAAAGGAAGTTTGAATTTCTCTGTCAATAGTCTTGATCCCAAAAATATTACAATCAAAAGATATGGAAAAGCACTGTTTGAATTAGACACAACCCAATTGCAACAAGCACTTATTGGCATCCAACCCGACTTTTATCATTTCTTAGATGCCAATCTTTTTGACAGCTCCAACATTTTAAAAATTCATAATTTTGTTACCGACACCCAATTGAGAAAACTCTATCAAAGAAGTTTACAGATTTTTCCGGTATTGACACAAACAGAGACTGACCTTACGCAGGCATTCAGAAGGTTTCATTATCATTTACCTATGAATACTATTCCAGAAATATATACTTACATTTCAGGCGTTCAGTTTGAAGCTCCTGTTTTGACAGACGAAAAAGTGGTTGTAATTGCTCTTGATTGCTATCTTGGCAAAGATGAATTAATTTACAAGCGCATGGGTATTCCGAATTATATAGCAGAGCGAATGACTCCGCAACATCTTGTAAATGATGTGTTCAAATCCCTGTATTCTGTGCAAATTGCTAAAGAAAATCAAAGTCTGACAATTCTTGATGAAATGATAAAAGCAGGTAAATTGTATTATTTCCTTGAAGCAATGCAACCAGATATCGCAGACAATATTCTGTTTGGGATCAGCGAAAATCAATTGAAGTGGCTTAAAAAACATGAAGGCGATGTATGGGCAATGCTTATAAGCCAACAGGTACTTTATGCAAGCGATTTTCAATTGTTCCGTAAATTATTTGGCGATGGTCCATTTTCACAAGATTTCTCGTCTGAAGCGCCTGCTCGTATTGGCGAATGGGTTGGATGGCAAATCATTCGTCATTATATGGAAAACAAACCTGAAACAAGTCTTTCTGATTTGATTATTCTTTCAGATTCTCAGGATATTCTATCTGGGTCTTTCTATAAACCGAGAAAATAAAATAGAGATTGTCAAGATCCTGCTGTTTCCTGCTTTACAGTTAATTCCTGCATTTCGCATGGAAATAAATACCGTTATCTTAATAATTTTTCAAGGATGATGCTTTCCAATTACCTTTGCCACCTAATTATCATCAAATGATGCTTACAAACTATGGTGGTGAACTGGCAGCACTTTTGGTCGCCTTTTTTTGGACTATAACAGCCCTTGCTTTTGAAGTAGCAACAAAACGTATTGGATCACTTGCAGTTAATATTACCCGTCTGGTTTTTGCCATGGTATTTCTATCCTTATTCTCATGGATTTATCGTGGAATTGCTTTACCCATTGATGCTTCAGCACATGCCTGGCTATGGCTAAGCCTTTCAGGATTAATAGGTTTTGTATTTGGAGACTATTTCCTTTTTCATAGCTATCGCCTCATTAGTTCACGGATTGCCATGCTCATCATGACCTTTGTGCCTCCTGTAACTGCAGTTTTGGGATGGGTCATTCTTGGCGAAAAAATGACTTCTTATCATCTGATAGGAATGGCTCTGACAGTTACCGGTATTTCAATTACAATCTTCAGCAAACCCAACGGACAAAACATCAAACTCAACTATCCGGTTAAAGGATTATTGTATGCATTTTTTGGCGTACTCGGACAAGCAGGCGGTTTGGTACTCAGTAAATATGGCATGCAGGATTACAGCCCTTTTGCATCCACTCAGATACGCATTATTGCAGGAATGGTTGGGTTTGGAATTATCATTGCTTTTGCAGGCAAAACCAAAAGTATTATAAAAGCTTTGTCCAACAAAAAAGCTCTTGCCGGAATAACACTAGGTTCTTTTTTTGGTCCATTTCTTGGCGTTTCTTTTTCCCTCGTTGCCATTCAGCTCACCAGTACCGGAATCGCATCAACCATCATGGCTATTGTCCCAATTCTAATCATACCGCCTGCGGCAATCCTGCTAAAGCAAAAAGTAAAATTGATGGATTATATAGGTGCGGCCATAAGTGTCACTGGCGTAGTTATGTTTTTTGTCTAATTTCAAGAAAATCTTGTCAAATTAGTACAGTCAAATAGTAATTATAGACTTTTTTATAAATCAAGGAGTGTTTGTATTTAATCTTGACATCTGCTTCCCTTGAGCGTTATCTTTGCATAAAGGTATTATATTTAGATGGTTCTGATCTATAATTGATTGAAAAGCTACTCTTGAGATTTAAAAAAACCAATTATGAAATCACGCATAATTTTCTTGCTCGTGATTGCTACAATCCTGATTTCGGCAAATGGCTGTAGCAAGGAAAAGCAACAACAGAAACTATCAGGTAAACTTACGCATCACTCAGAATGCAAATCAACTAAGTCCGGCACCTATCCTGCACAAATATCCGACAGTCTTTCATGTGCCCAATACAGTTATGATTCCAATAGCAAAAAATTAATCATAACTCACATTAACGCTGGTTTTAATTGCTGCCCGGAAGTTTTAAGTTGCATTATTTCAGAAAACAATAACACAATCACTATTCAGGAAATTGAAAAAGATCACCTTTGTAACTGTAATTGTCTTTTCGATCTGGGTATTGAAATTAATGATATCGAATCTGAAAGCTATCAAATAGTATTTATTGAGCCTTATTGCGGTGATCAGGAGCCTCTTATATTTGAAATAAATTTGGCAATTGCTGATACAGGTTCTTATTGTGTCGTCAGGAATCAATATCCTTGGGGAATATAACTTAAGCTTTCAATGAAGGATTTACCTGAATCCAAAGCCATAAAGCCCATACAAAAAAAGGTCAGAGATTATCCGACCTTTTTTTTCTTCTAAAAGTTCTATTATTCGATGATAATTTTCTTAGTTACGGATTGTTTACCGGTTTGTACTTTAACAAAATAAATGCCTGCATCTAGATTATCAATTTTAAGCTGAATTAGATGTTCGCCAACATAACCAAAATTACGGGTACTTTGCAATACTTGTTGTCCTAAAATATTTAGCAAACCTATTTCAGCTGTAAGAGGTTTATCTACATGGATTGTAATGCTGGCAATACTGTTGGCAGGGTTAGGAAAGATTTGGTTTACCTTAAGTAGCTGCTCTTGAGACTCATTAATTCCCACAACAGTGTTTACAGAAAGATAAACCATGTCATTATCAACGTGTACATGTGCAGGTGGGTCAGGACGATTGCTTCCTCCGATATAATTATCTGACTGATAAATTATATGCACCTTATCTGTCACATTGGATGAAACTGAAGGATAAACACATTCTGTGAAAAGATGGAAAATATCCCCTGTTAAATCCTGATAAGGACTCCAGGTTACCCCATAGTCATCAGAGAATCTAAACCAGATATGACGGTAATTTTCTTCATCTGCATTAACAAAACCAGGAGATATTGCAGAATAAACCGCATATAGGATTTTGTTTTCATAATCAAATGTCAACTGTGGCATCGATGTCATTGAGGCATAGTAATTAGGAGTAAGTAAAGCAGATACTGTATCTACACCATTATCATACACTTCTGCCAAAAGATATGCAGGGTTTACTCCAGTTGTTTCGGTAATACCATTTCCAATAATGGTAGTATCCATTGGAGCCATTGTTTCATTCCAGTATAATAAACCGTTTGAATAGTTCTACTTTACCAAATTGAAAAAGTGGTGGTTTGTTTGATTATATGATTAATAATTAGTATCTTAGCCTAATTATTAACGCATTCTGATTGTTTTG
>PHDU01000004.1 GCA_002842755.1 Bacteroidetes bacterium HGW-Bacteroidetes-1 | reverse complement strand
ACAGAATTCAGTGCTTTAATTCAGTTTAGACAAAGTAGAACCTCGTCTTTTTTTATACCTTGTTTAAAAAAGTAGTGTTTTCTTTCTGACACTAAGTAGATACCCATAATTGATGGTTGTCGTCGACCTCGATAGCCGTAATTGCTTGTTGTGCTTGAAAAAAGAGTCGGGGTGGTTGATTGATTCTAATGTTTTTAAAGGTAAGTATCATTCCATTTGAAAGGCCGGCATAAAGCGTATCCTGTACTTCGCTGATAGCGCTGACATCAATGGTTGATAAACTATCAGGATACGATAAAGCATTATATGTAAGGCCATCAAAAAGATATAGAGCCCCCTTGGACTCCAATTACCAGATAACCTTCGTTAGTTTCAAAAACGGTGTTTATTTGTTTTCCATCAATTTTATACCCTGGCTGAAAATTACGCAAAAAAAGTTCCTGAGAATAAGTTACCACTGATGGAAGAAGCAACATCAAAAGTAATAAACTGTGCAGATGTTTCTTTAATTTCATTTCGTACTATTTCCGGCCTGATGTGTATAAAACCGGCGTTTCATTCACAAATAAAACTGTTGCTACATCATCGGGCTTCTTAAACATTGGGTTTGAGTGTAGCATCGACATGGATCTTGATTTCTGGGGCTATTTTTTTTGCAACTACTTTTGGAATCTTGATATGATGATCGTCGAGAAACACAGTAAAATCGGAAATTATCCGCACACTATTTTCTTCATATTTGATAATTGCCTTAATGATCCGCTCTTTTTGGATACCATGCAAATCGAGCATTCCCTTTGCTCTTACGGCCTGCTCTGTTCCAGGTTTCCAATCAAGTTTTTCTATGATTTTTCCTTTGAAGATCGTTTGTGGATACTTCTTAGTTTCAATATAGTTTTCATGAAAATGCTCCTATTGTAAAGGGCTGTTAAATCCTTTGAAATTAGCATTTTGCAACACAAAAAGAAAAGTTTGATTGCTCAAATCAATGGCTCCTTTTAGTTCACTGGCACCTGCATTTATAATTTCCAGCGGGGCATCCGATACAAAATCAATCCGTCCATTTTCGGTGATGTAAACATTGTATTGTTGAGAAAACAGGGATGTTGATCCAATGAGAAACAGGAAAAATAGTAGGATATTGATCTTTATGAAGGCTATCGGTATTTTCATTTAGCGAAGATAAATATTCATTTGAACAGGGTTGTGATCGCTGTTTTCGAACTCAAGATCAATTGTACGAACACTTTCAACTCCTACATTGGGTGAAACAATGAAGAAGTCGATTGTTGTTGTGCCGTTGCTTCCTTTTACATAAGCTTTATCAACATATCTATTGGAAGGAACGGAGGAATCAAAAGCAAACTTCCATTCAGCAGGAAGAAAGTCAGCAGGAAACTTCACTGCAGCTTCTTTAAAAAGATGGCCATTGTAGTTGTTTTCTGGTCTTAGAAATGGAGGATTCATATTCCAGTCGCCGCCTGCAATAACGTAATTGCCAAGTTCATATTCGCGCATCATTTTATCATGAATCACTTGTAGTTCTTTATCCATAAGGAGTTGGTCAGCAATAAATGCTGAATTGTGCGTATTCAAAACAACCAGTTCGCGTCCCTGATCAAGCGAAAATCGGGTTTCGATGAAGCATCGGTCTAAAAGAAACATTCTGTCGGGCCATCCGGCAATTTGCGGATAAGCGTAACGTCGGCTCAAACGGGGTGAAAACTTCGATAAAGTCATGAGACCTGCTTTTACTTTCCCCATGGGTTCCGATAAAGGAATTGGAACAAAAGGCACGTTGTAGTTGACAGCAGTAACTACGTTGTAATCCGGAACAGAAAGCCCTATTAATTGCGCCTGATCCATTCGCCAGGTTCTTTTAGCCTTAAAATCAACCTCTTGCAGCAACCAGAAATCAATATTATTTTCGGACTGCATATAATTGGTAATCTGGTTTAGATACTTTTCAGTTAATTCTTTTGCTGGTCTAACCATTTTACCTCCTTCATAAAAGAAATCCATCTCGCGACCAAGACCGGCATAACCAATATTCCATGTCATCAGACTGAGGGTCTCACTTTCGATATTTTTTGGATTTCGATGGGTAATTTGAAGTTCTTCCATAGGTGCGGGCATATAATCAGTGAAATTTATATAGAACAGAAAAAGGCCGAATAATAAGACAAGAACAATCAATGTTCCTCCTAATATGCTCAGAATTCTTTTTACCATATCTCAGATTTTTAAAGATAATTGATTTGATAAAAGTAATTTATTTTGCACATATACCACTTTTTCAGTTGAAAATGTAGTTCTTATCTGATTTTTCATTTTAATTCTGGTTATGAAGCATCACAGCAGGGATTACCTGAGTTCGTTCCTCATTTGTATATATTGTAAAAAGAACATACATTTATGATGAATTGATTCTGCTTAACAATTTTTAAACAACTGATTGGTCGGATTTTGAGAAGATAGTTATACTTTCGCTTGATAATAAAGAGCATTGCGATACCTTACAGTCATATTTTTTTTGATATTGTCTTCCACTTCACTTCATGCGCAGCAAACACGTATATGGATTGATGGAAAAGTGCTTTCTGCTGATAGTTTGCTTCCGATAAATAATGTACATATTATCAGCCGCATGGCCCGCAGTGGAACTATAAGCGAGCCGAATGGACATTTTTTACTTAGAGGTTTTGAGAAGGACTCTGTTTTTTTTAGCGCTGTTGGTTTTCAGCGCGCCATTATCCCATTTGATATTTCCAGGCTTGAAGAGGGAGCAAGCTGGAACATTTTACTTAAAAAGGATACGGTTCAAATGGAAGAAGTGGTCGTTCGCTCCTTTTATGACTGGCCAACTTTCAAGCATCTTTTTGTAAATATGCAGCCTATTAAACCTGTAAATCTGGATTATATCAACAACGAACTGAAGGATATTTTACTGTATGTACGTCCGGCTCCTTTTACCATTAAAGGCCCTATTCAAACGTTATACGACCTTTTTAATGATGTTGCAAGACTCCAGCGAAGACTCGAGCGAAACCGCCATGCATACAACGAGCAGCTTATTAAAGAGGGAAGGCAAAGTGAGGTTATTCCGGATGTTCCTGAGCATAAAAAGTGACTTTTCAATGGTAAGAAACAATAGCACGGTGAGTTTCATTGAAACTTACCGTGCTAAATTATAACTAAAAATTTAGTTGTCTTTGATAAAAAAATTATCTTTTAGTTAAGTAAGAATTTAATTGGAATATTGAAGCTTACTCTAACATTCTGACCGCGCTGCTGACCTGGTTTCCAGTTTGACATCATGCTTACTACTCTGACAGCTTCCTCATCACAGCCTCCGCCAATACCACGAAGCACTTTAACGTTTGATACAGAACCATCGGTCTCAACAATAAAGTTGATAAACACGCGGCCTTGAATTCCTTTTTCACGAGCTGCTGGTGGATATATTATATTTTTTGCTATAAATTCCATCATTTTACCTGGCCCGCCCGGATATTCAGGCATGTCTTGCACAACAGTGAAAATGTCACCTTCTATAGGTTCTGCATCTGCAAATTCCTTTTCAGGATTGACCATTTCAGACTTAATCTTTCCTGTTGAATCAACTTTAGTTGACATAATATCTTCAGGTCTGGGTTCGGTTTGGGTTTCTTTTTTGTCGAAATTACACGACTGGACTAATATTGCAACCCAAACAAAAGGAAGCAATATTAATAGTTTGAACCAGTTTCGGGCCGGTTTCTGCCTCTTTTGGTGATTCATCATGAGCATACGTTTTTTAATTAATGAAACATTGAATGGATTGGTAATAGGTATTAGGCCACCTGAAAAGGTCATTTCAAGCAGTGTTTTCTGATAATCTGATTTATTAAAATGTTTTAGTGCAAGAGCATCTGCTTCAAATTCGTGCATGGTTTTCAACTCTGAACGTAAATAGTAAAAGACGGGATGAAACCAGAAAACGATGCGCAGAATTTCAAAAACAATAACATCGAGTGAATGTAACCTCGTACAATGAGCTTTTTCGTGCTTCAAAACTTTTTCAAATCCAACTGTCTTTTCCACTTTGTCGGTTATAAATAACCATCTAAAAAATGAAAAAGGTGCTATTTCTTTCTTTAATTTAACCAAGGTCATTCCCTCAATTTCACATCGTTGATTACCCATTATTATCAAAAATATCTGAATCAATTGTACACTTAAAACCAATAAAAATGAAATGTTTATGAGTAATAGTGCGATGTTTAAAAAGTCAATCTCTATCAAAATATGGCTTAATTTACCTGTGGTCTGGTTATAACCCTCAGAAGCTGTAACGATAATTTCGGGCAATGTAACAGCTCCTGGTTTGGAAATACTATGCACAAACGTAAACGAAACCCCACTTATTAAAGGCAACACCAGAGATGCAATTCCGGAACCAAGAATGTAAAAACGATTGAATGAAGGAAAAATATTGCGACGCAAAAGCAATGCATAACCAAGTCCAAACACGAACAAATATATCGAAGCACGAATAAAATATGCAATAAACAATTCCATTTCTACACAGTTTATTTGGTTTCCTGCAATCGGATTTCTTCTTCTATTAAATCTTTAATCTCCTCAAGTTCAGTAATACTGAGTTTTTTTTCTTTTGAAAAAAATGATACCAGTTGATGAAATGAGTTACTGAAATATCCACTCATCATCCCTTTTAATACAAACTGGCTGTATGCTTTTTTTTCTATCAAAGGATAGTATCGGTGCGTTTTTCCAAAAACGTCATGATCAACAAACCTTTTCCTTTCAAGGATTCGTACAATTGTCGAAACAGTGTTATATGCAGGTTTAGGTTCAGGCAGTAGTTCAATTATGTCATGAACAAATGCCTTCTTCAATTCCCAAAGCACCTGCATAATCTGTTCCTCTGCTTTCGTAAGTTCTTTCATCTTTAAACTATTTTAGTAGTTATATAACTAATAAATTAGTTATTTATTATACAAAGTTACAATCTTTTATTATTGGAGTCAAGATTTTTTTTTCTAAAATATGAATGGGTTTATAAAGATCAGGTATTCAGAATATTACTGAAAGTATTTGATTGAGATATTGGTCATGATTTTAACCTGGAGCACAGGCAGCAGCAGCCACACTTACTTTTATTCCGGGAGTCATAAGCAGTGCATTACCGCAGGCCTCAATAGTGCTACCGGTTGTAATTACGTCGTCAATAAGCAGAATATGTTTACCAATAAAAAGATATGGTCTGTTGAGAACAAATATGTCTTTCACGTTTTGCCAACGCGCTTCCCGTGATTTTTTTGTTTGGCTTGCAGTAGCCACAGCCCTCATTAAGTTATCTGTAATGATCGGAATTTTCATTACTTCACGCATACCACTTGCAATTACTTCGCTTTGGTTATAGCCACGAACCCGAATTTTTTTGGGATGCAAAGGAACAGGTACTATATAGTCAACACCTTCGAAAAAGGTCGATTGTTTAATTTCCTTTGCCATTTCTTTACCGAGAAAGTAACCTGCAGCACGATTGTTTTTATATTTTAGTTCGTGAATGAGTGGTTGAACGCGACCCTTTTTTGCAAAGAAATAGCAAGCGCTTACCGCATTTAGCCGGATTCGACCCCAAAACATACGTGCCAAAGGATTGTCAGGAATAGTTTCGTAACCTGTTCTTGGCATCAGAAAACGACAGCTGAGACAAACAGTCTCTTCTCCCTTATTGAGAAGATTTCCGCATGACGGACATACCTCAGGATAAAAGAGAGAGAAAAAATTGTTGATTAATTCACTCATGACAGGACGTTCTTTGGGCAAAGTTCTACAAAGATATAATTTGATTGTTTGATAAAGCATTTCAATTTTAATATTTACTAATTATTGATTTTCTCACTTAATAAATCTCATACAATCAATTTGTTAATGCTGCACATCAATTTGTTATTAAAAGAATAAGTGTTCAATTTTCAGCGTATAGAATGAGTTTTGGATGGATATCCTTTACAGGAAAAAACGAAAAAATGTATTTTGTTTGAAGCAACTGAATCACTCAAAAAATCATCTTTACGAAAGAATTCTCATTTTCGAATAAGTTGCGAAAGGATTCATTCACTCGAGCAAATTTTTATTACTGTATTTTGATTCGAATTTACCACCAAAAAAACCAAAGATGAAAGCTTTACGTTTGATTCTATTATTTACTTCACTGGTTGTCCTTCTTGCCTCAAGCCGGGAACCTGATATTTGGGCAGACTCTGCTTATTTTCCGATTCTGATGAATAAAGCAGATTTATCAAACAGTGTTAATATTTTTGAAGCAAGAGAATTTAAAAAGCCTGGAAAAATATACCTCTATGGCGACAATATTTATATTGTAGATCAATATTCAGGTATTCATATTATTGATAATCACGATCCGTTTAACCCTGTAAAAACTGGATTTATTCGTATTCCGGGCGTACTCGATCTTGGTATAAAGGATAGTGTAATGTATGTTGATAATGCTATAGATTTGGTGGCAATTGATATACGAAATTATCCGCAAATTGAAATTTTAGACCGGTTCGAAGAGGTTTTCCCTGAACCAGCGCCACCAGATATGGACGATAGGGGCTGGTCGTACCGACGACCAAAAAATATGGTCATTGTTGATTGGGTCAAAAAATGAAAATACTCACTTCTAAAGCTACAAATATGTTTCGATCAAAACTTGTTTTAATATTGGTACTGATACTTATTTCAATATCCTGTCAAAAGGATTCTGAAATGTCGGAAACCGGAACAGGGGGTTCAATGGCACGTTTTGCCATTAAAGGCGATTACCTGTATACTGTGGATTATGAAAAACTACATACATTCCAGATTGAAAGCAATATACCTGTATCTCATTTGCAGGAGCAATACCTTGGTTTTGGCATCGAAACCATTTTTCCATCAGGTGACAATCTGTTTATTGGCGCTCAAAATGGCATGCATATCTATGGAATTTCCAACCCTGCCAATCCTGTGAAAAAGAGTTTTACACCCCATTTTGTAAGCTATGATCCTGTGGTAGTGGAGGGTGATTTTGCTTATGTTACCCTTAGAAGTGAGCAAACTGGTAGTGGACGAAACGCGTTGTTGATTTTTGACGTAAGTAAAACTAGCGCGCCACAATTGGTTAAGGAATATGAGATGGAAGGCCCTCGGGGATTGGGAATCGACCATAATATACTATTTATTTGTGATGATGTTCTAAAGGTTTACAGCGTGACAAATGGCACCGAACTGGAGCTTATTGATACTTTTGATATTCCAGCCATTGATGTGATTCCAGAAGGTAATACACTCTTTATAGTAGCCGAAGATGGGCTTTATCAATACCGTTATCAGGATAGCGAAATAAGTTTTATAAGTAAAATAACCATGCCCTACGAGGAGAAGCCATGAGAAAACAATTGTTGATTTTAAGCTTGATACTTTTAGCTTCTTTGATGGCTAAAAGCCAGATTTCAGTGGACTCCGACAGTATTGAACCTCCTACCAAAATATTGAGCCTTGTTCCTCAATATGCAATCATCAATGGCCTCAGGGTTGATTACGATTTTCAGATGTCAAAAAATCACTGGATACAGATAGCCCCTTCCCTATATGCTGGCAAAAGGAATATGGATATCAATGATTTTTACAGCATTAAAGGGTTTGCTCTGCAATTGTATCATCGTTACCATCCTGGCGAAGGTTTTGATAAAGTACCGGTTTATCTTTCTGTTGGTCCGGTTTATCAATATTTTCAACTCCGTCATGAAGAATATTCAGGTAGTATAACAGAAATGCGAAATACCACCATTCACAGAATCGGTGCCGATGTATTGATTGGAATCTTTCATACAACAAGTAATACTTTTATTTTTGATCTATATACTGGACTGGGATTGAGACACGCTTTCCTTTCAACCGATGCCGAAAACGAACACCGTTTTGATGAAACTTTCATTGATTATGGCTATAGCGGTACGATTTGGTTATTGGGTTTACGCATAGGTATTCCATTGAATTAAAACCAATTAAATCATCCTCAAGAAATGAGATTAATCATTCATAAGAACAGCATCGGTTTGATTATGTTGCTAATAATTGCCCTGGCAAGTTTTAGCAATAATGCAAAGGCAAGTGATCCTGAGAAAAACAGGGAACAAAAAATACGTGTAATGGGAGTTCCACAATATTTGTTTATCAACGGTCTTAGGGTTGAAATCGACAGGTCGCTTGGAGATACATACCGATGGCTTACTTTCGCTCCTACTTTGTATTATCGCAGTCAGAAAAGCAACAGTTTTTTCAGCAATTCGAGCAATTATGGTGTTGCTGGTGCAAGCATGGAATTGTTTTACCGCTGGTATCCCTCCCGACGGGGAAAAGATGGAAAGAGCTTTGTAAGTGCAGGAGGGGGTTACAGTTTCCTTGCACGTAAAATGTTAGGAAAAAGATGGGAGTCTTTTACGGAAGATGGTATTGATTTTTATCGTTACAACAATGACTACTGGCACACGCAAATTCATAGCCTTAACTTCAGGATTACCGGCGGTTTTCATATCTATAACCGGAATCATTTCCTGATAGACTATTACCTTGGTTTGGGTTTAAAGTATGCCATTTCGAAGCGACCGGATGGATTTCTGTATCCAGATTTCAACAACTACGCACTTGATTCGGAGTTCAGTGGTTTTTTATTTGTCACAGGACTAAGGTTTGGTATTGGTTGGTAACAATTTCATCCAGCTTTTTATACCTGATAAATCGAAGTAAGTGGGCTTTTAAGCCAAGTAAAAACAGTATTTAATAATTTGCCATCCTACGCCTTTGAATGGAGTAAAAGTCACAAATAGAGTATTTGTTGATATTATTTTCAGATTAGAAAAACATCTTATCATTCAAGGAAACGTTTTTGAGGGTGGAAAGTAATACATTGCCTCTGCCTGTTTCCTGAAAACTTTACCTTTGCTCCTCAAACCTTTCCAATGAAATCAAAACTTTTGCTTCATGTAAATAAACTTTGCGTCAGCTTTCGTCATGAAGGTTCCTGGGTAGAAGCTGTACGTGATGTAAGTTTTGATGTAGAGCGCGGTAAAACACTTGGAATTGTAGGTGAGTCAGGATCAGGAAAGTCGGTCAGCTCACTGGCAGTAATGGGTCTTCTACCATTGCGTCAGACCAGTGTTGCTGCTGATTCCATTCAACTGAATGGAAGCAAACTTAGCCTCTTTTCAGATGAACAAATGCGCCAGATACGAGGAAGTAAAATGGCGATGATTTTTCAGGAACCCATGACCTCGCTCAACCCGGTGTTGCGTTGCGGATTTCAGGTAGCAGAAGCCATTCGAACACATCAGAAAGTTTATAAAAAAGAAGCCAGAAAAAAAGTATTGGATTTGTTTAGGAAAGTAAAACTTCCGCGACCAGAGCAAAATTATAAAGCGTATCCACATCAGCTTTCCGGAGGACAAAAACAACGGGTGATGATTGCAATGGCTCTTGCCAACGAACCAGATCTTTTGATTGCTGATGAACCGACCACTGCTCTGGATGTTACCGTTCAAAAAGAAATTCTGCTTTTGCTAAAAGATTTGCAACAACAGACGGGTATGGGAATGATTTTCATCAGTCACGATCTGGCTGTGATCGCAGACATTGCCGACAAAGTTGCAGTAATGCACAAGGGTCAAATTGTTGAATCCGGCACAGTGACTGAGGTGCTCGAAAACCCTCAGCATGCATACACCCGTGGATTGTTGGCTTGCAGGCCACCGCTCAATATCAGGCTCACACGTTTGCCGGTAGTTAGAGAGTTTTTAGAAAACAAATGGCCGGGAGGTATTTCCGAAATGCATTCGGAACTGGCAGTAAGGGAAAACGACAGATCTATTGCACACCAATTGCTTTATAGACGGAAGCCATTGCTTAAAGTAGAAAATCTTCAAACCTGGTTTCCGGTGCACAATGTTTTTTTTAGCAGAGATAAATCTTATGTTAAAGCTGTGGATAATATTAGTTTTGAAGTTTTTCCGGGAGAAACACTGGGCTTGGTGGGTGAGTCAGGTTGTGGGAAAACAACCCTTGGGCGTAGTATTCTTCGATTGCAGGAACCAACGCAAGGAGTGGTGAGTTATAAGGGCGTTGTAATCAACAAAATGGATAAAAGCACATTACGTGATTTCCGCAAAAAATTACAAATCATATTTCAAGATCCGTATTCTTCCCTCAATCCACGTATGGCCATTGGTGATGCCATAATGGAACCGATGAAAGTTCATGGGTTGAACGGCAAATACAGTCAACGTATGGATAAAGTGTATGAGTTGCTTGAGCAGGTGGGTCTCGAAGCAGAGCACTACCGTCGTTATCCGCATGAGTTTTCTGGTGGACAGCGACAACGTGTATGTATCGCCAGAGCGCTTGCTGTAAACCCTGAACTGGTGATTTGTGATGAGCCGGTTTCAGCACTTGATGTTTCTGTTCAGGCACAGGTATTGAATTTGCTCAATCGTCTTAAGAAGGAATTTGGTTTCACCTACATATTTATCTCACACGATCTGAGCGTAGTACGCTATATGTCGGATCGCGTGTTAGTAATGAACAACGGTAAAAGTGAAGAGTTGGCAGAAGCAGACTTTCTTTATGAAAATCCACAAACTGAATATACTAAAAAGTTGATAGCAGCCATTCCCGGGAGAAGGTAATTTCAGGTCAAATGTGTATTAAAAGGCTGCTATTTTTCTACATATTTCAGATGCAACAATTATTTATTTGTTGAAGCTTTTCTTAAAAAAGAATTCAAAGTTGAAGATTAGTACATTAACTTTGTTTTCTATAAATGATATTTTATAAAAATTGCCAATTGCCATGCCAAAAAAGAAAACTGTTTCAGGAGGAGTCAAAAATACGCTTACAGCAACTATCCTGAGTATTTTCGGTTCAAATCCGTTCAAATCGCTCAATTATAAACAGGTAAGTAAATTATTAAGCATTAAGGATAAGGCGGGTAAAGACTTGATTCATAATATTTTGCTTGAGTTGACCAAAGAAGGGAAACTTACGGAGGAAAGACCCTACCGCTATCTGTTGAGCAAAGCAATGATTCAGGAATATGGTGAAAAGAATGCATTTGTGACCGGCAAGGTTGACATGAAAAGTACTGGCAAAGCCTATGTTACTCCCGACAATGGTGGCGAGGATGTTTTTATATCTGCCAATAACACCGCTCAGGCCCTGCATGAGGATACTGTGAAAGTCTATCTTTTCCCTAAACGCAAAAACCGCAAAACAGAAGGGCAGATTGTAGAAGTTATTAAACGCAACAAAACTGATTATGTTGGTGTGATTTCCATCTCAAAAGAGTTTGGGTTTTTGGTTCCAGATAGCAGTAGCATGGCCGTGGATATTTTTGTTCCAAAGTCAGCCTTAAATAAAGCTAAAAACGGCGAAAAAGTGATTGTACGTATCACACAATGGCCTGAGGAATCGAAGAATCCATTTGGAGAAGTCATTAAGGTACTTGGAAAACCTGGTGATAACAACGTGGAAATGCAATCTATTTTGGCCGAATACAACTTTCCGCTGGAGTTTCCGAAAGAGGTTGAAAAGGAAGTGGAAAAGATTGAACACGGCATCACAAAGGCAGAAATAGCCTTAAGAAGGGATTTTCGTGAAATCACCACAATTACCGTTGACCCTGCAGATGCCAAAGACTTTGATGATGCTTTGTCGTTACAAAAGCTGAAAAACGGTAACTGGGAGGTAGGCGTTCATATTGCAGATGTGGCCCATTACGTGAAAGAGGGCAGTCCGACTGATCTTGAGGCTCAAAACCGGGGAACCTCAATATATTTGGTTGATCGAACCATACCTATGTTGCCTGAAAAACTTTCAAACAACATCTGTTCACTGCGCCCCAATGAAGAAAAACTTTGCTTCTCGGCGGTGTTTGAAATGAATGAAGACGGAGAAATACTCCAGGAATGGATAGGAAAAACTGTCATCAATTCTGATAGGCGATTTGCTTATGACGAAGTGCAGAAAGTAATAGAAGGCGGTGAAGTTGATTTGAAAGAAGAAATTCTTGTTTTACATAAACTTGCCAGCAAATTGCGCAGTCAACGCATGAAAGATGGTTCCATTAACTTCCATTCGGAAGAGGTGAAATTTATTCTGGACGAAAATGGAAAACCTCTCGACACATATATCAAAGTACAGCAGGAAAGTCATATGCTCATTGAAGACTTTATGCTTCTGGCCAACAAAAAGGTTGCTGAACGTATTGGGATGCCTGTAGGAAGGAAAAAAGTAAAAACATTTGTTTACCGTATTCACGATGAGCCTAATCCTGAAAAGTTGAATACTTTTCTTCAATTTATTGGAAAGCTTGGCTACAGCATGAACATCAGCACACGGGAAAAACTGGTCAAATCATACAACGACTTGTTTACTGCTGTGGATGGAAAAGGCGAAAAGAATCTGGTAGAAACCATTGCGATCCGCACCATGGCCAAGGCTGAATACAGCACCCATAACATAGGTCATTACGGGTTGGCATTTAAGTTCTATACGCACTTTACTTCGCCTATCCGTAGGTATCCCGACCTGATTGTACATCGTTTGCTTGAGCGCTATTTGCTTCAAAACAAAGATTCAGTCAGCCAGGACGATTATGAACCTATTTGTAAGCACGCATCTGAGATGGAGCGTCGCGCTGCCGAAATGGAACGTGAATCAATCAAATACAAACAAGCAGAATATCTTTCTGATCAGGTTGGAAAAGTGTTTGATGGATTGATTTCAGGCGTGAGCAAATGGGGCATTTTTGTCGAGCTCAAACAAAGCAAATGTGAGGGTATGGTTCGCTATAATGAAATGCCAGGCGATTACTATTATCTTGATGAAGACAATTATCGTGTGATTGGTCAAACGCATGGAAAAATTTTCCGTCTTGGCGATCCTGTAACGATCCGCGTGAAGAAGGTTGATCTTGCCCGTAAAAAGCTTGATTTCGTAATTATGGATACAGATCAGGTAAGAAATTGGTAGCTCAAAATACTGAAGAATTTGTTTTATAAAGGAGAAGTTTCAGGTCATCGAATACTATTTTATTGAAGATAAAACTATTTTAAAATTGTTAAAGAATGAAAGTAGCTGTTTACCGAAAAGCCCATTTTAATGCGGCCCATCGCCTGTATAATCCTGGCTGGAGTAACGAAAAAAACAATGATGTTTTTGGTCTCTGCAACAATATAAACTGGCACGGTCATAATTACGACCTTATCGTTAAAGTGGTTGGTGAAATCAATCCTGAAACAGGTTATGTTATTGATATGAAAATACTTAAGGATCTTATTAAAAAGGAGATTGAAGAGCGGTTTGATCACAAAAATTTAAATCTGGATTGTGTAGAATTTGCTAATATCAATCCGACAGCAGAAAATATTGTGATTGTAATTTATACTATTTTAAGAGAAAAACTCGATTCTGCTCTCGAACTTCAGATACGATTGTATGAAACGGAGCGCAACTTTGTTGAGTATCCAGCCTGATAAATAAATATGACTACACAAGAGATAGACAGAATCATTGAAATGGCATGGGAAGACCGAACTCCATTTGAAGCAAATAATACCAAAGTGAATTATAGATGAATCAAAAAGCATTAATGGTATAATGCCGATGGATAGAAATGTTAGGCCAATTGAGTGAACGATAATTGGACTATTACATTTCTCCTTTCGGTATAAAGCCCAGTTTGGCATCACTGAATCAGAAGTCATTGTTCATGAGGAAAGAACTGAAACAAAGCAGTTTTAAACTTTGGAGAAAACGGGTAATTAGTGGTGTCAGCAGCAAACATTTATTCAGGAGAGAAAAAGAAATTACAAGATTTAAGAGCAAAATGCAGCGTTCTATTTCCTCGAATAGAATCAGTAAGAGATAGAGTTTTGTCTTTCTTTGGTATTATTTTGAGTCTTAAAAACCTTACTATGAGCGAAGAATATGACTTCAAGTAAGAGGAAATATAGGTATGAAATCAATTTTCCCATTGGGTTCAGCTTAGGATGGTAATCAAAAAAAAACGCTCAACTTATTTCAATAGCAGAATTTTTCGTGTCACCACATTCTTTGCTGTTCTTACAACACAAAAATAATTTCCAGCAGGTAAATGACTCCCGTCAAAAGTGAAAATATGCGTGCCAGTCATTAAATTTTCGTTGACAAGCGTACCAATCTGAACACCAAACTGGTTAAAAACTTCTGCAATAACAGTAGCGTTTTCACTAAGTGAAATAATAATTTCAGTCTTTTCGCTAAAAGGGTTCGGGTAGCTGGATACATTTACTGAAGAAGTATTTTTGTTTCTTTCAGGAACATCCATCGTCACCGTACTCACAACAATATTATCAACCATAAGCATATCGCGGCTACCATCATTCAGGTCTATTTGCTGGCCTGTATAATAATACTTCCAGCGCAGTTGCAAATATGCCTGGTTATTGGCATCTTCAGGCAGTGTAACCAATGGCAACACCTGTTGATGATAAACCTGATCTCGGCGATAGTATTCTACAGGATCTCCATTCTCATCCATAACATCAGTAAAATCATCTTCAATGTCAGTGCGGTATTGAAGCCTAATAGCATAGGCGCGGGAATTGGGGATGATGGTGCCGCCTTTCCATGAAACAGTAATATTATCCATTGCGCGTGTATCAACGGCCAGTACAGCGGCGCCAAGATCACGTCCACGACCTGTATTGATAAGCGAAATTCCTTCATTTCCTAGTCCATTAATCCGTGTGCGCCGTGTGAGACGATAAGGAAATCCTATACTTCCTGCATCATCAGCATGATATTCTCCCTGCGGAATATGATAAGGATTTGTCATTTGGTCTGAAAGCGAGGGATCATCTTTCGAACTTTGCTGAAAGATCATATGTGGCGGAAACTGACCTTCGGGATTATTTTCATCCCAGCAAGTAAACGAATAAGGACCATTGGCAAGCCTATATGCTTGTGGATTCATCGAATCTCCCGGAAAATCATTGCTGACTTCGAAAATAGCCCGGATAATCGTATTGCTGGACATTGTTATATCAATTTTTTCACTTTGTGAATTGGAATAGCCTGACCAACTGACAAATCGGAACCCGTGTTTTGGATGTGCTTCAAGCTCAATAGGAATTTGGGTAAAATAGATTCCTTGCCACGATAGTCCGCCTGTTTCAATTGTGTTTACCTGTACTGTTCCCATTTCAGGAGTATTGTTTTGTATTGTAAGCAAGGCTGTACTATCAAGATTAAATTGTGATTTGATAAATTGCCTTATGAACGAAGGCCTTTGTTGTGCAAAAGATCTCATCACCTGTATATTGGACGTCCACTCATTCAAAGAAATGGGTCTGCGCCATCGATTGATATGTTCCAGCATTTCTGGTTGAAGCATATTTTTGATAGAGTCGATAACAGCAACCACTTTAGATTCTTTGAAATCGGTGTTTAGAAGATCACAAAAGCGGTTGATGAAATGCTGCTTGTAGTTTTCGTTTTTAACCATGTTGCGTAGCAGAAATGTTGACCACGGAGGGTTTGGCCAGCCAGGACCGTTGTTTGCAAGGGCAAATGCGAGGGTGTTGTGTGAGGCGCCTGTGCCTGCACCTGGAACGTAATTAAAGTTCAGTCCGAAACCAAAGTCCATATCAAGGAGCATCCAACGCCATAAACCATCGCGGCCATTAAGTGCATTAGGATCGTAGTTGTTTCGCAAATACCGCCAGAAAAGCGTGTTGTTACCGGGCCAATCTGTGTTCATGGCAAGGATATGCGCCAATTGAAAGTCGGTAAAGCTTTCGATATCCATTCGGGTGGAAAGTGTTTCAAAATTTGCATCTACAGCAAGATTGTTTGTGCTTACAAAGCTTCGCATCGAATTGTAATGAGCAGTACCGGATGGGTTGCCAAACTTGTGCTGAGAATTGTTTTCCAGAATTGTCATTTCCATTTCTTCAATGCCATATTCTGCAAAAATATAATGCTCATCGTAGCGTTCCCGAACGTTGTGAATACCCCAATATTCTCCGTTTATGAATAGAATTGCGGGCCTGTAAAACTGATGATCAACATCCAGATTGCGGGCCAATGACTGCAACATGGCATCCCGGAAAATACTCATATCCCAGTCGTTACCAGAATTTCTAAGAATAAAACGCTTAAATATGTCGGTGTTTTTGTCAGGAAAAAGCTGATAATTGATCCAACTATTTCCATACTCAGCGCGAGCAATCACGCGCAATGATTTACGGGGACGGCTTCGGGATGTATTACCATGGGTTTGTATTCCAATGTTTTCGGTGAATGCAACGCTTCCATCCGTTTCAATCATGCTTAGATTTGCAGTCCGCTCCCACTCAATGCCATCTTGAAAATAGTTGGTATAGTTGCCATGGACATAAATCCCAATTTCGTCATCGAAAAGATTATCATTGTTGGTAGTTAGTGAGAAAACGGGTAATGAGTAACGTTGATTTGCTTCCGTATCAACCAAAAAAGACAAGCTTGAAACAGGTCCGGGAGGCGCATCTTGATGCAAAACCCTGGCACGAATGACATTTATTTTGAAAACTTCACCCAGGGGTGGTTGCCATCCTTCATAGTATGGAGGTCCAGGATCGGGATTGTTGTTCGTTGGAATCATAGAAATAGTATTGGCCTCTCCTACCCTGCTTTGGATAATTATTGGACTGGAATAAATATTGCTGTTTAAATCAGGGATAGATCCATCAGTGGTAAAGACAATGATTGCATCGGGTGTATTGGTAGAAATTGAAAGCTGGAAGGGCTGTGAATAAAAACCGCTTGTATGTGAAGTTGTTGGAGCGTGAAGCAAGAGCAGATATCCTGTTTCATTGTTGGCTGTTCCGGGGCTTGACGGGCTAAAGAAACGCCATTCTTCAGTTTGATTTAACAAGCGTCCATAAGAAATATCTGATTGAATAGCTATTGAATCTATCATGTCAACAAGCTGACCATCAGGGTTTGTGAGTATAATTTTCTCTCCTTCTGAACTTATACTGAAATTGGTGTGTAGCGGCTGCTGGCTATTGATACGATTTTTTCCGGAGGTCCAGATGAGTAAATAGCCATTGGGTTCAATATTTTTTTGAGGAAAGATCCACCTGAAAGGCTGATCTATATCATCGGAAAGGCCATAACCGCCCAAATGGATTGTCTCGTTACTAATGTTATGTAATTCAATCCAGTCGGAATTATCGCCATCTTCATCAGCAATGGTGCTTGAATTGGAGGACATAATTTCATTGATAAGTAAATTTTGCGGGAAAGCACTTGCCAATGAAAGCACCAATAGAAAAGCGATAAACAGAATTTTTGCCTTTATCATGTTCAGTATCAAAAATGTAATTTGAATAAGTTTGTAAAGGTACAAAACAATGATAAGAGCTGAAATAAGATAAAGTTAAGGGCTGTTCCCAATCAATAAATGCGTAATTCTATGTTTGAAGAATTAAGAAAATCACTAATTTTCTTTTTTCTCCTTTTCGGGTTTACTCCAATCAACAAAGAATTGGCCATTGGTTAAAACTATTGAATCAGTTTCTTTCGATTTTTTTGTGTTATCATGATCATGAGGGCCTCCATTCGCAAGCATTCCGCCTCCTGCTTTGGTCAAAAGTTTATCTTCCAGATTACTTCTGATTCCTGAACCTGTGACTGTTGCAACTGCTCTTTTTTTGTAATATACACCCCTTAGATTGGCTTCAAAGCGGCCCTTGATGGAGGTTTTGGTTATTTCGTCGATGGTAAGAGTTCCATTGAGCGATTCACCATCATGGAATGCATGCCCAAGGCCTTTTGTTTCCTCGGTAAAGTCCACTAAAACCCAAACAATATCTTCGTTTGATTTTCTCTTCTTTTTTGATGTAGCTTCGATTTCTTCTTCAGATGTGATCGAATAGGTGCCGGGCTTTAGTTCGTCAGAAAAATAATACAATCGTATCCAAACCTGGATATCGGGACTTACCTCAAACGCTGCAAGAGCAAGATATTCGAATCCTGCCACAGGTATTCTCATTTTTTTCGCTTCTGCTTTCCATGCTTTGCCATCAACCTGACATGAAATAAAATTGGTAAACTCTTGTGAATAAATGAATTTTGTGCTGATCATGAGCATGATGAGCACTACTATGGCCTTTGTTTTCATTTTTTTGTATTTAATATTCGAACATATGAGTCTCTTGATTTAGAACCTATTTCAGAATCAATCAACATTGTTTTTATTAAGAATCAAAAATACGTTAAAACAAATGGAAAAATATCAGACATTGAATAAATCTTTTGTAGACTTTCATGAAAAACACAGCAGGTCCCCGGTAATTTGAGCGGTTGCTAAACTCAACCTTAAATTAGCCAAAGACCTGCAGTGTGATAAAAAATCCCTCTTATTTAGTGCTTAGTTTTGTAACTGTTTTCTTTTCATACACATACACAAAGTCGCCTTGATTCGATAAGGTAGTGATAGCACCTGTTCTTGCTCTAAAGTCTTTATATACACAGGTGTTAAGGTCGAAGGTACCTATGTCAGCTTTGGCTGTCTTCATCACAAGGATGTTGTCAACACGTTCTTCGAGAGTTGAGGTACGGTATTTACCTGAGTTAATGAGTTCGCCATTATGGGCATCAAACGTTGAAACACCCTTTTCGCCTACCACAACAATGATGTTGTCTTTAAATGGAAGGATCATTTGAGCAAGACCTACCCCGCCTTTGGCAACAGGAACCGAATACTTTTCTTTACCTGTAGCTATATCGAGTGAGTAGAGCTCTTTTCCGCTGCAAACAATGTTGCTGCCATTGAACGAAATAGCATTGGTAATACCTTTTTTAAACCGTTCTGATTCCCATGAAAGACTGCCGTCAGTAGCATTAAATGCTTGAATGCCATTGGGTCTGATGTTTTCATAAAATACAGCTGTTTCGGTTACCATTTGATCACCGCTGCGGTAAACACGTTTGTATTGAACTTCTACTACGCCACCAATTTGTAGTAACACCTTGCCTTCCTCGACACGCATTCCGGGAATTGCTTTAGCGTCTTTAATTTCACCTGATGTCCAGATAAGCTTACCGGTTTGGAGATCGTATTTCTTCACATATTGGTGACGCTTGTCAACCATATCGAGGATGTAAATATCCTTACCATCAATAACAGGATCGGCCACAGCACCATACACACCAAAGAGTTTTGTTCCGGCAGGTTTTCCAACCAGTTTTTCAGGTGTGAAATCGAAAGCTGCCGACCAAAGTTGTGCGCCGGTAGTATAGTCATAAACTTGCATTCCGTTCAAACGAAGAAATACTTTGTTTCCAACAACACTCAGATCATACAAAAACTGACGGGAGATAACTTTTCTTTCAGCACGTCCACGGTAAGTGTTCTCCCATATTATCTCACCATTGGCCATGTTCATTTTTACAATCTGGTTTTTAAAACCTGTAAAAAGTGCTTCTAATGCACCCGGAACAAAATTTACCATTGTCATGGTATGGTCGCTACCGTTATAATAATACTGGCCAACAACGCCCTTGAATTTTTTGGTGTTCCACAATTCTTCACCTGTTCGTGCTCTTATATAAACCAATTCCTTTTTCAGGCTGATTGCAAAGCAGTCCTCTTCTTCAATATATGTGATTGAGCTTTCATCAAGACCCTGGTATTTATCAGTAGTCCAAAGGCTTGTACCTGATATCAGGTCAATACATGCAATTTGATCTTTACCAATTTTTCTCTCAAAGATGAATATGGTTTTTGAAGCCCAGAAAGGGATTAACTCATCAATTTTCCGCAGCTTAGGAGCAATATCCTTGAAGTCTTTGTTCCAGATTGTTTTACCTGTTGCATTATCAAAAAGGGTCATTTCTTTTTCCGATGCAGCGTAGCTTGATTCGCCTTCTACACCTGTTCCTGTCCACAGAATTTGATGTGTTAAGCGTGATTCCCAAACAGTGGACATATCTTCCTGAGCCTGAAGTAAGCTCATTGACAGTATAAAAAGCAGAGCAAAAAGTGTAGTTTTCATAGGATTTTGATATTAAAATTTAAATACATAAGTGAATTTGTAATCTTTGTTTTTAGGCATCTTAAAACCAAAACGAAAGTCAAGTAACTTGTCCTTCAGGTTGTTCTGAGAAGGAATGTTCCAGTCTTTTTTGTCCGCCACAAAAACGGAAACAACATTTCCTTTGTCTCTGATGGTGAGTTGAAGGGTGTATTCGCCGGTGATTTTTTTATCTTGTGCGAACATGTACAACGTACCTTCGGGAGTTTCCATCGCTTTATTGAGTTCCATAGTCGCCTCCCGTATAATTTCTTCTTTCGATTCAATAAGTTTCAACTTTTGAGCCATAAGTGCCTGGTTTAAAAGCAGAAACAGCGAAATGATAAGGATGTTTTTCATTATAAACGGGTTTATTGATTGGTGTCAAGATTCCAGATGATCATTTGGTTTCCCATGGTGATGAGAATAGAAGCATCGCCTGGAAGAAAAAGAAACGATGGACGTGAGTCTTTGATGAGCTTTTCTCCTTCTGAACCCTTTTCAAAGAGCCGTTGCCCAAGCTCAAAGCGTTGAAGAAGCGTGCCACTGGTAAAATCGTAGAGATGAATTTCCTGAAACTTATTTCCTTTTGAGTTGATAGCAAATAATTGTCCGTTGTGACTCAGGCGGATATCTGGCTGACCTATTGATTGTGATGTAAGGCCTCCACGTAAGGCTTCATAAGTCCTGCCATCAACACGAGTCACATAGGTGAGGGTTTGCTTGCTTGTCTGAACTTTTAAATGCGGGATTTGAAAAACGAAGAGATGGTCACCATCGTTTGAGAATCTGAGACGATACACAATGTCATAAAATTCATTGACGGTTTTTAATTTTTCGAAGGTAGTAGTGTTGTAAAAACTAACCAACTGCTTGTATCTAATTACCTTTTTAGCTGCTTTTTTCTTTTTAAACCGCCGGTCACCTTTCAGGTCGGCTTTTGTTACGCTGTGAGAAACGGCTATGGTGCTGCCATCCGGACTTATGGCTATGGCATCGGAAGCTCCTGAAACTTGAAAAGACTTCAGTTTTGTCCCATTTGCAAGACTCCAGAAAGTGATTTCTTGTCTTTGCAGGCTCACTGCTTGTTGCTCATCGGTGGTAATGATTACAT
Source organism: Bacteroidetes bacterium HGW-Bacteroidetes-1 (assembly GCA_002842755.1). GTDB lineage: Bacteria > Bacteroidota > Bacteroidia > Bacteroidales > F082 > JALNZU01. The sequence continues at coordinate 99,574 of PHDU01000004.1, read as the reverse complement.
CCTGCACATCCTGAAAATCCTTGATTATTTTTCCACTTTCAGCTTCCACGATTTCAAAATGCAGTTTTCTGTTTTTGTTTTCAACAAGATCGTATAAATTCATTTCTTGAAGTAAAAGGTAAGTGCCTGTAGCAGAATAGTTAATACGTGACCCTGCAACCCATTTTCCTGCATCGATTTTTTTTATTTCCTGCCGGTTTTTCCAATCAAGCATGGTAACCGGTGATGATTTCTTTGAACTAACAGCAATGGTATTGCCATCAGGTGACATGGTAATATTGGAGAATATAAATTCCGGACCAAAGATTTTCACCCGTTCAAAATCAGAATTGGAGGACTGACCAACTGCCCCCGTTGAAGTGTGAACCAACAACATTGCGGAAAGACAGAGCTTGAGTATCCATTTCTTTGTCAGGTTGGTTGTTGAAGAAAGTGAATGATTTATTTCCATGTTGTCTAATCGTTAGTGATAAAAAAATCACAGAGTTCCATGCAGTGTAATTGCTTTTTTCAACACTTATTGGTGAATGAAGAGAGCTGCGCGGAGACTCCGTGAAAATTTCTTTTGTTTACCAATAGTAAAGTGTTCGATGAATAAGCAATTACACCGCCAAAAGTAAGATAGCGGCACAGCAAAAAGTCTATGGTAATCATCGTATTTATCTACGATGTTTACCGTACTTTCATTTTATTTAATGAATTTAAGGGGAGAAAAATTAATGTTCGCGAAAGATTTCTTCTATCTGTGGAGGAAGAAATGGCCTTCCTTTTTTATTAATCGAAGTAGCAACAATGTAAGCACTTATGATTTGTTTATGGTCAGGAAGTCGATAAATATTCTGATTAAAACCAAATCGCAATGGAGAGATGCGTACTGGAGAACAATCAACTAAATATCGGTCACCACTTCGCAGTGGGAACTGATAATCTATTTCGATGCGTTTTACAACCAGAATAGTTCCTTCTTCCGTAAGTTTTGAAAAATCAAGTCCTACGGTATGAAGAAACTCATGGCGGACATGTTCCAGATAATGTTGATAGTTGGTGTTGTTGACAATCCCTTGCATGTCGCATTCATAGTCTCTTACTTTTAGCTCAATTGAAAATGGGGTTTCCTTCATTTCTTTTGTTTTTTTCTGCATGTAAAAGTAAATATTTTAAAGGGATAATGTCAGATATTCCTTTTATAGGAAGTTGAGAAAGCACCTCAACAGATCTTTGATATTTTGTCTTTTGGAATGCATTGCATAGCTTTGCAAAAAAGGAAATATATGGACTTTACCGGTTTTGTATCCTCCAGATACAGTGTTCGTAGTTACGATCCCCTTCATCCTGTGGAAAAGGAAAAACTTTTACGTGTTCTTGAAGCGGGGCGAATGGCGCCTTCGGCTTCCAATCGTCAACCCTGGAAAATTGTCATTGTTCAATCAACACCGATGCTCAGGAAATTGAGTACTTGTTATAGTGCCTCCTGGTTCGCAAAAACAACTGTTGTGTTGATAGTAAAAGGCAATCGGTCAGAAGCATGGACAAGAAAATCAGATGGGTACAATTCGATCGAAACTGATCTTACTATTCTGATGGATCATTTAATTCTGGCTGCTCATGCTGAAGGACTTTCAACATGCTGGATTGCAGCTTTTGAGCCTCAAAAACTGCGCGAAGTGTTAGCCCTCTCCGAGTCGGAAGAAGTTTTTGCAATGATGCCTTTGGGATATCCTGTTGCTGGGGAAATTGCCACAAGACCAAAAACGCGCAAAACTTTGGATGAGATAACAGAATGGCTTTAAAGATATTAGATGAAGACAATTTCTAATGAAAAGAATGAAAGTGAAAAGCAGGAATTGACCAATTTGCTCAATATGCCACTTTTAAAGAAGCATATTCTGGTGTTAGTGACCTTGGTGGAGAAAAAGCCTGATTTGCTGCCTCTCGTTTTTGAGATATTAAAAAGTGAAAAACAACACGATGTCATGGTTGCCTCCTGGCTTTTGAGTCATCTTTGGGACTCAAGTCCCGGGCTTCTTAAACCATGGCAATTCCAAATAGTTCAGCAAGTGTTGGTAACAAAATTTGACAGTGTTAGGCGTAATTTGCTCAGAATACTTGATGGCTTGCCTATATTGCCAGATCAGATGGGAATTCTTTTTGATGCCTGTCTTGGATGGATGATTTCCGACAACTACGCCATCGCTGTTCGTTGCAATGCCATGCAGATACTTTATCGCGTGTGCTGTATTGAACCTGCACTAATTCAGGAAGTTCGACAGCATATTGAAGTGTTGCTAGAATACGGAACCGCTGGGTTTCAATCAAGAGGGAAAAAGGTGTTGAAGCAATTTGATATTCTCACCAGTAAGCAATGCTATTAAAAACATTCGTCTTAGCTTCCTACATCCTTCTGTGGATTCCTACATCCTTCTTTGGATTCTTACACCAATAAATTTTACCTTTGTAATGAACAAAAAAAACCGAAAATGAAGATGTTCCTGGTAGCCATAGGTAAAACGGATGAGAAATATATTGAAGAAGGAATCATCAAATATATAAGTCGCATTGTTCATTATACAGCTTTTGAAATGAAGGTGTTACCTGATGTAAAAAACAGACGAAGCCTCAGTTTCGAGCAACAAAAAAAGACGGAAAGAGAACAAATAATGGCTTTATTGCAACCCGGTGATGAACTTATAATGTTGGATGAACAGGGACAACAATACAATTCCCGTGCTTTTTCTGTCATGCTCGAAAAGAAGATCAATACGGGTGTGAGGCGTTTGTTTTTTGTTATTGGTGGTCCTTATGGTTTTTCGGCTGAACTTTACGAAAGGGCTCAGGGAAAAGTGTCACTTTCGTCCCTGACTTTTTCTCATCAAATGGTACGACTTATTTTTCTTGAACAGCTCTACAGGGCATTTACTATCATGAAGGGTGAACCCTATCATCATGATTAGTGAAATAAAAAACTTTAATATAAATTATATAGCTGCATCGTGATCATTAAGGTTCTTTATATGTTGGATCAACCCAAAAGATGCATCTTCCAATAAATCAACAACATAGTTAAATCCTTCGGCACCACCATAATACGGATCAGGAATATGATCGGATTTTAGCTTCATAAAAAAATCTTTCATCTTAAAGATTTTATTTTCCTCTTCTTTGGTGTGCGCCTTGTCCTTAAGATCATGATAGTTTTGGTCATCCATTGCAATAATCATATCAAAGTTGTCGAAGTCATTTCGTTGAAATTGCCTTGAAAGACTGGTAATTTTGTAACCCCTCTTTGCAGCAGTGCTTCGCATGCGGTGATCAGCCATTTCGCCCTGATGCCATGCCGATGTTCCTGCAGAATCGACCTCGACATTGAGTTGATTTTTAGCAGCGAGTAATTTGAAAATTGCTTCTGCTGTAGGTGAGCGGCAGATATTACCCAAACAAACAAACAAAATGCGCATGGAATCGGAATTGTTATTCATTTTCAATCCATATTTTTAGTAAAAATTCCTCCAATTAACGTGTTAGAAACAACATTTCGTGTTTCAAAGATACAAAACAGGCCCCATGATGCAGAAAATATAGATCTGTAAAGGGTAGATAATCGCAAAAAAAGCTAAATTTGCGCCCTCAATAGCCTTCTTAGCTCAGTTGGTAGAGCAGCTCACTCGTAATGAGCAGGTCGTGGGTTCGAGTCCCATGGAAGGCTCAAAAAAAACAGAGGCCATTTGGTCTCTGTTTTTTTTTGAGGTCTCGAGCGGATTCGAACCGCTGTACACGGTTTTGCAGACCGCTGCCTAGCCACTCGGCCACGAGACCAGTATTTTTGGGTGTGCAAAGATACATGCTTTGCTTTAATTGGGCAAACCTTTTGCTTTGCTTTTTTCGTTGAGTTCGTGAAGACATGCCGGACAAAGACATTTGTCGTATGTTCTTTGAATCTCTTCAAGCAAAGAAATACTTGTACTCACTTCGTAGCACCAGCATTTTCCTGATTTGCTGCAATGAAAAGCTGCTCCACAACGGGGACAGTTATCAGATTCAATCAGTTTCATTTCAGGTTTCAATTGTTAGACTTACAAAATCCATTTTACCACCTAAAGGGGGATTCATCTTACGTACTTTCACTTTTACATGGCTGATAACCGGATATTTTTTTAGAACCGCATTAATAATACGCCTTCCAACATGCTCCAAAAGTTTTGAGTTAATCTCCATCTCTTTCTTAACGATTTGATATACTTCAAGATAGTTGATCGTTTCAAAAAGATTGTCGTTTTGCTCAGCTTTGATTGTATCTGTTGTTACAAAAAGGTCGACTACAAACCAGGTACCAATTAACTGTTCTTCTGCAAAGCAGCCATGATACGCGTAGAACTCCATTCCTTCTATTGAGATGACAGACATAGGACATTCATTATTTTATTGACTCTATATTTAAGTTTGAACTGAAAAAAGTAATGTTTATTTTATTGTCTGAACTCCTTTGTGAATTCGATGAAGCGTTTCTTCTTTTCCAATAATAGCCATAATATCTGTCAAATGAGGGCCTTTTGAAGCCCCAACCAGCAATAAACGCAAGGCATTCATGATGGCACCCATACCAAACTGGTTTTTTTCGAGCCAGACACTAATTGCAACATCTATGTTTTCTGTTGAAAAATCATCAACCGATTTAAGCATTTCGGCCAACGATGTCATTTGCTCCGGAGAATCTGGTTTCCAGCGTTTCTTAATAACAACTTCATCATAGGCTTCAGGTGAGTGAAAAAAGAAATAGGTCTCTTCCCATAACTCTTTCACAAAATTTACACGCTCTTTCACCAAACCAATAATTTTCTTCAAAAGTTTGATGTTGACTTCAACCCCTTTTTCTTTCAAAAATGGTTGATACTCTACTGCCAATTCCTGATCTGTTTTTTTGATAAGATACTGATGATTGAACCATTTTGTCTTTTCAGGGTCGAATTTTGAACCGGCTTTTCCCACTCTCTCCAAAGAAAAAGCCTGAACAAGTTCGTCAATGCTGAAAATTTCCTGTTCTGTTCCAGGGTTCCAGCCGAGTAGTGCAAGCATATTAACGAAAGCATCCGGAAAATAACCAGATTCACGATATCCTGAAGATATTTCGCCACATTTGGAGTCAAACCATTGTAATGGAAAAACAGGAAACCCGAGACGGTCGCCATCACGTTTGCTGAGTTTGCCATTACCGTCAGGCTTTAGTAAAAGAGGCAGGTGAGCAAACTGAGGTAAATTCCAGCCAAAAGCCTGATATAAAAGAATATGTAAAGGAAGTGAAGGCAGCCATTCTTCTCCGCGAATCACATGGCTGATTTCCATCAAGTGGTCATCAACAATGTTAGCCAAATGGTAAGTTGGCATACCATCAGATTTAAAGAGTACTTTATCATCTAATGTTTCTGATTTAACTACGACCCTTCCGCGGATGATGTCGTCCATGGCAATTTCAGTATTTTCAGGAATCAGAAAGCGAACCACATAGGGTACATTACTATTAATCAGCCGTTTCACTTCTTCCTCTGAAAGGGTAAGACTGTTGTAGAGATTTTTGCGGCTTTCAGTATTGTAAGTAAACGTTTTCTTGATCTTCTCAGCATTTTTACGCAACTCTTCCAGTTCTTCAGGGGTATCAAAAGCATAATATGCGTGTCCTGAATCAATAAGCTGAATGCAGTATTGCTGATAGAGATCTTTACGCTCACTTTGTCTGTATGGTGCATGAGGCCCACCAACAGTGATGCTTTCATCAAATTCGATTCCGCACCATGCGAGTGATTCAATAATATACGATTCTGCGCCTGGAACAAAACGGGTTTGGTCGGTATCTTCAACACGCAGGATCAGTTTTCCACCATGTTTTTTAGCAAACAAGTAGTTGTAAAGGGCGGTTCTAACGCCACCAATGTGTAAAGGTCCTGTTGGACTGGGAGCGAAACGTACGCGAACATTAGGGTCAATCATTTTTTTTAAATTGTGGTGCAAAGGTATCAAAAACATAAACCTGACAACTCCAAAGGTGCTGTCAGGTTTAAAACATTGCGTATAAAGCTGTTCTATTTTATCAACTTTCTGCTAAATTGCTGATTGTTGTCAGAAATTGTAAGAATATAGATCCCTTTTGAGAGTTTGGAAACATCCAGCTGATGGTCGCTTCCAATAAAAATTTCTTGCTGGATCATTTTACCCGAAACGTCTGTTATTTGGATCATACGTCTTTCGTTTTGATCATTAAGCATAAAAATATTCAGAGACTCCTTCACCGGATTTGGCCCAAAACTAAAATAGTTTGGATTGTCTTTTTCCGACATGGAAACAACATTGCTATTCACTTTTTCTAAAGTCCAGTTGTTGGGATCAACCTGAATTGAAACCACTTGTTTGTCAACAGGAATAACAAACTGATTGAGATTGGCATCCTGATAAAGACGTACAATCGTATTAGTGTTATCGCTGAAATTGAGTTTGTAATCCATCGTCATTTTAAATAGAGGGGTTGATGATGAGGGTGTCTGAGCAACATTTAAAATTACATCATTATTTCCCATATACCATTCAATATCGTATTTTGGATACCCTTCGCCATAATACCATTGTTCAAAAAACTGTTCAAAATCCATACCGGCAATTGCTTCTGCAACCATTCTGAAGTCTTCACCAGTTGCAGTGCTATCGGAAAACTGAACCTGAAAGGCATTCATCAAAGCAAAGAAAGTAGCATCATTGTTGATTTCGTGACGGAGTGTATGAATGATGGCAGCACCTTTATCGTAGGAAAGTCTTCCATTGAAAATTCGCCAAACATTTTCTGGTGTTGCTTCATCTTCAGGCACATATACACTTCCTCCGGGCTGTGAAATAACATTATTCTGTGTGCCAATCATAAATGTTTGTCCCGAGCTCCATCCATTAAGCATTTCCTGAGCAAGATAATTGCTATACGTTGCAAAACCTTCGTTGATCCAGATATCACTCCATGTCGCGCAGGTTACATTATCACCAAACCACATATGGCCTAACTCATGGGCAATAAGGTTAAAAGAAAATCCCCCCATAGTCGTCATGGTTTGGTGTTCCATTCCTCCACCCAGTTGTGTAATGCAGTGTCCGTATTTTTCTTCCCAAAAGGGATATAGAAGGTATAAATCTGAAAAAAGCTCAATCATTGGAACAACTGCATCAATACTTGTTTGGTTTGTATTAAGGTAGTTAGGGTGATTGTAAACAAAATTTTGAACCAGAACAGAATCTCCAGCTAACTCAAGCGGTTTGGCATAAATGTTATATTCCTGATAATCTGAAACAGCGAAAGATATCAGATAATAGGCAATAGGATAATTCGATTTCCATTCATAACGCAGTTTATTGTTGGGCATGGTGGAAACGTTGGTCAGCAAACCCTGAGAACCCGCCATGGTTCCTTCAGGCGTTGTAAGGAAAACCCAAACTGAATCTGCCTTGTCGGTGAGTACCTGCTTACATGGAAGCCAACTTTTGGCAGCAAAAGGTTCTGAAAGAGTCCATGTGACCGATTTTTGCCATTGGTTGGAATAAGCATTCGTAACACCAGAGAAAAAGCCTCCAGTCGGAGGTGTGCCATAATAAGTAATACTGGCAATAAAAGTATCACCCTGATTCAAGGCTGTTATTGGTACAAGTACATTATCCCCATCGCGTGTATAGCCTGAATAAGTAATGCCATTCACAACAATGGATTGAATATTAATAACGGAAAGTAATTCAAAAGCAAATGTTTCCATTACAGGAGAAACTACTTTTGCATGAATTTGGACGGTCCCACCTACATTAATTGTAGTGTTAGAAACTTCAATATCCAAAAAATAGAAAGTAACATCGTAGTTGTGTACTAACGGACTTTGCCAGTCGTTACGCCATGCAAACTTTGGAGTATCAGTTTGTTCAGGGTAATATCTACAAAAACGATCGTGAATGTGGGTGTCATTTTGCTGACCAAAAACTGCAAAAAAGGGAAGAAGAAGAAAGAGGACAATAATTTTTTTCATTGATAAGTTAATTTTGAATTTGAACACCTTTGCGGGGCTTGTGTTATATTTGTGCGCTAAAGTAACAATCATTCAGCTAAGAACGTTTAGTTTATATTATTTTTCAAAGAGCAAATGAACAGACCTGATCAACAACTGATAAAAAACATAGAAGATTTTATTAGAAAATACTTTAAAAACAGGCTATTCAAAGGTTTGATCCTTTCTATACTTCTGGTTTCTTCTGTTTTTCTTTTTTTAAACTTTATTGAATATTTTGCCTATTTACCGCAATGGGGCAGGATGATTTTTTTTTATAGCTTCCTTTTATTATTTGTTAGTGTTCTGGTTTACTATGTTCTTGTTCCAGCCTGGAAACTTATAGGTTATAGAAAATCCATGTCAGTTCCGGAAGCTGCTCGTCTGATTGGTCATTATTTTCCTGAAGTTAATGATAAGTTATTAAACACATTACAGTTATCGGATGATTATGTTTTAAATCAAAAGGAAAATGAGCTCTTACTGGCAGCTATTCGTCAGAAAACAGAGAAACTTTCAGTTATCCCATTTATCAATGCCGTTAGCAATAGAGATAGTGTTAAGTATTTAAAATACAGCGCTATACCATTGTCAATCATTGTATTATTATTGCTATTATTTCCTGCGTTTGTTAAAAATCCTGCTCAACGAATTCTTTTATACAACACCCAATTTTCTAAACCCCTGTCTTTTGAGGTGAAAATGCTTCAGTCAGAATGGAACGTATTGCAAAATGAAGATTTTCTCTTTCAGATTTTGGTTACGGGAAGCGAAATTCCAGAGCTGTTTTTCCTTGAGACAAATGGAACCAGAATTCAGATGAACAAGTTTAACAACAATGAGTTTAGTCATGTGTTTAAAAAGGTTGGTCAATCTGTTGATTTTCGCATTTCAGGCGGGGAGTATTTAAGTAATAACTTGTTTTTGGAAGTTTTTCCTAAACCTCTTCTGTTAAGCCATGAAGCTTTTATTTCATTCCCGTCATATACGAAAAGAGAAAATGAAACTTTGAAGGATCAGGCCTACTTTTCTGTGCCTGAGGGATCCAAAGTGCTTTGGAGATTTTATACAAGAGATACTGACAGTTTGTTTCTTGTCGTAGATTCTATAGATCAAACTGCGATTCGTGAAGGAACTTATTGGACCTATAATATATCGGCTTCGAAGCCTGCCAAAATTCGACTTCGGCCAACGAATCGGTATTCCAATCATTCCGAAGAACTGATTATTACCCTGGATGTTGTTGCTGATGAGTATCCTACGATTGAAATTAATCAGGTTGAAGACGAATTGATGCGTAAAAAGAAATACTTTTCAGGATTAATTGGGGATGATTATGGGTTTAGTAAACTTAGCGTTACACTAAGTATTAAAATGAAGGGATCTGAATCAGTTCGTAAGGAAGCATCTAATACATTGAATATTGACAAGGATGTTTTAAGACAACAATTTTTTCACTATTTAGACCTTGATAGTACAGAAGCATTACCAGGCGAAAGTGTTTCAGTTCAATTTGCAATTTATGATAACGATTGGATCAAAGGGCCTAAAGTAAGATACTCATCTGTTTTTCTTTATCAAATCGCTTCTATGGAATTACTCGATTCATTATCAAAATCGAAAGAAGATGGACTGAATGAACGCATGGAAGCTGCTTTGAAAGACTCAAAAGAAATTCAAAAGGAGATTACTGATTTTGCCAGAAAGTTGATGCTTAAAAAAGAAATTGATTGGAGTGATCGACAGAATCTGAATAAACTTGTTGAAAAGCAGCAGCAACTTGATACCGAATTGGAAAAATTAAAAAGCGAAAGAGAAACACTGAATAAATTTAATAAGCAGAATAGATTAGTGGATGAAAAACTACTTGAAAAACAAGCGCAAATTGACAAACTGTTGGAAGAAGTTATCCCTGAGGATATTAAGAAAATGATGGAGGAGCTTCAAAAATTAATGGAAGAGCTGAATAAAGACCAGATTGCAGAAATGTTAAAGAAGATGGAGTCAAGTAGCAAGGATATTGAGAAAATGTTGGACAGGAATCTCTCTTTATTAAAGCAACTCCAAATGGAAAAGGCTATGAATGAATTGCTTTCAAAACTCGAGGACTTGTCAAAACGGCTTGAAGAAAATGCAAAAAACACCCTTGAGAAAAACCTGGAAAGAGAAGAATTAGGCGACACCCTAAAGGACATACAGCAGAAATTCGATGAAGAAATGAGCAAGCTGGATTCTTTAAAAAAGGAAAATGAATGGCTTGAATCTCCTTTACAATTGGAAGAGACACAAACGGACGAACAAGCTATAAATATGGAAATGGAGGAAGGTCAACAGCAATTGGATAATAAGAAAAGTAAAGAATCTTCTGCGCATCAGAAGTCTGCTTCAGAGAAAATGAAATCGATGCGTGATAAACTTGAAATGATGATGCAGATGGGAATGGAGCAGCAAATGGCTGAAGATGCAAACGCATTAAGATTTCTTCTTGAAAATGTTCTCCGTATTTCTTTAAGTCAGGAAGAATTGATGCAAAAACTTAGCGCTCTTCGCAGAGATGATCCTGGATATGTTGAAATCATAAAAAATCAAAGCATTGTTTCAGAGTCTTTTCGGGTTGTTGAAGACTCACTGGTAGCCCTTAGTAAGCGACAATCAATGATTGAGAATTTTGTTTTTGATGAAATTAAGGCCGTAAAAAGCAGGGTAGTGGAAGCTCAAACCTCAATGAAAGACCGTGTTACTGGAAATGCTTTAAGTTCTCAGCAGTTTGCAATGATGGGATTAAACAATCTGGCGCTTATGCTGTCAGAGGCATTAAAAAACATGCAGGAAAGTATGGGGATGCCAAGCCCGGGTCAGGGAGAGGGAAAGGGCAAACCAGGAAAGAATCCGGGAAAGGGACTGCAAAACATGCGCGAACTTCAGGAATCTTTAGGAAAGCAATTAAAAGATGCAATGGGTGAAAATAAAGGACAGGGTCAGGGAAAAGGTATGAGCGAAGAAATTGCACGAATGGCTGCTCAACAGGAAGCGATTCGTCAGCAATTAAAGAATATGATTGACGATTTAAAGTCAGAAGGATCCACGGGTGATGGTGGCCTGAATAAAGTTTTGGAACAAATGGAAAGCTTTGAAGAAGAGTTGATTAATAAGCGATTGAATCAGGAGTTACTGGAAATGCAAAATGAGATTGTGATCCGATTGCTCGAATCAGAAAAAGCTCAAAAGGAAAGGGAGCAGGAAGAACGAAGAGAATCAAATGAGTTTAAAGGTGAAAATATTGGTAACCTTCGGGAGAATATGGAGTATAAAAAATTGTTAGAAAGACAGAGAGAAACATTAAAGGTTAACCCTATTGACTTTCAACCTTTCTACAAACAAAAGGTTAATCAGTATTTTATTCGTTCCAATGTGACAATTATCAATGAAAAAATCAATAGAAATACACAATAATCATCAGAAGATCAGAGATATAGAGGGTTTGGTTGAAGATGTATCGATTCGTTTTCTGCTTCAGGAGACCTATTATGGAAATATCATGGCATTGTCAGATTTTGTCTTCTTGAATCTTTGCAAGTTGGAAGGTGAATATCCCATCAGAATTGAATTTGAATCGGACCATGATGCGTATAAATTTATCTGGACATTGGATAAAGTATTGTATGACAATTTATTAAGTATAAGATTGGATCCTGATATTCAGTTTGACAATTTAATCGAAAAACTATCTGATAAAGTATTTTATAATGATAGCGAACAATCAGTTCAATTCTATTTTGCAACGAGAAGCTTTAATCATTCTCTATCCATGAATCGAATGAATCAATTGAGGGCTTATTATAAAACTACTTCAACAATTATTCAAAAGCATGATACATTTTTTGACAATTGATATTGAATTACCAATAAACCTGGATGAGAAAGTAATAGATTGGCTCGAGGTTGTTTTAAAACAGTATAGAATGAAGACCGGAGAGGTCTTTTTTTTATTTTGCAGTGATGAATATTTATACAAGATGAATTTGCAATATTTAGGTCACGATACTTACACGGATATCATTACTTTTGATCTTTCTGAAAGCTCTGAATATATTAGTGGAGAAATATATATTAGCCTGGACCGGGTAAATGAAAATGCAACAAGACATGATGTCTCTTTAGTAGATGAACTACACCGTGTAATGGTTCATGGAATTTTACATTTACTTGGTTTTAAGGACAAAACCGAGATTGATGAAATGCAAATGCGTCATCAGGAAGAAATATGTTTATCTTTGCGCACTTGAATCACTTATAATCAAACACTTATACTACTGTTTCACGTGAAACAATCTACTTATGCTATTTGAAAAATACGATGTAATTGTTGTTGGTGCTGGGCATGCCGGCTCTGAGGCTGCTGCTGCTGCTGCAAATATGGGAAGTAAAGTTTTACTCATTACAATGAATCTTCAAACGATCGCTCAAATGTCATGCAATCCTGCAATGGGTGGAATTGCAAAAGGGCAAATTGTTCGTGAGATTGATGCGCTCGGTGGGTATTCTGGAATTGTTACCGACAAAACAATGATTCAGTTTCGAATGCTGAATAAATCAAAAGGTCCTGCCATGTGGAGTCCTCGTGCTCAAAATGACAGAATGCAGTTTGCTCTTGAATGGAGAAGAATGTTGGAGAGTACACCAAATCTGGATTTTTGGCAAGATACAGTGACTAGTATTATTGTTAAGGACAATCGTGTTGTTGGTGTAAGAACCGGAATGGGAATGGAAATACAATCCAGCTCAGTTATTCTTACAAATGGGACTTTTTTAAATGGAGTGATTCATATTGGAGAAAAATCATTTGGTGGTGGCCGAATGGGCGATAAAGCCAGTACAGGAATTACAGAACAATTGGTTCAGCTTGGGTTTAGGTCAAGTCGCATGAAAACCGGAACTCCTGTGCGTATTGATGGAAGAACAATCGACTTCAGTAAATTGATTGAGCAAAAGGGAGATGACAAAGTGGAGGGATTCTCATTTCTAAAGCGTCCGGAACTGGCTTTTCAAAAAAGTTGCTGGATGGCCTATACGTCCCTCAAAGTTCACGATACCCTGAGAACAGGTTTTCATTTAAGCCCTATGTTTAGTGGAAGAATTGAGGGAGTTGGGCCACGATATTGCCCAAGTATTGAAGATAAAATTGATCGATTTGCTGGCAAAGATGCCCATCAACTTTTTGTTGAACCTGAAGGTTGGAATACAATCGAGTACTATCTGAATGGGTTTAGTTCGTCTCTTCCCGATGTTGTTCAGGTTAAGGCATTACGCCAGATCATAGGTTTTGAGAAAGCTAAAATTTTTCGCCCGGGCTATGCTATAGAATACGATTATTTTCCACCGGAACAATTACAACATACACTTGAAACCAAACTGATCCACCATCTTTATTTTGCCGGTCAGATAAACGGAACTACTGGATATGAAGAAGCTGCAGCTCAAGGGATAATGGCAGGAATAAATGCTCATTTGAAGGTGAATGAATCTGAGCCTTTTATTTTGAGTCGCGCAGAAGCATATATTGGTGTTCTCATAGACGATTTGATTACAAAAGGAGTGGATGAACCATACAGAATGTTTACAAGCAGAGCTGAATATCGAATTTTGCTAAGACAGGATAATGCAGATGCCCGATTGACAAAGCGTTCTTATGAAATTGGGTTAGCAAATTTAGATAGACTTGATAGGTATCTTTCAAAGGAGAAGACGTTGGGCGTACTGATTGAAATACTCAAAAAAACGAGTGTTGAACCTGATAAAATGAATGGAATTTTGGAAAGGGCTGGCACAAACACCATTACTCAAAAACAAAAACTTTCGACAATTTTACTGCGTCCGCAAATTTCAATATATGATATCCTTGAATTTCTTCCGGATGATATGCCTATTGATCTAAGTGCCGACGAGAATAGAGAAATTCCTGAAACAGCAGAAATTTTAATTAAATATGATGGCTATATTAAAAAGGAAAGGGAACTTGCTGACAAGCTTTCCCGCCTTGATGAAGTTAAATTAAAGCAGGATTTTGACTACAATTCTTTGCAGTCATTATCTTATGAGGCCCGCGAAAAGCTTTCAAAGATAAAACCAACAACTCTAGGTCAAGCATCTAGGATGAGTGGAATTTCACCTTCAGATGTTTCTGTATTGGCCATATTCTTAGGTCGTTAATCAATTGTTTCACGTGAAACATGATCCAATGAAAGTTAGAAATGAATGTCCCGTTTGTGGAAGTAAAGCATTTAAAAACTTTGATCAGATACCTGATTACTTTTTAACAAAGGAAGTTTTCACTATTGATCAATGCGAAATTTGTGGATTTCTGTTCACAAATCCATATCCTCCGAAGGAGACAATTGGAAAGTATTATCAATCTGATCTTTATTTGAGTCATCCAAAAAGCGCATTTTCTTTTCTTGCTATAATTTATAATCTGGTTAAGAAAATTAACATTCATAGTAAGTATAAATCTGCCTCAAGTAAATTGGCCCCAGGTAGGGTTTTAGATATTGGTTGTGGCTCAGGTGATTTTTTATACTATTGCAAAGAAAAGGGATGGGAAATTGAAGGGATTGAACCTCATGAAGAGGCTCGTGTTTTTGTATCAAAAATGGTTAAAAAAGAAATTTATAATCCTGATAGAATTATAGAATTCCCGGACAATCATTTTGAGTTAATAACCATGTGGCATGTGCTTGAACATGTAGATGATTTGGATTTTCAGCTTCAGCAGGTATCTCGTGTATTAAAGAAGAATGGTCGATTGATATTGGCTCTTCCTAATTACCAATCCTATGACTGCTTGTATTATAAGCGTTATTGGGCAGGGTGGGATGTACCCAGGCACCTGTATCATTTTGAGCGGAATACAATTCAAAGACTGAGTAAAAGGTTTGGGCTTATTAGTGAAGAGATAATTCCAATGCGCTGGGATTCTTTTTATGTGTCTCTTTTGAGTGAAAAGTATGCTAATCATTCGTTTTCGTTTTTCAGGGCTATGCTAAGTGGCTTTAAATCAAACAGAAAAGCTAAAGTTTCTGGTGAATATTCAAGTCTGTTGTATGTGTTTAAACTAAAATAAGGTATTACAGCTCCTTGTTTTGAGATCATTTCGGTTTAACTGCAACGAAGTAACACTGAAATTTACTATTTTTAGCCTTTATTAGGAACTTTCTTGTCTAAACATCACTTTGCATTATGATGGGTAAGAAATGTCACTAGAGAAGCTTTAATAGGATTGGTTTTATTTCATTTAAATAACAGTAAATCAAGTTTCTAGGTTGATGAAGAAGTTTAAGTCTCATTTTTTAAGCCTGAGGGGAATCATTTATTTTTTTCTTTGTGTATTATTTATATATTTTACTTTTTGGTTTATAAATGGTAGGTCAAATCGGAAAGTTACTATTGGAACGTATATTTCAAATGTTATTCATCAACAACAAGAGGAACTCTCGTCACTATCTGATTACATCGTTACCACAATCGGTTCAGATAGTTTATCAGAAGAAAATGGCTTATCTGGGTTGTTTTACAATAACGATTTGATAAATGAATCAATTGGGATATATATTTTTAGAGATGACATTCTTGAATTTTGGAACAATAACGGTATTTTGGTTGATGAAGCTGATTTCGATCAAATTTGTAATCAAAATGATATTTTGCAGGTTGAAAATGGTTATTACCTGATTCAATGCACACAGTATGATTCAATAAGGATATTATTAGTGAAGCTTATATATGCTTCTTATCCAATTGAGAACGCATACTTTCTCAATGGGTTTACTGAAATTTTTGGATCTGCTGCAAGGAATTTCATGATTTGTGAAGCAAGAGAGGGTGCCTTTCCTGTTATGGATCAGCATGGAAAATTATTGTTTTATCTTACTGAGAAAACAGAAGGATTTGTGGCACATACAAATACTGAAACCGTTGTGGGTTTCATTTTTATTTTGGTAATTCTTTCCTTTATTTATTTAGTCATTTATAAGATTTATGGACGAATAACTTATTTCGTCCAGCGTCCTCTTCATAAGTTATTTTTCTATTTTGCTGATCTTCTGATTATTCAATTTCTTTTAAGATCTTTTGATCATTATCTTTTTCCTTTTGACACACAACTGTTTCATCCCGTGTTGTATAGTTCCGGTTTTTTATTTCCTTCAATGGGATTTCTTATTCTGCACCTTCACGCTTCACTTTTTGTTGCAATATCCTTTTTTGTATTTTTCCCTTTCAAAAA
Source organism: Bacteroidetes bacterium HGW-Bacteroidetes-1 (assembly GCA_002842755.1). Lineage (GTDB taxonomy): Bacteria > Bacteroidota > Bacteroidia > Bacteroidales > F082 > JALNZU01. Next base: position 83,236 of record PHDU01000004.1, on the reverse strand, counting down.
AAAGACGTTTAGCAGATGGTATCGATTTTTTAGATTGATCGTTTTTTCGTTTTCTTTTCAATTTGTTTTGATATTAATGGTATTCTTTGCTGAGAATATTTTTCTTAACGCCTCTGTGCCGATCTCATTTACTGAAATATATACTCAAAATATTTGGAGTTATTTCGTGTTTGCAGCAGTAGGGTTATTGGCAATTTCCTCATTGTTAATAGCTTTCCGCATTTTTACGTTGTTTTATGATGAAGCTGAAAATGACCATTATCGGTATTTAGCTTTTTTTGCCATTCTGATTATAAATGCTACTTGGTTGATATACGCTCAAAGAACTGGAATATTTTTATGTGTATATCTTTTTCTTTTCTTTTTAATTGGCATGAGATTTCATAAAAAGGAAAAGCAGAATGTAGAAAGCCCATCTGTTTTTTTCCTCTATTTTATCATCAGTTCAGCATTGTTTACATTTTTGATTTATAATATTAATATTTTAAAATCAAATCAACAACAACTACTTACTGCACAGCAACTTAGCGCCGATAACGATCCGATGTTCGAATTCCTTTTTCCCGATGTAAGAAATAGAATTGCTTCTGATACAATCATAAAAAGGTTGTTAGCTTCAAATGGGGATTTAACTTTTGAAGATGAAAACATAATTTATGAAAGGATAAGCGAACTGTATATTATTGGGTCTTTTGACAGGTATTCTGTTGAACGAACTTTTTGTAGCCCAGAGCGTCAGCTTTTGATTCAACCTGAGAATATTACTGTTAATTGTGCAGATTATTTTGATGACCTTATAATAAGTAAGGGGAGGAAGGCAAATGCAGAAGGACTATATTTAATCGATGATAACGTACAAGGTATTTATTATTTGTCGGTTATTCCATTTATTCAGGATGAGCTCGATGCGTGGAAAATAGATACTGTTAATCTTTATCTGGAGTTTTATTTCAAGTATATTCCCGAAGGACTCGGTTATCCGGAATTGCTGATTGATGAAAGCAGGGGTTTAATAAGGGAGATTGCCAACTACTCTTTTGCAACCTATAAAAACGGAATACTGGTTTATAAATTTGGCTCTTACCTTTATCCTCAGCGATTTAAAGACAGTTTTGATTCGATCGGTGAATTTTTAAAACTTAACGGATTTAATCATTTTAGTCAAAGTTCAGGAAATGATACAGTGATCATTGTGAGTAAGAAAACAAAAAGTATTGCTGATGCTATTGCACCTTTTTCTTATTTCTTCTTCTTAATCAGCTTTTTTGGTTTTGTTGTTTTACTATCAATAAACCATAAATATTATCTAAAAAAGTTCGCTTTCACTTTTAGAATGAAGTTGCAAATGCTTATTCTAAGTTCACTTTTGGTGTCATTTGTAATTATCGGTTTAAGTACAATATATTATATAACAAATGTTTACAAGGAAAAAAACAATGATTTTCTTGCAGAAAAAACCCAATCAATTTTGATTGAACTTGAGCATAAATTGAAAAATGAAGATTTGACCAAAGAAAATCTTCATGACTATTTACACCAGTTATTATTAAAGTTTTCTCTTGTATTTTTCTCTGATATAAATATTTTTGACTTAAACGGCCGCTTGATTGCTTCTTCAAGGCCTGAAATATTTGACCAGGGATTGATATCAAAACTTATGAATCCGATGGCATTCAAGGCGATGAATATTGAAAACAAACTATTTTATTTGCATCAGGAACACATCGGAAATGGCCAATATCTTTCTTCTTATGTACCCTTCAAAGATGCACAGGGAAACGCCCTTGCCTACATCAATCTTCCCTATTTTGCGAAAGAATCAGAAAGAAGAAATGAGATATCGACACTTGTTTTGGCCTATATCAACATTTTCCTACTTCTGATGGGAATTTCTGTGACATTGGTTTTGATTTTATCGCGCCGGTTAACGCAACCATTGCAAATGATACAGCAAAAAATGCGAATGGTACGCATCGATAAAGTGAATGAAAAGATAGCATGGAGGGGAAAAGATGAGATTGGGCAATTGGTGACGCAATATAATACCTTACTTGATCAGCTGGCTGAAAGCGCCGGACGACTTGCACGCTCCGAACGTGAAAGCGCATGGCGTGAAATGGCACGACAAGTAGCCCATGAAATAAAAAATCCGCTCACACCAATGCGCCTTAGCGTGCAATACCTTCTAAAGGCCTGGAATGAAAAAGACGCTGATATTGACCAAAAACTGAACAATACAACCCAAACGCTAATTAATCAAATTGATACGCTCTCTTCAATTGCTTCGGCCTTTTCAGATTTTGCTAATATGCCAGTAAATAAGCCTGTTACGATTCAATTGGAGCTGCTTATTCAGCAAATAGTAACACTTTTCGACAATAGAGAGAACATTCTTTTTCAATTGGAAATGCCGGAAAATGAAGAATTGATAATTGTTGCTGATCAGGGGAATATTAACCGGATTTTCACCAATATTATTAAAAACAGCATACAAGCGATTGGTAACAAAGAAAATGGGGTTATTAAAATTTGGGTTGAGTCACACAAAGACAATTATTTCATTGCAATCAGCGATAATGGAAAAGGAATGACAGAAAACGAAAAGCAAAAAGTGTTCACCCCAAATTTTACTACAAAATCAAGTGGTATGGGTATTGGCTTGTCGATGGTTTATAATATGATTTCGGCTGCGGGTGGTACTATCAGCTTCGAAACGGAGCAAGGGAGCGGTACCACGTTTCATATTGTTTTGCCAAAAAGCATTTAATTCAATTAGAATAATGAATACAATATGCCACATTTATTCTTAAAAAACAGAACCAGCTAATGTGTAAAGTCAGACACATCAATTGGCTAAATTTCAAGCAGGAGTAAATGCAGTTATCGAAAACCTTAGACGGGTTCTAATAAAGCGAATAGTAAGATTAAGCAATTTAAAAAAATTGAATCAAAAAACTACCTTTGTTTGGTAAATATGGCAAAGAACCCTATAAGAAGTCTCGCCGGCCAAACAGCCGTTTATGGAATGGGAACAATCCTTCCAAGGTTACTCAATTACTTTCTTGTACCTTTTTATACACGTGTTTTCGATCAGGCAATTTATGGACAAATCACCGAACTCTATGCCTATATTGCTTTTTTCATGGTTTTACTTACTTATGGTATGGAGACTGCTTTTTTCCGGTTTGCACAAAAGCATGATCCTGCAAAGGTTTTTAACAATGCAATGTCTTCTATTATTCTCACAACAAGCCTTTTCTTGTTGCTTATTTTTCTTTTTTATCAACCTTTGGCAAACAGCATCCATTATAATGGTCATCCGGAATATATCCTTTTCGCTGCACTTATCGTGGCTTTTGATGCAATTACAGCAATCCCGTTTGCAATGTTACGCAAGAGGAACAAGGCAAGGCTTTTTGCTATTGTCAGATTGGTGAATGTAGTGGCCAACATTGGCATGAATATATTGTTTATTATCGTTTTTCCGGAAATATCGCTTCAGATTGGCGCTTTGATTTTTGGACCCGAAGCAGGACTTGTAGTTTGGGTCTTTTTTTCTAATCTTATCTCCAGTATTCTAAGCCTGATGATGTTGGGGTCTGTATTGAAGTCATTTCGATGGCAAATTGATTCAACACTTTTTAGGCCTATGATGCGTTATGCACTTCCTGTTCTTGTGGTTGGTTTAGCCGGAATGGTTATTGAGATGATTGATAAAATCTTATTGAAGTATCTCTTGCCGGAAGCCGAAAATCCAATGGCACAGCTCGGTATTTATGGAGCCAACTACAAGCTTGGCGTAATGATGACCCTCTTCATTCAGATGTTCCGCTACGCGGCTGAACCTTTCTTTTTTGCCGAGGCTGAAAAAAGAGATGCCCCTGAACTGTTTGCCAAAATCATGAATTATTTTGTCATTTCAGGATTGCTCATCTTCCTGATAGTAACTCTGTATATCGATTTATTTCAGCATTTTATAGGTAAAAGTTATCGTGAAGGGCTAGGTATAGTCCCTGTAGTTCTGATTGCCAATTTGTTTTATGGGATTTATTTTAACCTGTCCATCTGGTATAAACTCACCGACCGTACAGCTGATGGCGCTAAAATATCCATAGCTGGTGCAGTTCTAACCATTGTATTGAATATTCTCCTGATTCCAATCTTTGGATATCATGGAGCAGCATGGACACATTTCGTTTGTTATTTTCTAATGATGACTGCGTCCTGGTATTGGGGCCAAAAAGTATATTCGATTCCTTATAATCTGAAACGTGTTTTTCTTTATGCCTTCATCGCTGTTGCTGTTTTTTCTCTTGCAAAATTAACTGTTGAATTTTCATTGACTTTGCGCCTTGTTTTAAATACGATTATGTTAGGTGCATTCACGTTATTTGCTTTTTTGAAAGAGCAAAAGCCTCTTAATAATCTAAAACGATAATCTGCTTTGCAGGCCAGTATTTGCGTCTTTATTGCGTGGGATTTCAGTCAACTCCAAGAATTTTTTTTCCAGCAACGTTATATTTATCAATTCATTTTGATAAAGGTTTTAGAGGTTTCATGAAAACAAAAAGCCAAAAAAAATCCTTGTGAAAGTGAATTATACCTGAATTCATATAACTTTGATTGAAATTTATTTTAAAACGCTTTTTATTCATTAGGGGGCATTAAAATCCTGAATAGATATTTGATACAAAACTTAGATGATTTTATACATGAAAAACAAACTCAATCTTATTTTGCCTTTTCTTTTCATATTACTTGCTAGCTGCGAACCAGAAGGAAAAAACATCAGTGACTTATCCATGCTTACAGGAGGCAAAACTTTTGCAGTTCCTACCGGCACGGTAGCTGATCAATTCGTGCTTAAGCGTTTTCCTGATGCGAAATTTGCCTATTTCAACAGTATTTATGACTGTGCTTTGGCAGTTGTAAATGACAAAGCTGATGCAGCAGTATATGATTTACCTGTATTGAAAAACATAGTCGCAAAAAATGCAGGGATGATGGTTTTAGATGAAATATTGGTTCCTGACCAATATGGTTTTGCTGTTGAAATCAACAACACGGAACTCAAAAATGCCATTGACGAAACACTAAAAAACATAAAACAATCAGGTATTTATCAGGATATGATGAAGCGTTGGCTTCCCGAAATAGGTCTACCTCAGTCAATGCCTGTCATTGAGAATCTTGGGACAGAAGGAGTATTACTTTTTGGCACAGCGTCCGTTACCGAGCCGATGTCGTTTGTTGATGGTAATAGTGGTATTGTAGGCTTTGATATTGAATTTGCAAACCATATTGCCAAACACCTGAACAAAAAACTGGAAGTGGTCAATATGGAATTTGGTGCAATGCTGCCTGCATTGATATCAGGCAAAGTGGATATGATAGGGGCCGGGTTATCCATTACTGAAGAAAGGGCAAAAAGTGTTCTTTTTTCAAATTGTTACTACGAAAGCGGGCTGGCAGCGCTTGTAAAATCTCAATCAGAGAGCAACACAAAGCCTGTCGCAGAGAAAAAAGAAAAGAATAAAAACTATGCTCAGATTGGCGTACTGATGGGTTCAATTCATGAAAGTTATGCCACTAAAGTGTATCCTGATTCTAAAATTCTGGCATACAATTCAGTTCCAGATATGCTCATGGCGCTTAGTTCATCAAAAGTGGAGGTCGCATTTATTGATCACGCTTCAGTTCGGGAAGTGCTAACCGCAAATAATGAGCTTATAGTGGTTGAAAAGATCCTTTTTACGGTTGATATAGCCGCAGGATTTCATCAGAAATCTGATGAATTGCGAGAAAGTTTTAATCGTTTTTTAGCTGAATTAAAAGCCGATGGAACCTATGATGAAATGGTTAAAAGATGGCATGAAGACATCGGATCTGAAATGCCCGATATCAATGAACCACCTAATCCGGAAGGATTGCTGAAAATTGGAGTTGTAAGCGATATCGGACTTCCATTTGTAGCTAAAAGTGAAGGCCGGTGGAAAGGTTTCGATATTGAACTGGGCAGACGATTTTCAGTCTGGTCAAATAAGACTGTGGAATGGATTGACATGCCTTTTGGAAGCCTGATGCCTTCGCTGATTTCTGGAAAAATTGATATCATTACGGCTTCACTCATGATTACCGATGAGCGTAAAATGGAAATTGATTTTTCCAATCCATATTACGCATCTGGAGTCAGTATAATCGGTAGAAAAAACAAAAACAATAGTGCATCTGATAATCAACCGACTGTTTCTGCTGTTGTTAAAAACAATTCTGTCATTGGTGTTGTAATGGGTTCTATTTATGAGTTATATGCAACAAAAAACTATCCTGAAGCCAAAATCTTGCTTTTCAACTCAATCCCCGATATGCTGATAGCCCTCAATACCAATAAAATTGAAGTTGCTTTCATAGGTCAAAGTAGTGTAAAGGAAGCTACCACATCCAATCAGAATTTTCAAGTGTTGATAAAGGACTTATATCTTGTTGACATAGGAGCAGGATTCAATAAAAAATCTGATGGATTTCGACAGGAATTCAATCAGTTTCTTGCCGAAATAAAGGCCAATGGAATTCATCAGGATATGGTTCTACGATGGCTTGAAGGTTCCGATACTGAAATGCCTTTGATCGAAAATCAAAATCCTAAGGGTATTCTGAAAGCCGGAATTTCAAGCGATAATGGATTGCCATATGCTTCAAGAAGTGAAGGAAAATACAAAGGTTTTGACATTGAACTTGTGAGTCGCTTTGCTGCATGGTCAGGCCGGAAAGTAGAATGGGTCGATATGCCGTTTGGTAGTCTGCTTCCTTCTTTGAACGGTGGAAAAATTGATTTGATTACTGCATCGCTTGCCATTACTGAAGAGCGGAAAAAAGAAATAGAATTTTCTGATCCCTATTATTCTTCAGGAGTCAGCATCATAGGTAAGAAAGCTATTACCGAATACAATAATGGACTCAAATTAAATACATTGGATGACATTTCTGATAAAAAAGTTGGCATTTTTACAGGTACAGTGCATGATGCTTTTATGGAAAAAAAGTTTCCACAAGCCAGGGTAGCAAGGTTTGAAAGTACTGCTGATATGATAATGTCGCTTAAAAGCGGCAAAATTGATGTGGCCATGTTTGATCTCATTACTGCCGGATTGGTTCTGAAACGTAATCCAGACCTTGGAATGCTCACCGATAAGGTTCTGGACATGCCCCTCGGTGTTGGTTTTAATAAGCAAAACAAAGACCTTTTGAACGAATTTAACACCTATCTGAAAGAAATAAGACAGGACGGCACGTATGAAAAGATGCATGAGCGCTGGTTTGTTAATGATGCCGAACAGGCAGAAATGCCGGAATTTATTAATTCTGATTCGGACAAAGAACTTACAGTAGGCGTTTCTGTTGAAGATCTTCCTTATGTTGCTGTAATGAATGGAAAACATGTTGGTTTTGATATTGAGATGGTTCAGACCTTTGCCGCACGAAGAAAATATAAACTCGAAATAGTAAACATTGAGTTTCCTGCTTTGGTTGCTGCTCTTTCATCAGGGAAAGTAGACATGATTACCGATGGAATTGCCATCAGTGAAGAAAGGGCAGAACAAATTAACTTTTCCGATTCTTATGCTATTTTCCGGACTGCCGTTATCGCTCCAAAGAAAAGGCTTGCAAAATTCAAGAATGAAGTGCATGAAGAGGTTCAACGAACATTTCTTGAAAGTGTATCAAATAGTTTTGTCAATAACATCATTCGCGAAAAGCGCTATCTAATGATCCTGAGGGGATTATCTGTCACGATAATCATTTCTATTCTTGCAGCAATAACAGGCACATTGCTTGGGGGGCTGATCTGCTTTATGCGTATGTCAAAAAACAAAGCCATGCGTATTTTTGCATCGTACTATATTGCTCTTATCAGAGGCACGCCTGTTCTGGTCTTACTTATGATTATTTACTATGTTGTTTTTGCCTCTGTAAACATCAGTCCTGTTATCGTTGCTGTTATTGCATTTGGGATCAATTTTGCTGCTTACGTGTCGGAAATGTTCCGAACATCGGTGGAAAGTATCGACAAAGGACAACATGAGGCAGGAATTGCATCCGGGTTCACTAAAGTGCAAACTTTCATCCATATCATTATGCCTCAGGCGCTTCAACGTGTTCTTCCTGTTTATAAAGGTGAATTCATCTCTTTGGTAAAAATGACATCCATTGTAGGTTACATTGCTGTTGAGGATCTTACGAAAGCAAGTGATATCATACGAAGTCGAACTTTTGATGCGTTTTTTCCATTGATTATGGCAGCGGTAATTTACATTCTGATTGCCTGGCTTTTGACTCTGATTCTTGACTATATTGAAATTAATGTTGATCCAAAGAAACGACGCTTAAGTTTTAAGAAGGAGGTGCTGCAATGATTAAAATCAGGAATCTATCAAAACATTATGGTGATTTGGTCGTACTGAAGGATGTTAATGTTGACATTCATAAGGGCGAAATTATTACCATCATTGGCCCTTCAGGAACAGGAAAAAGTACCCTGCTTCGTTGTATGAATCTTTTGGAAATGCCAACAGGTGGAGAGATTTACATAGATGAAGTATCCTTAATGGATAAATATACCAATGTTCCAAAAATAAGACAGAAGATGGGTATGGTGTTTCAATCGTTCAATCTTTATGCCCACCTTACTGTTATAGAAAACCTCACCATTGGACCTATCAAACTTTTAGGAAAATCAAAAGCACAGGCTGAAGAAAAAGCCATTGAACTGCTTAAGCTTGTTGGGTTGGCCGAAAAAGAAAACAGCCTTCCTGATGAACTTTCAGGAGGACAAAAACAAAGGGTAGCTATCGCACGTTGTATGGCTATGGATCCTGAAATTTTACTGTTTGATGAGCCTACTTCAGCACTCGACCCAACAATGGTAAGCGAAGTGCTGGCAGTAATCAGAAGGCTTTCAAAAGAAGGAATGACCATGGTAATTGTAACCCATGAAATGGAGTTTGCTCGCACCATATCCAACAGGGTTTTTTATATGGATGAAGGAATTATTTACGAAGAAGGACCTCCTGAGCAAATTTTTGAAAATCCTGTAAAGAAAAAAACGAAAGCCTTCATTCATCGTATCCGAAGCCTCGATATTCCTATCAAATCAGCCAATTACGACCTTTATGCGGTTCAGGCTTTGTTGCATTCATTCTGCGATAAACATCTGCTTCCGGTCAGGGTCACTGATTTTGTAGTGCTTGTGTCAGAAGAAGTTTTGCTACTCCAAAAAGACTTTTCAGATATCCACATCAGACTTTCTTATTCGGAAAAGAACGGCACTGTAAATTTGAATTTTGATAGTGCAGGAGTGGCTTACAACCCGCTCGAGGATAACGATCTTGAAGACGATATTGGATTAAGGCTTATTCTTGCCAGATGTCAAAGCGTTGAACATACACGCATCAATGACCGAAATAATTTATTGCTGAAAATCAAAAATGCTTAAAAGGAGATAAAATTAATTAATCATCACTTAAATGTTTACTATTATGGAAATTAAAACGGATCAAACAGATAATTATACAAAAATTGCAATCATCGGTCGTGTTGATACTGTAACTGCAGCTCAACTTGAAAAAGCAATTCAATCAGTCCTGGAAAATGAGCCGAAATCAATAATTATGGACTGTACAGAATTGGATTATATCAGCAGTTCTGGACTGAGAGTTTTTTTGATTCTGCAAAAAAAGATGGTTGTAAAAAACGCCAGACTCAGCCTCTTTGGTTTAAATCCAAATATCAAAGAAATTTTTGATATCTCAGGTTTTTCAACCATTTTTAAAATCTTTCCTGATTTGAAGAAAGCAATAAACAATTGAAAAATAGCATTAAAAAATAGACCTTTAACTGCCTGACTATGATATCAAAAAATCTGCTTTCTAAAGATTACATTGCAAAGCTGAGCCTTTATTCCGATACCTTATACATTCGTTCTGCTCAGGAATTTGTTCTGTATTATGCAAAACTTTTTAGTTTTTCCGAATCTGATCTGAAAAAATTAGAGCTGGCAACAGAAGAGGCCGTTCTCAGTACGATTGAAAATTCTTTTGACGAAGGTGAATTTGGCAGCTTTGATATAATGGTGAGCTACAAGCCCGGAGCATTTGTTATAACAATTGAAGATCAGGGAATCCCTTCCGATGCCGAGCGACTGGAAAAACAGGAAAACGCCGCTCTTGGACTTTTATTAATGCGAAACCTTGCCGATGAGTTTAACATGATTAACCTCGGTCGCAGTGGAAAGAAAACGGAGCTTATTAAATATCTTCCCGAAACAAGCATTGCAGACCTGCTTACAATTGAAGATAAACAAAAAAATGTTGAGGCAGAACAGGCTGTTTCAACCGATGCCCCTGTCATGCGACTTGTTCAGCTCAGGGATGTCTCAATGCTTTCGCGGCTTGCATATAGGGTTTATGGATATACCTATTCTTCGGTGTTTTACTATCCTGAAAAGATCAGAGAGTTAATAGAAAACGGACTTCTTACATCTGCCGTTTCTGTGAATAAGGAGGGTGAAATTGTTGGTAATCTGAGTTTGTTTTTCGAACATAAGGGCGCGAAGGTAGCCGACTCCGGCGCTGCCATGGTTGATCCACGGTATCGTGGTCATAGCATTTTCAAAGAATCAAAAAAATTCCTCACAAGATATGCCCATACCAATAATATGTATGGAATTTTTAGTGAAGCAGTGACCATTCATTCTTTCACACAGCAGGGAAATATAAGTCTTGGAGCAAAAGAAACGGGGATAATGCTCGCATATGCAGGTGAAAACTTAACCTTTAAAAAAATTAATGACGGTAAAAAAAGCGAACAGCGTCAGGCTGTCGTACTGTTTTATTTAAAAACTAGCCAGGAACCCTTCAGAACAGTCTATTTGAATGAAAAATTCTATCCTGTCCTTAAAAAGATATATGATAATCTTGCTTTGGACCGTAAGATAATCTTAGTCCCTGATCATGAAAAACCTGATGTTTTGGATACTCTTTCTGTGATCAATACGGCCGTAAAGCCTGATCTTAATATTGCTGTAATTGCGGTCAATCAAATTGGGATGGATGCAGTTGGATTGATTTCAAGGCAGTTGAGAGAGTTGTGCCTGAAGAAAATTGAAACAATTTATGTCGAAATACCACTTGGAATTCCCTATGCAGCAGTGCTTTCAAGAGAATTAAACAAGGCTGGCTTCATGTTAAGCGGCATTGTTCCGGAGCTTCGCGATGGAGATATTTTGAAAATGCAATATCTCAACAATGTTTTTGTTGATCCGTCAAAAATTGTGATTGCATCAAAGCTAGCAAGTGAGTTATTGACTGAAATCATGAAAGACTATCATTAATAGTTGGGCAACGGGTTGTAAAAAAATTGATAATAATTATGGAGATAATAACAGACGAAAGAAACAGCTGTATCAAACTCAAAGGACGGCTTGATTCTAATACGAGTAACGATCTGGATCAAGCCTTGATGGCATTACCAGAAAGCAATCATGATATTATTATTGACTTTTCTGAATGTCCTTATATGTCAAGTGCAGGAATCAGGATTTTACTAAAAACAAAAAAACGATTGTTATTGAGTAAAAACGAACTGTATCTTACTGGAATAGATCCTCTTGTGTATCAGGTTTTGGCCATGGCTGGATTGCATCTTGTTTTCAATATTCATGAAAATGTGCAAGCTGCGTTGGCCATAATAAGGTCAAATACTAAACAAAAAAAAGAAACGTATTCTTATCTTGTTGATGAAATCCAATACACCTATCAGTCTGCCGAAAAAATTGAAAAGACAAATCAGATTTGGAGATCTTCCGAAATTGTAAGCTATCACGAACTTGGATATTCTATTGGATTTGGGTCTCTTTTAGAATCAGAAATCAATGATTCCAATGAACCTGATTTGTTTGTTATTGCCGAAAACTGTTCGGGATTTTTGTCACAAAAACTTGACATGGATGCTGACTTCAGGATTATTTCTGATGCAAAAAAAACAGGAATCCTGATTCATGAAGCGCTTTCGTTCGGACATCATCCGGATGGCTTTCTTAAACTCTCGAAACCCTCTAAAGTTTCAATTGAAAAGCTGGATCTTGCAATACGAAAACTAACAGAAGAGCTCTTTCAGGATAAAACAATGCTGTTCATGATTGTTGCAAGTTTCGATAAAAACGCTCCTTCAATCACCCTGGCAATTACAAATAAGTCAGAATTCAGGAAGATTGTGGATGAAAATAAGCTTGTTCACTTTGATCATTGGATTACAAAAAGCAGCGAGAGCAATGCTCTTTTCGGATTAAAGTTCAGTCTGTCTGAGATAGATTCCTCTCTTGAGGAAAAACCGCTTAATGAATGGATTAAAAATGGTTTATCCTTTGAAAACATACTTGAAGTTGGTTTGGTAGCACGTGATTTTTTGATCGAAAATCCTATTGTATGGCTTTTTTCTTTGAATGAAATGAAGCCCAATGATAAGCAGAGGCTGATTATTGAAACGAATGCCGGCTTTGCGTTTGAGTTGCATCAACAATTTCTTGCCAGATTGCTTTATGCCGATTCTTCAAAACTAATGATCGAACAATTACATGGTGGCTATTCTGCCCAAACTTTTCGGGTAGCTTCTTACGATCACGAAGGAAGGAAAATGAGACCAACAGTACTTAAAATAGCACATCGCGAATTAATTAAAAGAGAATCTGAACGCTGTCAGCAATTCGCACTGCCTTATATCTTCAACAACAGCGCCATAGTTCTTGGTAATGAATATTATGGAGAAACGGGGGCGCTTAGATATAATTTTGTTGGAATTGGAGGTGAATCAAGCCAATTGAAATGGTTGACTCATTACTATCTTCAGGCTGACATGGAATTTTTGGAGCCTCTTTTCGACAAAATATTCCTCAGGATTTTAAAACCCTGGTATGGACAGCCCGTGACTAAAACTATCTTTCCTTTCAAGGACCATGACCCTACCTTCACGTTTTTCCCACACATCTATCAAACAGTAAATGAATTATTTGGTGTGTCAGAAGACGAAAAATATATTTCTGTGGATGAAAAATCAGAACCAATACTGAATCCTTATTGGTTTTTAAAACATGAATTTGCAAGGCATCGCGAAATGGGCATTAACTATTTTACAGGCATTTGTCATGGTGATCTGAACATGCAGAATATCCTTCTCGACGAAAACATGAATGTTTATCTCATTGATTTTTCTGAAACAAAACCCCGATCGATCATTTCTGATTTTGCACGTCTTGAGGCAATTTTTTTAATCGATAATGCTCCTCTTGAAAATAGTTCAGATATGGTGGATTATCTTCATTTTATTAAAGGTTTTTACAAAACAGAACAACTGAGCGATGTTCCTGAAATAACCTATAAGGGAAGACATAAAGATGAGGTCAATAAGAATGCTTTATTGGCGATCAAAATGCGAAAATATGCCCTCGAAAGTGTCAATGGAAATCAGGATTCCATTCCATATTACATTGCTTTGCTCGAATGGGCGTTGCCCATTGCATGCTATTACAGCAGACCAATTGAACACAAACGTCTCTCGTTGATTGTATCATCCATCTTATGTGAAAAAGTGATGGCAGCCATGCCTGATGAAGAATCTAAATAACTTTCCGGAAATAGATCAAAGTAAAATATGAATTTCGAAACATTAAAATTTGAGAAATTAGACTTAAACGGTGTGAAAACACTTGTTGAATGGGCCAGAGAGGAAGGTTGGAACCCGGGAGAAAAGGATGCAGAGGTGTTTTATGCCACCGATCCTGATGGCCATTATGGATATTTTATGGATGAGGAAATGATAGCAGGAGGTTCAATTATTTCTTATGATGGTGTTTTTGGTTTCATGGGCTTGTTTATCGTAAAACCTTATTACCGCTCACTCGGAATAGGTCGTAAGCTTTGGTATCAGCGGAGAGATATGCTTCTATCTCGTCTGGAAAGCGGTGCTTCAATCGGCATGGATGGTGTAGTGGCTATGCAATCATTTTATGGCAAAGGCGGATTTGAATCTGTTTTCAGAGATGAAAGACACATGAAATTGGGCGAAATATTTACTATTGATTCACACATTTCTTCAATAGAATTCTCTGATTTTGATGCTGTGCTTTCATACGATATCCAATGTTTTGGTTTTCCACGACCACAGTTTCTGAAACCCTGGCTCAATATGCAAGGCAATAAGAACTTCAAATATGTTTCAGATGGTCAGATGAAAGGCTTCGCAATCATGCGTAAAGCAACATCCGGGTATAAGATTTGTCCGCTTTTTGCTGACAATGAAGTGGTTGCGGAAGCTCTGTATAAAGCGTGTCTGAACGCTGTCCCCGGCGAGGAGGTGTTTCTGGATATTCCGCTAACAAACACTGCCGCCGTAAGGCTTCTAAAGAAGTATAAAACGCAATATGTGTTTGAATGTGCCAGAATGTATTACGGTAAACCTCCTGAATTAGCGCTTGAAAAAGTATTTGGGATTACCACATTTGAATTGGGGTGAAGATTGACACCTATCTGTTTTATTCAACTTTTGACCATTCGCCTGACAACGCATTATTTCTTGGATCACAGTCCTCTGTTTCAGGGGTCAGCGTTAAATAGTTTTTCGTCACTACAAAATTATATTGAGCATCTGATCCACAATCAGTATCGTTAAATATTTTTATCTTGTTATCAGAAAGCACATTAAAACTTACTTCGGAGGCATTATGGTCTGGAATAACATCTACAGGAATCCATTGAAGCAGTCCGTTTTCGGTAAAGCTAAGTTGTACCTGATAGTCTTCGCCTCCAACGTTATAGGCTCTTTGATAGGTTCCATAGATATCATATTTTTCTTCTTTTTTACAATTTGTAGAAAGCATGACAGCGCACAGAAAACACAAAAACAAAACAGATTTTTTCATGATATAATACCTTAAATGAAACATTATTAATCTCTTAAACATATTGCTTCTCAAGCAAAGCAGCCACAGATTCATCAAAAAGTTCTCTTTTCTGAACCCTATCGAAGGTTTCCATCAAATCGATCACACGAACACGCTTTTTCATCTCATCACGATAGTCTTCCACAATTTGCCCCCTGTGCATCATTACAATACGATCAGAAAGATCTACTGCCTGTTGCATGGAATGGGTCACCATTAAGGCAGTAAGTTTTTCTTGCTGTATGATATTTTTTGTTAGTTCCGAAACTTTAGCGGCACTTTTTGGATCAAGGGCTGCAGTATGCTCATCAAGCAACAACAGCTTGGGTTTTAACCATGTTGCCATCAATAATGTGAGTGCTTGCCGCTGACCTCCGGAAAGAGTTCCAATAGGATTATCCAGTCGGTCTTCTAAGCCCATTTTCAACAGTCGAACCCTTTCGGCGATAACTTCTTTTACACTTAAAGTAACAGCTTGACGCAAAGGACGGCTTTGACCGCGCCGCATTGCCATTACAATGTTTTCGGCAATGGTCATTTCAGCGGCTGATCCGGCGAATGGATTCTGAAATACCCTTCCTACAAGGCTTGCTCTTTTATATTCAGGCCAATTAATGATTTCTGTACCATCTAAAGTTATTTTTCCCTCATCAGGAAAAAATGTTCCTGCAATGGCATTGAGAAGCGTACTCTTTCCTGAACCATTGGTTCCTATGATAGCTGTAAAACTTCCCTCTTCAATAGTAAGACTTACTTTTTGCAGTGCACGCACTTCATTGACAGTGTTTGGAAAAAAAGTTTTACTTATTGCGTATATTTTAAGCATGACGTGATCCTCCAAAAAATTTATTGCTCATCGATTTGAACATGCCGGGTGTTACTAAGGCGAGAAAAACGAACAAAGCAGTCACCAGTTTCAGGTCGTTTGGATTCAATCCCCAGCGCAATGCTATTGCAATTAGTAAGCGAAATAAAATGGTTCCCAAAATAGCTCCGGTAATAGTAACGCCTAAGCCCGTTTTTCCAATCAGGGCTTCCCCAATAATAATACTCGCCAAACCCCAAACCATCATCCCAATACCCATTTGAACATCTGCAAAACCTTGATATTGGGCGAGTAAAGCACCCGACAAAGCAACCAATCCATTGGATAAAGCAAGACTAAAAATTACCATAGTATTGTTATTAACTCCTTGGGCCCGAACCATCTGCGGATTATTTCCTGTTGCTCTTAATACAGTTCCAAAGTGGGTTCGAAGAAAACGCGTTAGCAAAATGCCAATGAGTGTACATAATATCAAACTGCTTCCAAAAACTGCTAGATCCGCAAGAGAAACCGGCCAGCCAAAAACAAGCAGTTTGGCTTCACCTCCGGTTAATTCTATAAGTAGTTTTTCAAAGCCGGATGAAACAGTGGCGGTATCCAGAAGGGGTATGTTGCTGCGCCCCATAATCCTCAGGTTTATCGAATAGAGGGCTGTCATCATAAGAATTCCTGCTAGGATTTCTTGTATTTTAAAGCGTGTATGCAGAATTCCAGTGATCATACCTGCCAATGATCCCGCCAGAAATGCTAAAAGTGTAGCCAGCCAGGGTGACCAGCCTGCCATGATTAGTACTGCTGAAAGAGATGCTCCAAGGGTAATAGAACCGTCAACTGTTATATCAGTAAATTTGATCATCCGAAAACTGATCAACATTCCAAGAGAAAGCAAAGAAAGAATCAGCCCAATTGTAAATGCACCAATAATTAAATTCATACCAAACCCTCCTTATTTTGAAGGGGCGCACACCAGCAGGCTCCCCTGATAAATGAACTTTGACCCAAACCTACTATAGGCCTGTCATCATCAATAAGATGCAGCAGTGCCTCTGGTGGCGGACCATTTAAAAATTTCTGTACATTTTTAATGAGATCAATTTTGCCGTTTTGCAAGGGTTGAAAGGGAAAAACCGCTGCGTGAATATGTCCTGAAATTTCAGGATTAGCGGGAAGAGGCCTGAGCAATGAATGTTTGACATCACTTTCTTTTCTGGTTGCTATTCCAAAAACCAATGCCTGATGTCCGGCAAACAATCTGTCACCGCAAAAAGAAAGCCATTCACGAATTTCAGGAAAAGGCATGATGTCTTTTTCACTTTTTTGTCCTGGGGATTGAATGAGCGTGGCACCAACAAGGCCATCCACCTCAGCCAAAATAACAAATGCAACGCTGTTGCTTTTTGTGGTTGAAAAAACAAGATCGATAATCTCTGAAATTGTAAATGACAGGATGCGTTCTTCTGGAGAAAATCTAAACAAATGCGACATTTCTCCCTGACAACATAACGCTTGTATTACGATCATTTCCGGAATGTAATCCATTTCCGCTATGAGATAATCCGGACGGGATTTTACTTCAGGGGGCTGAAAAATCACATGGCTCCCAACGGCAATAAATTCACCAAAACTCAATTTGGCTTCATCAAAATTATCTGATGCACTGCCGATGCCCAATGCAAAAACTGAATTTGGAAAGGATAATTTATATGTTTTATCAGGTGTCAAACTTTGCCATGGCTGCCAGTTGGCAACAACAGATAATGTTAGCATTGCTGAAGGATTCAAAACATAGGTTTCTGTTTTTTCCACCTCACTGTGGAGTTGATTTGTTTTCTGCGTACTGATTTCTTCGGGTAATTGTTCAGAAAGCCATTGTTTGAAGCCAGTCATTTCTATTGTTTTGGCAACAAATGGAGCAGAATTTACAATCAAGAAAGAACCTTTAACAGATAAAATTTCTTTGTTAATTCGCAATAGGGAGCGAATGCCTGCAGAACTAAGGAAGGATAATTCCTGGGCATCAAGTATCAGATTGTGATGGCCATTGCGTATATGATCGAGGCAGGTATCGGCAAAATAATCTGCCCATGTGGCGTCAAGACGCCCATTAGCTGCAATAACTAAATATTTTCCGCGCTGTTCTTGGGTCAGTAGCATAATCAGTTTTTCTTTTGATTGATAAATACTGTTGCTTTTTCAAGGAAGATCTTCGAAAGTTGGAGCCGATATTTTTCAGCCAGTTCAGGGTTATAAATAAGCTTTTCTGAGCGTGTGTTTCTGAAAGGAATCATTGCAGGGTTTTCTCCCTGCAAAACGCGTACAGCTTTTTCGGCTGCTTCAAGACCAGCATCATAATAATCGCGAGCAAGGCAAACAACTCCGCCATCACGCATCTGATCACTGTCGAAAACGTAAACGGGCATATTATTTTCACTGGCTTTACGAGCAATAAGTGCGAAACCGGGACGAGTCATGTTGTCAACAATCTGACAAACAACTTGTATGTTTTTTCTGCAAAGCTCACTGGTAGCTTGAGTTATGTCAGCACTTGAGGTGACCGGAATAGCTTCGAGGCCTATGCCTTGCTTTTTCAATGCTTCCAAAAACCAATCTTTATATAGCACACTGTTTATTTCGGCTGGAGTAAACAAAGTTCCCACATTCTTTGCCTCTGGCATCGTTTCTTTGATAAGACGAGCCATTCCATCAAAAGGAGATCGTGTTGTGATACCTGTAACATTTGGCAAATGATCGGTTTCGTTTTTTCCAGCGCCAGCCTGAACACCATCTCCAACACCGGTGAATACAATTTTTGTATCTGTGCCTGCCTGACGCAGAGCAGCTTGTAGTGTCGGGGTAGATATTACCATCAGCAAATCAACACGATCAGTTTTTATAGTGCTCATGATGCTTGAAAGGGTTGACATATCGCCTTGGGCGTTATAAACCTTTAATTCGTAATCTTTTCCCTCAACAAAACCTGCTTTTTTGATACCATCAACGAGACCCTCATGGCAGCGTTCGGCAAATTCTGTATCACTGTAATGAACTATTCTAAGCTTTAAAAGTCTTCCTAAGACGCTTTTCTTTTGTTTGTTTATGGGTTTTATTTTCTCTTTCAGTGCTGTTTCTGTCAGCGGCAAGTGGGAGGGAGGAACACCAGCAATAATCTTGGCTACCATTTTACCAGATTGCTTTCCCCATTCAAAATAACTGTCTCCATAGGCTCCTGTAGCACCCTGTTCTACAAGTTTTGGCTCTGTGGCAAAAATTGGAACGGCAGCAGAAGCAGCAACCTTGTGAATGGATGCAAATCCTGTTGTGACAAGGTTATCGGCCGATACGATGATAGCCTTAGCTCCTCGCTGAATTAACGACTGTGTGGCCATTGCCAACTCACTGACACTGGAAGCGGTTACTTCCAGCACTTTAATACTCTTTTTTTTACCAGCTTCACGCAATTTTTCAACAGAAATAACAGCGTTCATCTGGGAAGCATCATATACAATACCTACTACTTTCAGTTGTGGATCATTTTCGATTGCCATTTCAAGCAGGCCCTCCACCGGAGGATTATCATGGACACCACAAACATTATCCGGCCGACCCTTATCAAACACCTTCAGTTTGACAGGATCACTGGTAACGGTTAATACAACAGGTATATCGGTCACCTTTTTCATTACCGCCATCATTACGGGAGTTGTAATTGTAACTATCACATCAGGTTTTTCGTGTACAACAGCATCAATAATGGACATCAGCTGACCTATTTCACCCTGAGCACTGTAGCTTTTGATGATATAATCAACTCCTGTTTTCAATCCACTCCATTGCATTCCGGCTTCCACACCTTGTGCTGCCTCTTCAAGCGAACTATTCTCGACCAGAGTTATCAGAGAGACTTTTGCCGGTCTACCGTTTTTAACAGAAACATTCTGAAATAAATTCGCGTTTTCCAACTGATTTGTTGAAGGCTTAATGCCTTGTGCAGAAAGTTCGGCAAAATCGACTGTTATACGTTCTTCCTTTTCTGCGGTTTTCTGCTGATCCATCAGAGCCTGAACCTTTGGGGTGATACTCCATGATTTTCCCAAAGAGGCCAGTACTTCGTTGTTGATACTTAATTCCTCCGGAACTACATTTTCAATCCTGAATTCCGAAGGACTTTTTCCTTCCAAAACTGCAATAGCAACATCTGCAGTATATTGCCCAACAGTGAAATAATTAGCTCCTAAACCAAAGAGAGCTCCAGCTTTAGAGTCAATCGGATCATTGGTGAAAACGGGAATATCTGATTGTTTAGCAAGATTAATAATCATTGCCAAAGAAGCTGTAGCCACCGTATCACCACCAACCCAAATCACTTCCACTCCTTTTGAAAGAAGTGATCGGGTAGCCTCTGAAACTTCAGATGTGTTGGTTGCAATGGCTTCAATCAATTGTATTCCTAATTCATTGCATATAAGTCGGGCTTCATAGAGACAGGCCTCGGAACATTGTTCGCCAGGATTCCAGACAACGCCAACACGTTTAATTTTTGGATTGAGCTCATGAAGTATTCTGAAAGCATTCTGAACAGGTTGAAAAGTGCCGATTCCGGCCAAATAGGGTGGATGCTGATCAGGTTCAGTTCCGGTGATTCCAACGCCAGTTCCAACAGGGTCTGTAACGGCTCCAAAAATATGGTTCTTTTTTGTAGATTGATTGGCTTTTGAAAAGACCTGCAAAGCTACTGTGCTTGAAGTAATCACCAGATCATAGGGTCCATTTGCTATCTCGCGGGCAATTGTATTAGCAGTACTGAAATCGCCCTGAGGATTGAACTGCCTTATATTGTTCCGGTCAGTTGATACATAACCACCCTCCTCCAAACGATCTAATACGCCGGCAATATGCATGTCGAGCAAAGGAGTTGAAGAAATCTGCATGATGGCAATGGTTGGATATTCGCGTTTATCTTGGGAAGCGTTGCTTTGCCGTTGTTCTATGTCGGACATCAACAGTATCGCTGACGTACCTATAATCAGAGCAAAAGCCAGCCAAAGGTCTTTAATTAGATGCTTCATGAATGCTATCCTTTAATCTATGAAATGTAATATCAAATTTCCTTGTTCCCTTGCATTGACGCACATCAGAGTTCTGCAAGTTATTGTACATAACAGTAATAAAACCAATGCCTGCAATTATCCTATTGCTTTTTTCATCGTCAAAACATTTTTATTTTCAAGACGCGCATATCCCACCTCATCCATCATTTTGCGAATAAGAAAAATGCCCAGTCCACCGATTGACCTTTCTTCTGCCGAAAGAGTTACATCCGGATCGGTATTTTGTGTGGGATCATAGGCCTTACCATCGTCAATAATTTTAATCGTCAATTCCCTGTTTCTCATTATAAAGTCAATCTGAATGAAATGAACTTCTTTATTGTCAAAGGCATAGTTGACAACATTAGTGAAAGCCTCCTCGAGCACCAGATTTAGTGTCATCGCCATTGCCATCGGAATTTCCCAGATTTCTGAAAGTTCATCAATGAAAACACTAATAGTTTCGAGCTCCTCCAGTTTGTTCTGAAGTCTGAGCGATTTGATGTTTTCTTGTAGCTTCATTGTGGCTGTTTGTATCTTGATAAACACAACTAATTCATTTTATTTAGAGATTGGATTCGGAAAGATTTATTGTTTACAGTTTTGTTTGATGCGAAGTATTACAAAATCAAAACAAGGCTAATTTCTTACTATCCAATGCAATATTGCAGATTTTGATCATTAAAAATACAAAAAATCAGTTTCCTAATAATTTTACCGAAAACATCCATTGCTCCTTTGGAAGGTATGAAGCTTCAAATTTTCTTGCATAACCTGCTGACCAGGTTGTTTTCAAATAGGAAAATAATACCAGTTCCAGATCAACCTGCATTCCGGCATTGAATACATTGTTTAAAGTTAAGTCATCATTTGGATTGAGTAGAAGATGGGTTCCAAACAAGGAGGCTTTGATAAATGTAGGATATAGCCAGGTTGTTCCAATATTGCGCAAGCGAATAGGCTTGAGATTGAGTTCTCCCATCGTTTTAATAAAATTATGAGCACTTATTTCATCAATGTTGACACCTGGAAAAGCAAGAATTTTTCTGTATTGATCCGAGGATTGCCAATCAACATAATTGTTTCGGAAACCACCAAAATAAAAAGTTGAGAACGATGAACCACGCTTGCCAAATGACTGTCCCATACTGTTTCGAATCCAGAAACTGGTATTTCTAATAAACGGCACAAGAAAACCAATATGCTGTTCTGAAATAATTGAGGGATAAAGGTTTCCTTTCGCAAAATAGCTATAGCCGGTCAAATTCCACAGGTAACCTTTTTCATCTTCTACGCCGCCAAGTGTGCGACGTAATTTAGATATCCCAAATTCTGCGGAAAGACTCTGAAAGTTTTTTATTGGTGAAGCTACATTCTGAAATTGAGGCAGTACTTCCAAATCGCCATAGTGTGTCACGCCATATCCATAATGCCACTTAAATGGTGCTTTTGTGGATAAGTTTTTGTTATAACTGAACCCTACAGAGTAGCCAGCCCTGCTTCTTTTAGTAGGTCCAAAAATATCGTAAAAATCGGTTTTGTTATAAGTTGCATTAAAACTCCACAACCAATAATCCCATTGAATCTGACCATGAAATTTTTGCTTGTCTGGATAGGCACTCCAGGGAGAGCTGCCAAGAAACAGACTCAAATTTGATAATCCAACTCTGTCGCGCCAATTGAGCCGATATCCAAGTGCAACGGTTTCCTTATAACCGGCAATATCAGGATAAGCGCCAGTAAGCGACATGTTTTTAATAGGTACATAAGAAGCTTCTTCTGTTTTCAATGAATCAATATTCACTCTTGAAGCTGGAGCTAGCGAATAATCACCAATTTCCGGACTTTTTTCATAAGCCAGATTTCCAAGATAATTGATAGAATTGGCTTCATTGATTACCTGAATAGGAATCATTCCCGGTTGCATCCCATTGCGGTTAAATTTGAGTACAAACAATGAATCATCACCTATTTGTTGGGGCATGAAAAGCCCACTTTCATCATTTGAAAGCAATTCAAAAGCCTTATCTTCCAAATTTATTCTCCAAATATTTGATACTCCAGTAAAATAGGAAGTGCCGATTAAATAGCGATCATCATTGGAAAAACGAAACTGTGTAAGTGTATTGTCATCCAATTTATATACCGTTTCAAAAGTTTTTACTCCGATTTCAAGATCATTGAGATTGAACAAAATTATTGATTGCTCGCCACGAATGCCAGTGAGCGTGGCAATGAGACGGCCACCATCATGAGAAACGGCAAGATCGAGCAGGGATCGGCCAAAATCGGTCGTGTACATGGGAACAATCTCGGTATAGGGCTCAGGAATCTTGACGAGCGTTGCATATCCATTGTCGTGTCGAACACCCCAAAGGCTGCGGTCAACAGGATTGAAAGCAAGGTTCGCTGTTCGTGAATATCCGATCAGGGTTTCCTTTTTGCCCGATTCCACATCAACTTTTACTAAACTTCGGAATTTGCTGTTTTGTTCAGTAATAAATATCTGTTTCTTCCCCGGATCATAAGCTAAAAAAGTTACAGAATACAACATTGGAGAGTCAAGTACTGCGATTTTTTTTACATCGCCTGATATCAAATCCAATTCAGCAATCATAGAAATATCTCCTGGATGGTTGATAGCAGCATATATTTTTTGTTCTTCAGCATCATAGCCAACGATTGAAAAACTACCAAGAGGTTCTGGTGTTATCGGTCGGAATGCAGTCAACGGATATTCTTTGATGGTTTCAAGATTCTTGGTTTGAAATTCTTTTTCAAATTTGGTCCATTCACCCCAGGCTTCCTGAACAGGTTTCCCAAAAACTTTTCGAAACTGCCCAGCATAAAAGGCCTTGCTGTCATTTGTTCTTTTATAAAATTCTTTAACTTTTTCATCACCGTAAGCTTGCGAAAGATAAGTAACAAAACGAGTTCCATATAAATATGAATTGGCACCTACCTGAAAATCAATGGTGGATCCCTCTGTCTCCAAACCTACCACCGAATAAAGGGGATATTTTTCATTTATAATACTTCGGAAATACATTTCGTCGTATGGTCCCAATGCCCTGCCAAGCCCCCCCGAGGTCCAGGTTTCGAGATAGCAGGCAATTCCTTCATGATACCAGCGTGGGGCATACCACCGAGGTGCAGTAAGGTAACTCCAGAAAGCTGTCAGGGGCATTTTTTCATCCCGTCTTACTTTACCAAACAGGGCTTTACGCCAAAACATATCTGTTTTATTGGCTTTGTCGGCTAAGGTAACATGGGTAAGTTCGTGAGCAAAAAGCCACTGAAATCGCTCGCTGGAAGGTGTTATGCTAAATGCAAAATTAAATGGAGAAATGCCTAACACAATCATGTTGAAAGGTATCACCATGGCGCCTCCATGACCATCGTCTTCAAAATCGGTAAGCATCACAAAAGTTTTCTTGTGATCATAGTCCCAGTGTTGTTTGTGAAAATCAAGCGCGTTATGAAAGGTTCGTGCTACATGGGGCATCAGGTAAGAATATCGCTTCCCAAAATAGATCAATTCCATTTCATCGGTTTTAAAACGGCTTATCTTCTGACCTAAAAGCATCGTTGCTGTCCCGCAAAAAAGGAACAGCAACAATATAATACGAATGCAAATATATTTTAACATAGATGTTTTGTTGGCATGGTTCAGTTTTTTGATTCTAACAACAATTCTGCATTGCAGTCAAAAATGCAATCTGATTTTTTCAAACCAAATGAAGCTTGCTTAAGAGCATGCAATAATTCAGAAGATGTAAAACCAACTTTCTATCATTATTTTTAATGGTGTTTATTACATTAACCTGTTATATTCAACACTCAATAGTTCAGTACTCATAAATGTCCCCAGTTTACTATCCGCATCGTTCAGCTGGTTTTGCAGGGCTTCCTGACTACCCAAATCGAAAATGCAATTCATTTGTGAATTGAGCCCAAAATAAGCGCTCATTGATTCTGAAAAGTTTATCAGTTTTTCAATATCCCTTCCAACAGTCAATTGCAGTTCTTCCATATCACAAATGATTGGAAACTCTATTCCTATTGTTTCGAAATCCAAAACAAACTGTCCTGTAAAGCTTGTTTTTAGGTGTGAATCAGATGACAATTCTTTTATTCCCTCTTTATTATTCATCATTTTCTTGTTCTCGAGGTAGCTCAAAATCGGCTTATTTTGCGTAAGAATGGCTGACTGGATTACATTTAATGCGAGAATATCGTGTGCATCCTCCAGTTCGGCATGGGCTTCATCAGCATTATTTTCAAGATAGGAAGCAAGAGCATCCATATAATTCAATAGGATGGAATTGTGGTTTTTGATCCGTGCTATTGCATTATGTGCAAAATTCAGGTAAGTAATGACCGGAACTTTATCATTTTCGTCCAATAAAAGAATGAGGTTTAATGCATTCAGTATATCGATACGGGCAGGCTCTAGATAAACCTTAAAGCTTTTCAGGGCATTGATATATGGCTGATAGGTTTTATAGAAATCTTCAGCGTTGGTTGTTTTATTGAGCACTTGTTCCACATCGGATGATGTTTTTAATGACTGGTAGTAATAATACAAAAGGTACCTCTCGTATTGTGCACGTTTGACGGTATCTTCAACCAGCTCATTGCGCAAAAGAATATCATCTTCAGTAATTTGAACGTTTCGGTAGCGATCCACTTTGCGAATGGTTCCAGTTAGGTCTTTACTTTCTGTTTTTGGATAATGAATGAACATGCCGATTAATAAACCTAACACCAAAGTTATAATTGCCAGAAGACCGGCTTGAAGAAAGGTGTACTTTTTCATATTTTTGTTTTAACTATTGGGTTTAATTTTGATTATCATATTCTCTAAAAGAGGGAATGTTTAGCTTGGCTTTATTCCACATCTGAAGAAATTAAGATGAGTTTAATGTGCACGGAGTTGTTCCGTACTCCTAAAGAACCCTAATTGCGGCATATCGGTAAAGCCAGTACCAAGATTTCCGGCATCATTCAGCATATCTTGGAGCGCTTCCTGATTGCCAAGTTCCGATGTGCTCGAAATGGCATCTGCACTGAACACTGTAAAAGAATTAAATTGTTCCATGCTCCCAATGACAGCACTTTGCAGTTGATTCATGTCCGTATATACTATGCTTTGTAATTGTTGGGAATTGATTGCATTAATGCTTTCGGCATCCATGGCAAACTGATCTTGCATATAAAGGCTTAGCTGTGCTTCAGAAGCCAATTCTTTTATGCCTTCTTTTTCGTTCATGAGTTTCTTTTTATCTAAGTAGCTCAACATTGGTTTGTTTTGGGTAAGGATGGCTGATTGCAGGATATTTAATTCTAAAATATCGTGCGCGTCTGCAAGTTCATCATTATTAACTTCAGGGTTTGCCTCAATAAATGAAGCAATGGACTCCATATAATTCATCAGAATTGCGTCATTGTTGCGGATCCGGGCAATGGCGTTCTGTGCCTTATTAAGATAGTCGATCACCGGAATATTTTCATTTTCATCCAATGCAATGATCATGTTGAGTGCATTCAGAATGTCAATACGAGCTGGTTCAAGGAAAACTTTGAAACTTTTCAAAGCATCAGCATATGGATAATATGTTTTGTAAAAGTCAGATGATGCCGTTGTTTTTTCAAGAACTGCATCCACGTCTGAAGATGTTTTTAATGACTGGTAGTAATGATACAAAAGATACTTCTCGTACTGAGCGCGCTTGACAGTATCTTCAACCAACTCATTGCGCAGTATAATATCATCCTCGGTAATTTTTACATTGCGGTATCGATCCACTTTTCCAATGGTTCCGGCAAGATCGTCTGCAGGTGGTGGAGTGCTTTTAATGGCAATGCCAACAAATAAGCCAATAATTAGCGCTATTGCAGCGACAAAGACTGTTTGTAAAATTGTTAACTTTTTCATTTTTTCATTTTTTAGTTTTGATTATTTTGAATTATTCAATCTATCTTTTTTAGGAATTATAGGTTTTACATCAAAAAGTTGGTTTTATTCAAGAAAAAGTTGTTTAGAGATCAAAATTGACTGGTTCTGCATTGCAGTAACTGTGATGGATGCCTTTGTTTCGTTTGCTTTTTCAAGAATAATCTGAAAAGAAGTCATCCCTGAGGCAACAAATCCAATGGATCCAATATTAAAACTGGAGGATTTGTTTCCCTGCGTTACAACATAGTCAGCCTTCGTGAGTAAAAAATCTGATTCATTAAATGTTACTTCAAAGTTGATCTCGTTACGTGCATAGACTATAAAATTTAGATAATGAAGGTTGCCAATCTGATAGGGGATTAATTTTATTAAGTTATTTCGGTTTGAATAGTTAATTGCTTGATCTGATGTAGCAGATAAACTTCCAACAAGCGCTTGGTTATTTGTGGTATTTTTTTCAGCAGTAAACATCCATGTGAAGGCAGAGCCGATAAAAATTCCAATGAGCATAATTACTGCAAATCGAACCGGAACAGGGTTAAAAATATTTCCTGAAAATATAACATTGGAGAAGATAGGTCTTGTCACTTTTTTATCAGCTTTAATTCGCCGCATCACGTTTGAAGAAACATCGATCGGCTTATCTTCAGGTTTTGTCATTTCCAATTGCTTTTCGATCTCCATCAAACGCTGAAAAGCTATACTTCTGGCCTCATACTTGTTCAGTATTTTGTTCAACACAGCCTCCTGTTCGGAGGTAATGTAACCCTCGATTTTGGCTTTTTGAAGTCGTTTTAATTTTGCTTTACTGAACCACATGGTTTTTTCTTTAGTTTTAATGCAAATAGTATCAATTGTAACCCATTTTTTCTAAAATTACTTTAAGCTGAATCCTTGCATCATAGAGACGTGATCTAACTTTTTTTTCAGTTATGTCAAGTGCAAATGAAATTTCTTTGTACGATAATTGCTGGTAATACTTTAATACCAACACGGTCCTGAAGCGCTCTTTTAACTGGTCAACAGCAATTCTAAGATTTGCGTCACTTTCAATATTTTTTTCATTGCTTTCATCAGAAGAATTTTTAAGGTGTTCAATACCAACAAATTTTCTTTGTTTTTTTAAGTTATTTAAAGCCAGATTAACTGCAATACGATACAACCAACTGAAAAAACGATACTCAAAACGGAATGAATGAAGGGCTTCGTAAGCTTTTATAAATGTTTCCTGCGTAAGCTCTTCAGCTTCATAACGGTCATGAAGCATACGAAGAAAAAGATTGTAAACAGGCACCTGGTACTTTTTTATCAGCAGTCCATAAGCATCCACTGATTCATTCAATACACGTCTGATTATTTCATGATCCTCTTTTGTATTAAGCAGTATGAAGCTTTCATCCTGCAAGGTTCTTTTTTCTATGTTTTCATCCTTTTTCACAAAGTACATTTATGCTATCCAAAAAGTTGGTATTTGGTTAAAATTAATTTCTCAATTGATTCAATTTCCATAGTTCACGGTGTTTCATCCGAACAAGAGGCTGCATTGCCAGCTCACCTAATTTGCCAATTTGCTTCCGAAGTTGCTGAAGTTCATTCAATTTTTCCATAATATCAGGCTCTTCAATCACCGCAAATCCATTCTCTTTCAACATGAGATTTCGTTTGGCTTTTATTGAAAGTTCAAGATATAAGCTGATGTAGCAATAAAGGTCTAAAATCATCTCAGCATCGAAATGCTTTTTTAAGCTAATAAGATAATCACCGGCTTTGGTTGAAGTAAAGCTACCCTGTTTGATCATCCTCAGCAACTCAACTTCATTGCTGAACTCTATCTCAAGCCAGTCCTGCAAAACCGAATTACTTTTCTGAAATACAATTGTAAACACAACGGGCAGAATGACAAAAATGAGAACGGTTTGAAGATAAGGGTTTAAGAAAAAATGGTTGAACCCGCTATGAAGGAGGTATGCCGCTGCTAAACTTGGGAAAAAAGCCAATGCTAAAGGTTTTTCACGTTGAACCCCACCAATTAGAAGCATCGAAAATATTGCTGTACAGCCGCCATGCATCATGGCTGTCCCAAATCCTCTTATAATCCATATCACTATTTCCGGTTCATTCATTAGCCTTATAAGATAAACAATATTTTCAGCAAGTGCAAAACCAGCACCGGCCGCAAATCCGTAGATCGCAGCATCAACAGAAAAACCAATCTTTTGGCGGCTGATCAGATAAATTATAAAGACAGCTTTAACGAACTCTTCATTTAGTGGTGCAACATATTTACTGAATACAGAGTAATCAAGAGAAAACTGTTTACTTAGCCAGGTGTTTGTGTAATAGGAAATCAATGCAGCTACCACACCCCATACTAAACATATAATGAGCATTTTACTGCTGACAAGTTTAAAACTATCCAGCAGATATAAACAAATTAGAAAGATCAGAACGGGTAGTAAGCTGAAAATTATCTCCATTCAGAAACATATTTATTAGTCAGTATATCAGGGATTTGTAGCCGATTCCTGGTCGGAATAAATTGAAAAAATGGTCGAGAATCCAGAAATATCAAATATTTCTTTGATGGTAGGCTGCAAACAACAAAGCTTAAGAGTGCCGCCAGCAGCATTGATCTTTTTTTGCGTCAGTAAAAATACGCGCAAACCTGAACTGCTAATGTAATCGAGTTCACTACAATTAATTACAAGCTTTTTACTTTGTTCAAGGGTTGTCATAACTTTTGCTTCAAAATCTGTAGCCGTAATGGTGTCAATCCGACCTTGAACCTTGATAATTGTGTAATTTTCGGAGTTGGTAATCTGAACATTCATAATTTTTAGATGAAATTAATTTGCGTTAAATTGAATTTTTGAAATCGTTTTACAGAATGATGAGGTCCAATTTATTAGAAAAGATAAAAACATGAAAGAGAATACCACTACATTCAGGATGGTCTTGAGTAAAATATCTGCCAAATTTTGTCCTTGAAAATTGAAAAGTTAGCCAATTTGAAATGGAGTTTTTTTGTTTTGTTTTCAGGTAATTCATCTTTCATAAAGTTTAAGACGTCATGATTAGGCATATAAAATTAAAAATATTATTAGGCTTTCAATCAATTTGAGTTCAAATGATTCTAATTTAGAATGTTTTTAAATTAATTTGAAGTATACTACACTTGTTTAAAATTCCTTTTTTTAAAAACTGTATGACAGTCCCTCTCAGTCTGCCCATTAGAAACAATCTCTTCAGACCATAAAATTCCTTATTTTTGTGACTTATTTGATATATTTTACCATGCAGATAAAGATTGTAAATAACTCAGGAAACCACCTGCCTGCCTATGAAACGACAGCTTCGGCAGGGATGGATATACGTGCCAGCCTTCATGAACCCATTACTTTGAAACCTCTGCAACGAGCCCTTGTTCCAACAGGACTTTTCATTGAACTTCCAATGGGTTTTGAGGCTCAGATAAGACCCCGAAGTGGCTTGGCAATAAAAAATGGTGTAACAGTACTTAACAGCCCCGGTACCATAGATGCCGACTACCGCGGAGAAATTAAGGCAATCCTCATCAATCTTTCTGATCAGGATTTCATAATCAACAATGGAGACCGTGTTGCTCAGATGATCATCAGCAAACACGAACAAGCCAACTGGCTTGACGTGGAAGTATTGTCTGAGACACTTCGCGGAAGCGGAGGTTTTGGCCATACCGGAAAATAATAAAACAAGGAAAATAGTAAGCTTTTCGACCTCAACCCTTTAAAGTTAAAAAATGAATATAATTATCCCAATGGCAGGAATGGGAAAACGCCTTCGCCCTCACACACTGACCACCCCAAAACCGTTGCTTCCTGTAGCCGGAAAGCCTATTGTGCAGCGACTTGTTGAAGATATTGCAAAAGTGATTGATGAGCAAATTGAGCATATTGCTTTTGTGGTTGGTGATTTTGGTGAAGATGTGGAGCAAACCCTGATGAATATCGCCAGTGCAGTTGGGGCAAAAGGCAGCATTCACTATCAGCAGAAAGCACTTGGAACAGCACATGCTATCCTTTGTGCAAAGGAAGTGCTCACGGGCAAGGTGGTTGTAGCTTATGCAGATACACTCTTTAAAGCTGGATTCAAACTTGACAATAGTAATGAGGGAGCCATCTGGGTGAAACAGGTTGAAAACCCCGATCAGTTTGGTGTTGTCAAGCTAAATAATGATGGTAGCATTGAAGGTTTTTATGAAAAGCCCATAACCTTCATTTCCGATCTCGCTATTATTGGCATTTATTACTTCAGGGATGGTGAATATCTACGCCAGGAACTTCAATACCTCCTCGATAAGAAAATCACTACCGGAGGTGAATATGGCATTACAGATGCATTGCAAAACATGATGATCAAAGGAACACGATTCCATACCGAAACGGTCGAAGCCTGGCTCGATTGCGGAAACAAGGACGCTACTGTTGATACCAACCACAAAGTGCTGGCTTTTGCAATGGAGGAAATGAAAGATGATAATCTCATTTCAAATACTGCTGAAATAGAAGACGCGCTTATTATAGAGCCTTGTTTCATTGGAAAGGGGGCAATTATAACACATTCTGTTTTAGGCCCTTATGTGTCGGTTGGAGATAATGTTGTAATTCATCAATCGGTTGTACGTAACAGCATTATTCAAAGCAATGCCATTATCGAAAATAAACTAATTGAAAACAGCATGATTGGAAAATTTGCACAATTGAAAGGCCGTTTCGATATATTAAGTTTAGGTGACTACAATGAAATAGAAGATTAGAAGTTTTGTTATAGCTTTTTAACTCTTAAACGAAAACCCCGCCAAATATCTCAGAATGAACAATAAAAACAAAATTATAGTCTTCCTTGCTGTTACATCTTTCCTCTTCTTTTCTTGTGTTTCTTCATGGAAATCAACGAAGGCTATAAAAAACACTCCTCAGTCTGACAGCACCCTTATGATTGCAAAACGAAAAAGTGCTGATTTGTTTTCAGATGGCCTTCGGGAACGACTGTCAGGTAATTATGAGAAAGCTGCTTCACTTTTTGAAAGAGCAATTAAAACCGATCCAGATGATCATGGCAGCATGTACGAGCTAAGTGATCTTTATGCAAGAAACGGACGGTTTGATGAATCGTTCAATCTGATGAAAAAAGCCGTTTCACTTCAACCAGAAAATGAATGGTATCAGATCAGACTGGGACAACTTTACAAGCATCAGGGCGATTATGAAGCTTATGCAGATATTTATCGTACTTTGTTGAAGTTGAAGCCCGATAATGTAGATTATTTCAGCGAATTATCTTCAGCGCTGCTACTGCTTGAAAAATATGATGAAGCGCTTCAAGTGTTCAATGAGATTGAAAAACAAGTCGGTGTGAATGAGATGCTCTCTGTTCAAAAACAATCTATTTATCTCAGTAAAAAAGATATAAATGGGGCTATTACAGAATTGGAGAAGCTGTCAGATACTTTCCCTTTTGAAGTGCGTTACCACGCCATGCTCGCAGAGATGTACAAAAAAAACGGCTTTAGGGAAAAAGCATTGGAACGCTATCAGAAAATCTTGCAGCTTGATGTAAATGATCCGTATATCCATATTTCTTTGGCCGAGTTCTATAAGGAAGGAGGAGAGGACGAAAAAGCCTTTGATGAGTTGCTTCTTGCCTTTGAAAATGAAGCACTTGAAATTGACACAAAG
Organism: Bacteroidetes bacterium HGW-Bacteroidetes-1; assembly: GCA_002842755.1. GTDB lineage: Bacteria > Bacteroidota > Bacteroidia > Bacteroidales > F082 > JALNZU01. The sequence goes on along the minus strand of PHDU01000004.1, from coordinate 50,655 downwards.
GTGCAAATAATGCTTCTGTGGTTCGAGGGTGAAACCTTTACCGAGCAACTAAATCATAAGGCTAAAAAAATAGCTGAATTATTTCAAAAGGTACATCCGGAAAGCTCAAGAGGTTATCAACTGATGGCTGATGTGTATCTTCGAAATAACGAGTATGAAAAGGCCCGCAGTAATTTTCAGAAAGCAGTTGAAATTAACGGGAGTACTTATTTAGTATGGGAAAGTTTGCTTTTTACTGACATACAACTTCAGGATTTTAAGACACTGGAAATCCATGCCAAAAGCACAAAGAGCCTTTTTCCTGAACAGCCTCTTCCCTATCTTTTTGAAGGGATAGCAAAATATCAGCGAAATGACTATGCCGGAGCTCTTGTCACATACGAAACTGGCCGTAAATTTGTTGTTGGCAACGACAGACTCCTGGCTGAATTTTTCAGTAGCATTGGCGATACACAGCACAAACTTGGAAATCATATAGCTTCTGATGCTTCTTACGATAAATCTCTCGCCATTGATCCGCTGAATGCGGTAGTGCTCAATAACTATGCTTACTACCTTTCAATCAGAGGCGAAAAACTTGAGGAGGCTCTTCAGATGGCTGCAAAGGCAGTAGAAAAATTTCCCGAACAGCCTTCTTATCTTGACACTTATGCCTGGATATTTTACAAAAAAGGCGACTATGAAAATGCCCTTTTATGGATAGAAAAAGCTTTGCAATTTTCTGAAGAACAGGGAGGAACTCTTTATGAGCATTATGGCGATATTCTATACAAATTAGGTCGTAAACAAGATGCGCTTGAGCAATGGAAAAAAGCAAAAAATGGAGGAGAAACATCAGAATTAATTGACAAAAAAATCAAAGATGCTATTCTTTATGAATAAGTTTCCTGCACATAGAATTTTACATGTTTGTCTCCTTTTAATGCTATTGCTGGCCGTTTCATGCAAAACCCAGCGTAGTATCATCAAAGAACCTCTGAAATCAGAAGGAGAAAAATTTCTGATCGATAAAATGGCAGATGCAGAATTTAAATATACGTATTTCAACGCGCGATGCAATGTCACCCTTATTGATGATAAAAAAAATTCTACCGAGTTGCGTGGTCAGCTAAGAATACAAAAAGACAGTATTATTTGGATTTCCCTTTCACCGGCGCTTGGCATTGAAGCCGCACGCCTGATGGTCACAAACGATTCCATCCGTTTTATAAACCGCATCGACAAGACATTTTTTGAGGGTGACATCTCATTGGTAAACAACTATTTTTTAACCACCATCGACTTTGATATTCTTCAGGCACTCATCACTGGAAACGATATAGAAGGGTATGAAGATGGAAATTTCCGCGCTTCAATTGATGCCATGCAGTACAGGCTGACGGCTACCAACCGGGTAAAACAAAAGAAATATCTGAAACAAAAAGACACACCAAATGTGCTGGTTCAAAATATCTGGCTCAACCCTAATAATTTTAAAATCATGAGCTTAAATATAAAGGAGTTTGGTGAAGAAAACAAACGACTTCAGGCATTTTATGATGATTTTGAAACAATAAATGGACAGATGGTTCCGGCATCCATCAACTTTGAGTTACAGGGAGGAAAAAAAATAAACCTTAAAATAAAATATTCCCGCATCGAATTGGATATTCTTCAAACCTTCCCTTTCAAAATTCCAGACAATTATACTGAAATGAAGTAATTTTACGCCTTATGAGGTCGTTTTTTATTCACCACATCCGGATAATTTTGTTTTTGGCTCTTTTGCTGCCATACTTACCCCTTTTGTGTCAGGATAAAAAATCAGAACTCGAAAACACGAAAAAACGTATAGAAGAGGAAATTAGTTATACCAATAAACTACTTGAAGATACCCGGCAAAGTAAAAAATTAAGCTTAAATGAATTGATGATTTTGCAATCCAGAATCCGTCAACGCGAAAACCTTGTTGCAACAATTCAAAAACAACTTTTCAATACCCAGTCTCAGTTAGAACGCACCCAGCGGGAGTTTAATCGAACTGAAAACGATCTTAAAACCCTGCGCAAAGAATATTCAGGCATGATCGCCTTTGCCTATAAAAACAGAAGCGGTCTTAACAAACTGATGTTTCTTTTTGCTGCAGACGACTTCAATCAGGCATACCGACGACTTAAGTATATGCAGCAATACACTGCACTCCGACAGATGCAGATTGATAGAATTGTCCAAACACAAGCAAAGTTAGAAAAGCAAAAGAATGAGCTTGAAAATGAAAAAAACGAAAAAACTCAACTTTTTGAATCCGAACGACGCCAGCAAATCCTATTAAGCAATGAAAAGGCAGGGATGGACAAAACGGTACAAAAGTTCTCTCAACAGGAAAAAAAATTACAGGAAACGCTGCGTCAGAAAGAACGGGACGCGCAAAAACTTCAGCGGCAGATAGAAGCTATCATCTCCGAAGAAATCAGACAGGCACAACAGCGAAAAGGTGAAAAAGCCCCATCTACTCCCGATCGGCTTATGGAACTAACACCCGAGGAACTTAGACTTTCAACTGGCTTTACTCAGAACAAAGGAAAACTTCCCTGGCCTGTTGAAAGGGGCGTGATTTCATCCCGGTTTGGAGAACAACCGCATCCGGTGCTGAAAAAAGTAACCATAAAAAATAATGGGATCGATGTTGCTACATCGAAAGGAGTAAATGCCAGAGCTGTTTTCGACGGAGTGGTTGTAAGTACCAATCGTATTACTGCAACAAACAATGCAGTGATAATTCGTCATGGTGATTATTTTACAGTTTATTCGAACCTTGAAGTGGTTGATGTAAAACGCGGAGACCAGATCAAAACCAAACAATCTCTCGGACTGATTCACACCGATAAAAATGAAGCCAAAACTGAACTTCATTTTGAGATTTGGCAAGGCCGAACGATTGTTGATCCTGCCATTTGGCTCGCCAGATAAAACTGGTCAGATAGTAATTAATGCTAAACATTAGACAATTAAGCATATACAAATTGGCGCACTTTAAAGCTTGATAAGTTTGCCTGTTGCAAAATGGTCTTTTGCTGTGATTTTGAAATAATATACCCCCTGAGCGCAAGCTTTTCCATTCTTTCCAAATCCATCCCAAACAAAAATTCCTGAATAATTATCGGGATTTATCCTGCTTTCAAAGACAATTTGTCCACTCGCATCACTGATCTGTAATTCGACGCTGCTGTTTACAGAAAGCATCGATAATTCTAAGTTTACTGAATTAGCAAAAGGATTGGGTATTGCTTTAACATGGATCTTATTTTGCCTGATTGATTCGATACCATGTGGATCGAATACTTCCATGCGAATAACACGGCTCTTTTGTAAAGAACCTTCTGCTTCTGCAATGATAATTGCATCATAATATCCCGCAGAAAGTCCTGTGCTGTTCAATTGTATTACAAAATCCGCACTTGAACTCCCTTCAATCGTAAAAACAGTATCATGAAATTGTAACCAACTGTATTGTTCAAAAGGATGAAGTTGAATCGTTAAGGAATCAATTCCTGTATTATAAACAGAAATGTATTTAAAAGTATCGCTGTTTAGCGGCAAACTGACTTTCAGGGTGTCGGGTAGGAGGGACAACGGACGGCTTAATAAATGATGCATAGATTGAAATACATTCAAACGGCCTCCTGTTACTGTTTTGCCTTTTAAATCGTCCACGGGATCGGTTCCGGCAAGCAGAAAAAATTTCAGACGCAATGATGTTTCAGAAGGATTTTCCTTATATTCCTTCATGAAAGTCGAATCAGCCGCAGAAATCAAAAGTGCAACAGCACCTGAAACATGAGGTGACGACATGCTTGTCCCTGTTGAATATCCATAACTATTGTTGTTGCGTGTGGAATAAATGTTTGTTCCTGGAGCACCAAAATCAATAGATTGCAAACCGAAGCCGGCATCGCTGTTTTTTTTGTCCTGTCCTGTGGTATTGGTGATACCTATTAGCCAGAGGCTTTCAAAAGAAGCAGGAATATCCCCGACCGAGTCAACATTGATGTTGAGATTGGCCGTAGATGCTGCATGAAGGATGCCTAACATGCCTAAACTGTCATACATGGAAGCCCAAACAGGATAGTTTTCTGGCTGTCCAAAATCGACACCAAAAGAATTGTTGGTTGCTACTATAAAAGCACCTTGTTGTCCAAGCGTTTCATCATATTGTTTTCGCATGGCATACACATAACCCAACGCGGCAACTACTGTGGCTTCGCTGGAGGAAGAGCCTGCAACAGGAAGAATTTTTACATCCCAGTTGACACCCGCTACCCCTTTTGAATTGTTACCAATCGCTCCCACTATTCCCGCAATATGTGTACCGTGCTGACTTAAGGGTATGTTACTGTTATTGTCATAAGCGTTCCATCCATTGTAATCATCTAAATAGCCGTTATTATCATCATCTATACCATTTCCGGGTATTTCATGGTGATTTTTGAACAGGTTAAGGTCTTCATGCAACAAATCACAACCTGCATCAATCACCGCAACAACAATGGTGTCATTGTGAACAGTGACACCGCCTGTGCTTATATTCCATGCACGAACAGCATCAATATCTGCTCCTGCAACGCCATCGTTCTGACCGGTGTTGTTTAAAGCCCATTGTTGATTAAAATATGTATCATCAGGTATTGTTTTATTAGCTTCACGCAAAGCAATCACGTGATTGTGCTGTGCCTGCAGTACATCTGGAATGAAGCGGATTAATTGTAATGCTTCATTGGCATTGGTTAGCAAAGTGTCGTAGGTAACAAGATAAATTCCTAGTCTTTGTGATAAAACTTGCCTGATCTGCATGTTTTTTTCCTGAATTGAAAGCTCAAAAGAGGAAGTGCTTTTTTGTTGACGAAGTTGCACAATAAGTTCACCTTTGATCTGGTCACCCTCTTTCTGTGCAATAAGTGAAGAGGTGCTTATGAATAACGGGGAGAGTAAAAGAAATCTGAAGAATATTCTTATCATTGAAATGCATTTGTTTTATAGAGGCTAAATTAGTCATAATTCAACTTAATCAATGAACCATGCCTTTATAAACCAACATGTTTATTGAAAAAATTTGTTTTCAATTTTAAGAAACCTATTCTATCTTTGCTGCTTTTCAAAGCCTATGAACTTACCATTGATTCTCTTAGCCTTGTTTTACGTATTGTCACCCATTGTGATATTACATTTGTGTCATCGTTTTCCATTCGTGAACAAGCTTGGAGCGGTTATCATCGCTTATATTGTGGGATTACTACTTGGAAACACGGGTATATTGCCCGGTTTGGGCAGTTATTTAAACGATTTTATGTTGTTGAATCCAAAAGCAACCTCAACAGAAATTGAAACATTGCTTTCAAGTGGCTTTATAACCGAGAGTGAATATTTGGGTTTTATGATTTATAAACTCAGGGATTTATTAATGAGTATCACCATTTTACTTGCTATTCCACTGATTTTGTTTTCGGCCAATGTTAAGCAATGGGGACAAATGGCAGGCAAAACACTTCTTTCTCTTTTTGTTGGTTTTTTTGCAGTATTATTTGTGGTCATATTAGGGTATTTCATTTTCGATGGCAAAGGGATGACAGATTTATGGAAAGTTTCAGGACTACTCATCGGTGTTTATACCGGTGGAACTCCCAATCTTGCTTCTCTGAAAATGATGCTTGATGTAGATGCAAACACCTACATTCTGACACATACTTACGATCTAATTATCGGTGTGTTTTATCTTACTTTCCTTATGACTATCGGACAAAAGATGTTTCATCGTTTTCTTCCAAAATATCCTTTGCAACTGGAGGATGTTAAAATACGTGATCTAGATGGTAAAGACCCTTTCTGGGGGATTTTTCAGCGCGTAGTGTTTGTTCCCCTACTCAAAGCTTACGCTTTGGCCATAGCGATTCTTGCTATTGGAGGAGCATTAAGTATGCTTGTCCCTGAGCGCATGCTAATGGTTGTAGTGATACTTACAATCACTACACTTGGTATTCTGGCTTCGATGATTCCTTCTTTAAATCGTATAGAAAAAACCTTTGAATCAGGCATGTATCTTATTCTTATTTTTAGTATTGTTGTCGCTTCCATGGCAGACGTAACCAATTTCAAAGGAATCACACCCGGATTGTTTGCCTATATCACTATGGCTGTTTTTGGTTCACTTTTTTTGCACGTCCTTCTTTCACGATTCCTTAAAATAGATGCTGATACAGTAATGATTACTTCAACAGCAATGATTTGCAGTCCGCCTTTTGTCCCGGTAGTGGCAGGGGCAATCAAAAACAAGGAAGTGATTCTGCCGGGTCTTACCATTGGGATTATCGGCTACGCAGTTGGAAACTATCTTGGTTTTTTGATCGCTAATATTTTGAAAGGGATGTGAGGGTTTAAGTTATTTATCCTCCCTTGAAAGAATTCTGTAAGCCAGATATTCAGCGAGTTTCCATTCGAGCCACGATTTTTCTTTCCATTCCATTTCGAAAGTTCCCTTTCGACGCTTAATCAACACATACTATTCCTAATACCGAAAGGAGAAATGTAATAGTCCAATTATCGCTCACTCAATTGGCCTAACATTTCTATCCATCGGCATTATACCATTTATGCTTTTGGATTCATCTATAATTCACTTTGGTATAACATGTGTTCATTTTCGAATAAAATTGATCGCAACCGCACACCTCATACAGATTGATAAATCCAAATTATTGAAACTAGAGATTCATATAATACTAGTAAACAGTTTATTGCGCTTTTTGGCACAATCTATGATCTATCATTTACGTTTTAACTGAATGCAATCCAAACTGCACAAAAGATGATCACATTGACCAACATTCATAAGAGTTATCAAATGGGTAACAACAGCCTGCATGTGCTGAAAGGTATTGACCTTAAAGTAGAAGCAGGTGAAATGGTTTCCATTATGGGTTCCTCTGGTTCAGGAAAATCAACCCTGTTAAATATCATAGGCCTTCTCGACAATCACGATAAGGGAGAGTATTATCTGGATGGAAACCTGATTCGGGAAATGAACGAAACAAAGGCAGCTTTGCTGCGCAATAAATTTATCGGTTTTGTTTTTCAATCATTCAACCTCATCAGTTTCAAAAACGCAATGGAAAACGTAGCGCTACCGCTTTATTATCAAGGAGTTTCAAGGCGTAAACGTAACAAAATTGCGCTCGACTATCTTGAGCGTGTAGGTTTGTTTGAATGGGCTGAACATCTTCCCAATGAGCTTTCTGGTGGACAAAAACAACGTCTTGCCATAGCAAGATCTCTTATTTCGCAACCAAAAGTTATTTTAGCTGACGAACCCACAGGTGCGCTCGACAGCACTACTTCCAATGAGGTGATGGAACTTTTCCGCGAAATCAATAAAAGTGGCATTACCATTATTATTGTAACACACGAAAACGATATTGCCCACCAAACACAAAGAATCATTCGCCTTCATGATGGATTGATTGGCACCGATGAAAAAAACGGACATCCTCATCCGAAAGAAGCGCTTCAAGTTGCAGTGTAATCCCAAAAACCTAAAAAGATGTTTGATCTCGATAAATGGCAGGAAATATTTAGTACGATAGAAAAGAACAAGTTACGTAATTTTCTTACTGGATTTTCTGTGGCATGGGGGATTTTTATGCTTATTATCCTACAAGGCTCGGGTATAGGCTTGCAAAATGGTGTTCAAAATCAATTCAGATCCTCGGCTACCAACGCCATCTGGATGTGGAACGGACAAACAAGCAAACCTCATGCAGGCATGAAACCAGGCCGGAATATACAGATGACCAATGAGGATTATGAGTACCTATCAAAAACTGTTGACGGTATTGAATTGATCTCAGCACGTTACCAGCTTTGGTCTGGAAATACTGTTTCTTATAAAAATGAATTTGGATCTTACAGTATTCGGGGTATTCATCCCGATTATGGTATTGTAGAACAGCTCACCATAAAAGAAGGAAGATTTATCAATAACTTTGACCAGAAACAGGCCCGTAAATCGTTGGTTATAAGCACTAAAGTGAAGGAGGCTTTGTTTAAAAATGGTGAAGAGCCGCTTGATAAATATGTAAATGTTAACGGTATTCCTTTTAAAGTAGTGGGTGTCTTTGATGACGATGACGGACGTGACGAAAACATGCAGCTTGTATACGTACCCTTAAGTGCAGCCCAAAAAGTGTTTGGTGCTGGTCGTGAAGTTCAGGGTATTGTTGTGACTGTGGGCAATGCAAATGCAGAGGAAGCGAAAGCAATTGAAGAAAACATCAAATCAAAACTTGCAGCTCGTCACCGTTTCGATATGACGGATGAAAGGGCAATGTTTTTCTGGAATAGTGTGGAGGAATTTACCAAGTTTAAAAAACTTTTTGCCAGCATCAGTATGTTTATTTGGGTTATTGGCATTGGAACAATCATTGCTGGTGTCGTTGGTGTCAGCAACATTATGATGATCGTGGTGAAAGATCGAACCAAAGAGATTGGCATACGCAAATCTCTTGGTGCAACTCCAGGGAGTATCATCAGTCTGATCATGCAGGAAGCAATATTGATTACCGGATTTGCTGGTTATATCGGTCTGGTATTAGGTGTGGGTTTGCTGGAATTGATTTCCAAAAATATAGATACGCCATTTTTTACTAGGCCAGAAGTGAACATTCAAATTGCTGTTGCTGCAACCATTTTATTGGTTATTGCAGGCGCATTGGCTGGTTTTATTCCTGCCAGAAGAGCTGCTTCTATCAGACCTATTGAAGCGTTGCGTGATGAGTAGCTTTAGTAAGATATTATAATTACAACAAAAATAAACTTAAACTCTTTTAACAATGTTTGATCGTGACCGCTGGCAGGAAATATGGAGCAGTCTTGCAAAAAACAAGATGCGAACCACCCTTACCGCTTTTGGTGTTTTCTGGGGCATTTTTATGCTGATGATTATGCTTGGTTCTGGAAGCGGTCTTCAAAATGGGGTGATGAATGGCATGGGTGACTTTGCAACCAACAGTGTGTTTATGTGGACACGTCCAACAACAGTACCCTATAAAGGATTGCCCCGAAACAGACGCTATTTTTTTAAGAATGATGATATTCAGGCATTGAAAGACAATATTGAAGAACTTGAACTGATTTCCCCTCGCCTCGAAGGAGGTGGCCGCCGATCTGGAAATAATGTTGTCCGAAACGAAAAATCAGGTGCTTTCAGCATTTATGGTGATTATCCCGAATGGAATCTTATTGATCCTGCAAATATCACTAAGGGTCGTTTCATCAATTCATTCGATATCGAACAGAAAAGAAAAGTTGCGGTCATTGGAAAAAGGGTATATGAAATATTGTTTGAAAAGGAAGAAGATCCTATAGGTAAGTACGTACGCATCAATGGTATTTATTTTCAGGTGGTAGGAGTGTTTGCTCCCAAAAATCAGAACATTAACTTTGGTGGTGATAAAGAGCAAAGCATTCATTTGCCTTTTACTACCTTACAGCAGGCATTCAATTATGGCGATATAGTGGGCTGGTTTGCGCTTACCTCAAAACCAGGGGTGGAAGTTAGTGTGGTGGAACAAAAAGCTTTAGAACTTCTTAAAACACGTCATAAGGTAGCGCCCGAAGACGATCGAGCAGTCGGTTTCTTCAATCTGGCAAAAGAATATAAACAGATGACCGGTCTTTTTTCAGGAATCAATGGCCTCATCTGGATTGTTGGCACAGGCACTTTACTTGCTGGTGTTATCGGTATTAGTAACATTATGCTGGTGATTGTAAAAGAAAGAACAAAAGAAATAGGCGTTATGCGAGCCATAGGAGCAACTCCGGGAAAGGTCATAGGGCAAATTATAAGCGAATCTGTATTTCTTACAACAGTGGCGGGGTATATTGGTTTGGTAATTGGCGTTGCAATCATCGAACTTATTAACCGCAATTTGCCTCCCCCCGAAGGAAGCAACACCATGTTTCTGAATCCTACTGTTGACTTTAAGGTTGCAATAACAGCCTTGCTGATTTTGGTAGTTTCCGGTATTGTTGCCGGCCTGATCCCTGCTCGAAAAGCAGTCAGCATGAAACCCATCGATGCCCTGAGGTATGAATGAGTTAGAAGATGAATGAATTAGAATAAAATTAAGCAATTGATAATAGATTAAAAACCCTTATACAAATGAAAACAGCACTTAAGATTTTTGCAGCCATTGTAGTTGTGGGAGTTTTTGTAGGAACAATATTCTACTTATACAAAAAATCTCAGGCAAAACCAATTGAATATGAAACAACTACTGCTTTTAAAACCGATATTATCCGTAAAACTGTTGCAACAGGCTCAGTTGTTCCCCGTAGAGAAATTGATATAAAACCAAAGGTTTCGGGTATTGTCGAAGAGATTTATGTAGAACCAGGTGACATTATTAAAAAAGATCAGCTGATTGCAAAGGTGAAAATCATTCCTGATATGATCAACCTTAACAATGCCGAATCACGGGTAAAGAGGGCAGAAATTCAGCTCGAAGACACTAAGAAGAATTACTTGCGCTACAAAGAGCTTTACAAAAAAAATGTAATTCCGGAAGCTGAGTTTCTCACCTACGAAGTGGCATTTCGTACTGCAACAGAAGAACTGAATACTGCCGAAGATAATCTTCAGCTTATTCGCGAAGGTGCTACAAAAAAGGCGGGACAAGCAACCAATACGCTTATCCGCTCGACCATCGACGGAATGGTTCTTGCTGTGCCTGTTGAAGAAGGCCGTTCGGTTATTGAAAGCAATACCTTCAATGATGGAACAACAATTGCTACCATTGCCGACATGAATGAAATGATTTTTGAAGGAAAGGTGGACGAGTCGGAAGTGGGTAAAATCCGTGAAGGGATGGAGCTTATTTTGTCGATTGGCGCCATCGATCAGGAGAAGTTCAAAGCTATTCTGGAACGCATTTCTCCCAAGGGAGTTGAAGAAAACGGGGCTATTCAATTTGAAATCAGGGCTGATGTGAGGCTGTTGGAAAACCAGTTCATTCGTGCTGGTTATAGTGCCAATGCGGATATTGTTCTTGAACGCCGCGATCAGGTGTTGGCGATCAACGAAAGTTTACTAAAATTTGATGGTGACACAACCTATGTTGAAGTCGAAACGAGTCCTCAAACCTACGAAAAAAGAGTTGTAAAAACAGGTCTCTCCGATGGACTTGTGATCGAAGTGCTCGAAGGTTTGAATGAATCCGATAAGATAAAAGCTGCGACCAAGTAGCTCTTTTGTGTGTTGGTTTGGTACCCGCAACCGGTTGTATTATCGGTTGCGGATTTTTTTATTTAAATCAGGAAGCAATTCCTTTTGTCCTTTCGTTATGATTTAGACTTAAACTTTTATGGATTTTTTCAAATTCCGTGCGCAGGAAATCTGTTTTGAATACTGAAGGTTTTCAATGCTTCTTCAAAACAATTCTGAAAGTAGTGCCTTCGTTGATGACAGACGAACGAACGAAAATTTTTCCATTGTGGTAATCCTTAATGATGCGTTTGGCAAGTGAAAGACCCAAACCCCAGCCGCGTTTTTTACTTGTGAAACCAGGCTGAAAAACTGAAGTGAATGCTGATTTTGGAATTCCTTTTCCGGTGTCACTCACATCAAGCATTACATGACCATTTTCCTCTTTCACTTCAAGTTGAATTTTGCCATAGCCGTTCATCGCATCAATTGCATTTTTGCAAAGATTTTCGATCACCCATTGAAAAAGAGATTCGTTGAGTGGTAGCGTAATTTTTTTCCCTACTGGCACTATTAGATCATAAGTAATTTTTTTAGAGGTGCGAACCCGTAGATATTGAATCGTTTCCTCTAATAAGGCAATGAGATCTGATGGCTCAAGAATTGGAGTTGATCCTATCTTTGAAAAGCGCTCTGTAATGGTTTCAAGTCTTTCAACATCTTTTTCCATTTCTTTGATGCCTTCAAAATCATTATGTGACATCTTAAGCAGCTCGATCCAGGCAATAAGTGAGGAAAGAGGCGTGCCTATCTGGTGCGCTGTCTCTTTTGCCATTCCTGCCCAAACCTGATTTTGCTCTGACTTGCGTGCATAGCTGAACAAAAGATAAGCAATAAGCAGAAAAAGGGCGATAATGAGTATTTGCATAAGTGGAAAAAACTGCATCTGCATCAACAAAGGAGAGCTTTTGTAATAAATATATGTTTTGCCAAAATCGAGAAAGGTAATCTCAATGGGTGTATTTTCGGAACGCATGAGTCCAATCTGATGTTGCAGAAAAACGGAATCTTCTTCATTATGGGCTTGCAGATTGCCAAACTGAAGTACATTTTTTCCAGTACTGTCGGTAATGATTACCGGTACGCTAGATGAGTTAGAGGCAATATCAGTAAGAAAAGAACTTACCAGATCGTCGAGCACTCTTTTTAATTCGCTGAAGATGATTGATTCGCGGTAATAGAGTAGATCGGAACGTTGTGATGAAATTTTTATGGGTAGTGGGGTGTAACTTGAAAAATCTTCTTTAAGCTTGCCTTCAAGTTTTGTAGCCCTGCGAAAAGGCTTTTCAAGGTTTTTTGATAGAAGAATATTGTCATCAACATCAGCGACAATAATTGGGATACTGGTGTTTTCGCTGATAATTTCAAGATAGAAATTAAGATCCTCGGTAGTACTGCCGTCCAACAATCTCTTATAAGCTTTTGCCAGTAATTCCACACGCCCCCGTTCCTGTTCACGTACCTCTGCAAAAAAATGTTCTGTATATTGCATAAGGCTGGCTCGCCGCTCTACTGCATCTGCCCACATCCTCACCTGATTGCGTTCCTCATCAGCAAACTTATTTACCAGATTGTTGGTGTAATAAATCGAGGCGCTGATGATTATCAAAGCCATGGTAGCCAGTATTATTTTCCAACGCTTTTTCCGGGTATAAAGATTCACGGCATTTTTTTAAGTAAACGTTATAATGCATCCAAAATTATGAATTAAACTTTATAAGAGCCAGTTTATGATTCAAGTGTAGTTTTTTTTTTAAGTTCATTGCTGCTTTTTTCAGTACTTCTGCAACTTATCAATAGAAAACTGGTCATTCCATTGCATTAGGCGAGTATATGTACGGGCACCAATGAAGCGATCAGTAATGGAAAAATGACACTAATATTTCTTGGTTAGATTCATTTTCTGTCGCTATATTTGTTTATTGGAAAATTGTAAGCCCATATTTTTTAAATTTGCCTTTCAGAGAAAAATCTGATTTTAAACTTAATATAAATCAAATCATTATTTTATGAAACATTTATCAATTGCATGTGTTAAAATGACTCACGTGCTTATTATTACCCTTTTAGCTACAATACAGATTATGGCGCAAAAAACCGAAATCATTCCTCTGGAAGATTTTTTTAAGAATCCGGAGAGGACTTCTTACAACATCAGTCCTGATGGTAAATACATCACGTTTATGGCTCCATATGAGAGCCGGATGAACATCTTTGTTCAAAAAGCAGGAAGTGATAAAGTTACACGCCTCACTTCAGAGAAAGATCGTGATATCGCTGGTTATTACTGGGCCAATAACTCCCGCATTCTGTTTTTAAAGGACAATGGTGGGGACGAAAATTTTGCGCTATATGGTGTAGATGTGAATGGTAAAAATCTTAAATGCCTCACTTGCTTTGAGAATGTTAGAACGCAAATAATTGATGATTTAGAGGATCAGCCTGAATTTGTGATCGTAGGTCTCAACAAGCGTAATGCAATGGTTTTTGATCCCTATCGTCTTCAAATTAATACCGGAGAGCTTACAATGTTAGCTGAGAATCCGGGCAATATACAGGGATGGATGACCGATCATGAAGGTAAACTACGACTGGCAATGGCGATTGTTGATGGGGTGAATACACAAATCCTTTTCCGCGACAATGAAGAAGAAGAATTTCGTCCTATTCTCACCACCAGCTTTAAAGAATCGATGAGTCCGGAGTTTTTCACTTTTGACAATAAGAGACTTTACGCCACTTCGAATATTGGACGTGATAAATCAGCGGCTATTATTTTTGATCCTGAAACAGCTACTGAAACAGAGATTTTGTACGAAAACAATGATTACGATGTTTCTGGAATCAGCTATTCCCGCAAACGCAAGGTAATCACTGCTGCCAGTTATACTTCATGGAAACGCGAGCGCAACTTCTTTGATGAAACAACTGAGTCGTTGTTTAAAAAACTTGAGCAGCAACTTCCAGGCTATGAGATATCAATTTCTTCATCCGATAAAGCCGAGAGTAAATTTATCATTCGCACATACAGCGATAAATCGTTGGGAGCTTATTATTTCTTCGATTTAACAAAAGATCTTCTAACGAAAATTCAGGATGTAAGTCCTTGGATCACTGAAACACAGATGGCCGATATCAAACCAATTGAGTATCGTGCCCGTGATGGAAAAATCATTCATGGCTATCTCACCTTACCCAAAGGTGTTGATGCCAAGAATCTGCCAATAGTCGTTAATCCTCACGGTGGCCCCTGGGCGCGCGACAATTGGGGCTTCAATCCTGAAGTTCAGTTTCTTGCTAACCGTGGTTATGCTGTGCTTCAGATGAACTTTCGTGGCTCAACGGGTTATGGAAAGGCATTCTGGGAATCAAGCTTCAAACAATGGGGTCTAACCATGCAAAATGACATTACCGATGGTGTTTACTGGCTTATTGAGCAGGGTATTGCCGATCCTGACCGGATTGCTATTTATGGTGCAAGTTATGGTGGTTATGCCACCTTACAAGGCTTGGTGGTTACACCTACTCTTTATGCTGCCGGTGTTGACTATGTTGGCGTTTCCAATCTTTTTACTTTTATGCAAACCATCCCTCCATATTGGAAACCATTGCTTGATATGATGTATGAAATGGTGGGAAATCCTGAAAATGATAAAGTACAGTTTGAAGCTACTTCACCTGCAATGAATGCCCATCGCATCATGGCACCACTTTTTGTAGCTCAGGGAGCAAAAGACCCACGCGTCAATATTGCTGAGTCGGATCAAATTGTAGAGGCAATGAGAGAACGGGGCATAGAAGTTGAGTATATGGTTAAGGACAATGAAGGTCATGGTTTTCGTAACGAAGAGAACCGTTTTGATTTTTATCGTGCAATGGAAAAGTTTTTGGCAAAACATTTGCTAAATTAAAGCCTTACAAATAAAAAAAGCTCCCGGAAACGGGAGCTTTTTTTATGCTGTTAAAATAAAGCATTACTTTTTCATAAACTTCTGAATCAATTGGTTACCATCTTTTGTAATAAATGTTACGAAATACATTCCATTATTTAAAGATGATGTATTGATGGTAGTAGTTTCTGATGTCAATTCAATTTCTTCAATTACTTGACCAAGCATTGAGGTAATTATAATCCTGTTCACTGCTTCATCAGTAATTTTTACAGTTAATTCATTGTTAACAGGATTGGGATACATTTTAATTTTTCCATTGAGATTATCTTCATCAATTCCCAACGCTTCATTATTGTACCATAAATTTAGTTCATTAACTCCGGCTGCAACAAGGTGCGTACGGTTTGGGCCTCCACCAGGGAATTCTGAAGTGTCCCAACTTCCATTCTTACGGAACTTGAATTCAACAGTTTCACCTTCAACCAGGTTTTCAATAGTAATGCTGTACATGCCGTCGCCCATGGCAGTCAGGTGATGATTATCACCATTCCATTCATTAAATGAGCCTGCAACATCTACATAATCAGTTTCGGCATCAAATGCACCTATTGAAATCTGATATGCCATATTCAGATTGAATTGAATGGATGGTGCTGCTACAATTCCTTCAACTCCCCATTTGTATGTCAAATTGAATGAGCCACTTACGTCATACATTCTATTACCACCTGAAACAGGGTCACCCCCATCCCATCCTGCACCTTTAAAAAACCTGAATTCAATAACGCCATCAGGTATAGCCATTGAAATAGTATATGTTAGATCGCCATCGGTATCAAACATTTCATTGTTAGGATTGGTACCAGGTTCACTCCATGTTCCATGAATACCACCAAACGATCCGGCAATGTATACTTGCTGGCCTTCAGCAAGCCCGGCTTCTGACATATCAACGTTGAAAATCTGTTCTGGAGGCGTCATTGGATTAGGATCGTTGTTTACTCTAATGTCATCGATATAAATTACGATATCTTCTGCAAGTGTCAATGGATCTTCAAAGTCAGGCATAAAGGCAATAACCGGATAAGTGCCTGTTTTTTCGGAGTAGTCAAATACGAAATCTTCCCATACACCAGTTTCTGTTTGTGCATTACTGGAAGGAAGTTCGAGTGTTCCCGCAGCGCCTCCTTCAAGTTTAAATCTAATGGGACTAATACGGGGTTTCCATACTTTTACATGCACATATTTGTTATCTGTAACGTCAGTTGGAACAGGAAGTGCAGACCAGAATCCGCCCCAAGGCACACCATCTTTATCGCGATGGAACTTAAGTACATAATCACTTATGTTAATCCCCGATTTATCAGGATTGGCAAGTAGGGTGAAAAAACTAAGGTCTTCAGCGCCTCCTCCCATATAATTGAGCGGAATGGTTTCATAGTCTTCCATAACCTGAACAGCAGGGCTTCCAACTGCAGGGTCGTTGTTTACATAGAGATCATCATAATAGAGGGTGATGTCTTCGGTAAGTCCAACAGGGGTCAGAAAGTCCGGAATGAGAACGATTTTAACATATTCACCAGATACAATACTCATATCGAAAACCAATTCTTCCCATTGATTTACAAGCGTTTGTTCCTGTAATGGAAAAACATCTCCGGAATTTGCGCCATCTTTTTCATATTTGAAAACTACAGGACTAATGCGGGGTTTCCATACTTTAACATGGACGTATCTGTTTGCAGTTACATCAATCGGCGTTGGCAGTGTTGCATACCAGCCTGCCCAAGGATCACCATCAAATCCGCGTACCATTTTGGAAACATAAGCACTGGTATTGATTCCGGTCGGATCAGGATTGGGAACCACGGTTATAGAACCGTTTGCTCCTCCGGAAAAAAGGTTCATTTTAAGGCTTTCAAAATCTTCTATGGTTTGAGCAATAGTCAAACCGCTAAAAGTAAAAACCATCATGATTATTAGTGTAAATTTTCTCATAGGTTTAGTTTTTTATTAATAATTATCTAAGATGACTTACAAAAATAGTATAAATGTGTTTGCATTACAAAAAATATTTTGAAAACACAAATCATAATTATTAATTTATATGTTTTTTAACATTTTTTTTAGAATTCGCCTGAAAAATACCCCATTAGTTTTGAGCAAAATAAAGTTGTTAAAGGGCTACCCTAAATGTTGATACAGAAAATTTAAAATAAAAAGTTCAGGCCAATGTATAATCCGCCACCACCATCGCGTTCATTAAAGGGTTTTCCATAATCAACGGCAACAATAAAATTTTCATTCATTACAACTCGAAGACCTCCACCAAAAGTTAGATGAAGGCTTTCTTCATCCGTTAGGAAGTAATCTTTGACTATTGTATCTGGTAAATTATCTGCGTTCAATTGTACTTTCTGCACCACTTGACCTGCATCGATAAAGGTGTTTAACCCAAGATAAAGATTTTGCCTGAATACAACAGTACGGAAGAATTTCCATCGAAATTCAGTATTTCCATATACAAAGCCATCTCCAACAACCCTGTTTCTAATTACACCACGAAGTGTTTTTGAGCCACCAAGTCCATCTGTGTTTGAAGAGTTACTGAAGGAACTTATCATATAGGGTTGCATATAAAATGGTACATTACCGCCGATGGTTCCCTGATAGTTGAGACGGTATGCAAACGAAAGTTTTTCTTTCACCAAAGTAAAGTATTGGCGGTGTGTTGCTGAAATCTTCGAAAATCCATAATCACCGTTACCAAAAAATCCGGGAGCTGCAAATAGCACGACCTCACTCCAGACTCCACTCATAGGATTGGGTTCAAAATCGCGGGTGTCATAAACCAGTCCAACTTTCAGATAATTAGACCATCCGCCTTCTTTTTCATCTTCTTTGATGATGCCCCAGTCAATGTATTTTTCATAAAGTCCTGGTTGTTCTGTAACCGATGGTAAGAGTTTATCTTCCTTCTGCCCTTTGTTTAAAGCTTCAATATCAACCGAAGCAATGGCATTGTGCAGGATGCCAAAACCAGCAACCCAACGGAGTGATTTTCCAGAAATTGCGCCCTGGAAATCAGTCATAAAGCGAAACATTTTTCTTTCGTGCCGATAAAACATCCTTGTTCTATAATTGTCAGGATCTTCGTCATCCACCCAGGCAGAGTTGAAAACTGCATCATAGCCGTTGAATCCATAAAAATCCAGAGCCTTCTCCGTAAGAAAACTAATGTCGGATGTAACTCTGATGTTGGGAATCAGGTATTCGGAATCATAAAAAAAACGATTGATGCCGCTGCCTTTTGTATAGCGTGAAACCTCTGCATATAGGGAATGCATGTATTTAGGATAGGTTTTTCCATCGCCATAATAGAAAAAATTAATGAGTCCTCCATACTGAAAACCTAGATCGGTATTGTATGAAACGGCAGGTAGTAAACCAAAGTTCCATCCGGTTTTTGTGTTTACAGGTGCTTTCTCAGCATCTTCCTGAGCATTTGTTACTGTTGATAGACAAAAAAGCATCAGGCCTGATAAAATGATTTTTTTAAGTTTCATAAATTTAGTTTTGGTAAACAAATGTACAAAAATCATGATATGAATGTTTTTTTTCTGAAATCAAGATGAGGTTCTATAAAACTGGCAAGGCTAATTCTGAGGAGGTTAATAATAATCCCGAAAAGTATTATAAAAAGTGTATATATACATATGAAGGGAACTGCCTGAGATGTTATTAGATATTCCAAATTGTGCTCATTTGCTGTCTTCTCAGCCTTAAAATGTTTTTAATACATTTGCGCAACTTTAATAAAATCATCATGCCAATTTTAGGTGCAATCATCAAGAAAGCTTATGAGCTGCGCAACATGCCGGTTGAGCTCAAAAAACAGAGAGAGAATCCTGTTGTATCTCAAACCACCGAGTTAAAAAAATTGCTTCGAAAGGCTCAGTTCACTGCTTTTGGCGAAGAATATGATTTTGAAAGCATTCTCGAAAGCAAAGATATTTGTAGAACGTTCAGTGAAAGGGTTCCGGTTTTCGATTATAATACCATGTATAAGCTATGGTGGTATCGTGCATTAAACGGGGAAGCCTATGTAAGCTGGCCAGGCAGGGTAAAATATTTTGCACTCAGTTCAGGTACTTCAGAGGCTTCGAGCAAGCACATTCCCATAACTCAGAACATGTTAAACTCTATAAAAAGGGCAAGTGTCAGGCAGCTTGTATCAGCGTCAAAATATGATTTTCCTGTACAATTTTACGAGAAAGGTATTTTGATGATAGGCGGAAGCACACATTTGCAGTTTAACGGAACTTATTTTGCAGGTGATTTGTCAGGAATTACTGCTGGCAATATCCCTTTCTGGTTTGAGCATTTTTATAAACCCGGAAGACGCATATCAAAAGCTTCTGATTGGGCTACCAAACTCAATGAGATGGTGAAAAAGGCACCCATCTGGGATATAGGTGTGATTGTAGGCGTTCCTGCCTGGGTTCAGATTCTTATGGAAAGGATTATTAAAGAGTACAATTTGAAAACAATTCATGATATATGGCCTAATCTGACGGTTTATGTGCATAGTGGTGTTTCATTTGTTCCGTATGAAAAAAGTTTTGAAAAATTATTTGAAAAGCCAGTTATTTACTCGGAAAGTTATCTTGCTTCTGAAGGCTATATTGCTTACCAGACAAGACTTAACAAGCGTATCATGCAACTGATCGTAGATAATGGAATATATTATGAATTTGTGCCTTTTAATGATGAAAATTTTGATGAAGAGGGCAATCTTCGCGAAAATCCTCAAACGTTCTGCCTGGCACAAGCACAAAACAATGTGGAATATGCATTGCTGCTTTCAACCAATGCTGGTGCGTGGCGCTATCTTTTGGGGGATACAATAAAGTTTGTGGATGTTAAACAATGTGAGATTGTCATTACAGGACGCACAAAACAGTTTCTTAGCATTTGCGGCGAACATCTGTCTGTTGAAAACATGAGCAGAGCTATTGAAATGCTTCAGGAAGAATTGAATATCGTAGTAAAAGAATTCACTGTCGCTGGTTTTCGACATGGATCAATGTTTGCGCATCGCTGGTATGTAGGGACCGATGATCCGGTTGATGCTCAAATTGCCATCCAAAAAATTGATGAATACCTTAATCAACTAAATGATGATTATATGGTTGAACGTACCGAAGCAATCACCGATATTTTTATTGAGGTTTTGCCAACGCATGTTTTTTATGAGTACATGAAAAAACTCGGCAAAGAAGGAAGTGCTAATAAGTTTCCACGCGTTATGAAGGGTCAGCGTTTGGATGATTGGGAAAAATACCTTTCGGAAACAAATAGTAACGAAAATATTAAATCTTGATATTTAAGACTATTGCAATAAACGGGCCTTTTCATAAAGCCCAACACGTTTTTTAAATATTTATACTGTAATAAATTATCGTACAATAACCTTAAAAACTTCATGATCTGAGTTCAGGATCAATTGATAAAACTATGGGAACAGTTATCATTGAAGGAATTTTATTAGGGCTGACACTTGCAACTTTTTTTGGTTTCGGGCCTGCATTTTTTGCTCTGGTACAAACAAGCATTCATCGTGGTTTTGGACCTGCTGTTTTACTTGCTATCGGCATTTTTATCAACGATTTTGTAATGGTTTTGCTATGTCTTATGGGGGCCATACAAATTGTTACTGAACCAAGCAACTATCTTTGGTTTGGCATATCAAGCGGTGTAATTCTGATGATTTTCGGATTGGTTACTTTTAATAGAAAAGTTATTACCGAAGTGAACGAAAATCAGGAGTTGCCAATAAATGTAAAAGGTCCACGATGGTTTATTTATATTGCAAAAGGTTTTTTTATGAATATTGTAAACCCTTTTGTCTGGATCTTCTGGATAGGAGTTGTAGTTGGTATTTCTGCTCGTTTTGGTGGAAGTGAAAAAGAATTAACTTATTTTTTTGCAGGAACACTTATCACCGTTCTGGCAAGTGATATTGGAAAGGCTTATGCCGCTTTTAGTATCAAACAATATCTGAACCAGTGTGTTATAGGACTTTTTAATAAAATTGCAGGTATTGGATTGATAGGCTTTGGAATTTTCCTTATCGGGAAAGTGTTGTTTGACCATTTGATTGGTTGATAGGTAGAGAAAACTAAAAATGAACAATAGTATTGGTTAATTTCAAAAAAATGATCTACTTAATTATTGTTTTATCTGGCACCTCAGGTTTCTTTTTTTGACCTTTGTTGCACTTTTGTGTTTTTTTCTATCATCGAAAGGACTATATTTGTGTTTTTGCAAAATAGAATTTTAAAATCATAAATATAAAGAACATGACAACACTTTTAATGCGTAACTGGGGAATCTATTTACTCAATGGCTTAATTGCAATTCTTTATGGAGTCCTTGCCCTTTTTGTTCCTACTGATACTTTGCTTGTGGTAGCTTGGTACACAGGCCTTATAATATTACTGAGCGGCATACTTTTCCTTCTAATAGTAATCAATCGTATCAGGAAAGAATATCCTTATGGGTGGATGTTAGGTCAGTCGTTGATTTATTTAATTACTGGTGCACTTATCCTGGTTTATACGAATGAGACGATTCATTTTTTTATTTCAGCGATTGGAGTATTGGCGATCCTTGCCGGTATCCTGCAGCTTATTGTTCTTGTGAATATCGATCCATCGTACCGTAACAAAAATATTATGCTGCTAAATGCTCTTGTTACGCTTGCCTTTGGAATATTAATGCTTTTCAATCCTTTTTCAGTTGCTCATTTTCTGGTTGTTTTGAGTGGAATTATGGCCTTGTTTTTTGGAAGCATGTTAGTATGGTTTTCAATCAGTTTGCATAAAATTCAAAAACAGGTGCATCCTGAGAACGATAATGTATCTCTTTGATAAATTTCATTTAAAAATCAGGATCACATCTTGTTCTAAAAGTATTTTATAGAAATGTTATTAATCATTGAGTTTTTTTGAAAGAGATTAATTTTGATACTTTAATTAACTTTTTATAAACCTTAAAAAATTAAATTTATGAAAAAAATGTACTTTATTATTGCTTTACTTTTCTTTGGCATCAGTGGCATTTATGCACAGGCTACTTTTTCAACAGGTGCCATGGATGTTAACGTTAATACTTATGGAAGAATTCGACTGTTCACACCTGACGGTGTGAGACATCTGCAACGCGCTTCAATTCTGGTCGGAACGTCATCTTCGGCTGTATTTGATTATAATAATGATGCCGAAACACTTGAAGCCTCAGCCTTAGTAAGTAACCCAACCTGGAGTGATTACGAAATTTATGGCTCTACTGACAATACTTATTCAAATCTGCCTCCTGATGTAATTGTAAAATTATACGCTTATGGATGGAACAACCAAGCCTATACCATTGTAAAATTTAATGTAAAAAATGATGAAGCGAACCCAATTACAGCTTCCATAGGACTCGATATAATTCCTGAACTAGATCAGGTGTATGGCTTCGATACTGTTACCTACAACAGCTCAAATGGTATCATAAGGTTTCACAGAGGCACAGATGTAAATATGGGAATTAAACTACTGTCAACTTCACTGTCTTCACTCTTTTCATTTGAATGGTTTGAAGATTATACTATGGATGCCAACTATTGGAATATGATGAACAATGGATCATTGCAGGCTTCTTATATTTCAACTACTGCTGATGGTCCTGTAACTATAACTTCACAAGCTCCAGTTGTAATAAATCCAGGAGAATCTGTCGATCTATTCTATGCACTTGCTTTGGGTGTTGATGAGCAAGCCATGATTTCGGGTATTAATGCTGCAAACGAAAAGTATCAGTCATTGTTTGTTTCTATACAGGATATTACAGACAATGATAAAAGCTTCAAACTGGAAGCAAACTACCCAAATCCATTTAATTTGTCAACCACTATTGCTTACAATTTACCATCGGATGGATTTGTAAGTTTAAAGATATTTGATGCATTAGGAAATGAAGTAACTACTTTGGTGAATGAAAGTCAAACAGAAGGTTCACATACCATTGATTTTAAAACGAAACATTTAGCGGGCGGCATCTACTATTACACGCTCATATATAACGATATCGTAAAAACAAATAAAATGCTATTAGTCAGGTAATTGAATTATTCTTTAATCTGTTTTGTTGCAGGCTAACACTTGCACTAAAGTAGTATATTGTAAGCTATTCAAAAAAAAGAGACTGTCTCGATTTAGAAGCAGCCTCTTTTTTTTTATGGATCTTATTACAGCTTTATCCAGCTTATATACATTGCATGCGGACTAACATCGGTCAACCAATCTTCAAGACCGGAACCATCAAGATTGGAGCGAACAATTTTTCCATCAGGTGCAGAATTGGAAATTTTATAACCCCAAAGCAATTTTTCACGCTTATTATCAATGGCAATTCCCCAGGTAGCTTTACTGCCATAATCACCAATTTTTGTCAATGATGAACCATCAATATTACACATATAGATTCCGTTTTCGGTAACCGGTGATGGTGTTGAGCCATAAATTGCCATGTACACCTTTCCGGTTTCCGGGTTTACTTCGATGGCTGTACCATCAATGTCTAAAACGTGTTCTGTAAGGCCAGATCCATCAAGATTTACTGACCAGTAACCACCTGTAAAATCAGTCTTATCATTTACAAGATAGATTTTTCCTGCTTCAGGGTCGTATTGCATATCTATGGGATATTCAGGCCTGATTCCTGCTGTATTGATGAATACTTCAGGTTCGCTTCCATCGAGGTTACACTTGTAAATACCTCCTGGACGACCCCAGTACAGTTTATCGCCAATTACCATCAGCGCTTCGGGAGAGTCAACAATTTCCTGCCCTGGAACAGTAACATCCAGAATTTTTACCGGATTTTTGCCGTCAGCATCGAAACGGTAAATAATACCAAGGCTATAGTCTGATACAAATACTTTGCGTGAGGCAGTATCAGCAGTAATTCCGTAAGGACGGGAAAATGTTACCGTTTCAAAATCCTGTATCAAAGGAGTTTCATCGTTAAGTATAACCAAATGAGCGCCTCCCCCTGATGAACTACGCGTTGTGTAATAGAGTACCTGTGTAAGGCCGGCATTGGGGTCTTTTACATTTACAGCCAGAGTTTTTGTTAAAGCGTTGTAATGTACATCGTTTACCGGAGTACATGTTAGCTTAACTGCATAAATACCTGGAGTTTCAATTTGAATCACAGGATTTTCTTCTGTAGAGGTAATGCCATTTCCGAAATCCCATGAGTATCCTTTGGCATTTAACGATTTATTCGTTACTGTCATCTCACAGGGGGCGTTTCCATTATTTGAAAGGGTATAAGTGAAATCAGCTTGTGTACTTGCCGATGGATTTCCGAGTTCATATTTCTGACAGCCTGATGGGCTAAAAACGACTGCTAACAATAAGAGCAGATAAAGGACTTTATTTTTCATTTTTCTCATATTATAATCAATAATTCAGATTTTGTATCATTTTTTTGTTTGTTTGCATTTCACTGAGAGGGATAGGAAACAAAGTATAACTTTGAATAATACCCAGAATTTCAACTGCACGCTTGGTTCTTACAAGATCCTGCCAGCGATGGCCTTCAAAAGCAAATTCAAGACGTCTTTCATTTTCGATTGCCAACTTTAGCGAAGGGTAATCATTGGCTTCAGTATCTATAAGTCCTGCTCTGTTACGAACAGCATTGATGTCAGCTTGAATGGCAGTAATTTCACCATTGGTATAGGCTAAAGCCTCCGCTCTTATAAGGTACATTTCGGCAAGACGCAACACATAAACCCTGTCAGTTCCGCCAGCTACATCATTGTACTTTGAGCCATAAGCAGTGTTTTTCTCATCAAAGCCAATAGAGGTCTCAAAACGTGAATCATTGGCCTCATAGGCAGCAATCAATCCGGCAGAAGGAGCAACTTCATATCTTCCATTCAAATCACGGGAATAGTAATATTGAGCCAACCTGTTAAAATTCTGAATATCATAAACCACTTCGAAAAGGGATTCAGAAGATGTGATGGCAGGCTCGAATAGATCACCATAAACAGGAGTTAATGATAAAGAGGAGTTTGACAACAGCGTTCCAGATGCAACAATGGCCTTATTAGCTGAAGAAGTCTCTCCACTTAACTGAAAATGAGCAAGATATATTCTTGCCAAAAGTGCCATGGCGCTGTTTTTAGTTGCCCTTCCGGTGATATTTGCATTTGGAAGCAATTCAACTGCAGATTCAAGATCACTAATAGAACTGTTGTAAATATCGGTTAAACTACTTTTTTCGAGATCTATATTGCTAAGGTCAATCGTAGGCTGAAGGCGTAATGGTACACCACCAAAATACGATCCCAAATTAAAATACAATAGTGCTCTTAAGAATAAAGCCTCTCCTGTGACTCCATTTTTGCCATTCTCAGATTTGTAATCAATGGACGGTAATTTATACAGGATATTGTTCACGCGGTTAATGCCTTCATAAGCAGCGCTCCACATTCCATCTATTACAGCATTATCAGCGGGTATGGGCTTGTTTTGAATTTGACCATAATCCTGAGTTGTGCCGGTCCAAACAAGGTTATCAGCAGCAAGATCTGAAACAATAGCAAGATTACGCCCATAAGTCCCTACATATTGTAATGCACTATAAGAGCCAATAATTGCTCTTTCGACTCCGGTGCTGTCTTTCAGTGAAATATCATTTGAAACGGAGGCAACAGGGTTCACATCGAGTATTTTGCTACAGGAAGCAAGAAGAGCCGAAAATGCCAGGATAAAATATAATTGTCTTTTCATGTCTTTAATTTTAAATGTTAAAGTCCGATATTTAAACCCATTATAAAAATACGGGATTGCGGATAGGTGAAAAAGTCAGTTCCCATCACCACATTGTCGTTGCTGTAGTAATTTACCTCGGGATCCATTCCGGAATAGGAGGTGAAAGTAAACAGGTTTTGGCCCGTGACGTACAATCTTACATTTTTAAGACCAACCGGTTTAAGTGTTTTTTGAGGGAAGTTGTATCCAAAAGTTACGTTCTTAATCCGCATAAATGAGCCATTTTCAATAAACCTCGATGATTTATAGGTATCGCCTGCTTTAGGAATGTCGGTCATATCGCCAGGCTGTTTCCATCTGCGCAGCATATTGGTGGTCTGATTGTCTTCACCAACACCTGATTCAAGATAAATGCGTGTGCCATTAAACACATCATTGCCATACACTGCATGCAGGAAGATAGAAAGGTCAAAGTTCTTAAAGTTGAAGGAGTTGGTAAATCCGAGTGTAAAATCCGGGTTGGGATTGCCAATCTTTTTTCTGTCTTCTGCTGTGATGGCGCCATCTTTATTGATGTCTTCATACACCAGATTTCCTGTTGTAGGGTCAACACCCAGGCAATTGTAGCCATAGAAAATGCCAATGGGTTCGCCTTCCTGAACACGGTTTCCGCCTCTTCCCTGGTCATCAATGGGTTGATTTTCGTAAAGTTTAAGTACCTTATTGCGGTTAGCAGCAAAGTTGAATGAAGTATTCCAACTGAATGCTTTTTTGATGTTTTCGGTGTTAAGAACCAATTCAAACCCTTTGTTTTCGAGTTCACCAATGTTAGAGGTGATAGAAGAATAACCAGTGGATGGAGGCAAAGGTCGATCGAGCAAAAGATCACGGGTTTGGTTATAATAAACATCGGCAACAAGGCTGATTCTGTTCTCAAATAGAGCAAGATCAAGCCCAAAACCGGTTTGAAGTGTTGTTTCCCATCGAAGATCAGGGTTTGGTAATTGAATGGGGGCAATGCCGGGTCGTTGTGTATAGTTAAAACCACCACCATACAACCCAAGGGATGAAAAGTCACCAATACCGTCATTGCCGGTTAAGCCTATACTGGTGCGAAGTTTTAATTCGCTGATTGCCTTGTATTGTTTCATAAACGACTCTTCGTTCATACGCCATGCCAGAGAAGCGGCAGGGAAATATCCATAACGGTTATTTTTTCCAAATTTTGAAGAACCATCGGCACGTGCGGTGAGTGTAAAGATGTATTTGTACTTATAATTGTATTTAAACTGACCGAAATAAGAATTCATACCCCTGTCGAGGGCATAAGCTGATGCGGCACGGATTGTTCCGGCTGAGGTAATGTACTGGAAATTTTCATTTGGAAAATCGATGGCTTCAATATAGGCATTGCGTCGTGCATATTTCTCTAAACTATAACCTGCAAGCGCCTCAAAATGATGTGTTTTTTCAATAGATTTCATGTATTGCAACACATTACTGCTAACAAGGTTACTCACATAAGTTGATCCTTCAATACCCAGACCATTGTATTTAAGTCCCTGAGCAGTAGTGATAGGATCGTATTCGTGCTCGCGCAGAACGTATTGATCGGCGGCCCATTTGCTTGTAAAGCTGAAACCATTCAAAAATTTGTATTCAAGATAGATGTTTCCGTTGTTTCGGTTAGTAAAAGCTTCATTCACGGTTTCATTGATAATTCCCATGGGATTGGCATATGGTCCGTCTTCATTGTAGCTGCCATCAGGGTTGTAAACAGGATAAATAGCAGGTATTGACAACGCATTGGGCAGCGGGCCATAAAGCGTTTGGTCGCCTTCAACGCGGTCGTTTTTTGAATAAGTCATAGCGATACCGCCTCCAACAGTAAGATTATCCAAAAGCTTATGATCCACATTCAAACGTCCGCTGTAACGATCGAAGCGGGTTGATTTCACCGTCCCGTCCTGACTATAATAATTTCCGGAAATAAACAATCTTGTTTTATCATTTCCACTGCTAACAGATATCTCCGTATTTGAGGTTGGCGCTGTTTGAAGGATTTCCTGCATCCAGTCGGTATCAATTCCCTGAACAGAAGTTCCTTTGTAATCGTTCCATTGGGCAGCATTCATCAATTCGGGTAGTCTTTCCTGAGGCAAAGTTTGAAATCCGTATGAAGTGTTCAGATTAACACTTGTTTTTTGGAAACTTCCTTTTTTTGTGGTGATGAGAATGACTCCGTTAGAAGCACGTGATCCATAAATTGCAGTTGCAGAGGCATCTTTGAGAATGGTAAACGACTCAATGTCATTGGGATTGAGATCGGAAAGTGCATCAATTTCCTGACCACTATAACCAATCTGACCAAAACTACCTGTCAAAATCGGAACGCCATCCACAACAATCAAGGGCTGATTGCTTGCATTGATAGAACTTCCTCCTCTAAGTTTGATAGAGTTTTGACCTCCCGGAGTACCTGAGTTTATATTGATTGAAACGCCTGCAGCTTTCCCCTGAAGGACTCCTTCGATGGTGCGAAGCGGAACATCTTTGATGGCCTCTTCCTGTACTACGCCAACAGAGCCTGAAATCAGTTTTTTACTCGAAGTGCTATAGCCAACTACAACAACTTCTCCCAGATCAATTTTGGTTTCTTCCATCACCAGGTTGATTGAAAGTTGCCCTTTAACAGGAACTTCCACCGTTTTCATACCAACATAGGTAAAAACAAGAATGGCATCAGATGGAGCCTCAAGTTTATAAACTCCGTCAAGATCGGTAGTGGTTCCAAGCATTGTACCTTTCACCTGAACTGTAACGCCAGGAACGGGCAGCTTGTCAGAAGCCGCAATGACGATACCTGATACAGGGATGCTTTGCGCAAAGAGCGAACCAATAAACAAAGTCAGTACTAAACATAACAGAACTTTTTTCTTCATTTTCTTCTCTTTTTATTGTATTGATGAATTAAATTAATTTTCAGGGTCGATTAAAATATGAACAGGTTTAATATCCATCTTTACATCGATAATGGTATAACTGTCTTTTCCGGAGTCATTTTCTTTCATATAGCTTTTACTATCCCCATTTTTGCTTAAAGAAATAAGGAAGGCATTTTCTCTATCAGTAAAATTGAGACTTTCAACATGATCCAGCCCTCTGTTGTCCATCAAATATTTGGTAATTAGGCTATGAAAACCGGTGTTACCTGTTGAAAACATGCCGCCAGGGAATGGATTGGTATTGTTATAATACTCGTGACCATTGGTAAGCCTTTTACCTTCAGCAGGAATAACCTCATTCGTTAACAAAAGAAAGGTGTCACCACTTTCAAGATAATGAATCCTTAGATTTTCTGTGCTGTAATTAGAATTGTTTTTATTGATTTTTGCATTTGAAGCATTCAAAATGGTTACTCCATCTGTGCCTGCAACTTTCATAAGGTTTTCTTTTCCATAATAAACAAGGGCAGTATTTTCATCTATTCCAAATGCAATTTGTTGTTTGGTGTGAAGCATTGCTGCAATCAGGCGACCGATTCTGGCTCTTGCATGAAAATGCTGATCCACCATTCCAAAAGTGAAGAACCCCAAACCAGTTGTGAGCAAAACACCTTCGTGATTTGGTAAATCTTCGCCAGCATTACTTGTTGCTACACCATTAAGGAGTGCTCCCATACTTGTTCCGCTGCCTATCATCGGATTACTCATTATTGCTGCTCCGGCGCTGGTGCCGCCTATGAGTCCTCCAGATTCATAGACTTCCCAAACCGCTTCCAAAACAGGCGTCCGGCTTCCATCAGAACGCAGCAAGGTTTTTGCGATTCTCAACTGATCGCCACCCGAAAACCAAACGCAAGTACTGCTTTTTACAATTTCTGCCAAATTTAGATCGTTTCCATTGTTAATCCATTCTGCTTCATTGACAAGCTTTGTACTGTCATCATCTACCATTGCCACAGGAATTAAATGGATGTTTTCGGGCTTAATTCCGTAATGCATTAGTGCCAATCTGAAATAGGTAAACGATTGAGCAGCGACTCCGCTTGCTGCCGGAATAACAGACACCACTGCTTTTTCAGTTCCACCCGATAAACGAACTAACTCATCAAAAATATCTGTATTATCGTTTTCCAGACCTCCACCAACAATCATCAGATTGCCTTGAGATTGTATTGGGTTGATAGTACTGACTAATAAACTCAATAATAGAATTAAATAAACAGTAAAAGGATGTCTCATAAAATATTAATTATCAATGCTTTATAAATTTTCCAAAAGCACGACCTTCTGAATTGATTCCGGTGACACGTACTATATAAACACCTGATGCTAAACCATCTGTGGAAATGTTAACCAAATTGCTGATTGAATTTCCCAGCATTATTGAAATCCCTGAACAGTTTATAATTTCCCATTCAAAAGATGGGAAGGGACATTGAAAGGTTAGTTGGTTTTTTACAGGATTTGTCAAAAAAGAAATTGCAGATTCAATCTCTTGTTCTCTAACCGAGGAGGTGTTTGTATTCCCGAGCACATAAGGAGTCGTATAATCAATCAGCGACAAAGTCAATTGCTCAAATCCGGCTTCCATACGTGGAGAAGAGTTGCCGCCGGTTCCTGTTTGCGTTGAGAAACCTGCTTTACCACCATCATTGCGTAAAATCATTACGGGCGCTGCCCCATATCCTGTCAGTGTTGTTTTACTTTCTTCTGGCTTTACTTTCAGATAGTTTTTATTGGTAAGCCAGATGCCGTATTTCAGCGTGTCGCGGGCCATTACGTAAGGAACGGCGGTTGAAGTATTTTCATACATGCTGCTATGGAAAAAAGTATTGGGCATGATCATGCTGTGTTTCAGCAACGACAAGCCTTCGCTGAAAGTGAGCTCTCCGTAGTAAGAAGCGTATTCTGTATAGTAGTTTTCAACAACTGTTTTGCCGGCAAAGCGGGCATCGTCGCCAACAAATGCAGTAATAATATTGTTGCTAAAGATTCTTGATTTTAATAAAATACCATTTTCCGTTTCCAGAAACTGGTTGAAGGTATTGGGTTCATTTGCAACAAAAAGTATTTTAGTCACCGATTGTATCTTCTCAGCCAAATCAACATCCGAACCTGCCGCATTGTTGACAAGGAATAGGTCGGCTGAGGCAGCTCCTTGCTCGAGAAGATAGTTTTTGAAACCTGTTGTGACCGTTTCGTTTCCGGTTAGAATCAAAACTGGATCAGAAGTTTGTCCGTTATTTGTAACAAAATCAGTCAACATTGTATGATTAGAAGAGAGCGTATTACCTCCGCTTGCCAGCAAAGTATAATTGCCTGTTTCTTCAAGGCCGGAAGTGTTTAAGAGCAGGGTATGGGTAGGCATTGTAAACTCTCTGGTATTGAAATCAAACGAGCATCCCTGAATAAGTTGGGTAACTTTTACTGCTTCATTAAGTAGTTTTGTGCCGTTGAGTTGAAATGGACTTTCCGTTGTATAAATGTTTGCGCAGCCAGTTCCATACACAGTTCCTATCCTGTTTTCATCAACAGTCATGCATGTCATATCGTCCATACCGAAACCTGTAAGTGCTGTTCTATTTTGTTGCTGATAATGGGCCATAAATCCAACCAACCTGCCAAAACGCCCTCTTTCCGAAAAATGAGTATCGAAAATATAACCCGGAAAGAAATCAAAAAAATCATTAGCGAGAGTCATGTATGGGTTATTTGGGTTTTCAATGGCTTCGTAGGGATAGACGGTGCCATTTTCAGCAGTAAATAGGACAGAGGAAAGAATATGCATTCCGGCTGAGGTGCCTGCCAGCGTACCTCCGTTTTGATAAATGTGTTCAGCAGCTTCCTGAAGTTTAGTGTTTTTGTAATATTGATAATAATCAAACTGATCACCTCCACGAAAAAAAACCACCTGATAGGTTAGCAATGTATCAAATAATATTTGACTATTGGCACTGTCCCGACTGGTTATGACAAATTCTTTGGCAAATGAAGCACCACAATATTGTTTTAAATAATTGGCCAGGCTTCCGGTTGAATATCCTATAACTGCAACCCTTTTTCCTTCGGCTGCCCAACGATAAGCGGGTACGCTCCAGCCTGAAGCAGCGTTTTTTTCAGATCCCCCCCCAACCAAAAGCATGCGACCGTTTTGACTAAAACTAGACTGAATTCCAATTGTCACAAGCAGGGTAAAGATGAATAATCTCATAAGGGACTCTGTTATAGTGAGCGAAATTAAGAAAAATTAAGCATTGAAAAATTGAATATTTTTGAGAAAAATTTTAAGAAGTCATTGTATGATAACATTATTCAAAAATGCACAGTTGTATTCTCCGTATTTTTCCGGAAAGAAAGATGTGCTGGTTGCAGGAAAAAGTATTATTGCCGTAAAGGATCTAATACAGTTTTCTGATAACCTTTCGGTGAAAATCATTGATTGCAAAAATTTGCTTTTGATACCAGGGCTGATTGATGCCCATGTCCATATCACTGGTGGAGGCGGTGAAGGTGGTCCGGCAAGCCGTATGCCCGAGCTGCAATTGAGCATGATGATAGAAGCAGGAGTAACCACGGTAGTTGGCTGCCTTGGAACTGACGGCATTACCCGAAGTGTGGACAGTGTGCTTATGAAGGTGAAGTCGTTACGCGCTCAGGGTGTGTCGGCATGGATGTATACGGGCGCATATCAAGTGCCTCCGCCGAGCATCACTGGCGATATTTTACGCGATATCACATTGATTGAAGAAGTTATAGGGTTAGGCGAAATTGCTGTTTCTGATCACCGTTCTTCAGTGCCAACAACTACAGAACTAACCCGCCTTGTTGCACACACACGTGTAGCCGGCATGATTGGTGGCAAAGCCGGCATTGTGAATGTGCATATGGGGGATGCCGCTGATCCATTTCGACCAATACATAATGTAGTCGCCAATAGCGAATTAAATTACAAACAATTTGTGCCGACGCATTGCAATCGCAATGTCCGAATTTTTGAAGAGTCGAAGGAATATGGCAAAAAAGGATATGTAGATATAACTACAAGTTCCTATCCTTACTATATGGATGAGGAAATCAAACCATCAGTGGCATTGAAACAATTGCTTGATAGCGGAGTTCCGATAAAGCACATTACTTTCACATCAGATTCTTGTGGTTCACTACCAGGATTTGACCCCGAAACGGGCAAACTTGTCAAAATGGAAATGGGTTTGCCATCATCTATTCTGAGAGAGATCAAAGAAGCGGTTACTGTTGACAATATTCCTCTTGAACAGGCTTTGCAGGTTGCTACTTCCAATCCGGCCGATATTTTAATGCTTAACGGAAAAGGTTATATAAAAGAGGGTTATGATGCCGACCTTGTACTACTGGATGCCAATTATGATATCATTCATGTAATGGCCAACGGAAAAATGGTGAAGTAATTTCCAACACTAACTTCTGAAACTGATTAAAGATTTTTCATCATGAACTTACTCAGACTTCTGATCGTCTCTTTGATTTTCGCTACTCCTTTGCAAGCGCAAAAAAGAAGGGACGTTTTACCACCTGATTCAAGCGACTTTATTAACATAGTTAAGTATCTGGCCTCTGAAAAAACACAGGGAAGAGAAGTTGGCACAAAAGGCGGTTATCTTGCAGCTGACTTTATCGCACTGCAAATGTCTGAAAACGGCCTCTTACCAGCAGGTGATTTTACAACATTATTGGACGGAACAAAAAGCCGGACTTATTTTCAGGATTTTGAACTTTGGAAATACAAAACAGTAAGCGCGAGCTTGAAATTCTTTCAAGAAAACGAAGTTCAAAAAACTTCAAGTTTACTTCAACATGGAATTAATTTTGATGTACTTCCTTGTTTTTCAAATATTGAAACCAAAGCTGAACTTGTGTTTGCAGGTTATGGTCTAATCAGTGCCGATAGTTCCTACAATGATTTTGATGCTGTTAATGTGAAAAATAAGATTGTTCTTTTGTTAAACGGTTTTCCCGGACATGCTGATACTAATAGCGAAGCCTGGAAAGCATATGGAAAAGAATTTGCCAAATCCGGCTCAAAATTGTTCAATAAGCGAAAAAACGCTTTCAATTACGGAGCGCGGGCAATCATATTTGTAGATACTCAAACACCTCATTCTATAGAAAATTTGTCAAATTCAATCAGATCTTTAAGACAAATCGTTTTTGACATTTCTGGAAGTGATAATGCAATTTATCCTGATTTTGAATATATGTTACCATCTGACAGTATAGTTTCCTGCTTACCGATATTCATAATCGATTCAATGGCAATGTCTTCTTTGATGGTCATCACAAACCTTAATTTTGCTAAACTTGAAAAACATATTACCCAAACCTGCCGATCTGCCTCCCTTTACATACCAGAAACTATAGTGGCGTTATCCATTGAAGTAACCAAGGAAACTATTATTGCACGCAATGTACTTGGAATGATTCAAGGAAAAGACAGTACAAGCACTTTGGTCACAGGAGGTCACTATGATCATCTTGGCATCAGAGGAGATTCCATATATTTAGGTGCTGATGACAACGCTTCGGGTGCAGCCGGGGTATTGGCGCTTTCAAAAAAGTGGATAGAAAGTCAGATTCAACCGACCCATAACATGATATTTGCCTGCTGGGACGCTGAAGAAAAAGGATTGCTTGGAAGTAATTTTTTTGTCAATAGCGGGAAAAAAGATAAAAAGGAGATAAGCCTTTATGTGAACATGGATATGATTGCGAGAAGTGAGCCGCAGGACATTCATAAGCGACGTTTAAGCATCGGAATGAGAAAGGCAGACACCCTGCTTTTTCGAACTGCAATAAAATATAATGCCTTGCAAAATAATTACTTTGAGCTTGATTTGTGGGATGTAACCGGACATTCGGGAAGCGACTATACTGCATTTATTGAATCTGATATACCTGTTATGTCCTTCTTTTCGGGATTTCATAAGGATTATCATTCTCCCCGTGACGTCAATTCAAAGCTTGATTATTTGAAAATGAAAAGGATTCTGAGATTGGTCAATGATTGTTTGATGGACTATTCATTCAAGTGAGTATTTATGGATTCTAATAAAACAGGTTCATAATCTGCCACTAAATCTTTGATCAAATTGCTTCACTGTTACCTTATTTAGTGCTTTAAAATCAATCTCAACGCCGATTCCCGGTTTTGTTGGCACATCCATAGTACCATCTTTATTAACAACAAATTCTGGTTCTACAATATCTTCACGATAGTAGCGCTTGCTGGCTGAAATATCACCAGGAAGTATAAAATTAGGAAGTGACGCAAGGGCTACATTACCCGCTCTTCCAATGCCAGATTCCAGCATACCACCATGCCAGACCGGAATATTTTTCAAGGCACAGTAATCATGGATTAGTTTCGACTCTGTAAAACCGCCCACTCGTCCTGGTTTGATGTTGATGATACGGCAGCTATCGAGCTCAATTGCAGCACGGGTGTCCTCTAAAGAATGAATGCTTTCGTCTAAACAGATGGGCGTTTTTAGCTCTTTTTGTAGTTTGGCATGTTCAAAAATATCTTCATAACCCAAAGGTTGTTCTATCAGTATCAGATTGTAGCTATCCATCTTTTTGAATAGATCCAGATGATGAAGCGTGTAGGCAGAGTTAGCATCTACTTGCAACAGCAATGCAGGGTGTTCTTTACGTAAAGCTTCCACAAACTGAATGTCATAACCTGGTGAAATTTTAATCTTGATCCGCTTATAACCTTCAGCTAAATAGCTTTCCACCTTTTTCAGCAACTCAGGGATAGAATTTTGTATTCCAATACTAACTCCCACGTCTATTTTTTCTCGGGTTCCACCAAGCATTTTCGATAACGAAAGCATTTTTGTTTTGGCCAAAGCATCCCAAAGGGCCGCTTCCAGACCAGCCTTTGCCATCCTATGACCGCGCACTTTGGCGTATGAAACTATTGCTTCATCTATCGTCTCAATTTTACGGCCCAACACCGAAGGAATCAGAAAATCGTTTAGAATGTGCCATGCTGTTTGCACAGTTTCATAGGAATAAAAGGGTGTACCTTCTGCTACACACTCACCCCAACCAGTGACACCTTCCCCATCAACCCTGACAATAATGTGCTCTTCATCATATTCAGTTCCCATGGAAGTTACAAACGGACTTACCAAATCCATTTTTATGTGACGAAGCTCTATTCTTTCTATTAGCATACTATTTTGATTGTTGTTTTGTATAAGGTATTTACTTTCTTTCAACTCTTAAAACCGGATATGCTTCTCCGGTTTTCAACAAATCCTTAAATGTGGAATAGGTTACCAAACCAAGCATCGACTTTGGCTCTAAAGCGATGACAATCATATTGCCTTTCAGTTGATTTGTTGGAATAAATACATAGTCATCTGTATTTACAGCCTTATGTAGGGAAGAAAACACCACAACCGGATCAATTACAGTATCTCCCTCAAAATCAATAGAGTCAATAGTGTTAACAAAATATTCACCAATATCTATGGTTTTATTTAAAACCAAAGTCCTTGTTGAGAGCGCATGTCTTTCTGCCCAGGACAATAGTTCTGGCTGATTCTTTGGAATTAAATAACCTAATGGTTTTGATACATCTGTAATAGTTTTTACAACAGGACGGTAATCATTTACAATAACTATTGTATCGGATTGGGTTGCATAAGAAAATAGTGGCAGAAGGAGTTTCTTCCTGTTTGCGACATGTTTAGCCTGAATAGAGACTGGTTTTCCGGCCTCTTCAGAAATAAGCCTATTTCGCTCTTTTTGAACCGTTTTTTTGATGGCATCCTTGCTTTCATACACGTATTTCAGCATGGCGATCATTCCATTCTTTTGACCTTCTGCCCTGAATGTCATATTTTCGGCAAACATATCAGTTCCATTCATGCCTTCCTGAATAAAAGAGAAAGTGTTAAGTATGCCAAAACTCTGACGGCCATCATTGATATCGAAAGTGCTGTGACGAATGTATTTATTCTCCGGAGGGCCACCTGGACAATACAAAAATGACTTGAAATGAGTTTTATTTAGCTGATCCATAACAAAAGGCAAGAATCCTTTGTTGGAACGTTTTCTGATTGATTTTGAAACATTAATATTGGTACAACTACCAACAGCAACATCTGTATTTTTTCTGTAGCCATATTCTTTCCATTCTTCCCCATAAGGAGAATATTCATGAACATCAAGGGTAACTTCAAACAGGAAGGAATCGAAAAAACGATGAAGGGCTTGAGTTTCAGGTTCAGATAGAATGAGATGGTTGCGGTTGAGATCGGCATTATTGGCATTGCGACGTCTGTTGATTTCCGATCCATCAGGGTTCATCTGAGGTATAAGTGCCAGATCAATTCTATCAAGTAAATAATTGTTTTCAGGCTTCAACAGCCATTCGGCAAGTAACAAGGAAGCTTCTTTGCCGCTTTGTTCGTTGCCATGCTGTTGTGCAAAAATCAAAACCTTTATTTTTGATGGATCAGATCCAAAATGGCCATTTGAGAATTTCATGGCAACAATTTCTTTGCCCTCAACAGAATGACCAATAACCTCATTTTGGAGTAGAACAGAATGAATGTCTAACGGATTTATTTTTGCTTTTAGTGTCTCATAATTGGTTACCGATATTGATGCATTTGCATCATTTTCACCTGACTGGGCAAGCCCAATACATCCAAATCCAATTTGATTCACAAGTAAAAGAACAACGAAAATGTTTTTCATGGTTTTGTAATAAATTATTTATCATTTGCTTAAAACCGAAACAGGTATCACTATCACATCGTCTTTTCCCAACCTTTTTTCAAAGGCTAAGTTAGATAGTATTGTTAAGATTGAGTTGTTTTGATTGAATAAAAATGACAGTTTACCTTATCCCCAGTCATTTTTTGCTTTAAACGCTTGCGTCCAGGATTAAAATATACGGCAGATTGACTTATCTGAGCTTTTAACACTTCTCAAAAATTGGTCAAAAACAAAATTGCTTCTATTGGAGACAAAAAAGAACAATCCAATTTTTAATGCGTTGTATGACTCATGAAGTATTGACGACTAAAGCTGGTCAGAATAAATATCTTTTATGTTTAACTGTAAATTAATTTTCCCCTGCCATTCATTTTCTTCAATGTGATAGCAGATACTGAACGGTTTCCCACTTTTGACAGCCTGATAATGTTTCCCCTTTTGGAAAGCAATTGCAGCAAAAGGTTCACTTGGAGAATTGGTTTGAACCAGTTCCAGCTTGAGGTGATTTTTGCCAACAACACGCATACGACCAGTGTCAATGACATTATCAGTTCTGAAAATCGGAGCCATATTACCTGGACCAAAAGGGGCAAATTGTTTGAGGATGCGCACAAATTTTGGTGTTATGTCGCTGAAATTTAACGGAATATCAATCTCGATCTCAGGTATTAGCGTTTCATCAGAGATGGTATCCTGCACAAAAGCATTGAACTTTTTTCTGAAAAGCTCTAAATTTTCGGGTTTAAGAGAAAGGCCTGCTGCGTATTTATGACCTCCAAAATGCTCTAATAAATCAGAACAATGGTCAATTGCATCATAAACATCAAAATGTTTTATGGAGCGGGCCGAACCGGTGATCAGGTTGTTCGACCGGGTGAGAATGATGGTTGGTCGATAATAATTGTCAGTTAACCTTGAAGCAACGATTCCAATCACTCCTTTGTGCCATGATTCATTGAAGAGCACTGTGCTTTTTGCTACTTTCTGAATGGGGTCGGCTTCAATCATAGCAAGAGCTTCTTCAGTGATATGATTATCGAGGCTTCTTCGTTCAGTATTTAAGTCGTTGATAGCATTTGCTAATTTTTCGGCATGACTCATTTTGTCAGCCAATAGCAATCGTACAGAATCGCTGGCGCTTTCAATTCTTCCGGCAGCATTGATACGTGGTCCAATAAGAAACACAAGGTCGCTGATGGTCAGTTCACGATTAAAAGCCAACCCATTGCTGTCTTCTGTTTTTTCTGGACGGAGCACCTGCGAGTAGCTTAATACAGCCTCAATACCTGGTCTTGGAACAGAATTGATCAGTTTTAATCCATAATGTGCTAAAAAGCGGTTTTCGCCAACGACAGGAACAATATCTGCAGCAATACTAATAGCAGCCAGATCCAAATATTGAAGTAGTTGCTCAAAAGGTTCATTTTGTTTTTGGGCCAATGCCGAGATCAGTTTAAACCCAACACCACAACCAGATAATTCTTTAAAAGGATAGCTGCAGTCAGCCCTTTTTGCATCGAGCACGGCAATGGCCTGGGGAAGTTCATCACCGGGGCGGTGATGGTCGCAGATGATAAAATCAACATGTCGTTCAGTAGCGTATTTTATCTTGTCAACTGCTTTTATACCACAATCAAGTGCTATTACCAGATTGAATCCATTTGCAGCAGCGTGATCAATGCCAATATACGAAATTCCATATCCCTCTGAATAACGATCAGGAATATAAAATTCAATGCGTTTCTTGAAATATTTTTTAAGATAGGCATATACCAGAGCAACGGAGGTTGTTCCGTCAACATCATAGTCGCCATAAATCAAAACTTTTTCGTTTTCTTCTATTGCTTTCAAAACACGTTCTACAGCCTTATCCATATCTTTCATCAGATAAGGATCGTGAAGCTGATCCTGTTCAGGCCTGAAGAATTTTTTTGCTTCTTCAAAAGAGGTTATATCGCGTTGGGCAAGTAATTGGGATATATTTGCGTCAACAGACAACACCTCCATCAGCTTTTCTACTACCTCACTATCACCTCGTTGCTTTAATATCCACCTGCTTTCCATCGAAATTTGTTTAATGTGTAAAGATAAAAAGAATCAGATGCATTCAAAATGTTTTTTTGAATCACATAACGAAGCACAAAGCAGATGGTATTTTGAGCATCAGGAGTATGCCGTTAACCACTTCAGCGTTTGAAAGTTAGAAATTGGAACGCATTGCTTCCACAGGATCAAGGCGTGATGCTGTCCAGGCTGGTATGAAACCTGAAAAAAGTCCTATAATCCCGGAAACGATCAATCCTAATAAAATGTTTTTCATGGATAGTATCAACACGAAACTTGTCAGATTACTTACGAGAAGGCTGATGATGAGGACGATTAAAAGCCCAACAATACCTCCCATGATGGAAAGAAAAATAGCTTCGAACAAAAACTGTAGCAGTATAAAATAGTTTTTTGCCCCGAGTGATTTCTGAATTCCAATTTGACTGGTGCGCTCTTTGACCGATACGAACATAATATTGGCGATGCCAAAACCACCAACCAGCAAAGAAAAACCACCGATAATCCATCCTACAACGGCTATTACACCGAAGAGCTGATCGAAAGATTTGTTGATAATATCCATTTCGTTAATAGCAAAATTATCCTCAGCAGCTGGTTTTAATTTTCTAATTGAACGCATTATACCAGTGAGTTCATCACGCATGGCATCATTGGTAACGCCCTGCCTTGCTTTGGCAACGATACTTGCTCCTCTGTCGCGTATATCAATAACATTTCTTGCAAAATTAACGGGCACTATCGCTGATTTATCATTTGAATTTCCAAAAATATTTTCGCCTTGTTTTTTCATCAATCCAATTACATCCATTCTCAATCCAAATACTTTTACAGTTTTACCAATGGGATCGCTATTTGGAAACAGCGATTCGGCAACCTCAGCTCCGATGATAATTACATTGCGCCCCGACTGTGACTCCTGTGCTGTGAAATAGCGACCTGACTCAAGGTCAAAAGGCATTACTTCAGCAAAATCATGCGATACTGCATTGATTGAAACACTTTCAACTGTGGTTGATAAGTGGCTGATGTTTCGGCTTGTTCCGGACATAAAAGCAAAAGCCTGCGCTGAATTACTGCGTTTTTCAAGCTCGTTTAATTCATTCATCGATGCCTCGGGTCGTTGCCAGTATTTCCACCAGGGATAATCAGAACCAGACATCCATGGCCATTTTTGAATAAATAAAACATCATCACCCAAAGAGTTGATGTCATCACGAATGGCTTTCTCCAAACTATCAAAAACAGAAAAGACAGAGATAATTGAAAAAATTCCAATTGTTATGCCAAGTAATGATAAGATTGTCCGCACTTTGTTAACAAACAAAGCTACGATAGCAAAACGAAAACTTTCGTTGATGAGACGTATAATTAATAACATAGGTCGTATTGCATTTTTTTGAATTGTAAAAGTAAACATTCATTTAATTATCCATAAAATTAATTGCAGCGCATCCGCTTTTTTAATAAACTTGCAAATTCGTTTATCCTTAAAATCAACGTTTTGAAAAAAATACGAACTGCCTTAATCTCTGTTTATTACAAACAGGGGATTGATGAGATAGTTGCAAAATTGCATGAGAATAAAGTGAAAATTTTTTCTACAGGAGGAACCTACGACTTTATCTCAAGCCTTGGTTTTCCTGTTGAGAAAGTTGAAACACTTACAGGTTACCCTTCTATCCTTGGAGGAAGGGTAAAAACACTTCATCCAAAAGTTTTGGGCGGTATCCTTGGTCGTTCTTCAGTGGAAAGCGACCGCCAGGAGATGGAAAAATATCAGATTCCCTCATTCGATCTGGTAATAGTAGATCTGTATCCTTTTGAAGAAACAGTTCAAAACACGAGTGATGAAGAAGAGATTATTGAAAAAATTGATATCGGTGGCATCTCTCTGATACGTGCGGCAGCAAAGAATTTCGAAGAAGTATTAATCGTACCTTCCTCTAATTATTACAGCAACTTGATTCAACTTCTTAACGATGGGCAGGCGTCTTCCACAATTTCTGACAGACGTAAATTTGCAGGCTATGCTTTTGGTATCAGCTCTCACTATGACGCTGCTATCTATCATTGGTTTACGAACGAAAATGAAAATCTTAGATTGAGTAAGAACCAAAGAACTTCTTTGAGATATGGCGAAAACCCTCATCAGAAAGGTATTTTTCATGGCGATTTGAGTAAGCTTTTTGAGCAACTTCATGGCAAAGAATTATCCTATAACAATCTGCTTGATCTGGATGCGGGTCTCAATCTGCTGAATGAATTTAATGAAACCACTTTTGCCATCCTGAAACATAATAACGCATGTGGAATTGCCAGTCGCAACAACCTTACTGAAGCCTATCTTGCTGCCCTGGCTGGCGACCCTGTTTCTGCATTTGGAGGTGTGTTGGTAAGCAATACTGTGATTGACCTTCAAACGGCTGAAGAAATCAATAAATTATTTTTTGAAATTATAATCGCGCCTGATTAT
Source organism: Bacteroidetes bacterium HGW-Bacteroidetes-1 (assembly GCA_002842755.1). Taxonomy (GTDB): domain Bacteria; phylum Bacteroidota; class Bacteroidia; order Bacteroidales; family F082; genus JALNZU01. The sequence continues at coordinate 8,317 of PHDU01000004.1, read as the reverse complement.
AAAGAAAACGCTTTGCAATTACTCATTTCTCGAAAAAATAGAATAATTTTGCGCTCAAGGGCTGTTGTGTTTCCTGACAAGCAGTATCGGTCAATTCTCAACGGAATACTCGAACAGGAAAGGGATTTGCATACAGAGCAATATGAAGATTTCAAAATTGTTACCAATACAAATCCATCTGAAAACGAAATCGTTGATTTGATCTATGCCAATAAAATTGTAAAACACACACGCTCTAATGCTATTGTCTTGGTGAAAGACAAACAATTGATGGCGAGTGGTATCGGACAAACTTCCAGGGTTGATTCCCTGAAACAAGCGATCGTAAAAGCGGCTGAATACGGCTTCGATTTACACGGCGCTGTGATGGCCTCCGATGCTTTCTTCCCTTTTGCTGACTCGGTGGAAATTGCAGCAAATGCAGGAATAAGAGCGGTGGTGCAACCGGGAGGATCAGTCAGAGATCAGGAAACGATCGACTTCTGTAATTCAGCATCAATTGGTATGGTTTTCACAGGTACAAGGCATTTTAAACATTAATTAGTTTAAAAACAAAAACGAAAATGGGTCTTTTCTCATTCCTAAACAAAGAAATTGCAATTGACCTGGGAACGGCCAATACAATCATTATTTACAACGATAAGGTTGTTGTGGATGAGCCATCAATAGTGGCCATTGAGCGCAATACAGGCCGTATTATTGCAGTGGGTAAAAAAGCCATGATGATGCATGGTAAAACGCACGAAAATATTAAAACCATTCGTCCATTGCGCGATGGTGTGATTGCTGACTTTCAGGCGGCGGAGCACATGATGCGTGAAATGATTAAAATGATCGGTATCAAAAACAGGTTTTTTCCTCCTGCATTGAAAATGGTCATTTGTATTCCTTCAGGAATTACTGAAGTAGAAGAAAGAGCCGTAAAAGATTCTGCTGAACAAGCTGGTGCAAAAGAGGTAAGACTCATTCACGAACCCATGGCTGCTGCAATTGGCATCGGTATTGATGTGCTAGAACCAACCGGAAACATGATTATTGATATTGGAGGCGGAACAAGTGAAATTGCTGTTATAGCGCTTGGTGGTATTGTAAATAATAAATCGATTCGTATAGCCGGCGATGATTTTAATGCTGATATTGAAGAGTATATGCGCAAGCAGCACAATATTAATATCGGTGAACGTACAGCTGAAAGAATTAAAATTGAAGTTGGCGCGGCTTTACCTGTGATTGATAATCCACCTGATGATTTTCCGGTCCATGGTCGCGACATGCTGACAGGTATTCCAAAAGAAATTATGGTTAACTATACGGAAATTGCACATTGTCTTGACAAAAGCATATCTAAAATTGAAGCAGCTGTTTTGAATGCACTCGAAATGACCCCGCCCGAGCTTTCGGCTGATATTTTCAGAACCGGTATTTATCTCGCTGGTGGAGGTTCGCTTCTGCGTGGACTTGATAAGAGACTTCATGCCAAAACAAAGCTCCCGGTGCATGTTGCCGAAGACCCTTTGCGTGCTGTGGCCCGCGGTACCGGCATTGCTTTGAAAAATTTCGATAAATTTCCGTTCCTGATCAAATAAGTTGTTTAAAGTAAGCAAAAGCTTAACATGTACAACCTGATACGTTTTGTTCAGAAATACAACTTTATACTGATGTTTGTATTGCTGGAAGTACTTGCCATTGTGATGCTCAGCCGCAGTCATACGTATCACCGTGCTGCAATAAGCCATGTTACCAATAGTATGTCGGGTCGCATTTATAGGATCAATTCAGGTATTACAGCCTATTTTTCACTTCGCAATGTTAATAATAAACTCAAAGAGCAAAATGCTGTCCTCCTGCGAAAACTTTCTCTTCTTGAAGCAAGACTGCCTTTTAGTGATACCCTGAATCAGGAAATAATATTTGACTACCTCCCCGCTAAAGTTATCAGCAATACGATTCAATTCCGCAACAATTATATTATGATTGATAAAGGATACAGGGATGGGGTTAAAAAGGATATGGGCCTGATTTCTCCAGAGGGTGTTGTTGGGATTATTATTGGAGTATCTGAGCATTACTCCAGCGCAATGTCGCTGTTGCATAAATATGCTACGCTTAGTGTGCGGTTTTTAAACAGCGATCAGATTGCCAATCTTCACTGGGGTGGAGGGAACTATCAGTTTGGCGAAATTGTCGATATTCCAACCCATGTTGCACTTCAAAAAGGAGATACCATTGTTACAAGCGGTCATTCTTTTGTATTCCCTGAGGGACTCATTATTGGCACTGTGGAAGAGTTTATCCCTTCTGAAAAAGGGAATCTGAATACTGCAAGTATTAAGTTTTCAGTTGATTTCAACAAATTGAGAAACGTATTTATTGTGAAAAACTTTCATCGCGAAGAACAAGATGCACTCATGAAGATTAAGACAAATGAATAAAGTTTTAATAAATATTATTCGGTTTATTGGCTTGATTTTACTTCAGGTTTTGGTGTTAAATAACATTCGTTTCGGAGGATATATTAATCCTTATGTTTATATATTATTTGTGATGATGTTGCCCTTCGCCATGCCTGGATGGATGTTGCTGTTAGCTGGATTTGGAATGGGGTTGGTTGTTGATATGTTTATGTCAACTCCGGGATTGCATGCAGGAGCTGGTGTTTTTATTGCTTTTGCCCGGCCTTTTGTTGTCCAACTGGCAACAGGGAGCAAGGAACCTGAAAATGTGAGCGACCCAAGCTTGTCAAAAATGGGAAGCCGTTGGTGGTTTAGTTATACAGTCACTCTGGTTTTCGCGCATCATTTCATCCTGTTTTTTTTAGAATCTTTCAGTTTTTCACAGTTTTGGAGTACTTTATGGCGCATCATTATCAGTGTTACTTTTACAGAAATCCTCATCTTGTTACTCTCACTTTTTTTCATTGATCGAAAATCGCGATAAATATCTGGTAGAATCATGTTTCTTGTAATAAATTAATAGAAAATCGATTACAACATTTCGATACGTGAAAATTATTTAGTTTTGTTGTTTATAAATGATTAACCCAAATAAATTGAATATGAAAAATCTTATGTTTATAGTGGTGATTGCATTGGCTGTTCTCACTTCATGCAATAATATGAAAGACCAATCACAGAAATTTTATGCTTTTGTTAGTATTTCTGACTTTGAAGGCAAACTCGTTAAGGTTCAGAAACGTGTTGATGATAACCTGATAACAATCGACTCCGCTTTTGTTGAATCCGGAGTAGCAAAGCTCAGTGGTATCATTAGTAGTCCGGAGATGCTCACTTTGAGTTTTCAGGATGTACGGGGAAGCGTTCCCTTTTTTGCTGAGGCTTCTGAAATTACCATTAAAGCCAGTGCAGAAAACCTTCGTGCAGCTGAAATAACCGGATCGGTGACACATCAGCGTTATCTCGACTTTGTGAATGAGTTTGAGAATTACGATGAATTATTATATCAGCAATATCAGGCTTTCAGAGCGGCGGATGAAGAGGGAAAAGAAGAAGAAAAGGCCATTGCTGAAGAAGCTTATAACAAAGCAGAAAATGAAAAGAAACAGTTTCTTGTTGACTTTGTAATGAAAAACAACAAAGATGTTGTTTCACATTATATTTTATTTAGAAACACCTATCAATTCGATCTTGAAGAACTCGAAGCAATGGTAATTAATTTCGACACTACACCTTCATCCATCTATCTTGAGCAGCTTTACGATCGTGTGGTTGTTCTGAAAAGCGTGGCTATTGGTATGCCTTTTATCGATTTTGAGCTGTTAACGCCGGAGGATTCTCTGTTAAAACTCTCTGATAAAGTTGACGCAAAACTTTTATTGGTTGACTTTTGGGCTTCCTGGTGTCAGCCTTGTCGCGCAGAGAACCCAAATATTGTTTCAGTCTATAATGACTACAAGGATAAAGGCTTTGATGTTTATGGGGTGTCATTTGATACTGAAAAAGAAAAATGGATGCAGGCTATCGAAGCCGATAAGCTTACCTGGAGCCATGTTTCTGATTTAAAAGGTTGGGGTAATGCTGCCGGTAAGTTTTATGGTGTTCAATCCATCCCTCATAGTGTATTGTTAGATGAAAATGGGGTTATCATCGCAAAAAACTTAAGAGAAAAGGCCTTACGTGACAAAGTTGCTGAATTGCTTGATAAGTAAGTATAAAACCTTTTGTCCCGATAGTATTCTCAACCTGGAATAAATGATTGAAAATTAAAACCAATCAGGGTTTTTAAAAACCCGGATATCTAAAGTGTTACATTAGTTTTTGAAAAAATTGCCACCAACGATCAGGTATTTCATCCGTAAGTGCCTGATCGTAATCTTCTTTTGAGCATGGAACATAATGGTGGCGCTCATATTTTTTACGATCAGTGCGACCAAAGCTGAGGTCTATCCACCAACGATCCGTTTTTTTGCTTCTTAAGAAAATAACATCTTCCTCCTGACCATCGATACGAACTGTATAACGTGCAAAATCTTCACTTCCTTTGACTGGCAAGTCGATGGCCCGACCAGCAACACCATCAATAAAATACCAGATCATCTGGGCAATAAGTGCAGCGGTAATACCGGCTTTATCAAGTGAAGGATTGTATTCAAAGAATCCTATGGATGAAAGCTTATCGCTAAACCCTGCATAACGGGCAATACGGCAGGCTTCATCACCTGTGAAACCATTGGGGCCGGCATTCCCGTTTCCGGGTGCATCTGCTGCCCTGATGGCTGAAATATCAAAACTAAGAATGTCAGCATTGCGAACCACAGGCTCGGCCTGTTCCATCTTCGATTTAATAAGCCCAAGACGATAAACATCAAAAAGAAGATTTTTCATCAGGTCAACCGCTTTATGATCAACATAATAGGTTTGATAGCCAAGATTGGTGTAATTGAACAGATAGTTGGGTTGATGCAGAATTATTTTACTCAGATAAGAGTGCGCACTAAACTCATCTTCTTCCTGACCAATATCGAAAATTGGATCAACCGATACGATATTAACCAGCTGACCGATGTTTTCATAAGCCTGATAGAGGGAATAGGTTAAATCCTGACTCCCGCCAATGACAATTGGAATAATTTTATTACTGATAAGCGATTCAACTACCTGATTTAATGCAAAATATGTATCATCAATACTGTGTCCTGCACGTATGTTGCCTAAATCAGCAATTTTCATTGCAGGCCAATGATAAAAAAGCGGGTATAAAGATTCTCTGACTTTTTGAGGAGCATCGCTGCAGCCCATGTTGTTTACTGCATTACGTTCCTCTTTTATGCCAACAATTGCTATGCGGACATCGTCAAGGTCGGGAAACGATCCTGACTGAGAATAAGTGCGTATCATTTCTCCTAAGGGTTGTTGCCCTGGCCGAAAGCTGAGCTCCTCAGTTTTCAGTTTGACAGGTTCAAGGAAAAGACTTATTTCCATTTTAGCGTTGTTTTAAATTGTCAAAAGAAAATCAAGTTTAAAGTTTTTTTGAGAATAAAAACTATTTTGTTTTCCGCTTAAAGAAACTTTTTTTCGGTGTATTATCCGGGTCTTTAACAATACTCATGCATTGTTCAAGGGTCAGATTTTCAGCAGCTATGTCTTTTGGGATTTTAAAGTTTTTCTTTTTGAAGCTGATGTAAGGGCCATAACGACCATTTAGAACCTTAAGCTCTGGCTCCTGATCGAATTCCTTGATGGTACTTTGGGATTCTTTATTGCGCTTAGCTTCAATTAATTCGATGGCCCGCTCAATTTCAATAGTGTTTGGATCATCTGTTTTTTGAAGACTTACAAACTGGCTGTTGTGTTTCACATAAGGACCAAATCTACCAATCGCAACACTTACTTCTTTATCTTCAAAAATACCGACAGTTCTTGGAAAATCAAAAAGTTTTAATGCTTCCTCAAGGCTGATTTCGTCCATGCTTTGGTTTTTTCGTAAACCTGAAAAGCGTGGTTTTTCCTCAGATTCTGTATCTCCAATCTGCACCATTGGTCCAAATCGACCAACTTTAACGAATACATTTTTACCTGAAACCGGATCAACACCAAGAAGTTTTTCACCAGAGAATTTACCTGCATTTTCAGTAGTGCTGACAATCTTTTCATGGAAAGGTTTATAAAAAGCCTTGATCATTACATTCCACTCTTTATTTCCGTCAGCAATCTCATCAAATTCCTTTTCTACATTGGCAGTAAAATTATAATCGATAATACTTTCGAAGTGTGTCAAAAGGAATTTGTTAACAAGGGTGCCAATGTCCGTAGGGAACAGCTTGGCTTTTTCCTGTCCGGTATTTTCGTTTACAGTTTTCTCTTTTATTTTGTCGTGAACCAGTTGAAGCACTTTAAAGGATCTTTTTTCTCCCGGTCTGTCTTCTTTTACTACATATTCCCTTTTTTGAATGGTGGAGATAGTAGGGGCAAAAGTTGAAGGACGTCCGATTCCAAGTTCCTCTAATTTTTTTACCAGACTGGCTTCTGTATAACGGGCCGGATGCCTTGTGAAGCGTTCGGTAGCAAGTATTTCATTTAGCTTTAGCTGTTGCCCTTTTTTCATTGGAGGTAAAAGACCTTCAGTCGCATCATTGTTGTCCTCATCGGTACTTTCGAGATATACTTTAAGAAAACCCTCAAAAAGGATTACCTCTCCCTGCGCAATAAACTGATTGATATTGGTTGAAATGTTGATGGTTACAACGGTACGTTCAAGTTCAGCATCAGCCATCTGAGAAGCAACGGTGCGCTTCCAGATGAGGTCGTATAGTCTCTTCTCATCGGCATTGCCGGAAACTTCAGCTTTGTTGAGATAGGTTGGCCTGATTGCTTCATGGGCTTCCTGGGCTCCTTTGGTTTTGGTTGTATACTTCCTGATTTTGACATATTCAGCTCCAAAACGTTCTGATATTTCATTTTGAGCCATTTTGAGTGCAAGATCCGACAAATTGAATGAGTCGGTACGCATATAGGTTATCTTTCCTGATTCATAAAGTTGTTGAGCAACGCGCATTGTATTGGCAACAGAAAAGCCAAGCTTTCTGCTTGCTTCCTGCTGAAGTGTAGAGGTAGTAAAAGGGGGAGCAGGAGATTTTTTTCCTGGTTTTTTTTCAACAGCATGAACGGTATAAATAGCCCCAAAACATGATTCCAAAAAGAGATGAGCCATCTGTGCTGTTTCAAACCGCTCTGGAAGCTCCGCATTTACCAGATGTTCAGTCCCATTTATCTGAATCACAAACTGGGCCGTGACACGGAATGCCGATGTCACATTAAAATTCTTTATTTCATCTTCTCTTTCAACAATCAACCGAACAGCTACCGACTGAACCCGTCCGGCCGAAAGTGCAGGTTTCACTTTTTTCCAAAGCAAAGGCGAAAGTTCATAACCTACCAGACGATCGAGTACCCTACGTGCTTGCTGAGCTGAAACAAGGTGGGTGTCAATGCCTCGTGGTTGATCAATAGCACGACTGATAGCCTGCTTTGTTATTTCATGAAATACGATACGTTTTGTTTTTTCCTCTTTCAGGTTAAGTGCCTTGAAAAGATGCCAGGAAATTGCTTCTCCTTCACGGTCTTCATCAGAGGCAAGCCATACCATTTCAGCTTCTTTAGCTGTTTTTTTTAGCTCGGCAACGAGTTTTTTCTTATCAGGTGAAATTTCATACTGTGGTTCAAAACCATTTTCAATATCTACTCCAAGATGGGTTTTGCTCAAATCCATCACATGACCAAAGCTTGATTTCACTATGAAATCTTTTCCCAGAAATCCTTCAATGGTTTTGGCTTTAGCGGGTGACTCAACAATAACTAAATTTTTCGACATCAGGTCAGTTTTATCTTTTTTGGAATTTATTTCAGGCTTAAATGCGCTGCAAAAGTAGTATTTTTCGAATATCCTGATCAAAAAGCATTGCAGAAAGCAGATAAGCTGTTGTGCAGAGATATTGAAATCGCTAAAAAATTTGATGAGTAATTCTTATTTTGGGTCTGCTGAAGAACCATCAACAGCATGATTATTAAATAATTATTCGTTTATTTGAAGGATTGAATACAAGGATATACCATAGCACTTTCAAAATAGTCCAATGAGAAATAGTCGTCCCGATTGCTATTGCCATCGGGACGACTATTTTCATGTAGCATCGGTATTTACCATCTTTTGTGCTTTAAGGTCGTTGGTGGTCTGCCATTGGTTCATGTTTCAAAAATAGGTCTTTTTCTCTTGTACTTTTGCTACTATATAACAAACTGTATATTCCTCTATATCAGGCTATATTTTTTAGTTTCTCAAGTTGTGTTTCTAGATATTTAAT
>PHDU01000146.1 GCA_002842755.1 Bacteroidetes bacterium HGW-Bacteroidetes-1 | reverse complement strand
AGCTTTAATGATATCATTAGTGTCCATTGTTTTTTTTAACAAAGGTAACTAATTTACTTTAAATATGAGTATATTATTTATTGACAATTCCTAAGATACGCAAAGAATCGTAGAGTTGCACAAAGAGATAATGGATTCAGAATAAACAAAAACAATCCTCTACACATCAAAAAAAGATTTGGCCTGAATCCTTCGCACAAAAAGCCGATTAACCAAAGAACAAACACATCATTATAAGCTTAAAAATGAGTTACTTTGCATCGTCATATAAATGCTTCAAAAAATAATTCAAAAATGGGAAAGCGAATAGGTATTCTGACTGCTGGTGGCGATTGTCCAGGAATCAACGCGGCCATCCGCGGAGTTGGCAAAACAGCTATTGTTAGTCATGGCATGGAGGTAATTGGCATCTCCTCTGGCTTTTCGGGACTCATTCATAATGATTTTGAATTGTTGACCGAAGATAAACTTTCTGGAATTCTCACTTTAGGGGGTACTGTTTTGGGTACCTCACGTGAAAAACCCTTTAAAAAGAATGGAATGCCAGGTGCCGACAAACCAAAACTTATCAAGAAGCACTACAAGGAAATGGGTTTGGATTGTCTGGTTTGCATTGGTGGGAATGGAACACAAAAAACTGCTGCTCTTTTGGCTGAAGAAGGACTCAATATAATCGGTATTCCAAAAACCATTGACAATGATGTATATGGGACTGATTTTACATTTGGTTTCGATTCAGCGGTAACCATTGCTACAGAGGCAATCGACAGGCTGCATACAACAGCCAATTCCCACAAACGTATCATGGTAATCGAGTTGATGGGACATCATGCCGGATGGCTTACTTTGTATGCTGGCATGGCTGGAGGCGGGGATGTGATTCTTTTGCCTGAACTTGGTTATGACCCTAAGATTGTGAACAGATACTTACTGGACAGAGCTTATAAAAAGAAACCTTATTCAATTGTTGTCGTTGCCGAAGGTGTTGAAAAACCAAAAGAAGAATCTTCAGCCGCTGCTTACGTAGCCAGAATGATTGAAACCGGAACCAGGATTGAAACACGTACTACAATTTTGGGTTATGTGCAACGCGGAGGAAGTCCTTCGCCCATGGATCGTATCCTTGCAACACGATTCGGTTCGCATGCAGTAGATTTAATTGCAGATGGGAAATATGGCCGTATGGTGATCAACAAAAATGGTCAAACTTCCAGCATGTCTCTCAAAGATGTGGGAGGGAAACTGAGCCTGGTACCACCAAAGCACTCCCTGATTAATAAAGCACGTGCACTTGATATTTGTATGGGTGACCGCTGTGAATTATGAAATCTTCAACCATCTTTATTGAAATATGAATTTATTTTTAATAGCTGGCATATTACTTATTGCATTGCTTTTGTTATGTGCAATCTTTTCATGGGTTCTTTTAATCTCAGGCAGGTTTAAGTCATCTTTCATTTTGCCTGTTCATAACGAAGCCAAAAGAAAATATGCTAAGAACTGGTTTTTATTTCAGTCTTTACTCTTACTTGCAGCGGGCGGCATCTCGGTGATGAGAACAACGCAATTGATGGAGGGACATAGTGATAATGTGATAGAAAATCTTACCTATGGCCTTTCAAGTTTGTTATTAATGCGTGTTATTGGCGAATTTAAATACATTGGATTGTTTCGAACTGAAAAAGAAGGAGAATTTGCAAAAATTGACAGTAAAATTCTGACACCACTATCCTTGATCCTATTTATTTTAAGCCTTGCTTTGGTAATATAATTGTTTATTCAAATGATTTCTTCATATTCTAATATGCATACATTTCATGGGTTTACTTAAACGAATTTTGTTCTTACTGATTTTATTACAGCTGTTTACACCAACCTTTGGACAGCAAAACAACTGGCTAACCTATTACGAACAATCGGGTTTATTAGAAACCCCCCGTTATAATGAGACCATGCAATTCATCCAACAATTGGATGAGGTATCTGATCAATTGTCTGCTCATGGTTTTGGTTTCAGTCCGCAAGGACGCGAGTTGATTTATGTGGTTTACGATCGTGATGGTCTGAGCGAACCACAAGCAATTCGCGAGGCCGGTAGAATTGTCCTTTTTGTGCAAGCATGTATTCATCCGGGAGAGTCTGAAGGAAAAGATGCGATGCTGATAATGCTTCGCGATCTGGTAATTCATAATAAAAACACTGAACTGTTTGATAAAGTAAGCCTCCTTTTTATTCCTATTTTCAATGTGGATGGCCATGAACGTTTCAACGCGCATAGTCGCATCAACCAAAACGGGCCAAAAGAAATGGGCTGGCGCACAACAGCACAAAATCTTAATCTTAACCGCGATTTTTTGAAAGCTGATGCACCCGAAATGAAAGCCTGGTTGAAATTATATGATCTCTGGCAACCCGAATTTTTCATCGATACACACACTTCCGATGGTGCCGACTATCAGTATGTCATTACATATGCACTTGAAACGGGCGGTAATATGGAAACCGAGCTGACTCAATGGCAAGCAAAAGTTTATCTGCCACTTGTTCAGGAAAAAATGGAGATAGTCGGATTTCCGATGTTCCCTTATGTTAGTTTCAGACGATGGCACGATCCTCGAAGTGGATTAATTTCAAATGTTGGTGGACCAATGTTTTCACAAGGCTATACAGCAATACGCAATCGTCCGGGATTATTGGTTGAAACCCATATGCTGAAACCCTACAAACTGCGTGTTGAATCGACAGAAGAAATCATTAAAGCTACCTTGGAAGTGCTTAACATTCAACATTTAATTTTGAAAGATCTCATTTTTGAGGCGGACACTTATATCAGCAGCAAGGCTTTCAGACAACAACCATTTCCTTTGCGTTTTACGGTTGACATGACTGACAGTATAATGGTACCATTCAAAGGATTTTCTTATGAGGTGCACAAAAGTGATCTTACCGGAGGCGATTGGTTTGTGTATGATAATAAAAAGCCTGTTGATTTCAGGTTACCACTGTTTGAACAATCAAAACCACTCTATACTGTCAAACTTCCTGAAGCTTATATTATTCCGGCAGAGTGGCAAGAAGTTATTGAAAGGATGAAATTGCATGGAATTGAGATGTTTCCATTGGAAGAAGAAAGGAAAATTCAGACAGAATATTATCAGTTCACACAAATTGAATGGCAAAGATCTACTTATGAAGGCCGGCACAGAATTGCTAAAATGCAGTTTGATACAAAGCAAAATGAGGTAGCTTATCCTGCAGGCAGTATGGTTGTTCCAATGAATCAGCCTTTGACCAAAGTAATAGCCCATATTTTAGAGCCACGTGGAAATGGTTCATTGCTGGAGTGGGGTTTTTTTGATATTATCTTCGAACAGAAAGAGTATGCTGAGAGTTATGTCATGGAGCCATTGGCACGCATCATGCTTGACACAATACCGCTTTTGCGTGAAGCTTATGAACACAAAATGAGTACTGATTCTTTATTTGCTGAAAATGCATGGCAACAGCTCAATTGGTTTTATAGCAAGACGCCTTGGTGGGACAGTCAATACAATCGTTATCCTATCGGAAGAATTTTGGATGAGAAGATCGTACCCAAAGAATCACTTCGCCAAACAAAATAAAAATATTTGACTAATAGATTCAGTATTTATGATAAGCAGTGATGAAACCTTATAATATTCAGACTGTATTAGATACTGGTGCTACAAATCTA
>PHDU01000045.1 GCA_002842755.1 Bacteroidetes bacterium HGW-Bacteroidetes-1 | reverse complement strand
GGGCTTAAGCCGGCTAATATCTGTTTAGTATCCATGACTCATTTCTAATTATTGTGCTAAGATACAAAATCCCACATTAATATTAAACAGAACCATTTTATACTACATATTCATTGTTTTCTAGAAATGGAGATAATCATACAGAACAGTTATACATAATAGTTCAATATAAAAAGCTATCATACGGATATCGGATGGCATGCATGTCACGAATTTCGTTGTAGAGCAAATCTCTGAGCTCAGGAAAATAGTCTTTTTTAAGTGCTGAGATAAAAATACAAGGAGTATTCACTTTTGCCACCCAAATATTTTTCATTTCTTCTAAAGTGTAGTTGGTTGTTGAAGACGGAGTGAGATCATCTTCTTCTTTCACATCGTAAGTGTAGGCATCAATCTTATTAAAAACCATGATCGTTTTTTTGTCAGAAGCGCCAATTTCAGCTAATGTCTGGTTTACTGTTTCAATCTGTGATTCAAATTCAGGATGAGAAATATCAACCACATGGAGGAGAATATCTGATTCACGCACTTCATCCAATGTAGATTTGAATGACTCAATGAGCCCATGGGGCAGTTTTCTTATAAAACCCACAGTATCGGAAAGCAAAAAAGGCAGGTTTTCAATTACAACTTTTCTGACCGTAGTATCCAATGTTGCAAAAAGTTTATTCTCAGCAAAAACATCTGATTTGCTCACCAGATTCATTAGTGTTGATTTTCCTACATTGGTATAGCCAACCAGAGCTACCCTGATAAGTTTTCCTCTGTTTTTTCTCTGCGTCGCTTGTTGCGTATCTATTTCCTTTAGTTTTTCTTTTAAAAGGGCAATTTTGTCCCGTATAACTCTTCGGTCGGTTTCAATTTCTGTTTCACCAGGTCCCCTCAAACCAATACCTCCACGCTGACGTTCAAGATGAGTCCACATGCGGGTAAGTCTTGGCAGCAAATATTGATACTGAGCTAGCTCAACCTGCGTTTTAGCATGTGAAGTACGTGCTCTGCTTGCAAAAATATCGAGAATAAGATTGGTTCGGTCGAGTATTTTACAACTAAGTTCTCTTTCGATATTACGAATTTGAGAAGCACTGAGATCATCGTCAAACACAACAAGTTCAATGTTTTCAGCAATAACATACTGTTTTATTTCTTCAAGCTTACCAGTTCCCACATAAGTGCGGCTGTTGGGCAAATCAAGAGCCTGAAAGAATCTTTTTACGGAAACCCCACCTGCAGTATCAATCAGAAACTCAAGCTCGTCGAGGTATTCTTCAACTTTTTCCTTTGGCTGATAACGGGTTATAAGGCCAACAACTACAGCCTTTTCTTGCTTAACTTCCTTATTCAAATATTTCGGCATTGTTTATAAGTTCTTTTGTTCTTTCAATTTTCTTTGATGGCGGCTGCCACCACTTTTTACCCGTAAATCATGTGTGATTAAATAAATGGAAGCGGCAACAACATAAAAATGAAAAAACAACTCAGGCATCGGATTTTCTGTTGTAAGTATAAAGAATGATCTGAAATAGGCTGCTACCAATACCAGAAACGAGCCGTAAATATAAAATTGAGAACGCGTAATGATAAAAAGAACAAGGCTGATTGAACCTAAAATAAGAATCAAAATCCAGCGAACTGACCAGATTCCTAATGTATTTTGAAATCCGGGATCGACAATAAAGGGAAACAACACCGCAAAAATGTATACGATTGTTGCGAAGCGCAAAAGGATTAAAATAGTTTTAATGCCGTAAGTATGAAACAATGTTCCCATGTTCTAAAAAGTTTTAGAATGACCTGAACCCAATGATTTCCCGCACCTCTTTTATTGTTTTTTTTGCGCTTTCATGTGCCTTTTCAGCACCTATCCTTGCAACCTTACTGATATATGATTCATCTGCTGATAGTTCTATGATTCGTTGACGGATTGGTTCTGTGAATACAATCATATCTTCAGCAAGTTGTTTTTTAAGGTCGCCATAGCGGATGCTACAATTGTTATATTGCTCATCAAAATGTGTAAGCACCTCAGAGGAAGAGACTACTTTAAGCAAAGAAAAAAGATTCTCAATCATTTCAGGTTTCTGTTGATTGGGTTTTTCAGGGCCTGCATCTGTTACCGCGCGCATCACTTTTTTTCTTATCGATTTTGGGTCATCTGCCAAAAATATGGCATTGCCTTCACCTTCAGATTTACCCATTTTACCGCTTCCGTCAAGGCCGGGTATTTTCACCAATTCAGCCCCAAAATTATAGGCCTGCGGAATAGGGAAGAAATCTTCTTTATACATTCGGTTAAATCTCCGGGCAAAAGTGCGTGTCATTTCAAGGTGTTGCTCCTGATCTTTTCCAACCGGCACCTTATGGGCTTTGTGTATAAGAATATCTGCTGCCATCAGGCTTGGATAGGTCAATAATCCGGCATTTACGTTTTCGGGCTGTTTGCGGGCTTTCTCCTTAAAGGTTGTAACTCTCTCGAGTTCCCCCATATAGGCATTCATATTGAGAATGAGGTATAATTCGGCAATTTCAGGAACGTCACTCTGTATGTATAGTGTGGCTTTTTCGGGATCCAGTCCGGCAGCTAAATACTCTACCAACACTTGCTTCACGTTTCCATGTAAGTCAGATGGAGTTGGGTGTGTTGTTAAAGAGTGATAATCGGCAATGAAGAAAAAACACTGGTTTTCCTCCTGCATTTTTACAAAATTTCTAACTGCACCAAAATAATTTCCGAGATGCAGATTGCCTGTTGGTCTGATACCGCTAAGAACAATTTCCTTCATACAATTTCTTTTCTTTTTTAAAAAACCCGAATACCCAAAGGGCATCCGGGAATATGCTTTATAACTTTTTATGAGTTATCTTTTTCAGATACTGAGTTCATCATTGTTGTGGTTAAAAAACCTGTATTCAAGCATATGATAATTTTTTACTGACTTGATAGCAAAAGTTTTTTTGTATTTCCACATCCATTTAAAATAAATTGAAAACCATCCCTTTGTTAGGTACGCATAGATAAAAGGATGAACGGTGAGTGATACGCTTTTTTCGTTTTGATCCTGAAGCAGATATTTCAGATTGTTTTCGATTTCATCGGTGAAGATGATGCTCGGCTTTATTTTGCCTGTACCTTCGCAAACGGGACAGCGCTCAAGAATTTCTACATTCATTTCAGGCCTGACACGTTGCCGTGTAATTTGAATAAGGCCAAATTTACTGGGAGGTAAAATGGTGTGTTTGGCGTGATCGCGCGCCATCTCATCTTTCAATTTCTGATAAAGTTCACGACGGTGTTTGCCATCGTGCATATCGATAAAATCGATAACTATAATTCCGCCCATGTCACGCAGCCTAAGTTGGCGGGCTATTTCCGCTGCTGCTTCAAGGTTTACCTCAAGGGCATTTTCTTCCTGACTATTCTCTTTATTTACACGGTGACCGCTATTAACGTCGATCACATGCATGGCTTCGGTATGCTCAATAATTAGATAAACGCCACTTCTGATAGTGACTGTTTTCCCAAAAAGACCTTTAATTTGTTTATCAACGCCAATGAATTCAAAAATGGGAGCTTTGCCTTTATAAAGCTTAACAATATCAACTTTTTGAGGGGCAATGGTTTGAATATAGCTTCTAATTTCTTCATAAAGCGATGAGTCGTTGACGTGTACGTTGTTAAATGACTCGTTTAAAAGATCGCGAAGTATCGCAGAGGTGCGATCCAATTCGCTCATAATTTTAACAGGCGCTTTTGCATTGATCAGCTTAAGGGTAGTTTTTTCCCATTTCTCAATCAGGCTTCTTAGGTCAGAATCCAATTCGGCCACCTTTTTATTTTCGGCAACAGTGCGAATTATAACACCAAAATTATTTGGCTTAATACTCTGAATGAGTCTTTTAAGTCTGTTTCTTTCTTCGCTGCTACGAATTTTTTGTGATACTGAAATTCGGTTTGAAAAGGGAACGAGAACCAGATAGCGTCCAGCAAAGGATATTTCGGATGAGATGCGTGGTCCTTTTGTTGAAATAGGTTCTTTGGCTATCTGAACGAGAATTTGCGCTCCAGAGGCTAGAACCTGTGTTATTTTTCCGGTCTTTTCAATATCAGGTTCAACCCTGAAATTTTCCATTGTTATGGCATCTGGCTTGCCTGTAAGTGCAAGTTTGATATATTTGTTCAGTGATTTGATTTGGGGACCCAAATCAAGATAGTGCAAAAAAGCGTCTTTTTCGTATCCAACGTCAACAAATGCAGCGTTGAGACCTGGCATGATTTTTTTTACTTTACCAAGGTAGACATCGCCAACTGCATAATTGTTATTCGTCTTTTCTTTGTGTAATTCTACAAGAAGTTTGTCTTCTAATAGAGCAATATCAACCTCTGAAGCCCGAGAATCTATGATAAGTTCTCTGTTCACTTGTATATTTTTTAGTAATTAATGCTGAATTTACAGTTCAGGTTTAGTTATTTTTTATGTTGAGTATTTGGCTTGGCAGGAGGTGTACAACTGTATTTATACTGAATTGCCTTTACTTATCACTGCTTGTGATCAGGATTCAGTTAAAACGAATGAAACAAAAAATCTATGTATTTTGCTTTACTCAGTATAAACGTATTAACACAATGCCGCATGTTTTTTGCGGCATTGTGTTACTCATTCATACAATTCCGTACAGAACTATTTCTTCTTATGTCTGTTTTTTCTCAAGCGTTTTTTGCGCTTATGGGTTGCCATCTTATGTCTTTTTCTTTTTTTTCCGCTTGGCATGACTGTAAGTGTTAATTCTAGAATTTGTTATTATTTTCCACTGTTCTTAACCTGATTTACAAATGTTTTTGCAGGTTTAAAGGCAGGAATGTTATGAGCAGGAATGATAATGGTAGTGTTTTTAGAAATATTTCTTCCAGTTTTTTCAGCTCTTCTTTTGATGGTAAAACTACCAAAGCCTCTTAAATAAACGTTTTCACCATTCATCATGGAATCCTTAACTACTTCCATGAATGATTCTACTACTGCCTGAACGGCAACTTTTTCAACTCCTGTTTTGTTAGCAACATCTGCTACGATTTCTGCTTTTGTCATATCTTAAATGATTAAAAGATTAATACTGTGGTATTTTATTTGGCTGGCAAAGTTAAGAACATTTTTATATTTGAAAGAATTTTTTAAATTATTTTTGGCCTAAATCGCTCTATATAAATTATTTCTAAAACAATGACGCAATTTTCTTATCAATTAATTGCATGGTATAATCAAAACCGACGCGAATTACCATGGAGAGATACTACTGATCCTTACGCAATCTGGCTTTCTGAAATTATACTTCAGCAAACACGTGTTGTTCAGGGATTGTCCTATTTTCAAAGATTTATTATGAAATGGCCCGATGTTTTTCGTCTGTCGGAAGCTTCGGAGCAGGAAGTACTCAGGCTTTGGCAAGGTCTGGGCTATTATAGTCGCGCTCGCAATCTGCTTGCCAGTGCCAGGCAAGTTGTAAATGATTTTGATGGCGTTTTTCCTAATGATTATAAACAACTACTGCAACTCAAAGGTGTTGGAAAATACACCGCTGCCGCAATTGTTTCCATCGCTTTTAATAAACCTCATGCTGTTATTGATGGTAATGTGATCAGGGTTTTGTCACGAATTTTTGGAATTCACGATCCGGTTGACACAACAAGCGGAATGAATCAGATTGAAGAATTGGCTGACACCCTCCTTAATATTAAAAACCCAGGTATACACAATCAGGCAATGATGGAATTTGGTGCCCTTCAATGCATTCCTGTATCACCTGACTGCAGAAACTGCGTTTTTAATGATCAGTGTCATGCGCTAAAATTCAATCTT
Organism: Bacteroidetes bacterium HGW-Bacteroidetes-1; assembly: GCA_002842755.1. Classification (GTDB taxonomy): domain Bacteria; phylum Bacteroidota; class Bacteroidia; order Bacteroidales; family F082; genus JALNZU01. Next base: position 20,225 of record PHDU01000045.1, on the reverse strand, counting down.
GTTCAGGTTTTACCTGTAAAAAGCAAAAAAGTGAAAATCAGTCAGCGCTATTTTCATTATTTCATTTGTACTGAAGCAAAAGGAAAAATTTGTTCTCTTGTTCTTAATAAACGTTCCGATCAGGACATTTGGAAAGGGATGTACGATTTCCCGATGATCGAGTCAACAAAAGAAATTCAGTTTGAGGAACTACAAAAAGATACTTCCTTTCTGAATTGGGCTTCCAACCCTGACTATACACTTACAGCGGTTTCCGATTTGTTTACGCATCAACTCACCCATCAAAAAATATTTGCGCGTTTTTATCATTTGAGATTTAATACTGATATTATTTTGATTTCAAAAAATGATTTATCTTTGGTTGACAATAGCAAGCTTGACCTTTTTCCTTTGCCCAGGCTCATTGACCGATACCTGAACAAGTTAAATGGCATCAATTGTTGATGTATTAAAATATTGAATTTAAATGAACTAACTAAATATTATTAAAATGGCAGGTTTGAATAAAGTAATGCTGATTGGACGCCTTGGAAAAGACCCTGATGTGATTTCATTTGAAAATGGCGGTAAAAAAATGACCGTTTCTCTTGCAACAAGCGAAAGATACCGCGACCGAGAGGGAAACTGGCAGGATCAAACAGAGTGGCATAATATTGTGGCCTGGGGTAATCTTGCAAGTGATATTGCCGAAAAAAGACGCAATTATGTTAAAGGTGATTTGCTATTTGTGGAAGGCAAGATCAAAACGAGGCAGTATGCCGATAGTCAAGGCGTGAACAAGTATATCACTGAAATAGTGGCCGAAAAAATGAATCTGATTTCAAAAGGAGGGGGAGGGACGCCTTCAGGAAATGACCAACGCTTCGATCGGCAACAAAATACGGATACTAAAACTTCTCCAGAAGAGATTTACCCTTCTGGGATGGATCATGAAGTAGAAGATTTGCCATTCTAAACAATTGATTTGCTGGCGAGAATAGCTTCATTTTTGTCTTTCAGATTCTATACCCTGACAAATTTCCTTGCTGGATATTTGTAGAATGAAAATGATTTTTTGTATTTTTGCAGCGGAATTCTAATTAACACATTTTGGAAACGCCTGACCCAGACCCTTATGCGAGTTTGATATCGCAGTTTATTTCAATTATTTTTCTTGGTTTCGATACCGCTACAGTAGTTAGCTTATTAGCATTGTTGATGCTGATCATGTTATCTGCTATGGTATCAGGTAGTGAAACAGCCTTTTTTTCTCTTAAACCTGCTGATCTGAACGATCTTAATACAGTACAGAGTGATGTTGATAAAAAGGTGCTTCATTTGCGGAAAATCCCAAAAAGATTATTGGCAACAATTCTTATTGTTAACAATCTTGTCAATGTCACAATTGTTATAATTTCATCTTATATAACAATAAAACTTTTTGATTTTTCTCAGGAACCACTCATTGCCTTTGCTATTCAGGTAATTGTTGTTACTTCAATTATTTTATTGTTTGGTGAGATTGTCCCTAAAATTTATGCCAATAAAAGGCCTCTCTTAATAGCCCGTCTCATGGCTCCTTTACTGATTTTTTTCGTGGCTTTTTTCCGACCGTTAAGCTCACTTTTAGTCTCTTCAACCTCTTTTCTGGATAAGCGTTTATCCAATAAAGTTCACAATCTGACCATGAGCGAACTTTCTGCTGCTATCGATATCACGAGCGATGAAACTACTCCGCCTGAAGAAAAGAAGATGTTAAAAGGAATAGCAACTTTTGGGGAAAAGGAAGTCCGGGGAGTTATGAAGTCCAGAATGAACATAACTGCCATCGATATTCAGACAGGTTTCGATAAGTTGATAGAAGTTATTCTTAATAGTGGGTTTTCCCGTATTCCTGTTTATGAAGGCAATCTTGATAAGGTGCTGGGCATACTATATATTAAAGACTTGTTACCTTTCCTAAATCAAGATGATCTCAACTGGACAAATATGATCAGACCTGTATTTTTTGTTCCGGAAAACAAAAAAATAACAGATTTATTACAGGAGTTCAGAGAAAAGAAAATTCATATGGCTATTGCCGTCGATGAGTACGGAGGAACTGCTGGATTGCTTACCCTCGAAGATATAATTGAAGAAATTGTTGGAGATATCAGTGATGAATTTGATAAGGAATCGAATGATACTTTCTATAAAATTACGTCACAAGGTGATTTCGTTTTTGAGGGGCACACCAATTTGTTGGATTTTTGCAAAGTGATGGAGCTTGAGGATCATTATTTTTACAGCGTACAGGGAGAATCAGATACTTTGGCTGGACTGATACTGGAGTTGGAAGGACGGATTCCTGAAATTGGTGTAAAGGTAAAATGCAGGGAATATTTATTTGAAGTTGTTGATGCGGACTCACGACGTATTAAAAAAATTAAAGTATCCCAAAATAAGGAACATGAAGCTTAAAACCTTATTTCTTTTTTTACTGTCCTTTTTGGTTTTTGTTATTATTTTGGCTGGCTGCGAGCAAAGTTATACGCCTAAACCAAGAGGATATTTCAGAATTGATTTACCCCAAAAATCATACATCCGTTTTGACGAAGCAACGGCTTATTCATTTGAATATCCCAGCTACGCAAAAATTACCTCTGATGTTTATTCACCTCATGAAAAAGATTGGTACAATGTTGAGTTCCCTGCATTGAAAGCGGTTTTGCATATTAGCTTCAAAAAGGTAAATGATGACTTGAATCTTTATGTTGAGGATGCAAGAACCATGGCATTTAAGCATCTCTCAAAAGCCAATGCAATTACAGATAGTATCATTGACATCCCTGAGAAAAATATTTTTGGAGCTGTTTACCAGATACAGGGCAAAGGAGTAGCCTCGCCCATCCAGTTTTATGTTACTGATTCGAGTCAGAATTTTTTGCGTGCAGCCTTGTATTTTAACATCAGACCTAACAACGATTCTATTGCTCCGGTGATTCAATTTGTGAAAGCAGATTTATTGCACTTCATCGAGACATTGGAGTGGAAGTAATTCAAACATAAGCCTTTCTTTTTTTTCAGCTTTGAGTCTTTTCTTATTTCATTGTGCAGGTGAATATTTTCATGGACTCTTTATAGATGAAATACAAATAAAACCATATTTCATCATTAATTTTTCTACTTTTACAAATCCATTTTTCATAATAAATCTATCCAAATGAAACGTATTTTACTACTTTTTGTCATGGTTTTATCCATGATGGTTTCCAATGCTCAAAGTGAAAGTCATTTCTCACGTGTGAAAATTTCTTTAATTAACAAAGACATTCAACAGTTGGCCGAAACGGGTATCGATCTCACAGAAGGTTATTTAAAAACAGGTGTTTTTCTAGAAACCGACTTGAGTACAAAAGAGATCAATTTGGTTCGTGAGGCTGGTTTTGAGATCGAAACACTGATCGAAGACGTTTCAGCCTTCTATCGCGAACGTGCCATTGATGCATCAGGAATGCCAGTAATGCGTAACCCTTCCGACGAATTTCCAGTGCCACAAAACTGGGAATATGGTTCAATGGGCGGTTTTTACACCTATCAGCAAGTACTTGATAAGTTGGACTTTATGGCTGCTCAATGGCCTGAACTCATAACTATTCGCCAACCAATTAACGCCTTGAATCCGTCAATCCAGGGCAAACCAATATGGTGGGTAAAAATCAGTGACAATCCAGGGCAAACCGAAGAAGAACCTCAGGTTCTTTACACTTCACTCATTCATGCCAGAGAAGGCGTTGGGGTGCAGCAGATGATGTATTATATGCTCTACCTACTTGAAAACTATGAAACCAATCAGGATATAAAAGCCCTTGTTGATAATACGGAAATGTACTTTGTCCCAATTGTTAACCCCGACGGATATGTTCATAACGAACAAACATCTCCAAACGGGGGAGGTATGTGGCGTAAAAATCGCAGGTTGAATACCGGGGGAACCTATGGAGTAGATATCAACAGAAATTTCGGATATAAATGGGGATTGAACAATACCGGTTCTTCTAATGATCCTTATAGTGAGACCTATCGTGGAACAGCCGCTTTCAGCGAACCCGAAACGGATAATCTCCGTCAGTTTAGCGAGCAACATAACTTTAAGATTGCTTTGAATTATCATTCATACAGCAATCTACTGCTATATCCATGGGGTTATACAGACGATCCTTGTCCTGATGATGCCATTTTTGCTGCCCATGCTGCACTTATGACGCGTGATAACAACTATACATATGGCCCCGGAAGTTCTACAATTTACCCTACCAACGGAGGATCAGATGATTATATGTATGGCGATGTGATCAATAAAAATTCAATATTTTCTTATACTCCTGAATGTGGTGGTTCCAATGATGGGTTTTGGCCTTCATTGAACAGGATTATTCCAATTTGTCAGGAAAATATGATTCAGAATCTGATGGCTGCCTACCTTGCCGGAAGTTACGGAAAACTAACCGATAAGGCTTCATCAATCATCGGAGAGAAGCAGTTTTATTTACCATTTGAGTTACAGCGTTTGGGTTTCGGCGAAAGTGACTCCTGGTCTGTAAGTATAATTCCTCTTGATGATATGATTTCTCAAACTGGTGACCCTGTTGAGGTTGGTCAACTCGAAATGTTGGAAACTGTTTTAGATTCAATTTCTATAACTTTAAATGAAAGTATTTTAAGTGGGCAATCGTTTCGTTTTCTTTTGCAACTCGATAATGGACTTTATACTATATCAGACACAATAACCAAAATGTTTGGAGTAACAACAGTTATTTTGTCTGACAATTGCGACCAACTTGATAACTGGACCACTTCTACATGGGGATTAACCCAGTCATCTTTTGTTTCTCCACCAGCTTCAATTACTGATTCTCCATTTGGAAATTATAACAACAATGTTAATAGTAGCATTACTCTCACTCAGCCGGTTGAAATTCCAGCAACCACGTATGCAAATCTTTCTTTCTGGGCAAAATGGGATATTGAAGCAGGATGGGATTATGTTCAATTGCTTGTAAAAGTTAACAATGGATTTAACTGGACCCCCCTTGAAGGAAGATATACCAAACCAGGTGGTTCAAATCAAGCACCGGGTCAGCCGTTGTATGATGGAACTTCGGCTTGGGTACGTGAAGAAATTGATTTAAGCGAATTTGCCGGTCAAAGTATTCAACTTAGATTTACTTTCAAAAGCGATGGGGCTGTTACTGAAGATGGTTTCTATTTTGATGATTTTACAATTATTGTTTTAGATGTGGAGACAGGCCTTCATCCAATTTCTTCTTCTGAATCGCATCTTAAAGTGTTCCCAAATCCTGCTAAAAATGATATTGTAGTTTCATCTGATTCCCCTTTTCTTGAAGGACAAATGTTAGAAGTTCTTGACCTGAAAGGAAAGGTGTTGCTGACAAGTACATGTGAAACGGGTAATAATCAATCTCTTATCAATGTAAAATCATTGAAAAGGGGCATGTATTTTATTCGGTTAAGTGATTCATCACAAAGAGTAACCAAACTAATAATCAGGTAATCTTATTAACATATTATCGTAATTTAGAAGTTAATCTAAAGTTTGATCAACCTGTAAATAACTGAAGAACACTTCGATTATTTTCTTTTTTTTGTTTGATTATTGCATTATTGAAAATTGAATTAAGCGTACTTTTGACTTGTTTTATTAATATTTAATAGTTGTTTTCGTTTTTTCAAAGGGAGGTTAGCCTATGATAGAAACTGTGAAAATGGGAAGGCTGAAATGGTATCATATCCACCAACCTGGTGATAAAGACTTTGAATTTCTTCGTGATAAATTTCACTTTCACCCACTTGATATTGAAGACTGTAAGTCGTTGAACCAGCGACCTAAAATCGATATATATGATGATTATTATTTTTTGATTCTCCATTACCCAAATTTTGACAAACAAAACCTGTTTATTAAAACGAAGGAAGAAAAGATATTTTGGGGGGAAGACTTTGTGATTACAATTGAAAATAATCCATGGATTGTTGGGCAGATGTTTCGTGAGTACAAAGATATTGAGGAGAAGAATGAAGATCTTGAAATAGGAACTTCCGATACACTTCTTTACCGTCTGCTTGAAAGATTGATGTCGGAATCAATTTATTTGCTAAGAAAAGTAGGCCTTGATCTAGAGCTTATCAATCGGGAATTATTCAGCAGTAAACCTGTAAAATCAATTGAACGAATCTCCGTAACCAGAAAGAACATCATCCTCATCAATACGATATTTAAACCGCAACTTCGTCTATTCCATAAGTTTGAAACAGGGCAGATCAGCGGTTTTGCTGACAATATGGAAGAGTATTGGGGAAATATTCTCGATTACTACCAAAAAGTATGGGATATGACAGAGGATTATGAGGATTTGATTGAAGGCCTTTCAAAAACTTTTGATTCAATGCAGACCAATAAAACCAATGAGATTATCAAGATTCTGACTTTAATCTCTGTAGTCATTCTGCCGCTGACATTTATTACCAGCCTTTACGGAATGAATGTAATATTGCCATTGCAGGAGAAAACTTTGGCTTTTTGGATGTTAATGGCAGGCATGACTGTACTTAGCGTTTCGATGGTGTTATATTTTAAACGTCGGCGTTGGATGTAGTGATTTCATTTTCCTTGCTTTGAGAATAAATATCCGTTTGCCGCTGAATAGACGCTTCGTGCACAAGTTCTAGCAATTGGATAAGAAATTTTTTATCAAGACCAAAAAATGATCCAATAGCCAGTCGGTCATCAACAATGTGTTGCCAGCGTTTAAGTTGCAGAATCGTCATGTTGTGCTCCTTTTTATATTCGCCTATTTCATCAACAACTTCCATGCGTCTGGCCAATAAATTCAATAGCTCGCCATCAAGTTTGTCGATTTCGGTTCGCAATTGCTCAAGTTTATAGTCAAAGACAGACCCTCCAGATAAACTTCGTGGTTTTAAATTTTTTAAAAGAAGATGGAGGCTTTCAGGTGTAATTTGTTGAGCTGCATCTGTTCTTGCTTCATCAGGATTAATATGGCTTTCAACCATTAACCCGTTGGTGCCAAGATTAAGTGCTTTTTGTGCTGTTTCCTGAAGCAAGGAACGATTACCACAAATATGACTTATATCAGTAATAACTGGTAGTTCCGGCAAAAGCCTTTTTAGCTCAATCGCAATTTCCCACATCGGTGCATTGCGATAAGGAGATTTTTGAAAATAATGAAATCCCCTGTGAATAGCAGATAGTTTGGTAATTCCTGTTTTATTGATTCGCTCAAGAGCACCCATCCATAATTTCAAATCGGGAGTTAAAGGATTTTTAATCATAACAGGTATATTGATTCCTTTTAGTGCTTCAGCCAATTCCTGAACTGAAAAAGGATTCACGACGGTGCGTGCTCCAATCCACAGTATATCAATGTCATGTTTCAATGCAGCTTGCACATGCGACGGATTGGCTACTTCCACAGTGAGTAATAGTCCGGTTTCTTTTTTCACTTGTTGCAGCCATTTAAGTCCTTTCTCGCCAACACCTTCGAAATCATTGGGGCGCGTTCGTGGTTTCCAGATGCCTGCCCTGAAAATTTTAACCTGCCCGATCTTTTTCAACTCTCGTGCAGTCTGTAATACTTGCTCCTCACTTTCAGCACTACATGGCCCACTTATTACTAAAGGCTCCGCTGCTTGGGGCATCCAATTGCTTTCGAAAATTATATTTGGTTCAGGGCTCATTGTATTTTTTGAACTGTAAAATTAACAAACTTATAACAATCCAGTTCGTTCATTGTTTGAATTGGTTCAGTTAATCTTATCGTTTGTATTTCGTAATTTATTGATTCATAATGCAGAAAGATTAAATTTTGTGAATAATGTTCAATTGCAGCTTGAAATTTCGTTTTTTTGTAGTTCAATTTACATTAAAAAATTAGATTTCGTGAAACGTAAAGAAATTAAAGAAGCGCTAAAAAGTGAAAACTTTGAGCAGGAAATAGTAGTAATGGGTTGGGTTCGGACCAAACGTGCAAGTAAAAATGTTGCTTTTATTGCTCTGAACGATGGATCGGTGATTCACAGTTTGCAATTGGTTGTTGATCTGGAAATAATTCCTGAGTTGGAATTGGCTTTGATGCACACCGGGGCAGCTGTTTCGGCAAAAGGCAAGCTGGTTCCTTCAGCAGGTAGTGGTCAAAAAGTTGAACTTTCAGTGAGTTCAATCGAGTTGTTAGGAGAAGCCAATCCTGACGAATATCCTCTGCAACCTAAAAAACATTCCCTTGAGTTTCTGCGCGAAAAAGCGCATCTTCGTTTTAGGACAAATACTTTTGGCGCCATTTCTCGTTTGCGCCATGCAATGATTTTTGCAGTTCATAAATTTTTTAACGATAAAGGATACCTTAATATTCATGCACCTATCATTACAGGATCAGATGCTGAAGGGGCTGGTGAAATGTTTCAGGTTTCCACGCTTAATCTTGAAAAACTATCTTTTACAGAAGAAGGAAAAGTTGACTTTAAGCATGATTTTTTTGGAAAATCAGCTAACTTAACTGTTTCAGGTCAATTGGAAGCTGAATTGGCAGCATTGGCTTTGTCGAAAGTTTATACTTTCGGTCCCACATTTAGAGCTGAAAACTCTAATACCTCCCGACATCTTGCTGAATTTTGGATGATTGAACCTGAAGTGGCCTTCTTTGATATTCATGATGATATGGATTTGGCTGAGGAAATGCTGAAATACCTCATTCAATATGCTTTGGACAATTGTGCTGACGACCTTGATTTTTTAAGTAAAAGGCTTGAAGAGGAAGAAAAAAACAAGAAAGCCGAAGATCGCTCAATGGAATTGATCAGTAAATTGAAATTTGTACTCGAGCAGCCTTTTGAACGCATAACTTATACAGAAGCAATTGATATTTTGCGCAATTCAAACCATAATAAAAAAGGAAAGTTTCATTACCCTATTGAAAAGTGGGGGGCTGATCTGCAATCAGAACATGAACGATATCTTGTCGAAAAGCATTTTAAAAAACCGGTAATTTTAACCGATTATCCAAATGAAATCAAGGCTTTTTACATGAAGCAAAATGAGGATGGAAAGACCGTTCGTGCCATGGATGTTTTATTTCCGGGCATTGGTGAAATTATTGGAGGTTCACAACGCGAGGAAGACTACGACAAATTATTGAAACGTATGAAAGATATGAAAATACCTCTTGAAAACATGTGGTGGTATCTGGAAACGCGAAAATTTGGCTCAGTTCCACATGCAGGATTTGGCCTTGGATTTGAACGTCTTATGCTCTTCGTTTCGGGAATGGGAAATATCAGAGACGTGATTCCTTTTCCGAGAACTCCACTTAACTGTGAGTTTTAAGAGATTTGAAAAAGATAAATTCCAATATTTTTATTCAAACTTTCTTGCATTAAAAGCTGGGACATGAAGATGGAGGATTGTATTTAGTCAATAATAAATAAGTTGTGATATTATAGATTCATAAGAGAAAAGAAACCAAATCGAAAGAGCCATTTTGAATGATTAAAATATTCGAACGTCAGTATATTATTTTTGTATATTCGTATTTAAATTCAGGCGAAAAAGTGGCTGTTCAAAATGTTTAGAATAGAATAATTTAAGTGTATGCTCAACCAAAGGTTACAACAGAAATTACTCCAGAAGCTTTCTCCTCAGCAAATTTTGCTGATGAAATTGCTCCAAATACCTTCTGTTGCTCTTGAGCAGCGTATAAAGCAGGAAATTGAAGAAAATCCGGCACTTGAAATGGATGAGGGTGGCGAAGAAACCGATGACAGGGATGAAGATTTTGATTTCGAGGATGAGGATGATTTTGATGCCGATGCTGAAGAAGACTATGACAGCAAAGAAGACGAATTTGGGCTGGATGACTATATTGATGATGATGACGTTCCCGATTATAGAACAAGCGTCAACAACACCAGTCCGGATGATAACCATTATGAGGTTCCTTATGCCAATAGTGTGAGTTTTCAGGATCTGCTTATTCAACAGTTAGGGTTTCGAAAATTAGATGAAAAGAAAACCAAAATAGGTCTTTATATTATTGGTAATCTGGATGATGCAGGCTATCTGAGCCGATCGTTGGAAGCGATGGCTGATGATTTACTCTTTGCTGTAAATATTAAGACCAACAAACGTGAGCTTACGGAGATATTAAAAGTGATTCAGGATTTTGATCCTCCAGGTGTGGGTGCACGTAACCTGCAAGAGTGTTTATTGCTCCAGATTGCTCGTTTGCAACAAGAAAATCCGGAGAGAAACTATGATCTTGCAAAGATGATTGTAGATCGGTTTTTTAATGAATTTACCAAAAAGCATTACGACAAAATAATTAAGCGTGCGGAAATCACAGAAGACCAATTGAAGGAAGCACTCAATGAAATCCTTAAGCTTAACCCCAAGCCGGGTAATTCTATGATGGATTCTGCCAAGGAAAACCATTATGTGATGCCCGATTTCATCATCTACAACAACAATGGTGAACTTGAACTAAGCCTAAGCAGTAGAAACATGCCCGATTTGCGTGTTAGTAAGACATATGCCGATATGTTGGAAACCTTTTCGGAAAGCAAGAAAACGAAAACCGATAAGGAAGCGCTTATGTTTGTAAAACAAAAGATGGATTCTGCAAAATGGTTTATCGACGCAATTCGTCAGAGACAAAATACCCTTTATCAAACGATGAGTGCCATCATGGATTATCAACGGGAATATTTTCTTACGGGCGATGAAACAACGCTCCGACCAATGATCCTAAAAGATATTGCCGAAATTGTTAGTCTTGATATTTCGACCATTTCAAGGGTAGCAAACAGTAAATACGTTCAGTCACCTTTTGGAACTTTTCTGTTAAAAAGTTTCTTCAGCGAATCAATGCAGATGGACGATGGCGAAGAAGTTTCTACCCGTGAAATAAAGAAGATTTTAAGCAATTGTATTGAGGCAGAGGGCAAAGATAAGCCACTCACCGATGAGCAGCTCACTACAATTTTGAAAGATAAGGGATATAACATTGCACGACGTACCGTGGCCAAATACCGTGAGCAGCTTAATATTCCGGTTGCCCGTTTGAGAAAAGAACTCTGATTGTATGGCTCATAAGATTTCTTATTTCGATGCTAAATTTATTTCAATACTATTCCACCCTCTTCTGATTCCTACCTGGGCTTATTTATTGATTGCATTTCAAGGGAACCTGATGGTTTTACAAATTCCTCAGGATGCCCTATGGCTAATTGGCGGTATGGTATTTACTATTTCAGCTGTTATTCCGGCCCTGATAATACTTCTTATGTTTAGGCTTAGAATCATCAGTTCATTGTCGATGTATGTAAGGGAGGACAGAACAGGACCAGTTGTTATTGCTGCCTTGTTTTTTTATCTGACCTATTACATGTTGAATGAATTACAATTTGCTCCCGTTTTTGGGTTTTATATGCTTGGTGCTTCGTCTTTGGCTATTGTGAGTATGTTCATTAACTTTTGGTGGAAAATTAGCCTGCATCTGATTGCTTTTGGAGGATTTACCGGTGCCTTGACCAGTTTAGCCAGCCATGTAAATGAGATATATATTTTCAATCTTATTGTAGTGGTTTTGCTTTCAGGCTTTGTGGGCTACGCCCGTTTAAAACTCAGAGCGCATCAGCCTTCCGAAGTGTATGCCGGTTTTCTGCTAGGTTTTGCCTTTATGTATCTGATTTTTTTGTTGATCTATTGAAACAGCCAATCAATCAGAATCAACTGCATAATATATTTCATTCTTTTGAATGGTTCAGCACAAAATGTTGTCAGACAGTTTTGTTGCAAACTGGAATCAAAGCTTTGCAATGGCTAAGCAGTGATTATGCATTATTTGGAGCAGAAATAACTAAAATGGAGTAATGGTCAACCCTACTGAAAGTGGATACATCTCAGGACCCAGATCACGTTGAAAGGTTCTTGTTGGCTGATAGAATGCAAAGAGATTGATCCATTTATAACCAACACGTAAGGTAGGGCCAAAAGTATATTTTTCTAATGAGTTAACCTTTTTTTCCTTTACTATTAAGGATGGACCTGACTCAACATTCTGGCCTGCATATTTCACTTTACTATCCATTGCCATTCCCATTTTGAATCCTAGACCAACTTTCCACGTTTCGTTAATCCGGAAGCGGAATTCAGCAGGTAAGTCGATATAAACTAAATTTAATTTACTTCGTTTATAATCCAGTTTATCATCAATGGGCGCAAAAACAATAGTGTCCGCCTTAATGTTAGCAATACGGGTATCAGAGTAAAAGTTGTGTGTGCGGATACCTGCACCTATGGCAAATATATGCGGGCCATCTCCAACTTTGAAATTATAGGTTAGAAACATATTGAATCCCTGATTGATAGTTCGAGACTTCATATCAGCCGGAGTCTTTGTCAAAATGTCAGTAAATACATCAAAGCCTACCGAAACGTTTTTACTGGTCTTGCTTGTAATCACCTGTGAATGTGCCGCTACTGCAAAAATAAGGAGCGCAATCAATAAACCTGATTTCTTCATTGAAATGATTTTTCGTGTTATATGCAATTAACTTTAGAGTGCAAAGATACTATTTAATGCTTAGACTGCAGGCAATTTAATGGGCTAAACTATTGATTGAGGTCTGTTAGTTGCTTCATCGTAGCCTGCATTTTTTTGCTGTTCCATTTTGCTGCTCCCGTTTTCCTTATTAGGACGTTTCCTTCAGCACTAATAAGGAATGTTGTTGGAATACTGTTGCTTGCGAACACCGGTGGCACTCCTCCTTTCTGAATGTAAACAGGCATGTTGAATCCACGTTTCTTCATGAAGGAACGAACAATAGCGGGTTCTTCATTAGTTACAAGCAAAAACGCAGCCTTATCTCCATAATTATCATAAAGGTCTTGTATATCTGGCATTTCAGCAATGCATGGCGGACACCAGGTTGCCCAGAAATTGAGAAACACAGGCTGTGAACCAAAGTCACTCAAACGCACAGTTTCACCATCCAGTGAGGAAAATTCCCATTGATAGGCTTCAGCTGAAACATGATCCTGCTGATCTTTTTCAATGGTTTTTGGAGATGTGGCAAGTAACCCTGCCATAAAGGCACTTATTTGTCTCCTGCTAGCAGGAATTAACATCCCTACAACAAGCAGAACAAAAATAATATCACTTATTTTACTAAAAACACTTTTAGTTTTATTATAATTTTGCCAACGTTTTTTAATGTATTCCAGCATCAATCAGAACTATTATTGTTGATTTTTCTTATGGATCAAACGCGCTCTTTCATCAAGCAACTGATCTATTTCATTTTCTCCTAAACCAGGTTGGCGCAACATCTCATCAATTTTTTCAATGCTGTTGGCTGATGGCAGTGCTTCAGGTTGTTCAATTATTGTATAAGGCTCATCTTCACCCAGTTCCTGACGTAATTGTTTTATAAACATCCCAATCATTTGCTTCATTGGTTCATTCATTTGCCCCATCATCTCAAATGAAATCTGATCTTTCATACTCTTGTAATTTTTCAAAAACAATCTCATTTGTTCCAGCTGCAAACGGTCAATACCAGGTACATCTTCAATCGGATGTTGTTCCATCATTTTGTTGAATAACCTGAACAACTCATCTATTTGTTTTTTAAAATCTTCTTGTTCCATGGATTACTTCTTTTTAAGATCAAACGCAAAAATCGTGCAAATAGTTCAAAGCTGTCATCTGCTACTTACGAAGTTGGCTACTTGAAAAGATGCCTCCGAACAAAGCGTGTTTCTTTTGCCCTTTCTTGAAATAGCCTTCGTTCACTGTTTGAACTTCTTCAATGGTGTAAAATGCATTGGGGTTGTGGGTATTGATTATTTCAAGAGCAACTTTGAGATCTTTCTTTTTTACAATACTAAACAAAATTTTCACAGGACCTGTTTTGCCTTCTGCATCCATAGTTGTAACGCCATAATTTGCGATGCGTAAGTTTTCAACCAAAGCTGTTGTATCTTTTTTGGGAATAATTCGAATTACAACAGTACCAAGACTCATTTTTTCGACGATGATGATGCCGATGTAATTTCCTGCTGCAAAACCTGTTCCATACCCAATATAGCACATAAAATTGTCCAATTGCTGCATAATTTGACCAATTGCCAACAACCAGATGATCACTTCGATAAAACCAAGAAAAGGAGCAATATTTTTAAATCCCCTTGAGACAAATATGACGCGTATTGTGCCAACACTGACGTCAAGAATTCGGGCAAATGCGATCAATAGGGGCAAAATCACCCAATTATAAAGATCGATACTTATAATTGCTTCCATATTATAATTATCTGTTTGAAATACAAGTGTTTGATATTCATCTTTTCAAAACAAATATAATTCTTTTCGATGGAATATGAAGAAAAGCGCTCAATATCGTAAAGATAAAAATAGAAAATAGATTTTTCAATATTGAGATAGACTATAATAGGTTCTGGTAAAATTTATCTTCCTGCCTCAGGCTCTTGTTCTCAGTCTTTAGATTACGATTTTAATATCTTTGCCGGAAAATACCGTTTTTAATACAATTTATAATGTCACCTACCGATTATCAACTTCAATCAATTGCAACGTGGAAAGTTTTTAAAGATACAGGATGGTTGCTTGATGCCCCGGGGGAAGTACAACCCACACTGATCAGGAGTGTTTATGCCCAAAAACAATTGGAATTAAAATCTGAAAAAGAAGGCTTGTACCGTTTCTCTGACTGGCTTCCGGTTTTGAACCCGCTCAAGGGATCGAGCAGCCCGGTAACTTATAAAAGCGATGGTTTTGCTAAGACGTTAGGATTAAACAATTTATTTATTACTTTCAGTGGTTACTGGCCCGAAAAAGGCGCTACAATGCGTACTTGTTCCTTTAAAGAAACGGAGGCTTTTAGCGTAGGAGCGCGCATGGACGGACGTCAGCCGGGCAAGGTGCTTGTGGTGGCTTCAGCCGGCAATACTGCCCGAGCTTTTGCACAGGTTTGTTCCGACAATGCTATCCCACTTCTGCTGTGTGTGCCCGAAGACAATCTGAATGCGCTCTGGTTTGACGCACTGCTCAATGATTGCGTTAAACTGGTTGTTACAGCCACAGGAAGCGATTATTTTGATGCAATTCATTTGTCAAACCTGGCATGCCAGATAGATGGGTTTTATGCAGAAGGAGGCGCAAAAAATGTGGCCCGCCGTGATGGAATGGGTACAACTATGCTTTCAGCCACAACTTTTATCGGACGCATTCCCGATTATTATTTTCAGGCTGTGGGTAGCGGAACAGGTGCCATTGCTGCATGGGAAGCAAATCTTCGCTTTATTGAAGATGGACGCTTTGGAAGCCATAAAATGAAACTGATGGTTTCTCAGAATTCACCTTTCCTGCCAATTTACGAAGCCTGGAAGATCAGATCAAGACAGATGCTACCCTATGACGATAAACTTGCGCGGCAGGATGTGGAAACTATCGATGCTAAAGTGCTTTCCAACCGAAGACCGCCCTATTCCATTATAGGAGGATTGTTTGATGCATTGGTTGATACAGGAGGTGAAGTGCTATCCGTTGATAATGATGCGGCCCGCATAGCAGCGGAATTATTCGAACAAACAGAAGACATCGACATACATCCTGCTGCTGCTGTGGCCACAGCATCTCTGATTCAGGCTGTCGAAAGCAATCAGGTTAAAAAAGATGCAGTTATCATGCTCAATATAACCGGGGGTGGAGAGGCACTTTTTGCAAAGGAAAGCGACCTTTATTATCTTCAACCTGTTATTGTTTTTCCGGTCAACCCAACAATTGAAGAAGTTAAAGAAAAGATCGGTCAATTGAGCTGGTAGATTAATAGTCTAAATTATTAATTACCATCCACAAATATGTCCTTAACGGCACAATCTAACAAGAATTGGTCATGGGTAAAAAATTCATACTGGCTTTGACTCCATTCGAATATACCCATGACCAATTCCTACTTCATTAACTAACAAAAACTACACTATTCGATTAGTTTTGTGCTGTCACATTATCGTTTAATGATCTTCTGCTGATACCGGTTAACACCGTCTTCCACCTGTAAAATATACATTCCCGAACTTAAATCCTTTGTGGAAATCATGTTGTTTTCTCTGATAATTTTTCCTGAAGCAAGAACTTTTCCAAGCACATTGTACAGGGTAAAACTAGCATTGATGTTGACTGGTTTATATTCAAAGTTCAGGTAAGTGTCGACAGGATTGGGATAGCAACGAATTTTATTACCTGAAGGCTCTTTAACTTCGGGGCTGCCGGTTGAGATTAAATCGATACAATTGTTATCAAAATTCTGTGCATAGAATTCCCTTACCTGATCAATATGTGCTTTCATTTTCGTAACACTGGTAAGGTTGTTGCCCTCATAATCCCTGCCAAAAACAAATGCCAGGTCATAGCAAATACTTTCACCGGCAGGGAAGGAGCCGATATAGGAAGATGCCAGTCCACGGCGGTCACCTGGAGGGTTTCCCTCAATAATCTCATTCCATCCTTCTGTCAGGTTTGGGTCATCCGGAAACATATGGTACACCCTTTCAGTACCGCTTCCCGGCAAACCGGGATAGCCTGATCCTCCGTAAACCAAGGGTTGGCCATTTTTCCATTTGGCTTGAAGGTAGTTATAGTATTCAGGAGCTTGTTGGGGATCTCCTGATGATCCTGAAGAGTTGTTGAAGTAGATAAAACTTGTCATTGGTTTATTCAGAAAAGTCACTGCCTGTGACGGAGGATGTGCGCCATAAGTGTATGTTTCGCCGTTTCCGTCAACATCACTTCCGTTGTAAACAAAGTAACTGCTGGTTGTTGTATCACAGCCGACAAAGTCATCAATGCCATCGCCAAGATCAAGATCAACGAAATTGGCCAGATAAAGGGAATCATAGTCGTTTTCGGATCGGTTGAGAATCTGGTAATTCACAAAAACAGCATGTTTCAAGGCCGAATCATTGGGGGCTTCAAAGGCATAAGCCATCCCGTGTATTTCAACACCCAATGGCAATCCGCCAGTTTCACTATGCACTTCCTGCATGTCGTTAAAAACAAAGAAAACAGCTTTATCGCCCCTGATCACTGGGTAATCGCCTGAAAGGGGCTCATACACACCATTACCATTCATATCCATATATGGCGCGATATACCTGGACTGGCCCAATAAGGTGTCGCCATGGGCAGGCCAGAGGGCAATGGAATAAGGCATCTCATAAGATGTTTCGTACCAGTGGGTTCTATGATACTCAATTTCATCCAAACTAATTTTCCACACTGCAAACCATTTTTCTTTTTCTGCCTGAGACATTTCAGCCTCTGAGCTCACCGGTCCGGGCCAGAAGTCAAAGCCTTGCTGAGAAAAGCGCTCTCCGGCCAGATGCAATTGGTTGGTTTCTGATTTTCCACCAATCCATAACCTTCCTGTAAAAACAGTCGACTTTCCGCTTCCTGCAGGTATTTCAAATTGCGGACGATCGTGCATGTCCAAGGTCCATCCGATTCTTCCTGACGATGAAAAATCAGCACTTATTCCACTTGTTTCTAGCGTTCCAATTTCATCGTGCAGGTTCGCCAAAGAAGTGTTGAAAGAGAAAAGTTCTCTTGCATTGCTTCGTGTGAAATACAATAGTCCATCTTTTTCTGCCAGATAGCCTTGACTTGCTGGATAATCATAAATGAATGCCCTTTCAGGCGCTATTTTCATGAGTTTGTAATATAAGCCTGCCAACCTAATAAAGGCATAGATATCCCCACTTTCAGATAGCAGGATGCTTGAAACATGTTGACTGACATGCATGGGATAGTCATACAGCTGAGATAAATTCCTGATTATTGAACCGGATAATGAATGCAGGCCACTTCCGGTGGTCCCAATCCAGAGATTACCACGGGTGTCTGTTTTTAGTGCACTTATTTCGTTGCTTAACAGTCCCGAGTTTTGGGTGTTGTACACATCCCAGATGTCGTTCTTAAAGGAGCACAGACCATCGGCTGTTCCTATCCACAGTTTCCCTTCACCGTCCATCTCGAGTGAAAGGACAACATCGTTGCAAATACCTGAATTTGAGGTTGCGTAGTAGAGCCAGTTGTTGTCTGAGTACACAGCAAGTCCTTGATTGGTACCCACATACAATGATTCTTCGGTAATAAACAAAGACCTCACATGATTGTTGGGCAACCCATTGCTTTGGTCGATAATCTGCCAGTTCTCATCCAGAATTGCCAGACCATGGGCGGTTCCGATGTACATTTTCTGCCCGAAAGGCATCAGGCAATAAACCGAATCAGATGGTAAAGGAGAGTTTCCGGTGTGGTAATTATTCCAGTTTCCATTGGAATATTGTACAACCCCACCTGGAATATAGTCAGCTCCGAAAACCAAACCTAGTGAGCTATACCAAAGTGCACCGTTTTGATCGGCTTTCAGAGAGGTTTTGGTATTCATGCCAAATCCATTAATGGGAAGATCGGGTGGGTAACCCAAATTCGTAACTTCAGGATAGGATTGTGAATAGCTGTCAGTGGTGACAATTACAGCCCACATGAAGATGAAAAGGTGTAGAATTAATTTCATGATTTTTAATTTGAATTGGTGATTAATTGGTCATGTTTCGAAACATAAAACTAAGTTACAATATCAAATAGGAGGTTTGCAATGGATAACCAGTATCTGGAACAAATCAAAAAGTTTAAGGTTTCATTATCAATTGAATATATCACTTTTATAACACGCTTTAGCAAGAAAATCAAACATTTCAGCAAGTGTGAACAATTAAATCTCTAAAAAATTTCAAGTTCTGTGGATATAAAAATTTGATTTTAAGGGATAATCTACTCCGAAAAGTACACAACCCATAAAGGGGAATTCAGGCCATTTAGTCTGGATTCTGGTTTGGATTCAGAAAAGCGGTCTTTATGTAAATTAATAAACGATTCTATCGATTTTATCGAAATCTGATGGCACCGAAATGCAAAAAGTTTTGTGTGTGTACATCAGTTGGAGTGAAGCAAATGTTGCACGCAGGGTGTTCACTCCTGACTGGCAGGTCTCACCCCTCGCCAATAATCTCTACCTCCTGATCCTGAAAATATACCCGGTCACCTGCGAAAAGTTTTTTGCGCTTTTGTAGTTCCGTTTTCCCGTTTACCTTAACCTGACCAGAAACAATGGTCTGATTGGCATCACCTCCGCTATCGACAAGGTTCAGTAGTTTTAATAATTGATTAAGCTGAATGTGATCGTGGCCGCTGAGTTCAAATGTGGTCATAAAGTTTTTGTGCAAAAATAAGATCAATTGTTGTTTTAAAATGGTTTTGGACAATTTTATAATTGTAATTGATATAAACAATTGAAGCGGTTAAAGAAAAGATTGATCACTTGAACAGGTAGATTAATAAGCAATGATTATTGAATTGAATAGGACTCCACTGAATAACGCCTATTCTACTTTTTCCACGAAGATTCGGATATCACTTGAGGTTTACAGGCAAGGCTAAATATGGAAAAGCATTAAATAGAACGCATGACCCTTCTTGTTACCTGAAAACTTTTCTTTTGTATTTAGGATAATGTCACAAAGCATTGCAGAAAAATGTTCAAAAAAGCCTGAATTTTGTAATATATTAAGACGTTTAATGTCAACCACTTACAAAATACTTTCAAAAAAATCGAAAAATAGTCGATTTTTTTTGATGCGTTTTTGCTGTTTTTTGATACTAATGGTTAAAAAAGGTAAAAATTTTCAATTCAATTGGCCCAAAGCAAATTGGTTGGCAAGTAAAACAAACAAAGACTGAAGAACACCAAAAACCAGATTTAAAAGAAAAAAAACAACAATCACGGTAAAAGAAATGCCATAAACCAACAGTAAAGTGCTAAGAGCTACCAACCAAAAAACAATTGACAATGAACTTTTTAGAAAAAAACAAAAACTTAAGCTATTGCTTACTTTGATTGAGAAGCAGAATGGTGGAAACGCAAGTCAGTTAGCTGACAAGCTATGTGTTTCAATGCCTACTATTGAAAAGTATCTGGCCCTTCTAATGGGGGCAGGTAACAATATTGGCTATTGCACACGTAGGAAAACTTACTATTTTATTGATCAAAAAGCGTAAAATTATGGAGCTCCATCTGTTTTGTATGGAGTT
>PHDU01000003.1 GCA_002842755.1 Bacteroidetes bacterium HGW-Bacteroidetes-1 | reverse complement strand
AACATTTCTAACCTTCGGCATTATACCATGACAGCTTTTGAATTCATTTATAATTCACTTTGGCCTAACATTTCTATCCATCGGCATTATACCATTAATACTTTTGGATTCATCTATAATTCACTTTGGTATAAAATGAAAATGCCTGCCAGTTACATTAAATCTGACAGGCATTCATGGTATCGTTTTTTGGGCCTAATTGAAAATCAATTTCTGGGTCGAGATGCCGTTAATAGTTTCTATTTCAATGATATATGCTCCTTTTTCAAGCATATCGGTTTGAAGTTGATAGAATTTTTGAGAATTAATAGTCCTCTCTATCAGAATTCTACCGCTTGCATCACGGAGTCTAAGTCCTGTCATGAATATTTCTGATTGAATTTGAATTGACCCTGTTTGTGCAGGATTTGGATAAATAGAAACAGCAACTGATTTCTTTTCATCAATGGACACCGTTGAGAAACAACTCACGCTTGCGCTCCAGCCTGACCGTGTTACTGAGCCATCAGAGTGGAAATGAAAAGTCAGGCCTTTGTCAGGATTATTAGCAATGATGGTTCCAGGAGAATTTGTTCCGCACCATGTCCCTAATAGAGGCGCATTGGTTGTTATGCCATTGTAGATTTTTAACCAGTCATAATCACAATTAGAATGTGCTTCGAGATCAAACATGATAAATTCAACTTTTGTCAATGCTTCCTCAGCATCGGGGATAAAAGTCATAATCATATCCTGATTGTTCCCGTAATCATTATTTGATCCCCCCGGATCGAAAAACGTTCCTTCGCAGGTGGTAAAGGTGCCATTGGTCATCACATACATGGAAGTAACATTGATTAAATCCTGTTTAAGTATTGTTGATGATTGACCATTGGTATTGGTAACTGTTAGCTGTACATCAAAGGTGCCTGCATTGAGGTAAGTTATTCCGGTTGGATTTTGTGATGAGGATGTTTGCTGTACAGCGCCTTCAAACTGCCATTGCCAGGAAACGATATTTTGGCCAAAAGACCCATCGTAAAAATTGATTTGACCACCTTTGGCAACTTCGTACGTGTTTGCAGTGAAGTCGGCTATTACACTTCCGGGTACAAGCTCTACATCGAGATTGACTTTCTGCCTGTCGCTAATGCTAAGACTGGAAATCGTTTTGGGGTAATAACCTTCAGCAGAAAAAGTTAGATTGTAAGTTCCTGATTTGGCAGGGCGGAGGAAGTTTCCGCCTGGAAGTGTGTTATAAACAAAGGAGTTGTCCAGGTCATGCCCGATGATTTCGACTTTTGCCAGAATGGGTTCACCTGTAACGGAGTCTGTAATGATGCCCTGAAAGCCATAAGTGGCCTGCTTCATATAATTGAGTAATGACCGGTAATTGTAGTTCCAAAAAGCTGGTAACTGTGATGCAGGAGGAAGCTTTGTGTTTGATATTTCCATTGTTATTTCGCGGCACTGATGATAATAATTCATATAATCTTGTCTTCCGCCAGAAATGCTGTACCAGTCGTAGCCGTTTGTAATACCATTCTGAAGATCTGTAAAGTATCCCGAAGGGCTGTAAACATGGATAGTGTCCGCATACTCTCTGCTAACGAAAATCCACCAGTTATCATCCGCATGACGACGCGACCATGTGTCCCAGGGATAATTGGCAACTTCAGCACCACCATGAAAGTTAGCTGACATAACAAAATTTCTCTGCGATGCAAAGTTCATAAATAAAACTGTTTCTGGTTGCCATGCATTACCATCGGGATGTTGTCCGTCCTCCGGATCGGGATAATTTCTGTTGAGATCTACATTATTGCTGTTGCCACGGCGTGAACCATTCACAGTATTGTTGCCTCCGTAATAGGTGCCATCGGGGTTGGCTAAGGGGTTGATCCAGATATCCAGATTGTCTATTAAATCTGTAATTGCAGGATCAGTTCCATAATGGCCTAAAAGGTGGTCAATAAGTCTGAGCATCAATATGTAGCCAGTGATTTCGTCTCCATGCATTGATGAAGTATAAAAAAATTCTGGTTTACCCACTGGATTGCCGTTGTTGATTCGGGCTGCAATGAGCTTTCTTCCGCTTGAAAGTGTTCCTATCTCATGAATACTGCAAAGGGTTGGATAATTGGCTTGAAATTCCATCATCATGGCCTCATAGGCTGCATACGTTGGATAGAAATCCCAATCGTTTATCTGGCGTAAATCTTCGATGCCCCGCATCGGCTGTTCCATATTTTCAAATGATGGTGGAAGAAGTAGAACAGGTTTATAGCCTGCTTCCAAAAGTGTTAAAAATTGACCTGGATTGGCATAAGCAATACACCTATTCCCCTTTACTTGGTCAATTGAGACCAATTGGTTCAATTCAAAAAGCTGTTTGGGACTGCTTAACGCAATTTCAAAATAAAATTCTTCTCTTACTGTTTGAAGACTGTCAAGATTGAGGTTTTGAGCAAATGAAAAACTTGCATAGAACAGGAATGCAAAGATGGCCATCCCTTTGTAGAAACGCTTCATTTAATATGGTTTAAAGATTAATAAAATATTTACTTTCGACTTCTATCCGTTCTTTTGTTGATTTTGTTACCGGAACGAGGGGCAAACGGTGGAACTCTTTGCATAAACCCATTAAACTCATAAGAGCTTTGATCCCTGCAGGATTTCCTTCAGAAAACAATAATTCGTACATTTTTAGCATGCTGAAGTGAATTTTTCTGGCTTCGACAGTATTGTTTTCATTTAGTAGCCGAACCATATCGCTAAATTGTTGGGTTAGGGCATTGGCTGTAACAGAAATTACCCCAACTGCACCTAAAGCCATCAGTGGTAATGTCAATGCATCATCCCCTGAAATAACTTCAAAGTGTGAGGGTTTATCTTTAAGTATATCCATAATTTGAAGAAAATCACCTGATGCCTCCTTAATCCCAATGATATTTTTGTGTTCTTCTGCAAGATGGATTGTTGTAGATGCTTTCAGGTTAGCGCCGCTTCGACCAGGTACGTTATAGAGAATAATTGGCCGTGGGCTTGCTTTTGCAATGGTATCAAAGTGTTCAAACAAACCTTGTTGATTTGGTTTATTGTAATAGGGGACAACCGATAAAATACCCGAAATGCCCTCCATCGATTTTGTTTCAAGCTGGCGGACTACCTCATAGGTATTGTTTCCTCCAACTCCCAAAACAATAGGTACCCGATTATCTGCTGCTTCAAGGATGGTATCCAGAACCAGGTCTTTTTCGTTCTGGTTGAGTGTGGGAGCCTCGCTGGTAGTTCCCAAAGCAACCAGAAAATTAACCCCTTGATTAATAACATAATCTACAATGGAATGAAGACTCTTTGTATCAACACTCAGGTCATTTTTAAAAGGTGTAACAAGCGCGACACCTGTACCTATAAAAGGATATTTCATTGATTTAGATATTTTTGACAACTATTTAGTTTCACGTAAATGAGGTTGGTTTGTTAAATTATATTCATTTATTTCCTGTCAAGTCATTCAGGTAATTTTCTGTTTCGATAACAAATTTTTGAAACCCAGTCTCTTTGTCTGATGAAAGCAAAATACTGTATAATTTTTCTGATACATCATTACGCCTGCCGATTTTAAGGTTGGCATGAATATGTAACGCTATCAAATGCAGATAAAGATTTGAATTGTTATCAGTATTGATAAGTACATCGAAACTGGTATTTGAGAACAATTCTTCAACTCCTTTTCTAAGTTCACCAAAAGGTGAAAAGCCTCTTGAGTTCACTTCATCCATTTCAACATTAAGCAAAATAAGTTTTTCAACCTTTTTTTCATTTGTAAAATTAATCAATCGAACATGCTTAATTTGAGGGAATTGCTTCCTGAGCCATTCACGGTTGATTTGCGTAGTTTCTCTATTGGAAGCAGAAAGCAACACAAGTGAATCAATTTCATTCAGGGTTTTTAGCTGTGCTGTTTTTTGTCTGGCTGCTAATTTACGAATGAAATATTTTAAAATAAAATGTGGAGTCATAATCCTATTTTCCTATACAACGCATTTGGCGGTGTAAAATTACAGGTTTTAGTATTCATTACTGACCTTTGGTCGAAAATAATAATGAATGTCAAAAAAGAGAATTGTGTTTTTTGTGTTATTTTGTAATCTCTTGTAACAATGCTTAATAAAATGATTTTTTCAAAGAGAAGAGCTTGTAAACAATAAGCAAAGTCAGACTTGATGTAAATATTATGCTTTATTTTGTAAAAAAATATTAAGGTGAAAATTACTGTTTTAGGAAGTGGCACTTCGCAGGGAGTTCCTGTAATAGCTTGTGAATGTGATGTTTGTAGTTCTGAGGATGTCCTCGACAAACGCTTGCGTTCATCCATATTGGTGGAAAGCAATGGTACAGCCCTTGTTGTGGATGCCGGACCTGATTTTCGTCAACAGATGTTAAGAGCGAATGTAAAATCCCTGGATGCCATTCTAATAACCCATACACATAAAGATCATATTGCAGGACTTGACGACGTGCGCTCTTTTAATTATATCACAAAAAGTGCCATGAAAGTGTTCGCCTGTGCTGCGGATCAGAAAGAAATCAAACAGGAATTTGCGTATGCTTTTGAAGCCAATCCTTATCCTGGAGTTCCAAAAATAGATCTTATCGACTTGAACCTGAATCCATTTTATATTGGTAGTATTAAGGTTGTTCCATTTGAAGTAATGCACATGTCATTGAGAGTGTTTGGCTTTAGGTTTGGCGATTTTGCATACATCACTGATGCAAATTATATTTCTGAACACAGCATGAAAGTGCTGAATGGGACAAAGGTTTTGGTAATTGATGCCTTGAGAAAAAAAATGCATCCTTCGCATTTTACTTTGGATGAAGCGGTTGATGTTGTCAGGAAAATAGGGGTAGAAACGGCTTATTTCACGCATGTCAGTCATTTGATGGGTCGCACTGTTGACGTCCAGCCGCTTTTACCTCATGGTATGAGGTTGGCTTATGATGGCTTGGTGATAGAAATGTAGAAAGATTTACTTCCTAATATATATCAATTTATTTCACCTGAAAATTGTTAGCAAAACCATTCATGTTTCAGTTCAGCAGAAAGACAGAATGCTTAAATTTGCATCGAAACCTATACTGATGTTATTTTCCGAAAGGCTTACTTTTTTTGCTGATGTAATCATTCCATTGCCTGTGCCTGGTCTTTTTACTTATAGAATTCCATTTGAATTAAATAACAAGGTGAGGATTGGCCAAAGAGTCATTGTCCAGTTTGGTAAGAAAAAAATATTTGCAGCACTTATACGCACTATTCATCAGAAGATACCAAAGGACTATACGCCGAAATACATACTGGACGTTCTGGATGATAAAACCATTGTGAATGAAAAGCAGTTTGCATTTTGGGATTGGATACAAAATTATTATATGTGCAATCTGGGAGAAGTAATGTCGGCAGCGCTTCCCTCGGCCTTGAAGCTTGCAAGCGAATCAAAAATAGCATTGAATGATGGTTTTGTTTATGATATGAAGCAATTGAATGATGCTGAGTATCTTATTACAGAAGCATTGGGTATTCAGCCTAAGCTGAGCATTACTGAAGTGACCAAGATTGTCGGCTTTCAGAAGGTTATTCCATTAATTAAAACAATGATTGAGAAAAAAATCATTGTAATGGAAGAAGAACTGGAAGATCGATTTAAGGCTAAGAAACAGAGATTTGCAATTATTTCAGAGGAATATCGTGATGAACATAAACTTCGTGAAATAATGGATTTGCTTAGCAAAAGAGCTTTCAAGCAACTTGAGATACTTATGGTTTATATTAAAATAAGTCGTTTTCCTCTTGAACAGGCAAAAGAAATTCCAGTTGTTGTATTGCTTGAGAGTTCGGGAGCATCTGCAGCTCAGCTGAAGACTTTGATAGACAAAGGTGTTTTTACTGTTGTTGAAAAAACGGTAAGCCGCCTGGAGCAATATACTGCAACACTCGATCCTGATAAAATTGTCCTGACTGAACTTCAGCAGGAAGCTTTTGATGACCTGGAAAAGCAATTTGAACAAAAGGCTGTGGTTTTGTTGCATGGAGTGACTTCTAGCGGTAAAACGGAGTTATATATTAAGCTTATATCCAAGATGTTGCAGAACGGGAAACAAGTTTTGTATCTCCTTCCGGAAATTGCACTTACGACACAGATCATTCAACGTTTGAAAGCATATTTTGGAAAAAAGATCGGTGTTTATCACTCCCGATATAACGCCAATGAAAAGGTTGAAATATGGAATAAAGTTTTGGATTTTAATGCTCAGAATGAGGGAGAACATCAGATTATTATTGGTCCACGTTCAGCAATATTTCTGCCTTTTACCGATCTGGGATTGATTATCGTTGACGAGGAACATGACAGCTCCTTTAAACAGCATGATCCAGCACCACGGTATCAGGCCAGAGATGGTGCAGTAATATTATCGGGTATCTATGGCGCAAAAACCCTACTAGGGTCAGCAACGCCTTCTTATGAAAGCTATCATAATGTAATTTCCGGGAAATATGGTATGGCTTCTTTGTCTCAGCGTTTTGGTGGACTACAATTGCCAGAGATAGTGATTGCTAATCTGAGGGAAGAGAAAAAACGTAAAACCATGCAATCACATTTCAGTTCTGTGCTGATGGAGCAAATTAAAAATGCAGTTGCGCAAAAAGAACAGGTTATTCTGTTTCAAAACCGGAGGGGGTTTTCTTTACGATTGGAATGTGATCAGTGCAACTGGGTGCCTGAATGTCGCAATTGTGATGTGAGTCTTATTTATCACAAAAAACAAAATATGCTTCGATGCCACTACTGTGGTTACTCTATAGCAGTTCCTTCTGAATGTCCTTCCTGCCACAGTACCAGTGTTCGGATGCATGGGTTTGGAACAGAGAAAGTAGAAGAAGAACTTGGTTTGATTATGCCGGGGTTGCGCATAGCTCGTCTCGATCTGGATACAACACGCAGTAAATTTGCTTTTCAACAGATTATTGAAACATTTGCAGCTGGAAAAACAGATGTGCTTGTTGGAACTCAAATGGTTACCAAAGGGCTTGATTTTGATCGCGTGAGTGTTGTTGGTATATTGAATGCTGATAATATGCTTTCGTATCCGGATTTCAGAGCTTTTGAACGCAGTTACCAACTGATGGCCCAGGTGAGCGGGCGTGCAGGTAGAAAACATAAACGGGGGCAGGTTATTATACAAACCTATCAACCCGGTCATCCATTGCTGAAGCATGTTTTAAACAACACATACGAGGTATTGTTTTTTCAACAAATGAATGACAGGATGAAATTTCACTATCCTCCTTTCTACCGTTTGATAATGATAAGGCTGCTTCATCGCGACAATCACACACTAAATGTGGCTGCTTTTACTTTTGCCAATATGTTAAGGGAAACAATGAAGCAAGATGTCCTTGGCCCTGAATATCCCATTGTTTCACGGATTAAGAATTTCTATATCAAGCAGATAATTGTTAAATTTCCGAGAAATATTACTTCCAAACAAGTGAAGGAAATTATTTCAGCAAAACTTGAAGTGTTTCAAACTTTACTGGATTTTAAGTCGGTTCGAGTTCAGATTGATGTTGATCCTCAATAAATCATTTGTTTTGAATGCATTAGTTTGGAATAAATCCCTGTTTATAATTGTCAGATATGGAATGAACAATAATGCATATTGTTTGTCTTATTTAGTTAAATACCTATCATATAAATGCGCTCCATTGAAATTTTATTCTTATTAGTTTTAATACTTTCTGGGCCGTCTATCCTGGCATCGGAAGATAAAACCCCTGTGGATACCGAAAGTGGCATCAAGGGAAAAGTAATTGATAAGAGCAGCAAGAAAGCTCTTGAGTATGCAACGGTGATGGTTTACAATCAGGCTGACTCAAGTTTTGTATCTGGTTCAATAACTGGCAACGAAGGTCAATTTGATGTCAAACTAAAACCCGGGACCTATTATATTTTGGTTCAATTTCTGGCATATGGAACCATAACCTTAAATGATGTTGTAGTTATCAGAGGAAAAACACCCCGTGATCTGGGAGATTTATTCGTTGCACCAGACAGCGCATTGTTGGATGAATTTGAAGTAATCGCAGAGCGCTCAACAGTTGAAATGAGTCTTGATAAGCGGGTATTTAATATTGGTAAGGATATTTCATCAAAGGCTGGAAACGCCATTGAAGTGCTCGAGAACATTCCTTCAGTCACTGTGGATATAGATGGAAATGTAAGTCTCCGTGGTGATGAAGGCGTAAGGGTTTTGATCGATGGTAAAGTTTCTGGCTTGGCAGGTATCAGCAACCGAAACGCTCTGCGTAGTATTCCTTCAGATATGATTGAACGAATTGAAATTGTTACAAATCCTTCTGTTCGTTACGATGCTGAAGGAACATCCGGAATAATCAATATTGTTTTGAAGAAAGACAGGCGCGTTGGTTTTAATGGATCGGTCGATTTGAGTACTGGTTTTCCGCTTCAGGCAGGCGTTGGAATAAATACAAACTACCGGTTTAACAAGGTCAATCTTTTCGCAAACTATAATTTCAACTACCGCGAAAACATAGGTGGAGGAACAAGTTACAGAGAATTTTTTACCGAAATTCCATCTGTAACAGAGCAAGATACAGAAAGAAAAAGAAAAGATTTAAGCAATACCATACGTGTAGGTGCAGAATACTTGATTGATCCAAGCAATTCGCTTATATTTAGTATAATGTACAGGATGTCGGACGAAAACAATCAATCAACTGTTACTTACAATGATTTCAGGCCAGCAGGAGTGCTTATAAACCAAAGTCAGCGTGTAAATGATGAGACAGAGCAAGATCCTAATCTTCAATATGCTTTTGATTATAAAAAACAGTTTAAACGTAAAGACCAGCTTCTAACTGCCAATATTCAGTATTTCAAAAATACCGAGAATGGAAATTCTGATATAACTGAAAATATTTTATTTAGACCTGGCTCTGAGTTGACTTTGTTGCCATTGCTTCAGAATACAACAAACAATGAGAAGGAATCAAACCTACAAATGCAAGCCGATTACTTTCATCCATTTGGAGGCAAAGCAAAGCTTGAAACGGGTGTAAAATTTCAAATACGTGAAATTGCCAATGATTATGAGGTGAAAGAAGCTGATGAATCAGGTTTGTTTTTTGTCCTGGATGATTTTACGAATCACTTTACTTACGAAGAGCAAATTATTGCGGCTTATGCTTTATTTGGGAATGATGTGGGTCGATACTCCTATCAACTTGGTCTTCGTTCCGAAATTTCAGACATCCAAACAATACTGAAAGAAACAAATGAAAACAACAAGAATAATTATATTAATCTTTTCCCAAGTGCACACTTCACCTATAAATTAACTGAGGCTGATAATCTCCAGGTAAGTTACAGCCGTCGTATCCGCCGACCCGGATTCCGACATTTGAATCCATTCCGTACATTTACGGATAATAGGAATTTCTGGACAGGCAATCCTGATTTAAGACCTGTTTACACGAATTCATTTGAATTTGGATATCTTCGTTACTGGCAAAAAGCCAGTTTTAATGCAAACACATACTATCGTCACAGCAGAGATGTTTTTCAAAGGATTGAGCGCGTTGATGATAGCACAGGAATATCTTATACGCGACCCGAAAATTTTGCAAAAAATGATGCTTATGGTCTTGAGTTAATTGGTATGGCCTCACCCTATAAATGGTGGAACCTAAATACAAGTCTTAACTTTTTCCGATCCATAACCGAAGGAGAAGCTTATGATATATTTTACACAACCGATAATTATACCTGGACTGGTCGCATGACCAATCGCTTCAGCATAAAGAAAAGATTTGACCTTCAACTTGCAGGTAATTATATGGGAAAAATGGATACCCCTCAGGGGAAGCGTCTCCCGCAATGGAGTTTGGATTTGGGTGCAAGCCTTGATGTGCTGAAAAATAATGGCACGCTTACTTTAAATGTCAGGGATGTATTTAATACACGCGCTCATGCTTTTGAAACTTTTGGAGAAAACTTTTATTCCAAAATGGATTTCCGTTGGAGTTCAACAGTAGTTACATTGAATTTCAATTATAGGATTAATCAACAGAAAAAGCGTTCTTCAGAACGCAGAGGTCAGGATTCTGAAGAGGGCATGATGGAATTTTAATTTGATTTTACATGATCGATTAAATATTTTATAGAGACTTTGACTAAATCTTTTGCGAAACCATGTCTTTGATTAGAGGTAAATATTAATCTTATTAAAGAGTATGTTTAGTTCTAATTGTAAATTTGACAACAAATTTTCCTGGTATTTTTGAAAGAAAGTCGTTTGAGGAAAATTACTTTTGGATTTTTTAGTTTGAATCATGCAACATTATTTAGGTTTTCCTCGAATCGTATTTTTTTACCTTGTAACCACATTGGTTGTATTTTCTTTCGAAAATTCAAGTGCATCATCACTTTTCAGGAAAGTCAGCTCTTTTAATGAAGACAGTACTACTTATGCAGATACCAATATGATTCATGCGATACAGTTGCATGAGTTAGTGGTTTCAGCCTTTAATCGTGAGCAGCGATTGCGCCAGGTCCCAGGTTCAGTTTCATTGCTTACCTCAGCTCAGCTTGAACAACAGCCTTACCTTAATCTGGTTCAGACATTGAATCTTTCAAGTGGCGTTTTTGCTCATAACGGCACTTTCAACACAAGTCGGATTAGTATTCGGGGCATTGGAGCACGCATGCCTTACGCAACTGGAAAAATAAGGGCGTATTTTGAAAATATTCCACTTACCAACGGCTCGGGTATATCATCTGTCGAGTATATTGATCCGGCCATTACGGATCAGATTGAGATAATTAAAAGTCCTGCGAGTAGTGCATATGGCACCGGACTTGGTGGCACAATTTTGCTACGATCCAAAGAATCTGAAAACTTTGTTCCTGTTTTATCACATCATTTGCAAGTAGGTGCATTTGGATGGATCAACAATACCACAGCTTTTGAGACCAAAAGAAAGAAGTTTTTTACCCGTATGGTATATAATAATGGTTCTTACGATGGCTATCGTGAGAACAACTCTCACCGAAGACAAAGTTTAAGTACGGTAGGGGGTGTGGTGCTTTCTGATAGAACGAATCTGCGCATGGTTTTGATGTTGAATCGTATGAAGGCATATATACCAAGTTCTATTGATAGTAATTCGTATTATAACAAACCAACATCAGCCGCCACCAACTGGTTAAAAACCAATGGTTTTGAAGATGGGCGAAGAGGTATTGCCGGCATGTCGGTTCATCATATTTTTAGGAGCAGAGTATTACTTGATGCAAGTTTTTTTAGTGTTTTCAGCAACGAGAGTGAGGTCCGTCCGTTTGATTTATTCGATGAAAGTCGAAGACTTTTCGGCTATCGTTTAAAGACTTCCCGAAAATTTGCTGCTGAGAAGTTGGTTTTTGTTTTAACATCGGGTACAGAAATGTTTTTAGAAGGTGTAATTTTTCGCAACTTCCAAAACAAGGATGGACTTGGAGCAAAGGGGAATCCTATCAGTGAAAATGAAGAACGTATTCGTTCAGTAAACTTTTTTGTCCAGGGAGATGTGGATTTGAAACGTGCTAACCTTTCTTTGGGACTGAATGCGTATACATCAGACAACAAATACACAAATTTCAGCTATATATTGACGCAAAAAACAAATGGTCGATACAGCAACGGATTGGTTCTTTCGCCGCGATTGAGTGCAAATTACCGGTTGTGGAACAATAATCATCTTTTTGCATCGATAGGCCATGGCTTTAGTCCGCCGTCACTTTCCGAAACACTACATTCAGATGGAACTATTAAAATTGACATTAAGCCAGAAAAGAGCTTCACTTATGAGGCAGGCCTCAGAGGACGTTTTTTTAAAGACATAGGATGGTACGACTTTTCATTTTTCTTAATGGATGTAACCGACTTGCTTGTTGCTGAAAGAGTTGGAGAAGACGCTTGGGTTGGACGCAATGCCGGACGATCCCTGCATCGCGGTGCTGAAGTGGAAGCGCAGTTTTTTTTCATTAAGGAAAACTTGTTTCTTCATGCCAACCCTGCGTTTCTCAGTGCTCTGGATTTAAAGCTTTCATGGACTGTAAACGATTTTCGTTTTAAGGATTTTATGGATCAAAATAAGGATTTAAAAGGTAATCTGTTGCCTGGCATTCCTAATCAGTCTTTTTCATTGGTTTTGCATGTGCAAAACAGGCACTCTTTGTATTCGAATCTGACTTTCCGTGCAGTAGGTAAGATGCCAATGAATGACCTCAATACGAAGTTCACAGAACCATACCAATTACTTGACATTATGGTTGGAATTAAAAAGTCATTCAATAAAGTTCTTCTTAATGCCTACATAAATGTAAACAATGTATTCAACGAAAAGTATGCAGCAATGATATTGGTAAATGCTCCTGCTTTTGGCACTCAATCACCGCGCTATTATTACCCGGGTTTGCCAGTTTATTTGACAGCTGGAATCAGAATCAACTGGTTTTATTAACGCATTGATTGTATCTTTGAAATGATACTATTCAAAAGCGTAACAAAACTGAGGATGTTTACTTCATGTTTTTAATGGCCCGCAAAACCGGTTCCTGCAAACGATTATATACTACTTCATCCGCTCCAGTGCCATCAATTTCAATGACTTGATTTTGTTGATGATAATAGTCGAGTACCGGCTCAGTGCGCTGTTCATGTTCTTCGAGACGGGCCACTATTGTTGCAGCACTTCCATCATAAGGCATTTTAGAGGGGGTATGACTTCTTGCATCAAGGCGGCGAATCAATTCTAAAACTGGCACTTTCAAATTGATAACACAGGAGATGGATGTGCCTTGTTTTTTTAATAGCCCGTCAAGAATATAAGCCTGAACAAGCGTACGAGGGTAGCCTTTAAATACATAGCCTCTTCCGGTGCCGTCGGTGTCTTTGAGTTTTTTTTCAATCAGGCGTATAACCATCTCATCTGGAACGAGCAATCCATTGTTAAGAAAAGGAATAATCTTATGGGCCAAAGCACCATTGTTTTGGACTTCTTCCTGCAGCAATTCACCCGTTGAAATACAACGTAAATTGAAATCGGAGGCTAATCGTGCAGCTTGGGTTGCTCTGCCTGCGCCAGGATAGCCAAACAAGATAACATTGGCAGGTCGCCTGTTTAACTCTTCAGAGATGTGATTGTTGATGCGATCGAACACTTCTTCAGATGTTCCCAAACCATTGATGGGGGTTAATATGCCTGTGCTTTCATAAAACTCAAGCAATGGAAGTGTTTTCTGATGGTATTCTTGTAGTCGTCTTTTTATAACAAGTGCATTGTCATCACTGCGATTCTGTTCAGTAGCTCTTTGAAGCAGGCGTTTTGTGCATTCTTTTTCATCCACTTCCAGAATAAATATACGTGTAAGAGAAGTTTGAAGCCGGGTAAACAATCCATCTAATATGTAAGCCTGAACATAAGTACGTGGAAAACCATCGAAAAGAAAACCTTCACTACGCATTCCACCGGAAAGGGCATTACCGATAATCTGAACGATGATTTCATCATCAACAAGTCCTCCGGATTCAATAATGGTTTTAGCTTTTAACCCTAGAGGACTTCCTTCTTTGATTTCGTTGCGCAATGCCTCACCTGTTGAAATGTAGTTGAGGTTGTAGCGCGACATAAGCATTTCAGATTGTGTCCCTTTTCCTGCACCTGGAGGTCCAAAGAGAATAAGATTGAGCATGGCTTAACAAATTTAGAAAGATTAAAGGACAATATTAATGAATAATTTCTTTCAAATTTATTAATTCCCCGGGGTTTTTATACTACACCATCCCTTCTGGTAATTCAACTTTGTAACTCTTTTTTTCAGAATACCTCCAGAAGTATTCTTTACAGGTGTAAATCATGAAAAAACAATGAAAAAAACACATGTTTCCTACAAACAGAAAAAGCCCCTCCTTGATAAAAGGAGGGGCTTTTAGAAAAAAAATATTTTTTACTACGCTAATTTAGCAGCAAACTTTACAGTCTTTGATTTTAGATTGCCTGCTTTGTTCTTATGAATAATATTACGTTTGGCCAACCTATCGATCATCGAATGTAGCTTAGGAAGAATAGCATCAGCTTCAGTTTTGTCGGTGAGGCTTCTGAATTTCTTCAGGGCATTGCGCATAGATTTTGCATAATAGCGGTTGTGCAATCTTTTGGTG
Source organism: Bacteroidetes bacterium HGW-Bacteroidetes-1 (assembly GCA_002842755.1). Lineage (GTDB taxonomy): Bacteria > Bacteroidota > Bacteroidia > Bacteroidales > F082 > JALNZU01. The sequence goes on along the minus strand of PHDU01000003.1, from coordinate 107,087 downwards.
TTGTTTTGACGAATTCTCTTGATGGACGATTTGTGATTTGCCATTTTTTTTCTTTCTTAATGTTCTGAATCAGTTTCGGGCTGCAAAAGTAATGAAAATAATTTAATTTCAAAGATGTGTGAGAAAAAAGTTTTTTAATGCACTGACAAGTTTAAGTAATCAAAATTCGGAAATGAGATGACTTAACGGGTATCTCTATCAAAGCTTTTTCAAAAGATTCTTGCCTAAAAAAGTGACAGAACTCAATTCTTCAAACGATACAACATAAATCTTCAAAGCAAAAATGTATTTTTGTACGATGGAAAAAGATGAAATAAAACTAAAAATTCTGAGTGAAATATCAAAAACAGAGCGCGTTATCGTGGAGTACAAAGAACTCACCATGCCTATTGCCCCCGATGTTTCCATTGGCAGAATCTCACGCATGGACGCAATCAATAATAAGAGCGTCACTGAAGCAACATTGCGGCAGGCCGAATCGAAACTCCTCGGTTTAAAGAGAGTACTTTCAATGTATGGCACTGAAGATTTTGGAAAATGCATTAAATGCAAAATGCAGATTCCGCTTGGAAGAGTATTGTTCCGTCCTGAGAGTTTGTACTGCGTAAACTGTGCAAGATAATGAGTTCTGAATTATGTCCGCTTTGCAATTCAATCTCGCAGGAGTTTTTTCATTCTAAAAAAGCAAAGTATCATATTTGTTCTGCATGCAAAGGTATTTTTGTTGGAAAGCAATATCTGCCTAACCCTGCTAATGAACTTGTAAGGTATCGTGAACATAATAACGATGTGAATGATGTGAGGTATCAAAATTTTGTTTCCCCCATCGTAAATGCGGTACTTAAAGCATTTAAGATGGATAGCATCGGCCTTGATTTTGGCGCCGGCCCGGGTCCAGTAATATCATCGCTTTTACGAGAAAAAGATTATCAGATAGCATTATATGATCCGATTTTTCACGACAACCCTGAGTTGCTTCTTAAGCAATATGAATATATTATCTGTTGTGAGGTGATTGAACATTTTCATCAACCCGCAAAAGAAATTCAGCTTTTAAAAACCATGCTGAAGGAAGGCGGAAAACTATATTGCATGACAAGTATTTACAACCACAACATCGATTTTGAAGCATGGTATTATAAGAATGATATTACCCATGTATTTTTTTACCAGCTGGAAACACTTCATTTTATATGCGAACATTTTGATTTTTCCGGTCTGGAAATAAAGAATAACTTCATCACGTTTTCAAATTGATCGGTCTTTTCATCTCACAGATTTTGAATGATTACCATTATTTGCAGTACTTTTAGCGAATGAAAAACGACCTCGAAAATCAAGCGAAAATATTGGACAAGTTGAGCATTGAGAAACTCAATGCCATGCAGGAAGAAACGCAATCTGTCATGCATTCCAACAAAGAAGTTGTGCTGCTTTCACCAACAGGCACTGGTAAAACACTTGCGTATCTGCTTCCCATTATCTCCGAACTGGATAGAGAATGCAATGAAATCCAGGTGCTTATTGTAGTTCCTTCGCGGGAACTGGCAATACAGATTGAACAGGTAATACGCGAAATGGGGACTGGTTTCAAAGCCAACGCAGTTTATGGAGGTCGCCCAGGTTCCAAAGACAAAATTGAACTGAAGCACAGACCTGCCATTCTGATTGGAACACCCGGCAGAATTGCTGATCATTTGCGAAATGGAATATTTCAAATCGAAAAGATAAGCAGACTTGTGCTCGATGAATTCGATAAATCGCTTGAAATTGGCTTTGAAAAAGAGATGAAAGAGATAATGGAGTTACTTCCTTTCGTTCAAAATAAGCTGTTAACATCGGCAACATATGAAGTTGAAGTGCCAGATTTTGTGGGCTTAAAAAATCCAGTAACGATTAATTACCTTACTGATACTACCACACAACTCACAATAAAAACTATTCTTTCACCTTCGAAGGATAAATTGCCAACTCTTGTAAAATTGATCAGACATATTGGAAATCAGCCTGGTATTATCTTTTGCAATTTTAAAGACACCATTCAGGAGGTGAGCGACTATCTTATTGAGAACGGGATTGGTCATGGATGTTTTTATGGAGGGATGGAACAAAAAGAAAGGGAGAGGGCACTCATTAAATTTCGCAATGGAACACATACGATTATCATAGCAACAGACCTTGCCGCCCGAGGATTAGATATCCCTGAAATTAAATTCATTATCCATTACCAGCTTCCAAACAGAAGTCACGAATTTATCCATCGCAACGGACGAACTGCACGTATGTTTAATGATGGAACGGCTTATGTGATAAAGTGGGAGAAGGAAAACCTTCCTTATTTCATTCATGATGCAATGTTTGAAGCGTTAAATGTTGCTCCTCTTCCTCAGTCCTCAAATTGGCAGACCTTGTTCATTTCAGGTGGAAGAAAAGATAAAATCTCCAAAAGTGATATTGCAGGTCTGTTTTTCAAACAAGGACAGCTAAGCAAAGAGGAATTGGGTACTATTGAAATAAAGCTTGATTGTGCTTTTGTTTCAGTAACTGCTTCCAAAGTGAATCAGGTTATTCAATTGGTTGACAATACAAAACTGAAGAATAAGAAAGTTAGAATTACTTTGATATAACATACAATCATGATGATAGCTGACGAATTGCTGCCAATGAAACTCATCAGCTCATCATTTTTTTGCTAATTGATCGCTTACTCAGTTCGTAAAAACTTAGGTACTTGTCTGTGTTTGGTGGCATGCTCGAATGCATAGGTCATTTCAATGAGCAACGGCTCACTCCAGGCTCTTCCAAAAAAAGATATTCCGACAGGTAGCCCTTCAATATAACCCATAGGTACCGAAATGTTGGGATAGCCAGCCATTGCAGCTGGAGAGGAGGTTCCAAGATGATAACTGTCGCCATTGACAATGTCAGTCTTCCATGCGGGTTCCCCGGTCGGAGCAATAATTGCGTCCAGTTGAAGCGAGTTCATTATCAGGTCAATCCCTTCTTCACGGCTTCCTTTCTGCATTTGTTTTAATGCTTTCAGGTATTTTGGGCTTTCTAGGCTCTCTTTTTCCTGCGCCATTTCCAGATAGCGCTGGTTAAAATGATTCAATTCAACGCTATCACTTTGATTAAATGCAATCAAATCTTCAAGGCTCTTAATAGGTGCGCCAGATCCTAAGGAGCGAAAATAGTTGTTTAATCCATCCTTGTACTCAAAAAGCATTACCTCAAAAGAATTTGCTTCAGTGACTTCAGATGTGATTTCTTCAATATCAACAATTGTAGCTCCCATTTTCTCAAGAATTCTAACGGTGCTTAACATCAATGAATCTACTTTGAAATTGATTCCAAAAGCCTTTTTATACAAACCAACTCTTTTATCTTTCATGCCATCTTCATGAAGAAATGTGGTGTAATCGGTAAGGAAATTGCCTTCACTTTCCAATGTTTTAGTATCCGCAGAATCAATTCCAATGAGTGCTCCGAGGGCAATTGCGGCATCTTTTACAGTACGGGCAAATGGACCTGGTGTATCTTGAGTAAAGGAAATCGGAATCACACCGCTTCGGCTCACGAGGCCAACAGTTGGTTTGATGCCAACAACACCATTGTTATGCGCAGGACAGACAATTGATCCATTGGTTTCGGTGCCAATAGCCAATACTGTTAGATTGGCAGCCACAGCCACAGCTGAACCAGAACTTGATCCGCAGGGATTACGGCTAAGGTCGTATGGGTTTTTAGTTTGTCCCCCCAGTCCGCTCCATCCGCTTGTAGAAAGTTCGCCTCTAAAATTGGCCCATTCACTCAGGTTGGCCTTGCCAAGGATGACAGCACCTGCGGCCCGGAGTTGTTTTGCAACAAAGCTGTCGTCAAGAGGCTTTGAGCCTTTCAATGCTCTTGATCCTGCTGTTGTTGACATATTATCATACGTGTCAATATTGTCTTTCAAAACCACAGGGATGCCATGAAGCGGACCTCTGCTTTTTCCTTCTTTAAGCTCAAGATCTAAAGCGTCAGCAATTTTTAAAGCATCTGGATTAACCTCAAGGATAGCATTTAATTGAGGTCCATTCTTGTCGATGGTTTCAATCCTTTCAAGGTAAGCCTGAATTACTTCCCTGATGGTGAATTTACCTTTGGAATAACCTTCCTGCAGCTTGCTTATGGTGATTTCTTCAAGACTAAGAGATCCGTAATCACTGACCTTTGTTTGTTTAACTTCTGTACTGCATGATGGAAAAATGAAAAAAATAAAGAAGAAAATGGAAATGAAAAGGGTAGAGGAAAAGTTCTTTTTCGCGTTCATATTGCATTTTATAAGGGGGTATGATGCAAAGCTAACAAATGTTTTTGCAATCACAGGTTTTAATGCATAGCCAATGGCAATTTATTAAACCTTTGATCCCTTATCAATAAAATGAAAAGTAAACGATCTACTTTAAAACTGCCGTCGTCTCGAGCTCTTTGCCTTCATGAAGGCCGGAAATGATGACATCAACGAATTGATTTTTCACAAGATTTTTACCTTTTACCCGAATGGGAATATAGTTCTCTCCATAGCCACGTGCGATTCCTTCGCTTCCAATCCTTTCGATCAACATTCTTTGCTCTTTGCCGATCATTTGGGAGTAATAAGCTCTTTTGTTTTCTTCGGAGAGCTTGCGGATAATCTCACTTCTGCTGTTTTTCAGCTTTTCACTTATCTGATCGGGCATTCTTTCAGCACGTGTTCCAGTTCTCACCGAGTATTTGAAAGTGTGAATATGACTGATAGCCAATTCTTTTGCCATTTCAACAGTCTGCTCAAAATCTTCTTCTGTTTCACCTGGGAAACCTACAATGATATCTGTGGTGAGGTTAAAATCAGGATATATAGACTGAAGTTTGATAGCCATATTTCGAAATTGACGGGCAGTGTACATTCGTCGCATTTTCAGTAGAATTGTTTCTGACCCGCTTTGTAAACAAAGATGAAGGTGTGGCGTAAGTTTGGGATGGGCAAATAACTCAAAAAAATGATCAGTAAATCCATCCGGTTCAATAGAAGATATCCTTAATCGAAAATCGCCTGGAAGCTCCAGAATATTTTCGATGAGCTGCTCAAAGTTGGTTTCACCATCATTGTAACGCCCAATATTTACGCCCGTAATCACAATCTCTTTGAACCCATAGTCAATGACCTCACGTATGTTATTATAGACTTCTTTTGCCGGACGGCTTGTGGCACGTCCACGTACTTTTGGAATAATACAAAAAGTACAAAAGTTGTCGCAGCCATCCTGAATTTTAATCATGCTGCGGGTGTGAAAAGTTTTATAAGCTGCATCATAGCTGAATAAATCTTTATCGAACCCTTCAGGATCGGCTGATTCTCCTCTGAAATGTTTTTCAACAATGCTAAATATGGAAGCTTTACGTTCATTATCAACTACATAATCAATGGCTTTGGATTCGAGCAGGGATTCTTTATAATTGTTGGCCATGCATCCTGTTACTACCACCAATGCATCCTCATTTTGTTTCCGTGCCTGATTGATTGTCTGGCGCGATTTCTGGTCGCTTTGATTGGTTACAGTACAGGTGTTCACTACATAAATATCGGCATCTTCATTGTAATTAACAATCTGATAACTTCCTGAATGGAAGCGTGATGCAAGAGCATCGGTTTCATATTGGTTCAGCCGGCAACCCAGGGTTTTAAATGCAATTTTTTTCATACAATTTATTGGGTTTGCAGAATTTCCTGATGAACAAGTTTTCCTTCAACTGATAATGGAGCAGCACCCATAATTTTTACATCAACGAATTGTCCGATATGATCGTCATTATCTGAGGCAAAACGGGTAACAATTTTTCCTTCTGTATGTGCCGACAGATAACCTTCTTTGCGGTCGCGTCCTCTTACGAGGACACGCATTGATTTGCCTACCAGAGTTTTGTTATATTCAAATGAATATTTGGTGAGTTCATTGGTAAGTAAATGATAACGCTCTTTTTTTACTTCTTTTGGAATATCATCAGCCCATCGTGAACTTGCTGCGCCTGGTCTTACACTGTATTGTGCAATATAGGCCATATTGTATTGAAACTCGGCCATGATTTTGCGGGTACTTTCAAACTGCTCGTCTGTTTCGCCGGTAAAACCTACAATGATATCCGTAAAAAGCGTTGCATTAGGCAATAGTCTTCTTATGGTTCCAACAATATGCCGGTATTTTTCCATGGAATGTTTTCGATTCATCCGTAGCAAAACTCCATCATCACCTGATTGAACAGGTAGATGAATTTGATTTGCCAGAACAGGATATAGGGAAATTACTTCAATTACTTCATCGGTCATATCGCGTGGATGTGGTGAAGTAAAATACACCCAAAAATCCTTCCCTGAATTTTGTCCATATTGTCCAATTTTGCGAAGTAATTCTGGGAAATCTATTTCTTCACCTTTTTTGTCAAGACCATAAGAATTTACGTTTTGTCCTAATAGTGTGATCGATTTGAATCCTTTTTCGACAAGATTGCTTAGTTCATTAAGAATTTCAACAGATGGTCTTGATACTTCCCTGCCGCGGGTGTAAGGCACCGCACAAAAGGTGCAGAATTTATCACAACCGTTTTGAATGGGAATAAAAGCTTCAAAACCAGACGTGTATGTTGGCTCAACATGCCAGAATTCATCGATTCCGGCAGCAGGATTAAGCTTTAGTCCTGCGACAGCAGGCTTGTTTGTTTCAAATGGAAGTAAGAGTGTCTTTTGTTCTTTCTCTAAAGCTTCGGGTTTTGGCATCAGTGTTTCGCGTTCCGATTCAAGGTGTTGAAGACCGGCAGGGGTTACGATCCCATACTGACTGATCATTATTGGTAGGTCTGGTAATTCGCTCATTGGAAAAACCAGATCAAAAAGTTTTAAAAATTGTTCTTTATCAGATGGCAGAATACAGCCTGAAACAAAAGTGAGAAGACTTTTTCTGTTCTTCATTTTGTTCCATTTGTATATTCTGGAATACACTTTGTCGATGGCTTTTTGTCTGACCGAACAGGCAATGATACCTAATATACTGGCTTCATCTTCATGATCTGTTTCAGAGAATCCCATTTTGTGCATCACAGTTTTTACTCTTTCTGTGTCGGAAAGATTCATTTGACAGCCAAGTGATATAAGGTGATATTTCATTTGATTCGTGTGGGTTAAAATAGTTGAAATTCAAAGCGCATTTTATTACACAAAATGCTAAAAATATACCTCTGCATGTACTTGCTCAGCTGGGACGCCTTGTTGTTCAAGAAGATCAAAAACTTCATGAATCATATTAAAATTTCCACAAAGGTAGCAATGGGTGTCATGGCTCACAGGGTTTAAACGAATATAGTCTGTAACCCTTCCATAAAAATCTCCAAGCCGATCACCAGAGGTACATAAAATATGTGAATTTTTGGCATAATGGTTTTTCTCATAGCCTTCATTTGCGTATCGTACGCCGTGAAATAACTTGTAGTTTAATTCAGGATATGATTGCGTGAAACAATGAAAGGGAGCAATACCACTTCCAGTAGCAATAAATAAAAATTTTCCGTTTTCGATCAGTTCGGGGATTATCGTGAAAAACCCCAGTGGACCTTCTATCTGGACCTTATCGCCTGTTTTAAGTTTTTTTAATTGCTTACTCACCATGCCTTCATCCACCTCTTTTACCAGAACTTCAAAAAATGAATCCTGTTCACCGCTATAAATAGAATATTCACGGTTGTGGATACTGCCAGCTTTGCCAAGAAGTATATGTTGTCCTGCTTTAAATGGGAGACCTCTGCGGGTTATTTGAAGAACGTAAGCAGTTTCGGTGAGGTGCCGGACAGAAATTATTTCGTGTAAATTGTCGCTATGCATGTAGTTTATGAAAAATGTTAAAACGTTGATTTAGTATTATTTGAAACAGTTTGTAGCTTTTGGGCTGCAAAAATAATTAAAATTTGTGCAACAGATTTTTTAGGATACGTAAAAAATAACAAAGTTTATTACATTTACATTTTAAAATTAAAAACGACAACGACTATTTCTTCATTCATATCATGTGCACAAATCGATTATCATCATGACTAAAGAAACAGAAAATATTTCTAAGATCAGGGAAATTCTTTTTGGAAATAATTTAACAGAATTAGAGAAAAGATTTGTTAGAACCGAGTCATTTCTCAGGGATGAAATTTCCATGCTTCAAGCTAAAGTTGACAAAGGTTTCGAGGAGATAAGTGCTTCATCGAAACTCGCTTCAAATGAAATCGATCATCAATTGCATGAGGAAACAGAAAGCCGAATTGCAGAAATGGCACAGCTTCGTGAGGATGTGAGCCGAACAGAGAAAATGTTTCAACAACTGAGCGAAAAACTGTCAGCTGAGTTAGAAGGGATAAAACAATTGCTGACTGAGCACCTTGAGTCAAATAGCAAGCAACAGCAAAAAAACCTCAATGACTTGAAATTACAGTTGTTCGGGCAAGTGGAAGATGTAAGAAACACAAAAGTGGATCGTAGTGCACTCGCAGTATTGCTTTCAGAAATAGCTCTGCAACTGGTTGATAAGGAGGACGATTTAAAGAAAAAGACGCTTGATTAATATGTGTTTATGCAAAAAGGAAAGGAAAAAATAACGGAGGATATTCTTGAGTTGGGTAAACTTAACGAGTTGCGTATTCTGCTCACAGGCCTTACACAGCAGGAGCTGGAACGTTTGCAAAAACTCATTCGCGATCCACATGAATTTGCTGAAGAGATGAGCGAGTTGTTGCCTTATTCGATAAGAAAACTTATCGAGAAAGGCGAAATCAGTATAGAAGCTTTATTGCCATTTGTTGAGGATGCCATGCACAAAAGCATCCAGAAGAACCCTCAAAAACTCGCTGATATTTTGTTCCCGGTTATGGGACCAGCTATTCGCAAAGCAGTCTCTGAAGACATGAAAAAACTCATTGCTTCGGTGAATGCGACCCTTGAATCTGGCTTGTCACCAACAAGTCTTAAGTGGCGCTTGCAAGCCATGTTCAGTAAAAGGTCTTTTACAGAAATAGTTTTAGCAAACACCTATGTTTACCATGTGAGTCAGGTCTTTTTGATTCATCGCCAGACCGGACTGTTGCTCCATCAGGAAGTAGCCAGTGAAAAGGTTGAAATGGAAGCAGATATGGTTTCAGGAATGCTTACTGCAATAAGGGATTTTGTTCATGACTCTTTTAATAGCAAAGAATCAGCTTCTCTCGACGAGATTCAGGTTGGAGAACTGAAAATTCTGATTGAGCAAGGTCCATACGCTGTGGTTGCTGCCATAGTTGAAGGTCAGCCTCCCGCTGATTACAGGCTTACTTTAATGGAAACGGTTGAAGCAGTGCATTTTAATCATGCTGTTGATCTGGAGAAATTTGAAGGTGAAACAGATGTTTTCAGGCATACTTCCAAATTTTTAAAAAATTGTCTTATCAAACAAAAGAAAGAAAAGAAGAGTAAAATTCCATGGCCTTTGATAATTCTTTTAATAGTTTTAATTGGATTTGCCGGTTACTATCTTTATGTCCGTATAGAACAAAATAGCAGATTTAATCGCTTCTCAACAGAGCTTGAAGTGCTTCCTGGTTTTCATCTGACAAAAGTTGAGAAAAAAGGGAAAGTGTTGAATATATATGGTTTACGTGATCTGCAATCTTCTTCTTTGGACGAACTAATGAAAAAATACAAAATAGACAGCACAAATTTGAATTTGCAGTTTGAACCCTATATTTCTCTTGAGAAAGAAATTGTAGTTAAAAGAGCGCAGGAACTGCTTCAGCCCCCACCAACCGCTACCTTTAGATATGAATCGGGAGTGCTTTTTTTTATAGGTGAGGCACCGCATCAGTGGCTGTTGAATGCTATTGAAAATCCATCCAAAATATGGGGTGTTATCAATATGGATACCGCTGAAATGAACGTAAAAGAAGAGGAGGAAACACAAAATCTGCAATGGATTATTCCTGAAATTGAAAAATATAGTTTTATCTTTGACATGCACATTGTTGAAGTCAATGATTTGCAGCAAAAACAATTTGATTCTCTGGTAAGGGCGGCTGTGTTTCTTACTGATTACAATAAGCTTTATAATAAAGAATTGGCGATTTTTGTCCGCTCTTATACCAATAGATCGGGTAATGTTGAGGCAAACCTTAAGGTAGCAATTCAAAGAGCCGAGGGTTTTGTAGGGTTGCTTCAGCAGGCAGGATTGCCTGAAGATTTATTGGAAGCGCAGGTTTTGTTTATTGAGGATTTGAATGAAAATATTATTTTGAGATCCGTTCATTTTGAGGTATTTGATAAAAATATGAAAGACTAATGTTGAAAAAAAAAATAGCTATGCTTGGCGCGTTTGCCGTTGGAAAAACGAGCCTTGTACAGCAGTATGTAAACAGTATTTTCAGCGAAAAATACCAGACAACTATCGGGGTAAAGATTGATCAAAAAGTCGTGAACCTTAATGAAACAGAAATTACCCTCATGTTATGGGATTTGTATGGTGACGACGATTTTATGAAAATGAAACCTGCCTATCTGATTGGATCTTCCGGATATCTTTTGGTAGCTGATGGCACAAGAGCTGAAACCATTGATGTAGCACTTACACTTCATGAGATGGCATCTGAAGTGACTAAGAACGCACCTTTTATTTTTCTTATCAACAAAAGTGACCTTAAAGAAACGTGGGAAATTGAACCAGAAACAATCAATCATCTTAAAAGCAAAGGTTGGCATGTTATGATTACAAGTGCTAAAGATAATAATCTGGTTGAAGAAGCATTTACTTTGCTCACTCAAATGATACTCGCAAAACAATAAATATAGCATCAATATCTAAATGGCACAGCATACCATCAATAATATGATCCGGGAATTCTCCGAACCTGTAATCAAATATATCCTCCACGAGATTCCTCCTTACGTTGGTCTTGTCGTTCTTCAGGCTGATCAGGATGCAAAGATCAAAAACTGGTATGGCCCTTTGGATAAGTATTTTGATAGCCTTCCAGTTGAAAATAATGATATAGAAGAATATGCTCCTTTTTTAGTTGGGATGCTTCCACCATTGGTTAATCCGATGGTGATTTCTCATATACAAGTGAAGGCAAATACTTATGCGGAAATTCATATCCTGGCAGATGAGTACAATCAGAATTGGATTTTCATAATTGATCAGACCAGACAGGTTGAGATCATACACCCAATTATTCAGCTCTTCAACGAGGAGAAACTAGGCGGCATAACTGACAAAAAGCAGTCTTCTTCTCAAGGAACCCTGTCGGCATTGTATTTGCTTGATTACATGAGTTTTGAGAAAATGTCAGATGGGTATAAACTCCTTGGTAATACACCCACTTGGTTTGAAGAAATAAATGGGAAGCTTCATTTTAGCGCAAAAAATATTGATCTAACTGAAACTTTCCCTTTTCTTGAAGTATTTCATTATGAAGCAGAAGAAATCTGGAATGCGCCTCATGATGGTAAATTTGTAAGTGGATTGTGGGAGGAAAATAAAAAAAATGATGAAAAGATTTATCTTCAGGCTCTTGCGTTGAGGCATATTAAAAGAAATTACCTGTTAATTAAACCTCTCAATGATCAAAGTGACATCAATGACGGATTTATCCAAAAAGCACGAGACCAAAAACTAACGCTTGATCAATTGGCCAGTACAGAGAAAAAACTTAAACAATTACTTAGTTTCAAAGATCAATTTGTCTCAATCATTTCTCATGACCTCAGATCGCCCATTGGGGCTGTTATTGGCCTTGCTAACCTATTGCTTTCTGATACATTGCTTTTATCGAAAATGAACATCACACAATTAGAGCTTTTATCTGATATCAAAAACGAAATGCTCAGGCTGCTCGATTATAATGACAAATTGTTCCAATGGTCAAACCTAGAATTAGGAAATTTTAGAATCACCAGAAAATCTATCTTGCCGGAACATATTGCTAGTTATGTTGAGAAAATGCAGGCTGCTAAACTAAGGGATAAAAATATAACATTCATTAAAGAAATTGATCCTGATTTCACACTGAATGCGGATGAAACTTTGCTTGGGAATGCTTTGAACAACCTTGTTGGTAATGCCGTGAAATTTACACCTTCAGGTGGAACCATTGCCCTTACATTTATTAAGAATCGTTCAGGTAGTTATATTTTGGTTAAAGACAACGGAATGGGGATGGATGATGAAACCCGAAATTATCTTTTTTCAGGTTTTACACGTAAAACAACAGTAGGTACTTTTGGTGAAAAAGGTACAGGTTTGGGCCTTGGTATTGTTAAAAAAATAATTGATGCACATGATTTTAGCATTAAGGTAGAATCTGAAACTGGCCAGGGAAGTACTTTTATTATTAAAATAATTGACTGAAATACAACCAAATAGTATAATTCAAAACTTCCCCTTTCTTTATTTGGTTTATACTTAAATATCAATTCTATCCACTTTTTTGATCAAAAACCTTGAAGAAAACTAGGAATTTTTCTGTTTTTGAGGAGAGAAACAATCGTGGAATTTCTTTTATTCAATGACAAATATGAATTCGATGATTGCATTTAGCTATTTATTTGTATAAAAGTTGGATGAATTTTTCTAGTTCGCTCCAGTTTTGGTTCTAAAGAAAAGTTTCGCAACAAAGGATTAGAATGAATGAAATTGAAATCCGCAAGATGTAACATATAAAAAATGTTAAATGAAGGTAAATCAATTATATAGAATTCTATTGTAGTAGTTTTGTTGAGTACATATTACTGCTTGGAAGTAACCATGATGTACGTTATTTATTGCAATGGTGTGCAACTGTGATTTATGTTTGTTAAAGAATTGATAACACAATGTTAAAGTATCACTCACTAACACAAAATTTATGAAGAGATTTACGATTTTACTTTTGTCATTATTTATTCCACTGGGTATGTTGATGGCCCAGACTGCAATAAAAGGTAATATCAAGGACAAGATTACGAATGAAACGCTTCCAGGCGCAAATATTATGGTTGAAGGTACTACAACCGGTACTGTCACTGATATTGATGGTAACTATGTTTTGGAAGTAGCTCCGGGAAACGTCACTGTTGTTGTTCGATTTGTTGGCTATGAAGCTGCCAGAAAAACTATTTCAGTTTCGTCAGGTCAAACAATAACAGTCAATTGGATACTTTCTCCGGATGTCACAGAACTTGAGGAACTTATTGTGATTGGTTATGGAGTACAGCAAAAAAGTGTTGTAACGGGTGCAATTGCAAGTGTTCGTGCAAAAGATTTGGAAAATATGCCAATCACACGGCTTGAAAATGCACTTCAGGGTAGAACATCAGGTTTGACAATTGCATCAAGTTCAGGTCAACCTGGGGCAGCATCAACAGTAAGGGTGCGCGGAACTACTTCTATTAATAACAGTGAACCACTTTATGTTGTCGATGGTGTGCCAATAGATAATGGTGGTTTAGATTATTTGAATGCTGCTGATATTGAATCCATCGAAGTTCTTAAAGATGCTGCTTCAGCGGCTATCTATGGAACACGCGCTGCAAGTGGTGTAATTATCATTACCACTAAGAAAGGTAAGTCTGGCGACATGAGAGTGAGTTATAATGCATATTTGGGGACTCAGGCACCGGCAAAAAAACTCAATTTGTTGAACGCAACGAATTACGCAATATTGAGAAATGAAGCATCAATAAATGCTGGCTTAGGAACAGTTTACGATAATCCGGAATCTTTTGGAGAAGGAACTGATTGGCAAAGCCTTATTTTTAATGATAACGCCATGATTCAAAATCATGAAGTCAGTATTAGCGGTGGTAACGACAAATCAACCTATTATACTTCGTTTGGATACCTAAATCAGGAAGGGATTGTCGCAACATCCATTTCAAATTATGAAAGGATTAATTTCAGGTTTAATTCAAACCATCAGGTAAATAAATACCTTCGCTTTGGCAACAATATCGGATATGCTCACATTAAAAGTCAGGGCTCGTTAAATACCAATAGCGAATATGGTGGGCCTCTTGCCTCAGCCATTAATCTTGACCCAATAACACCTGCAGTAATAACAGATCCGGCAATTGCTAATGGTTCTCCATATAGCGATTGGCCCGTTGTGCGCGATGCCAATGGAAATCCGTATGGTATTTCTACCGAGGTCGGACAGGAAATGTCGAATCCATTGGCATATATTGCAACTCGTCTTGGAAATTACGGATGGTCCGACAATATAGTCGGTAATGTTTTTGCAGAGTTAGAACCTATCAAAGGCTTGAAGTTTAAATCAGATCTTGGTACCAAGATTTCCTTCTGGGGTGATGAAAGTTTTACTCCGATTCATTATTTAAATGCTTCTAATTCTAAAACAAACAACTCATATTATCGTGCGAATAATCAGGGTTTTATATGGAATCTTGAAAATACTGCTTCGTACACAAAGAGTATATCAAAGCATAATTTTTCTATTTTATTGGGGACAAGTGCATGGGTTCAAAACTCAAAAGGTGTGAATACTACGTATTTTAATCTACCGGTAAATACCTTTGATGAGGCCTCAATGAACTTTAGCGTGACCACAGAAGACAGGTTAGGTGGAGGTTGGGAAAGTCCCGATCATCGTGTAACTTCTGTATTCTCTCGTGTTACTTATGATTATGACCAGAAATATTTATTTACAGGTATTTTAAGACGTGATGGTTCATCAAAATTTGGTGCCAACAATAAATTTGGTTATTTTCCATCTCTATCATTAGGCTGGGTTGTAACGAAAGAAGAGTTTTGGCCAGCAAATAGAATAGTAAGTTTCCTTAAAATCAGAGGTTCTTATGGAGTAACAGGTAATGACAATATTGATGATTTCCTTTACCTTGCAACTGTTGGAGGCGGTTACAATTACACTTTTGGAGAGGACAATTATCTTGTTGGATACGCTCCGGGTGCGCCTTCAAACCCTGATTTGAAATGGGAAGAAACAAGCCAGTCGAATGTTGGGTTTGAAGCTACTCTATTTGAAGATTTCCGAATGGTTTTTGATTTATTTACGAAGAATACTACAGGTATGTTGCGTCCTATAATCTTACCTGCTTACGTAGGATCGGGTAATCCAACAGGTAATGTGGCTTCAATGTCAAATAAGGGAATGGAACTGGAACTTAGTTATCGTAAACGCTTCGGTGAATTTGAAGTTGATTTGAAAGCGAATGGATCGTATGTGAAAAATGAAATTACAGATTTGGGTACTGTTGAGTTTCTCCCCGGAGCTAACTTCCAATCAAGCACTTATGAAATAAGCCGTTTAATGGTAGGTCATCCTATTGGTGCATTTTACGGATTTGAAACACTGGGAATTTTTCAATCAGTAGGTGAAATTCAGAAATATGTTAATGATGAAGGTGGTTTAATTCAACCTGGCGCAAAACCTGGCGATTTTAAATATCTTGATCGTGACGGCGATGGAAAAATCACCGAAGCTGACCGTACCTTTATTGGCGACCCAACTCCTACCTTTACTTATGGTTTGACAGCTTCTGTTAACTGGCGTCAATTTGATTTTCTTGTTTTCGGACAGGGTGTTGCCGGTAATGACATATATAATGGTCTTAGAAGATTCGATATCCCAAAAGCAAATTGGTCATCTGATGCTTTGGATCGTTGGACAGGTGTTGGTACTTCCACTACCTATCCACGACTTGTAAATGGTGACCCTGCAAGAAATTTCAGCACTCCATCTTCTTTCCACTTCAGCAGTGGTGCCTATTTCAGGATTAAAACAATCCAGGTTGGATACACATTGCCTAAATCACTTGTTAGCAAAGTCGGACTTCAGCAATTGCGCGTTTATCTTAGTTCAAATAACTTATTTACGATTACTGAATATAGTGGATATGATCCTGAAATTGGAGGTGGAAGCTATGGGATTGATCGTGGAATATATCCTCAGGCACGTTCATTTATGGCTGGAATCAATGTAACGCTCTAATCAGAAAAAAATACTATCATGAAAAAGAATTATATCATAATTGCAGTTTTATTTGCAGGGTTAGCTTTTCTTAATTCCTGTACAAAAGATTGGCTTGAAGTAGAGCCAAGAGGTACTACCCTCGAAGCAAATTACTACCGGAATGCTGATGAAGCCTTTGCCGGATTAATTTCAGTGTATGATCCGCTCGGTGCTGAGGTAGTAAAAACATACGCCAGCAAAATTGGCTTACTCAATACCGCTTCCGACGATTGTTATGCTGGTGGAGCGAATTATGGAGATCAACCAGCCTGGGAGGCTTGGAATACTTTTACTGTTGAGCCGGCTTTAGGTCCGCAAGATGATTTCTGGGGCAGAAACTTCACTGGTATTTACAGGGCAAATACACTCTTGTCAAAGCTTCCTGATGTGGCTATGAATGATGCTCTCAAAGCACGATATACTGCTGAGGCTAAGTTTTTAAGGGCTTATTATTATTTCGATCTTGTTCGTTTATTTAAAAATGTGCCCCTTTTTACTTCACTGTTGTCTCCATCCGAATTTTTCTCCGTTGAGCAATCAACCCCTGAGGCTGTTTATGCACAAATTGAAAAAGATTTAAATGAAGCAATTGCTGATCTTCCTGAAATGCTTACAACTGCTGAAAACGGAAGAGCTGGGAAAGTTGCTGCGATGGCATTGCTTGGTAAAGTAATCTTGTTTCAAAATGATGAGAGTCGTATGATGGAGGCTGCCAATTGGTTTCAACAGGTAAATACAAGTTCACAATATGGTTTACTTGAGGACTATGGTGCTATTTTTCGTCCCGATAATAAATTCAATAAAGAATCGATTTTTGAAATAGTTCATACTTCAAAAGCTATTGGTTATTGGGGACCGTGGCCTCCTGCCGGTGAAGGACATATCTTCACGCAAATGTGCGGGCCTCGTGCATACAATGGTCCTGATTACGCTGCTGGCTGGGGTTTTAACCCTGTTACTGTTGAATTGGCAAACCTTTTAAAAGGAGATCCGCGTTATGCAACTACTATTGCCAATATCGACAGTTTAGAACAGGCTGGTGTGGCTACCTACGAAAAGGGATATCAGAACACAGGGTATTTCCTTCAGAAATGGGCTCCGTTGAAAGAGTTTATGAGTTCAGGTGGTGGAGATCCAGTTTTGGAGTGGCCACAAAATTATATCGAAATTCGTGTTGCAGACTGTTATTTGATGCATGCAGAAGCTTTGGTAAGAGGTGGAGATGCCGGAAGTGCTCAAATATGGCTTGACAAAGTTCGCGAAAGGGTAGGCCTGCCTTCTGTTCCTGCAACACTTGACAATATTTATTTGGAACGTAGACTTGAGCTGGCTACTGAAGGACATCGCTTTTTCGACCTTGTTCGTACTGGAAGGGCTGCTTCTGTTCTTGCTTTTAAAGGATTTACCGCAGGTAAGAATGAAATTCTACCTATTCCTCTGACAGAAATTAACAACACAAAATTGAAGCAAAATCCTAACTATAATTAACTTTTCATAGCTTTTTTTTGCGGTTAGTGAGTTGAGCGAGCCGTTGTACACAACGGCCGCTCATTTTTTAAAATTGAAAATATGGAATTTAAAAGAATATTTGTTTTAAGCATCCTCTTTTCTGCTCTGGGCTTTCTGGCATGTAATGGAAATAAAGAAGGTGAGAAACCTGTCATAATACTTCCCGGTCCAGTACAGGATCAGGGATGGACTTTCGAGACAACCCCTTTTTGGGCAGATGAATTCGATTATAGTGGGTTGCCCGATCAGGCTAAATGGGGTTACGATATCGGTGGCGGAGGCTGGGGAAACAATGAACTTCAGTATTATACAAACGAATTAAGAAATGCTTCTGTCAGCGATGGTATACTTACAATAACTGCCATTAAAGAGAATTTTGACAATAGAAATTATACTTCTACACGCTTAATCACCAAAAATAAAGGTGATTTGCTTTATGGTCGTGTCGAAGTAAAAGCAAAATTACCAACTGGTAAAGGTACCTGGCCGGCAATCTGGATGCTCCCTACTGACTGGGAATACGGCGGATGGCCAAAATCTGGTGAAATTGATATCATGGAGCACGTTGGATACGATCAGAATGTTATTCATGTTAGTACACATTGCGAAGCATATTACTGGAGACTGAACAATCATAAAACAGCGACAAAAACAATTGAAACCGCTTCAACGGAATTTCATGTTTATCGAATCGATTGGACACCATACGCGATCAGGGGTTATATTGACAACCAATTGGTTTTTACCAGTCTGAATGAAGGTACTGGCCCAAAGGCCTGGCCTTTTGATAAACGCTTTCACTTGTTACTTAACGTAGCAGTTGGTGGCGACTGGGGTGGTCAACAAGGGGTTGACGACAGCGCATTTCCAGCCTCTTTGGAAATTGATTATGTCCGCTTTTATAAAATGATGAATCCTTGAAATATTAATTATGCACCTTAAAATTAACTTTATTCTCATTCACTTAATCATCTTTTTAATAGGTATCGTTCTTTTGATGTCCTGCAATAAGTCAGAAAAGGAAATACCACAGCTTATACTCCCTGAGGAAGTTGTGGTGGTTGAAGGTACACAAACTCAAAACAAAGCCATTATTGTAGTTGGTTTATCCAGTGCATACGACCAAAATGTAGTGTTAAAGTATTCATTGGTTGATGGTACTGCGCTTGCTGGTAATGATTATGTCTCTCAAACAGACATTGAGCTTGTTTTTCTTCCCGGTGAAACATCAAAAAATATTGAAATTGATATTTTATATGATGATGTTTTTGAGGAGGATGAGTATTTTTCTTTGGTGGTTTTAAGTATTAAAAATGCCAGACTGGTGCAAAGTCAGTGTAGAGTTATCATTGAAAATGATGATTATTTTGCGCCGGAAATTATTGTCCCTGAGCGAAAAATGATTGCAGAGGGTAATACGAATACAATTCAGGCTTCATTTACAGTTCGTTTATCAGGGCCATCTGAAGGAACGGTGAGTTTGAAATGGAGTACGGCTGATGGATCGGGAAAAGGATCAGAGGATTATATTCCGGTAAATGACCAAAGTGTAGTATTTAATCCTGGTGAAACAGAAAAGCAAATTACCGTTGACATCATTAGTGATCTCGTTTTTGAAATGGATGATATTTTTTATGTTCAATATAGTGATGTTCAAAATGGGATCATTAACTTTAATCAAACCAGTATTATTATCATGAATGATGATAGTTATAGTCCTGAGCTAGCGGATGATGGTTACATCACGCCAATATCCTATCCAGGTATGCAGCTCACATGGAGTGACGAATTTGATGGAACTGCAATAAATACGAGCAACTGGGGCTATGATACAGGTGCCGGGGGCTGGGGTAACGGTGAATTACAAACTTATACCACCTCATCTCAGAACTCGTATGTGGAAGACGGAAAATTGAATATTGTTGCAATTGAGCAAATCAATGCATATTCTTCCGCCCGATTGCTGTCAAAAGGGAAAAAGGAATTTACCTATGGGCGCATCGATATCAGAGCAAAATTACCCTATGGTCAGGGAATTTGGCCTGCTCTATGGATGCTAGGTGCTAATCTTAGCCAGGTTGGCTGGCCCAAATGTGGCGAAATTGACATATTGGAATATCTAGGTCATCAGGAGTCAAAAGCGCATGGAACAATTCACTATTATGACAATGGACACCGTTATATTGGTGGAGTTTATACCCTATCAAATAATCAGAGTTTCCACGATCTTTTCCATGTGTTTACTATTGTCTGGCAAGAGAATGCCATAAGATGGTATGTCGATTATCAGCTTTATTACGAAGTGAAGGATACGAATATAAAATACGATGCTTTTAAGCTACCGCAATTTTTCATTATGAATGTTGCCGTTGGTGGAGTATGGCCAGGTTATCCTGATGCAACCACAGTGTTTCCACAACGCATGATTGTGGATTATGTAAGAGTATTTCAAACTCCCTGAAAATTAATTGAAATAAACAAGGATGAATTGTAAATCTTAACAGCCTACTTAAAATATTAACATGAAAATTTATTATGCTTTGCTAATTACTGTTTTTCTGATGGCATCGTGCAACAGCAAAACTTCAAAAGTTGTACCATCAAGCCTGAATTCAGAAATTGAGCAAAAAGTTGCTGATCTGATCAAAACCATGACTTTGGAAGAAAAAGTGGGACAAATGACCCAGGTCACGCTTGATGTGTTGACAAAAGGGAAAGATTCCTTATCTAGTTTCGAACCACTTGAATTGGATACTTTATCATTAAAGATTGCATTTGAAAAGTACCAAATTGGTTCAGTTCTGAATACTGCTAATAATCGTGCCCGCGATTTACGTCAATGGAATTCTATTGTTAAGCAAATTCAGGATTTTGCCTTATCCGGCGGACATCATAAAATCCCTGTGCTTTACGGCCTCGATATGATACATGGAGCTAGTTATGTTGCTGGTGCTACACTTTTCCCTCAGCAAATTGGAATGGCCGCTACATGGAATCCGGAATTACTTGTAAAAGCTGGAGAAATCACAGCTTATGAAACACGCGCTGCTGGAGTGCCCTGGACTTTTTCTCCGGTTCTTGACCTGGGTGTTGATCCCCGATGGCCACGTCAGTGGGAAACTTTTGGTGAAGATCCTTATCTCGCTTCAGTTATGGGGAAAAATCTAATTAAAGGTTTACAAGGTGAGGATAACGATATTTCAAATCCAGTTCATATTGCTGCTTGTTTAAAGCATTATTTAGGATATTCCCAAACTCTAAGCGGAAAAGACCGCAGTCCTGCTTGGATTCCAGACCATAAACTTCGCGAATATCACCTGCCTTCATTCAAAGCAGGTATTGATGCTGGGGCACTCACAGTAATGATTAATTCTGGTGAAATTAACGGTCTGCCCGTGCATGCCAATAAGGCACTTTTGAATGATTTATTGAAAGTTGAACTTGGATTTATTGGGTTTATCGTCTCTGACTGGTCAGATATTAATTATCTGCACACACGTCACATGATTGCTCAATCGCCTAAGGAGGCAGTAAAAATTGCTATCAATGCAGGCGTTGATATGTCAATGGTGCCCTACAACTTTAATTTTGCCGATCATCTGATTGAATTGGTGAACAATGGCGATGTGCCAATGTCGCGTGTTGATGATGCCGTTACACGGATTCTCCGCGTCAAATTTATGCTTGGGCTTTTTGATCAACCCTACACAGAGCTGGAAAATTACCCTGATTTTGGCTCGCTTTCTTTTGAAGAGGCAGCCCTCAAAACAGCCAATGAATCCGTTACATTGCTCAAAAATTCGGAAAATATTCTTCCTTTAGCCAAGTCCACACGAATATTGGTTGGAGGCCCTGCAGCCAATCTAATGCGTCCGCTCAATGGTGGCTGGAGCTATAGCTGGCAAGGAGAGCTTGTTGATGAATTTGCCGGAAATTATCATACTATTTTTGAAGCTATTAGAGAGTCTTCTGCAGTTCCTGAACAAGTGGAACTTTTTGAAGGAGTGTCATATGATCTGAAAGGGGATTATAAAGCAGAATTAGTTGGTGATCTAAATGCTTTTGCTTTAAAAGCTTCACGGGCTGATGCTATAATACTGTGTGTTGGTGAAAATTCCTATACCGAAAAACCAGGTGATCTAGAGGATTTGTCTTTATCAGAAAACCAGCAGATGTTGGTAAAAACAGCTTACAAAACAGGAAAACCAGTGATTTTGGTCTTGGTTGAAGGACGCCCCCGTGTAATAAGCGCTATTGAACCTTTTACAAAAGGAATTTTACAAGCGTATTTACCTGGTAACTTTGGCGGGCTGGCTATTGCAAACACCCTTTTTGGCGATGTTAATCCTTCAGGTAAACTGCCATACACCTACCCAAGATATCCAAATAGCCTTGAACCATACTACATTAAACATGCTGAACAGCTTGAAATAGCAGGTTCACCAACCGGCACGCATTACAATCCACAATATCATTTTGGCTTTGGTCTTAGCTATTCTGATTTTGAGTATCTTAAAATCTCAACAGATAAAAATGAATATCTTCCTGGAGAAACCATAGAGGTTCGTGTTGAACTTCGTAACAACTCATCTGTAGCAGGAAAGGAAGTAGTACAATTATTCAGCTCCGACCACTATGCCTCGCTAACTCCCTCTGTAAAACGCTTGAAAGCATTTCAAAAAACCATGCTTCAGGCAGGTGAATCAAAAATTATTTACTTTAAGGTTCCCGTTAATGAATTGGCTTTTGTTAATCTAAACAACAAATGGGTGGTTGAAAAAGGTGACTTTACGCTCTTGGCAGGAGGACTCCGTGTCGCAATAATAGTTATAGAAACGAAAGAAATGATCCTAAAATAACGAAAATGCAACCAAACCAAACTCGATTTAATCTTATTAAAATGTTAAAGATTTAAATTTGAAAACCATAAAAAATAATATTATTCATATTAATAAATAACCCTAATATTAACTAACTAATTATTAACAATTAAATTTCAAAATTCTAATTATTAACCACAAAAAATTCAGTCATGAAGAAAACACTTAGAATCAGTCTGGCACTACTGCTAACAGTGCTCTTAGTTCCATTCTCATCTTGCAAAAAAGATGAACCAGATCCCGATGTAATCGCCAGTTTTTCTTTTGCTATTGATGCTACCGATTACAAGAAAGTTACATTTACCAATGAGTCTCAAAACTTTTCAGCATTATCATGGAATTTTGGTGACAATTCTGCAGCAGTAACTGAAGCCAATCCAGTACACATGTATGACGCTACTGGCGAATATACGGTTTCACTCACGGCAACTTCACTAAATGGAAGTGTAACTGATGTTTTTACCCAAAAAGTTACAATCAGCGACCCTAACGCATTTTTGACAAAATTGGTTGGTGAAACATCAAAGACATGGAAACTCCTGCGTGATCCTTCTACCGAAAACTATCCGCTTGAAGTGGGTCCTTATAATCGTTCAGAGATATGGTGGGCCATGGGCAGAAATAATGATGAGATTGCAATCCGCCCATGTATGCTAAATGATGAATGGACATTCACACGCGATGGCCAGATGATATTTGACGCTAAAGGCGATTACTGGGCTGAAGGTTCTGTTTATCCTGACGGCGCAAATAATATGTGTGCCTCCACTTCTGAACCAATGTTGAACAAAGATGGTGTTGACGTATCAGCATGGGCAAGCGGAAACCATACATTTGAATTAACTCCTGGTACTGATGCTAAACTTAAGGTTATGGGAACAGGTGCGTTTTTAGGTCTTTCCAAAGTTGGAACAGATCTCGAATATAATGTTCCTCAGGATGATGTTACATACAATCTGATTTCATTGTATGATGGTACAACCGATACCCTTATCGTTGAAACAAATTATAAATTCGCACCAGGTGATGCTGCTCCAGGTGGATATTGGAGATTCGTTCTTGTTCATTATGACAATCCTGCTGACGAACCGCCAATTCCTGGGAATCTTCCTTCACCTTCATTTACATACAGCCTTGATGGATTAACTGTTACTTTCAGCAATTCTTCTACTTTTTCAACGAGTTACTTATGGGACTTTGGTGATGGCACTACTTCTACTGATGAAAACCCAGTACATACGTATGCTCAGGATGGAATCTATACTGTTGTTTTATCTGCTACTGGCGAAAATGGAACCAGATCTACGCAGCAAGATATAACAATTTCATCTTCTGTTCTAACCGAAGAAGTATTACAAAACGGTGCATGGAAACTCCAGTTATCAGGTCATTCTATTTATGTTGGCCCTGGTTTAGGAAGTGATGGATGGTGGATATGCCCATTAAACTTCTTAGATGGCTCCAGCACTGGAACTGATGATTGGTCTTGTATGATGGATGACGAATTTATTTTCTCTGCTGGTGGTGGTTATGAATACAGAACCAACGGCGGCTCAAGAAATGATGGCTACATGGGTACACCTAACGGTTGCTGGACTGATGCAGAAATCGCAGCAAGCCCAGGTGCTCCTTTTGGTTCATGCAATACGCATACCTATGCATTTACTCCGGCTGCTTCTGGAGCCAGAGCAATTATTACCCTCACAAATGGACCTGGCTTTGCAGCATTTATTGGTTTCATGAAGGGATATTATGGCGGAGAAAATATTGATGGAGCATTTCCTCCAAATGGTGGTTTTGCTACCAATCAGTATGAAGTTATTGCGTATACAAATTCAGGCGATAAAGAAGTCCTGATTGTTTCTGTTGATTTGACTGCTGAACATAATGGTGGTTCAGCATGGACAATGGTACTTGAAAGATAATTTTTGAATTATCCAAACTGATAGTTAAACCGGGAGTGAGCATTAAGACTTACTCCTGGTTTTCACTTTAATTCCACTATCGTAATCTTTGGGTTCCGATTATATTCGAAATAATAATAATACTTTAAACATGATAAAATGATAAAACCAATACCTCTAATAATTCTCATGTTATTTTCAGTTTCACTAATGGGACAAACCAGACAAATCAGCGGAACTGTTACTGATGCAAAAGGAGTTCCACTTCCCGGTGTAACTGTTCAGATTGTTGGCACTACAATTGGAACTACTACTGACCTTGATGGGATGTATTTTATTTCTGCTGACAATGAATCAATTAAATTCAGTTATGTTGGTTTTGAAGAACAGATAATCCCTGTACTCAAGCTTTCACGCATTGATGTCCTTTTAGTTGAGGATGTTAAAACTTTGAACGAGGTTGTTGTGATTGGTTATGGAACTCAGAAGAAGAAAGACCTTACAACTTCTGTTGCCGTTGTAGATGAAAAAGCCATGAAAGACCGGCCTCTGATATCAGCAGCCGAAGGTTTGCAAGGAAAAGCAGCTGGTGTTCAGGTGGTGCAGCCTTCTGGAAAACCCGGATCAGGTCTCTCAGTTCGCGTTCGTGGAGCCACTTCTGTTCTGGCAGGAAACGAACCACTTTATGTGGTTGACGGTTTCCCGACAACAGATATCAGGTCTATAAATCCATCTGATATTTCTAGTATGAGCGTTCTTAAAGACGCATCTTCTGCTGCAATTTATGGGGCTCGTGCTGCAAATGGTGTAGTAATTATCACTACCAAAAGAGGAAGTGATAACGAGACTTCAATAAAATACAATGCATACTACGGGATGTCAGACCTTAGAAAAAATATTGAAGTCCTTAACACCAAAAGATACCGTGATCTTATGGATGAAATTCTTCCCGGTAGCCTCGATCCATCACAAACAGCATTTAACAATTGGCCCGATAAAGTATTTGGAACAGGTAATACACAATCGCATCAGCTTTCCTATGCTGGTGGTACAGATAAGGCGTCTCACTTTGTTTCATTGTCTTACCTGACAGATCAGGGTATTGTTGAGCCAGCCCGCTTCGACCGTTATTCCGTGCGCATTAACCTTGACAACGAAATCAAGCCATGGCTTAATATTACTACTAATCTGAATATGATGCACCTCAATACCAAAGATACCCCTGACAATGCCAGTTCCGGACGAGGGGGAGTCATTATGAGTGCACTCAATACGCCTCCTTTTCTTAGTGTTTACAAGAAAGACGGAAGTGGTCAGTATGACCCAAATCCATTTCAACCATCCTGGGAAAATCCAATAGCTTATATGGAAGGTCCTGATCAGCAATCCATTGATAACCAAATATCAGGAAGTATTAATGCTGAGCTAAGCCTGATGAAAGACCTTAAATTGAATTCAAGAGTGGGTCTTGACCTGCTCACGCATCAATGGGATTATTATCTCGATCCATTTCGGACCAATTACGGCCGCAACAACAATGGTATCGGACAATCAGATAAAACTACCCACAGTACAATTCTTTGGGAAAACACTTTAAACTACATCAAAAATTTTGGAAATCATCATATTTCTGCATTGGCTGGAAATAGTATCCAAAAATACAAAGGCAACAACTCATACATTTACGGCACCGATTTTCCTGAAGATGTTGAAGTTACAACACTGAATGCTGCGAATATCATCGATGCTTCAACTTCGGTAAATGAATGGGCCCTTGCTTCTTTTTTTGGCCGTGCCACTTATGATTATAATAGCAAGTATTATCTGACCATGAGTGTTCGCCGTGATGGTTCATCAAAGCTGGCCCAGCATTGGGGAACCATGCCTTCGTTTTCAGCAGGATGGAGAATTTCGTCTGAATCTTTCATGAAAGACTTTACATTTATCAATGATCTTAAACTTCGTGGTGGTTGGGGTAAAAATGGAAATCAGGAAGGTATACCGAATTATGCCCGCTATGGTTTGGTTAGTTATTATCGTCGCACACCTACCAACCCATTATCAGGACCTGCTTCAGTTCAGGTTACCTATGGTAATCCTGATTTGAGATGGGAAACTACTGCTCAGACAAACATAGGTTTCGACTTGTCGATGTTAAATTATCGTGTTACTGTTAATGTGGATGCTTATATCAAAAAAACTGAAGATGTATTGCTCAATGTACAGCTCTCAAGTTCCCTGCCAATAAGCACCATCCAAACCAATGCCGGAACCATCGAAAACAAGGGTATTGAATTCAATATTAATACAATTAATATGGATAAAAAGTTGAAATGGACGAGCGATTTTAATATGTCATTCAACAAGAATAAGGTAATCAGTCTGGAATATACTGATGTATATTATTTTGGCCGTATATACAGCAACAATCAAGACGTAAGCATTCTTAAAGCAGATCTTCCGCTTGGTTCTTTCTTCGGTTACATTTCTGATGGCGTTGATCCTGAAACAGGGAACATTAAATACAATGATTTTAACAACAACGGGATTTTTGATACCGGAGACCGTACAATAATTGGCGACCCCAACCCTGATTTTATTTTTGGATTTACCAATAATCTTACTTACAAGCGATTTGATTTGAATTTGTTTTTTCAGGGAAGTTATGGAAACGATATCTATAATGCCACCCGAATTGATCTTGAAGGAATGTTTGACAGTAAGAATCAATCGGTTGATGTATTGCGTCGATGGAAAAGCCCCGGAGATATTACTGATATACCAAAAGCAGGCAATATCAACAATGTTCGGAATTCATCCCGTTTTATTGAGGATGGTTCTTATATCCGCCTGAAGTCAATTTCGCTTTCATATAAGGTACTTGACAACAACCCACGTTTTAAGGCAATCAAAAATCTGTCGGTGTATATAACCGGACGAAACCTTATTACCTTAACCAATTATAGTGGATTCGATCCGGAAGTGAATGCCTATGGAAGCAGTGCTACCGAATTGGGTGTTGACTACGGCACCTATCCTCAATCAAGGGCTATTGTAGTTGGTCTTAATGTTGAATTTTAATCTTACGAACCATGAAAAAGATCATTATTATAGCTATTATCTTTTTGAGTATCATCAGTTTGAACTCATGCAAGGATTTTCTGGATATTCAGCCAATGTCTCAAAGCATTGCCATTTCTAACACTTCCGCTGATTCTCTTTTGTTTAAGACTGCTGGTGAAGTTGAAGCTGCTTTAGGAGGTATTTATGGCGATTTTCGAAATGAATACTTTTCGCTGGACTACTTCGTGAACGGAGACGCACAATCAGACGATGCTTATGCAGGAGCCGATAACCCTTCCAATTTTCAGATTGACGAATACAGCATTGACGCAACCAATTCCAATGTAAGTCGTGACTGGGCTTATCTTTATGGAACAATTGGAAAAGCAAATACCGTTTACAACAACGTGGATGCTGTCCCCGATCTGAGTGCTGACCGTAAGAATCAGATAAAAGGGGAAGCTGCATGGATCAGGGCATTTATGTATTTTCAGGCAGTACAGCTTTGGGGCGATGTCCCTTTGCAACTGACTGAAGTAAAAACAATTAGTATTGAGCTTCTCCCAGAAATTTATCCTATTCTTTTCCCGGCACGTTCACCAATGGCAGAGGTTTTTGATCAGATTGTTGAAGATTTGGAATTTGCGCTTGAAAGTGTACCTTCAACAGCCTCTGACAAAGGTTTTGTTACAAAAGGTTCTGCCAATGCCATGCTGGCAAAAGTGTATGCAACAATGCAATCCCCACAATGGGATAAAGTGCTTCAATATTCTGATGCCGTCATTGGCGGTGGATACAGTTTACTGCCAGACTTCGACATGCTCTGGAATAACGAAAATGAGAATTCTTCTGAAGCCATCTTTGAAATCAATTACGAAGGCACATCCTCAAGTGGAAACTGGGGAGCAAGTATGTTCAGAGGTCTCGACTGGAAGAAGTTCAATACCCCTTCAAATGATTTGGTTGCAGCTTATGATGCTGAAAACGATATGGTAAGAAAAAATTCTTCTATTATCTTTCAAGATGTTACTGGCAGTTGGTCTGATCCTTACTGGCCTCAGGCATCATTTCCGTTTATTAATAAGTATCGGATTTTTACCAGCAATAGTCCGCAAAATTATATTCTGATCCGACTTGCCGACATCCTGCTATTAAAGGCTGAAGCACTGAATGCTAATGGTGATGTATCTGGAGCCGCAGTTTTGGTCAATCAAATACGTTCACGCGTGAATCTTCCAAACACCAGTGCCGCTGATCAACAAGCCATGCGTCTTGCCATAGAAAAAGAAAGGCGTTTGGAGTTGGCCTTTGAGGGACATCGCTGGTACGATTTGAAGCGGACTGGCCGGGCCATTGACGTAATCAATAATGCTAAAGGTCCTGGAGGAGCATCGTTGGGCTATATGCTCAATGAAAACAGCTTGCTTTGGCCTATCCCTCAGTCAGAACTTGATAAAAACACTAAATTGGTACAAAATACCGGATATTAATTACTTTAAAGATTGGTAAAGCTTGTCAAATGAGCTTTACCAATCTTTTTTATTAACATTACCAAATGAAATTACATTTTAACCGCAATTGGAATAAATCTATTGTATTGATTTCAGTTTCTCTTTTCTTTTTTATCTTCTTGAATTGCAAAGGAAAAGACACTCCTGATGATCCAATCATTAATCCGCCCCTTCCGGATATTGGGAAGGCAAAAGTTTGGCTCACGCGCGGCGATAAGTTGAAGCTTTTTAGTCAGGAGAGCGATTTATCTGTGCGAACAACAGTTCCTGAGGAATGGCCTGTCATTACTGTCGACACAACCATTTCTTTTCAAACGGTTGACGGGTATGGTGCGGCATTGACGGGCTCTTCCGCCTATTTGTTGAATAGAAAACTTGACGCACAAGAGCGGGATGTTATTCTAAACAAACTATTTAATCAGGAAACTGGTATCGGAATATCATTCCTGCGCCTTACCATGGGAGCATCGGACTTTTCTTTGTCTGATTTTACTTACAATGATCTTCAAACAGGACAAACTGATTTTGCGCTTGATAACTTTTCATTGGATCAGGATCTTTTGGATGTAGTTCCGGTACTCAAAGAAATAGTGAACATTTCTCCTGATATATTCCTTATGGGTTCACCCTGGAGTCCTCCAGCTTGGATGAAGACCAACAATAGTTTAAAAGGAGGTAAGCTTCGTACGGATAGCTACGAAGTTTATGCCGACTATTTTGTGAAATACATTCGCGAAATGAAAAGCCAGGGAATCAACATTACCCATGTTACCCCTCAAAATGAGCCACTTTATTTCACAGCAGCATATCCTTGTATGGAGATGCAATCAGGCGATCAGATGGATTTCATCAAAAATCACCTTGGCCCTAAGATTGAAGCAGCAACCGATATTGCTGTAAAAATTATAAACTACGACCATAACTGGGACAATACCCAGTATTCTATTTCGCTTTTGAATGACACTGAAGCCAATACTTATACAGCGGGAAGTGCATTCCACGCTTATGCAGGAAGTGTTTCAGCCATGTCAACGGTTCATAATGCACATCCTGACAAAGAATTGCATTTTACTGAAATATCGGGTGGGGCATGGGCTGTCAATTTTGAGGACAACCTTATGTGGTATATGCGGAATATATTTATTGGAACGGCCAACAACTGGTCGCGCTCTGCCCTGATGTGGAATCTGGCACTTGACGAGAACTTCGGCCCACGAAACAATGGCTGTTCTGATTGCAGGGGTGTAATCACGATAAATCAATCCACCGGACTTATAACACTGAATGAAGAATATTACGCCATTGGACATTTTTCAAAAGTGGTCAGACCTGGCGCAGAACGAATTTCTCTTCTTTATGCACAATCACTTACCAATATTGAAGCCGTGGCTTTTATGAATACGGATGGTAGTAAAGCACTTGTAGTTACCAACTATGATAGCGCCTTTAAAACTTTTACCGTTAAACAAGGAAAAAAAGTTTTTAGTTATTCAATTCCTGCCAAATCGGTAGTGTCTATAAAGTGGGATTAGCGGTAACAGGTAAATAGGTTTTAAAATATCCACAATCACATTGAGATGATACAATGGATGCTTTTTTATATGGCTTTCAATAACTATTTCCCAACCTACTTATCCTAAGTATTTTAAGTAAAGTAATGTTATATCATCAGATTGTGGTGCACCATGCGAAAAGGCATTTACATCTTCGACTACAGAATTTACAGTTTTTATGGCTGTATAATTCTCAAATGAAGAAAAAAGATGCTTTAAGCGTTCCTCACCATATTCGTTTCCTTTGGTATCAAATGCTTCGGTAACACCATCCGTATATAATAAAATTCCTTCCTTCGGTTTCAAAAGGGTACTTTTTGATTTATACTCTGCATTGTCATAAACACCCAATATTATATCACCTAAAGATTCTACTATTTTAAATTGTCCATTTTCATTAAGGATAAAAGGAGGATTATGGCCAGCATTTGCATATTCAAGTTCTCCTGTCTTCAGGTTCAATATGCCGTAAAAAACTGTTACAAACATACATGAAACACTTTCATTACAAAGAAGGCTATTTACGTAAGCAAGACATTCACCGGGAGGCATCCCTTTAAGGCCAGTTGCACGTATCAATGTACGACTAACAGCCATAAAAATAGCCGCTGGAATTCCTTTCCCTGAAACGTCACCGATCACAAATCCCAAACGATCCTCATCAATCATAAAAAAGTCGTAGAAATCGCCGCCTACTTCTTTTGCCGCTACCATTGTGGCAAATATTTCAAAATCATTTCTGTTGGGAAACGGTGGAAATACCTGAGGTAGAATTCCTTGTTGAATTTCGCGGGCAACATTCAGGTCGCGCTGAATAGAGATTAGCTGATCATGTTCATGCACTGCTTTACGTTGAAGTCTAATTTCTTCCAAAGTCTTATTTATGGTAATTTCAAGATCTTCAAAATTGATTGGCTTTGTAAGGAAATCGAAAGCCCCTCGGTTCATGGCTGTGCGTATGTTTTCCATGTCGCCATATGCCGAAACAACAACAGTTTTCAAAGAGGGATTTTTGAGTTCTTTTAACTTTGAAAGCAACGTTAATCCATCCATTTCAGGCATATTGATATCAGAAAGAATAACACCGATATCAGGATACTCAATTAGCTTGGCTAGTGCGTCAAGGCCATTGTATGCAAAAACAAAATCGTATTCATTTTTTCTAATATGTTGCCGGAAAGTTTGCCTTATAAGCGGTTCGAGATCAACTTCATCGTCAACTACCATAATTTTTACTTTCAAATCAAAATCCATTTCCATAATTTAGTATATTTAGACGTGATGTTCATTTATGTTTTTAGGTATAGTAATAATAAATTCTGCAAATTCTCCTTCTTGAGAGTCAACCCTCATTTCTCCTTTGTGTTCTTTTACAACGATGTCATAACTAAGCGATAGTCCTAATCCCGTTCCTTGTTCTGGAGGTTTTGTAGTAAAAAAAGGATCAAAAATCTTATCGAGAATTTCTTGTGGAATACCATTTCCGTTGTCGTGAATACGAATCTCGACCGTATCGGTATTATTTTTTGTGCTCACCAAAAGAACTGGTGTAAAAGCATCTTTTAATTGTTTCTTTTTTTCATTGGTTGAATAAAATGCATTGCTAATGATATTTAAAAACACCCTGCTTAAATTTTGTGGAATCACTTTCACCTTGCCGATTGCAGGGTCATATTCTGTGTCAATTTTGATGTTAAAACCAGAATCCTGGGCTCTCATTCCATGAAATCCAAGATTAATATATTCGGCAAGCATAGCATTTATGTCGGTTGGATGCATCTCGCCAGCTTTTCCTCTCGACTGAAGCAGCATGCCTTTAATAATACTTTCAGCTCTTTTGCCATGCTCATTTATTTTCTGTGTGTTTTCTTTGATGTCATTGGCTATTTCTGTGATATACTGTTTATCGTTTTCATTGAAGCAATCCGATAATTTTTCAAGTTCTTCACTTAATTCATTCGCGAGATTTGCAGTGAGTTGTGCAAAATTATTTATGAAGTTCAATGGATTTTTAATTTCATGGGCAATTCCTGCTGCCAATTGACCTATAGATGCCATATTTTCCAATTGAATCAATAGCTCCTGAGCAGCTTTTAACTCTTTTTCTTTGGCTTTTAGGTCTATAGTATACAGTTCCTCATTCTTCAATAGGATTTGATTTGTTTCTTCCAGTTTATCAATCATATTTCTCAAATCTATTGAAGTTTTGTCAGAATTGATAATTGATGAGGTTAAGTTTCTTTTCATCGACATAATTCATCTAGTGAATAATCAGGAGACTGGATTATCTGGGAAACATAATCTTGAATTTTTTGCACTGTAATTACCGTTTTATCAACTCTTGAAATTGAAGCGGCAAGAATATTTGCGCTGTTTTGCTTTATAGTATTCTTTGTATTATTGCGCATTACAGTATAATTATAGAAAAGAATAATAGAAAAAATGACAATGCTGGGAACAAAATATATACCATCAACTTAAAAGCCAACTTGTTTTCGTGATGAATGTATTTCGCTTGATGCTTCATGTTGTATAATTTATTTCAACTTCAGCCTGTTAACAGTCTAAAAAATACTGAACGAAAGTAAGCCTTTTTTCAATATTTCTTTAGATGATGTAAATGTACAAGTAAAATAGTTGAATTTTATTTATCGATTTTAGTCTAACATATTTATAATGAATTTGTTGACAATGAGACTCAAAAACTATTTTAAATAGTTTATTTTTAAGAATTGCATAACAAAAAAAAATAAATTATTTTTTCAGCAAACCCGTAAATATTTTTATCTTGCATGGATAATTATGATGATAAACAATGGCACGTGAAAAATTTAATGCCAACCCTTTCCCGGGTATAAGGAGTTATGAAATAAATGAGAACCATCATTTTTTCGGAAGGGAATTTCAGGTTCAGGAATTAATAAAAAAGCTTTCTGATACCAAATTTCTAGCAATTGTTGGCTCCTCAGGTTGTGGTAAATCTTCATTAATAAAAGCAGGGCTTATACCTGAATTATTTAAGACACATAGGGGTAATCACACGGAATTGTGGAAGCTGATCATTTTCCGTCCTGCTGAAGATCCGGTTGGAAACCTATCAAAAGTGTTGGCGGATGGATTGTACGAACAGGAGATGATTCAGACACTGTTGCGTACAGAGGATAATGGTCTTGTAAAAATCGCAGGTGAATTGCTGTTACCTCAACAGTCTCTATTGATTTTTATTGATCAGTTTGAAGAGTTATTTAGATTTAAAAGAAGTGGTTCTGCCGAACAGACTGCTGCTGAATCAAATTTGTTTATAAGGCAAATAATTAATGCTGTAGAACAATCAGCTGTGCCGATATACATTGTATTGTCGATGCGAACCGATTTTCTGGACGAATGCACAGAGTTCAGAGGCCTGAGTGAATGGATTAATTCAGGCTATTATCTGGTTCCAAGAATGAACAATGATGAACGTAGACGCGCTATAACCGGACCAATCCTCGCTACTGGCAACAATATCAGTGAAACTCTTGTGGAGCGTTTACTCGAAGATGTTGGTGATGACCCGGATCAATTGCCTATTCTTCAACATGCGATGATGCGTACCTGGGATCACTGGACTATGAACAAAGTTGGTGAACAACCTGTTGATATTGAGCATTATGAGGCGATTGGAACGATGAAAGAAGCACTTTCGGTTCATCTTGAGGAAATTTATGGCAGTTTAAAGGACGATAAAAATAAATTTAATGCAGAAAAACTTTTTAAAGCGCTAACTGATCTGACAAAAGAAAGCAGAGGAACACGTCGTCCGACAAGTTTGGCAGAGATTTGTACCCTTACCAACGCTAGGGAAGATGAAATTATTCGTTTGATTGATCATTTCAGAAGTCCCGGTTGTGCTTTCTTAATGCCAGCAGCGCATATTACCCTTTCTGAAGACTCAATCATCGATATTTCTCATGAAAGTATCATGAGGGTTTGGGCCAGATTAAAAAAATGGGTTGAGGAGGAAGGTGAATCTGCTCAGCTTTACTTACGTCTCTCAAAGTCTGCTGAATTATACCAGATTGGTAAAACCGGATTGTGGGTCGATCCTGAATTACAACTTGCCTTGCAATGGAAAGAACAAACACATCCAAATGCTACCTGGGCTTCAAGATATGATCCAGCCTTCGACAGAGCCATGACTTTTCTTGATTATAGCAAAAAAAAGAACGAGTTTGAACGCTCGAAAAAGGAAAACCAGCAAAAGAGAAATCTAAAGAGGGCAAGATTTTCAGCCATAGTTTTGGGTATCGCATCCGTAATATCCATACTGTTTCTGGTTGTTTCACTCAATCTGCGTTTCAAAGCAGAGGCCAGTAGAAAAGAAGCTTTCGAAAAAGAAAAAATGGCTGTTGTGGAAAGAAAAAAAACAGACGAACAACGTAAAGAAGCTATTATTCAGCGAAAGATTTCTGAACAACAGCAGCAGATTGCCGAACAACAGGAAATGATTGCCGAACAACAAAGACAATATGCAGTTAAACAACAAAACATTGCTCAGGAACAAACTGTGGAAGCTATTCAACAAAAAAAACAAGCCGATATAGCAAAGCATGAAGCGCTTACAGCAAGAGATGAAGCTCAGATTCAACGTCAAGAGGCTTTAATGCAAAAACAAATTGCTGATCAGGAACGGATTAAAGCTGAAGAATCGGAGAAAACAGCCCAACGATTGCGTCTTCTTGCCATTGCCAATTCTATGGCTATCCAATCACTCCAATTACATTCAACCATTAAGGATAGTTCACCTGCATTGTTTGCACTGACGGCCTATCAAATTCAACGTGAGAATGGTGGTGCAGAAAGCGACCCAGCAATGTACAATGCCTTATCTGCTATTTCCAATGATCCGGTTATACTTAGAGGTCATGAGAATGCTGTTCGCGATATAACAATTTCAAACGATGGCAAACTACTCTATTCCTGTGGTGACGATAAAAATGTATTTCAATGGAATCTTTATAATGAAACAGAACCACCGGTCAAAGCAGAAATCACGAAAGATATTAAAGCCCCTTTCAGGTCGATAATGTTAACCAATGATAACAAATGGCTGGTTGCAGGAACCACCGATGGTCAGCTCGTTGTTTGGAATCACAATGCGTTTCCAAAATCACCAAAAGTAATCTACGCCCATTCATCCATCATAAACGAACTAAAAACTGATCCGGTTAAGGATCAGTTCTATTCATGCGGGTCAGATGGAAGATTGCTGAAATGGAATTATGACGGTGGTAGTTTCCAAAGTGCTTTAATCGACTCAGTTACAGACCCTATTCACAGCCTTGATGTAAATTATTCAGGAACCGAGCTTGTATATACTACCAGTTCAGGAAATGTAAAAGTGATTTCATTCGAAGGTGATGAACAGAAAGTAACTACTTTGATCAAATTGGAAAGTCCAGCATTAACAGTTAAATACGACCCGAAAGGCGAAAAAATCACATTGGGTTGTCAAAACGGTACAATACAGATAATACATTTTGACAAAAATTCAGTAATCATTGGGAAGTCAGTTGTTGGACGACATATTTCGGGTATTAACAGTATAGATTTTAGTCATGATGGTAATCATATTGCCTCAGCAAGCTATGACTGGTCGATACGCATATCGCCTTATCCAATCACTGAAGAAAATCCTGTCTCTATCAACAACCATGAGTTTTGGGTATATAATGTGCTGTTTACTCCTGATGGTAATCATCTTGTGTCCTGCAGTGCTGATAAAACGATTCGGATTTTTTCAACAAAAAACCAGCAGATGGCGGATAAAATATTGCCAGCAATAAAACGCAATATGACATTAGCTGAATGGAACAAGATGGTTGGCGAGGACGTGCCCTATCATAAAACCATAAAAGATCTGCCATGAATCTAACAATATCTATATAAGCAGTGAATATGAAATACATACATGTAAGCCGTATTCTTATCTTGATGACCCTTCAGTTTTTTATCGTACCCCTTTTATTTGTAAAACCGGTTGTTGGTCAGGGGTGCGACGAAGTAACACTTACTGAGGCTCGAAAATTTTATGAATTGGGAAAATTTGACCTGGTAATAAGTTCTCTCGAACAATGTGTCAGCAAAGGCTTTAATGAAAAGCAAAAAGTTGAAGCGCACAGGTTGAAAGCAATGTCATTTCTTTCAATCGATTCTTTATCACAGGCTATCATTGAAACAGCTTTTCTGCTTCAGATCAATCCAACGTATGATGCAAATTTATTTGACCCTCCGTCATTTATTAATTTGGTGAATAAACTGAAAGTATCGGGAGTAGGACAAATTGTTACTTCAGTTTCAAAAAAGGCTGAAAACATTTATGAAACTCCTGCTACCATTGCGGTCATCACGAGGGAGGATATCCAAAAGAGAGGGTACAATGATCTTGTTGAACTGCTTAAGGATGTGCCTGGTTTTGACCTTACTTTATTCTACGGCCCTGAGTACGCCAATATTTATCAAAGAGGTTTCCGGCAAAATAACACAGAAAAAACGCTATTGCTGATTGATGGTATCGAAGAGAATGATCTATGGACGAATTGGGCCTATATTGACCGACAATATCCCCTTTCGAATATTGAACGAGTTGAAATTATTTATGGCCCTGCATCAACAATGTATGGCCCGAACGCATTTGCAGGCGTAATCAATGTGATTAGCAGAAATTCTATTGATGCCATAAAACCTGGCAGAAATATAGGGATAAGTGGGAAAGTTAATTATGGAAGTTACAATACCCGAACTGTTGATATGAGTGTGTCGGGAAAGAAAAGAAGCGTTTCTTTTACTTTAACGGGACGCTTGTATCATTCCGATGAGCATGATCTTTCCAGTCAGAAATACTTTGACTATGATCCTTCTGCATACGATGAAGTTGATTATGGTCAGCTGCTTGGCATCAATCAGAATGCAAAACAATATTTATTGGCCAACAGTTTGCCCTTTAATCACCCTTTCTATCAAATATCAGCTGATTCGAGTATGCTGAGCCTCACTTCGCTTGGAATTGAAACGGCAAGAAATCTTGATAAGTCAGCTTATGACCAGATTGTTGGTGGAAACAAGATCACTTTTACGAACGAAACAGACAGTTGGTTGATTAATGGCAGGGTTAATATCGGTAATTTTTCCATTGGTTTTCAATCGTGGAAATACTCTCGTGGCGGTACCACTCAATACACCGATCTGTTTGTCGCAGGATCTGAAAATGGGAGTAACTGGGTTCCACAGTTGAGTAATTTCTATACAAAGTATGAGAATCAGCTCAGCGAGAAGGTGTTCCTCTCAAATCTTACTACATACCGTATTCATACTGTCACAGATGATACACGACTGGTTTCATTGTTGAATTATGCCCGCGGAAATAAAAAACTGAATGATCTTTTAAGCAACACAGCCCCTGTCTGGACTACGCTTTATCTTTTTGAACAGTCAAAACAATTGAGGAATGAGTTGAAAGTCAATTACAGACCTTCCTCAAGATTTGATATTGTTTCCGGACTTGAAATTCGTAATAGTACGCTTCAGGGAGCATATTATACAAGTTTGCTTGATACGCCGCAGGATTCAGCGGTAATTAATCCATCGCCAAAAGGTGGTAATGAATTTAATGTTTGGGATGTTGGGTTATATACCCAGGGTACCTGGCAGGCACAAAGGGATCTTAAGGTAACATTAGGTTTTCGTTATGACTATAATGTTGTAAGGAATAATGATGGATTTGGTAGCGAGATAAGTCCAAGGGCAGCAGTGGTGTGGTCGCCTGGAAAATATACATTCAAAGCCATATATTCACGTGGTATCATGAATGTTTCTAACTGGACAAAATATTCAGCTGTAGGCAACCGGATTCCCAATCCAACTTTAAAAACTGAAAATATCCGAAATGTTGAGTTCAGTTCTGGTATCAGATTAAGCAAGTCTTTTCAAGCCGATATTTCGTTGTATCAAAATTATATTGATAATGTTGTCAGTACTGTAGATGTGGAAGATAATCCCGGTAAGGTTCAGAATGCCAACATCGGGGAATTTATTATTAAAGGTGTTCAAACCAATGCGGTTTATCGAATGGAGACTTATTCTGCTTATTTTAATTATACGTACAGCAACCCCAAACAAACGTTTTCCGAAATTGGACAGGTCACAAACCGTGTAGGTGATATTGCTTCCCATCAGTTTAATATAGGGGCCGAGAAATTATTTTTTGATCATTTGAATGTTAATTTAAGACTAAATTATACAGGTAAGAGGCCGGTTGGTGATGGAACCACTGTTCCATTGAACACAGATAATTTTCCGGCAGCAACAATTCTAAACAGCGCTATTAATTATTCCAATCCGAAAATAATCTCCGGGCTTTCACTTCAGTTGGTGTGTAACAATATTCTTAATGCAACTTACTATCATCCAGGAACAAAAGCAGCAGAAGGTATTACAAGTCCTACAGCAATTTTGCAACGTGGCCGGCATTTCCTACTCAATATCTCTTATGAATTCTAACTTTTAACTGATTATGTCAGATAGCTTTAAAATTATTAAAAATAAAAATTCCTGTTGGGGTGGCTTTTACAAGCCACTAAGGCCAAAAGCAGAAAAAAAAGTTGGTCTCAGAGCGGTATTGTT
Organism: Bacteroidetes bacterium HGW-Bacteroidetes-1; assembly: GCA_002842755.1. Taxonomy (GTDB): domain Bacteria; phylum Bacteroidota; class Bacteroidia; order Bacteroidales; family F082; genus JALNZU01. The sequence continues at coordinate 67,962 of PHDU01000003.1, read as the reverse complement.
TGTTAGCTGCAACAGTGGCTACCTATTGTTAAAGAATCTTGCAAATTTTGAAGCCTTATACCCAGAAAAACTTAATATTGTCGGAATTGTAACCGACGATCCTTTGGATCCTGATGCAAGAATTTCAATAAAAAAAAGAATTTGGAATGAATTTACGAAAGAAGAACATCGTTTTTTATTTCAAAGAATCATTGATACTTCAATTGGGTTAGGTATTCCTTGTTATTCTGGTGCTATTAAAACAGATTATTTTCATGAAATTTTTAATGCATGGAATCCGGAAACCATGCTCATGTTTTGCTTCGGTCAGATAGTTGACACAGTGACCCACAAATTCCCTGTGATGGGATCCTATAATTTTCACCCATCCGATCTGTTAAATAATATTGGAGTTGGATCGCAGCCATTTCAGCTTACCATTAAAAATGGCATGAAAACTTCTAACCTCGTCATTCATGAGGTAACTGACGTTATCGATAGGGGGCCTATTGTAGGAATTTCTCCACCAGTAAATATCTGTCTAACCAATGGTAGTTATCCTGATAGTATCCTTACCCTTGACGATAAGATTACATCCGTAGGAGGATGGATGGGCGTGGAGCTTATTGAATCAATTTTTTCAAATAAAGTGGCCGGAATGACTGGCCGTGTAGATGTCATCGATTTTGAAAAGCAAATACCAGCTACGATCAAAGCAATACTTAAATTGCCTGCAGTGAACGATTTAAGCAGCAAATATGAAATTCCTTTACATCCATTGTTGTGTAAATAAACCTGACGCATGAAAAAGGAATCCAGGATATTAAAGATCATGAACATCCGGCCTGAGGAATCAAAGGCCGTTTATTTGCTGATCGCATTCTCCTTTTTCACCGGACTTACATTGTCCTTTTATTTTACTGCATCAAATGCCATATTTCTGAGGCATTTTAAGCCTTCAATGATACCCGTTTCATTCATTGTTTCCGGCGTACTTATTTATCTGGCCTGGCTTGCATTTTCGAAAATAGACCGAAGATTATCATTTTCAAACCAGGTGCTTGTGAAGATGGTGTTCGTTTTTATTACAGTACTTGCTATAAGCATTGGAGTGTATGTGCTTAACAACTCATGGCTTATTTTTATAATGTACACCTGGGTAAGAATTGTTGTTTACATGACACTGGTAACCTTCTGGGGAATTGCAGGAAAGCTTTTTAACATCAGACAGGGGAAAAGAATTTTTGGCTTGATTGGAATCGGAGAAGTTATTTCCGTTATGATAGGATATTTTTCAATTCCTCTGATACTTAATTTTCTAAAGGCTTCTGAACTTCTTTTTCTATCCTCAGCTACTTTGCTTTTATGTTTTATAATGGCACAGATAATTCTGCGTACGTTTAAAGATCAGTTGTCCGAATCCAATACATTAAATCAAAAGACCATCATAAAAAAAGTGCCCGAAACCAGCTATTGGAAACTGGTTAAAGAACCCTATTTTATGCTTATTTCACTCATGGCGTTACTGCCTATTTTCGGATATCTTTTTGTCGACTTTCTGTTTTTATCTCAAACAAAAATCGAATTTGCCAATAATCCAGAAACGATAGCAGGATTCTTTGGTATTTTTCTTGGATTTGTTGCCTTTATTGAATTGGTTTTTAAACTTATTTCAGGTCGTTTTCTTGATAAATATGGCTTGAAACCGAGCATGATTTCACTTCCGGTCATACTTTTAGCCTCCATTTTTATTGCTGCTACATTTGGTAGTTTGTATGGGGCAGTGGGTTTATTTTTTGCTTTCATCTCCATGGCCCGTCTTTTTGAGCGTTCAGTAAGATCAGCATTCTACGAACCGGCATTCCAATTATTATATCAGCCAGTGCCTGTAAATCAACGTCTTATTTTTCAAAACCAGATTGAAGGTATCCCAAAAGCACTTGGAACTGTAATTACCGGCGTTGTTATCTTGCTTTTTTCAACCATTCATTCTTTCAACCTTATTCATTACAACTGGTTTTTCATCCTGGTTTTGTCTTTTTGGATCTGGATTGCGGTCAAAATGTATGAAGCTTATAGGAACATGCTTAAATCGAAGTTGCATGAATTGAAATCAGATAAAACTTCAATTCATAGATCGCTCAATGAGATTGTAAATCAGAAACTGAAATCTGCCAGTGAAGAAGATTTTGAGAGAATCTTCAAAATTTGTGAAATAGCTAACCCCGTTTTTACTGAGGAAATATTAGAGCTGATGTTTGACGAAGCGCCAGAAGCTGTCAAGTTGATGATTCTGAATAAATTGCTTGACAGGCAAATGGTAAATTCTGTTCGCTTTGTGAAAGGATTAAATACTGATTTGTATTCAGAAGAATTAAAGTTACGGATCAGGACAACGCTTGAGTATCTTCAATATGCTGAAAACATGTCATTTGATGAAATTGCTCAACTTTGTAAATCAACTGAACCTTTTGAAAGGCTGAAAGCAGTATATCTATTGGGTTCCTCAGGTAAGTATAGCACGATCAAATTGTTGCATGGCCTCACGAAAGATTCCAGTTTAGAAGTTAAGAGGGCTGTCATCATTGCAAGCGGTAAAGTAAAACGTTATGAACTTTGGCCTTTTATTACAGAGAATCTTTCTATTCCACACTACGCTGGAGCTGCATTATTAGCAGTACAAAGAATTGGTGAACCTATTTTGTCAGAAGTTGAGCATTTGTTTGACAAATCAAGTGGAAATGTGCTGGTTCAAATTAGAATTCTGAAACTTTATGAAACACTTGAGGGCGGTAAGGCAATCAAATTTTTAAGAGACAAAATGTTCTTCCCTAATAAAGACGTTCGCAATCAGGCTTTAGTTTCATTAAGCAACAGGAATTATCAGGCTGTAGCCTCTGAGATTCAACCTTTAAAAACAATAATTGAAGAAACTGTCGAATATATTCTATGGTTGCTGGCTTCTTTGCAAGACTTGCATGATTTTGAAGAATCTTTTGAATTGAAGATGGCTTTACTGGCAGAAATGGAAGGGCAGAAAGAACATCTATTCTTCCTTCTTTCTCTCATTTATGATATAACAACTATCAACCATATACGCGAACATATTGAAAGTAAAGATGCCAACGCAAAAGTTTATGCGCTTGAAATAGGTGATATGATGATTAGTGATGACATTAAAGAGATTTTCTTTCCGATTTTTGAAGATCTTCCGATTCAAGAAAGACTGAATCGTTTTACCTTTACGTTCCCGCAGGAAAAACTAAATCCAAAAGAAAGAATTTATGACATCCTTAATAAAGAATACCTTCTGACAAATAGATATTCAAAGACTTGTGCCTTGAAAATTTTAGGAATACTTAAAAAGGAAGATAACCTTCAGGCCGAAAGAGTATTGGCCGCTAATCTTGTGCATAATGACAGACTTTTGAGTGAAGTTGCTGCAACTTCACTTCATCATTTGAACCTGACATACTATGAGCAGATTATGAGTAGCCTCAAGAAAAGAGGTAACAAGGAAATCGTTGGTTTAGAAAAACTGATCAACTTACACGGGCAAAAAAAAGAATTTTTAATGTTTGAAAAAGTTGGACTTCTAAAAGATACTGATCTTTTTACAACTGTTTCAGAAATTGACATTATCCGATTCTTAACCATGTTTCCTGAAATTGAGATAAAAAAGTCAATAAACAGGAACATTGAAAATATACAGGATTCTCAAATAGCTTATTTGAAAAGTGCTGATGGTATTATTATAGAAGTCCCAATCTTTGCACTGTATGAATTTATGATGAGTACAAATGAGCTTGCTGAAAAATTGTTCATTTCCAATATAGTTAACGCGACTAATTGAAATAGTATGAATAACTTAATCATAGCCTTCCTATTCTTGATCATTCCGGTGATTTCTGTCGGTCAGTCAGGGAATGAGATTGGATTTCCTTATATAAAGAATTATACTACAGCAGATTATAATGCTCATGCACAGAATTTCTCCATTATAAGCGACCCGCATGGGATGCTTTATTTTGGCAATTTTGCCGGAGTAATGCAGTATGATGGAGAAACCTGGCGTTTGATACAAACAGGAAATGGAACAAAAGTTTCAGCACTCGCAATAGATTCGCATGGAAGAGTTTATGTTGGTGCAAGAGGTGAAATTGGATTTCTTGAACCTGATAAAAAAGGCGAATTGCATTTTATTAGTTTATTGAATAATATGCAGAATGATACGCCTGATTTCAATGAAATATTACAGATTTTTATTGTTGAAAATCATGTTTTTTTCATCTCAGAAAAAATGATTTTTAGTCTTTCTGAAGGAAGTGTTGAAATTTGGTCGTCTCCAAATGATATCTTAGGAGCTTTTTTAGTGCATGAAACCATTTATCTTCAACTCAGAGTAACAGGTTTGATGACTTTTCAGGATGGCAGCCTTACCGCTATTGGCGATGAAGAGCTGTTTTCCGGACCAACCGTAGTAACAGTAATGCTTCCTTTTTTAAACAATGAGATTTTAGTTGCAACAAGTACACAAGGTTTATTTGTATTAAACGGTAGTTCGGTTCGGCCTTTGAATGCAAATGTGAACGAATTGTTGATGAAAAATCCCGTGACTTGTGGTGCTGCCTTGTCGGATGGCAATTATGCGTTCGGAACTTCACGAAAAGGAGTTTTCATCATTAATCCGGAAGGAGATATTCTGCAAATGATTGACACTGACGCCTCATTGCTGGACAGTTTTGTTCGCTCAATGTATTTGAGTAACAACAATTTGCTTTGGGTAGCTTTAAATAATGGTATTTCAATGATTGAAATACCATCGCCGTTTACTTATTTTGACAAGAAATCCGGCCTTGAAGGTGGTATTAATTATATAATTCGATTTGAGAACACCTTATACGTAGCTACATACAACGGTTTATATTATTATGATGCTGAGTTGTTTCGGTTTATGCAGATCAAGGAAATCATTTCATCTTGTTGGAATATTGTGCCTTTTGAAGGTAAATTATTTGCTGCGACTTCACAAGGGATTTTCATGGTGGAGGATAAAAGTGCCTCAAAGATTAATGATGCTTTTTCTATTTCGCTGGCCATCTCGTCAAAAGACCCAAATTGTCTTTACGTAGGAGAAACAGGTGGATTTTACTGTCTGAAAAAGGAAGCGTCAAAGTGGTCCTATAAAAAAATCGAAGGTGTCCAAACAGAAATAATGAAGCTTAAGACTGATAATCAGGGGTTTATTTGGGGAACAACATTAACAAACAAAGTTTTCAGATACACACCAGGTGATACAATACCTGTCTTCTATAATCAGGACAGTGGATTGCCAGAGAATGCCGGCCTTGCAATAAATCCTCTTGAAAATGGCATGAGTGTTTCAGGTAGAAATGGTGTTTATCGTTTTAATGAACTACACCATACTTTTGATTCTATTCGATTGATTCATGACAGGAATGAGATTTCAAAGGAATGGTACGCATTGATTGTACCAGATAGCAATGGCAACCTGTGGATAAATGACGGAGATGAAACCCAGATTAAAATGTTGGAGAAAAGAAATGAAGGCTATCGAATTGTGAGTGAGCCATTTTTGCCCATTGCAAGTAATGTAATTTGGAGTATCTATCCGGAGGAAAACGGAATCATATGGTTTGGTGGTCCTGATGGACTTATTCGCTACAATTCAGAAGTTGTCAATCAGAATACCAGGCTTTTTCCGGGTTTGATTCGGAAGATTAGAATCAACAATGATTCAGTTCATTATGAAGGTAATTTTGACAGATCGAACGAAAAGATGATAATTGACTTCAATGAAAACACACTTCTTTTTGAATTTTGTGCTCCTTATTATGCTGTTAAAGGCAATGTGCAGTATCAGTATTATCTGGAAGGATTTGACGACACATGGAGCGACTGGTCGGACCACTCAACCAAGGAATATACGAATATCCCGGGTGGGAGATATGTTTTTCACGTAAGAGCAATAAATATTTTTGGTGCAATTTCTCAGGAAGCTGAGGTAAGTTTTCAAGTGCTCTATCCATGGTATTATTCAATTTGGTCGCTGGTTTTGTATCTTCTCTTTACGGGTGGAATTATTTATTTAATCGTTGTTTTGCGAAATCAAAAATTGATAAAAGAAAAACGCATTCTTGAAGATCGAATTGCCAGACGAACGGCGGAGGTAGTGCAGCAAAAAGAAGAGATAGAGAATCAATCACAGGAGTTGGCGAACAAAAATGATGAACTGGAGAAAATTAATTCAGCTATCAAATCTATTAATGCCGAAATAAATTTTGAGAATCTTTTACAATCTCTTCTTGAGAAAATGAAGATTATTCGGTCTGCCGAAAAATCTTTGGCGTTGGTTTTTGATAAGAATAGTAAGACATACAAAATTAAAGCCTGCATCGGTTATTCTTTGTCCGAACTAGATTTGTTAAATATTACCTTACCTGAAGCAGAAAACAGATATTTAAAAAATACTGAAGAAGTGTTTGAAGATATTTTTATCAAATCCGATTTTTCATCTTTCAACGAATCCGAAGTTTTACAAAAATTTGTGAAGCCAAAATCAATGATGATTCTTGTGATAAGGATTGAAAATAAGATAGAAGCATTTTTGCTGTTTGAGAATCATAGCCGGGTGGATGCTTTTGAAGCAAGAGATATAAGTCTGATTAAAAACTCAAAAGAACATATTATTTCAGCAATCATACGAACCCAGATTCTGGAGGATCTTCAGGAAACACTGAATAATCTCAAAGAAACACAGAACCAGTTGATTCAATCGGAAAAACTGGCCTCATTGGGACAACTTACTGCTGGTATTGCGCACGAAATTCAAAACCCGTTGAATTTTGTAAATAATTTCGCCAAACTTTCAGTAAGCCTGGCCAATGAATTGCAAGAGACAGTTGAAGAAATAAAGGATAATTTTCCGAAAGATAAATACGAGGATGTAGAGGAAGTGATAGGGATGATTACTGGTAATATTGTCAAAATCAATGATCACGGTAAGAGGATTGAAAGTATTGTAAAAGGAATGCTTCAGCACTCAAGGGGCAAGACTGGCGAATTTGAACATATAGATATCAATAATTTGGTCTCAGAATATGTTAACCTGGCCTATCACGGCATGAGGGCTAAAGAACAAAGTTTCAATACTGCTTTGCGTACCCAACTCGACCCTGAGGTTGGTAATGCAAGTGTTTTGCCTCAGGAAATAAGCAGAGTTTTATTAAATATTTTAAACAATGCGTTTTATGCAGTTGACGAAAAATCGAAAAAGGAATCAGGTGCATTTAAACCTGAAGTGATTATAAGCACAAAAAAAATTCAAGATAAAATTGAAATTCGTATAAAAGATAACGGAACAGGTATCCCTGACCATGTTATCGAGAAAATATTTAATCCGTTTTTTACTACCAAGCCCACTGGTAAAGGAACAGGCTTAGGCTTATCAATGAGTTTTGATATAATAAATAAAATCCATAAAGGTTTGCTTGAAGTGAAATCAGTAGCTGGAGAGTCAACTGAGTTTATCATCACAATTCCAGTAAAGCAATCCTGAAAAATCCAAACTTCATGAAAATATTTCCAATGCTTTTGATGCTTTTCATTGTTTCGCTTCCGATGGTATCTAAAAGCCAGACTATTTTTAAACTGAACCAATACAATATTGTTGATGATGGTAGGTTTATTCCTGTCTTTACCCTTTATTCAGGACAATCACTCAACGAAAAGTGGGGTGTGTCAACCTATTTTTATATCAACGGCGCAAAAGAGAGTAGTTGGGGACAAGGATTAGCAGGTGCAACATTTACACCGATAAAGGGACTTTCATTTAGTTTTTTAGCAGGTTTTCAAACCAATGAAGATCAATTGTGGAGAATTTCGCCATTAATCAATTATGCCGGCAAGAGGATTTCCGGTTTTGCAGCTTTCGAATATGGTGGAAAACGGCATCGCTGGGATATTATGGCTTTTTATCATGTAAAAAAAATGAAATTTGGAGCTGAGATGATACGTTTTTATCAAATGTATGCTTTTGGCCCAAGAATTGAATTCAGTGTTTTTAAAAAACAACCCATTACCTTTTTTTATACTGGATTATGGGACATAACGCACAGAAGGCCTTCTTCAATGTTTGGGGTTTTTTCCACATTTGGAACAAAAAGATAAAAAATGCGTTTCTTTGTCAAAAGCAAACATTTGATAGTACATTAGTGTGTAAATATTCTCGTCTTCGCGATATACTGATTTGCTTTTATGCGAGTCGTATAATTCTAACCACCACTCTAAGCCATTCAATATAACGTTGAATTTCAGTTATATGTGATATTATCTATTGATAATTTATCCAAAAGCAGGAGTGTTTCATGAATGGGATTTTATAATGCTGGAAGCGATTAATTGATCATACGAAGTTCCTGGTTTTCTGAAATATACCAAAATTAAATATTCATTGAGTGTTTCCCAATAAGTACCTTCAATAAGCGCTACTTCTGCATGTTTTTCCCCAAATTCTCTTATCCCGTAGAGGTAGTTGTAATAACCTTGTTTTAAAAATAGAGAGGCCTCGTACCCTTTTGCCGGATAATTGTATTTCATTTTGTTTCTTTCAGTCAGATTCCAGTCGTTCAAAGCCCCTAATACAAACATCTCACCATGCGTTAATGGAGCATCATAATGGAGAAAAAACTCAACCCATGCATAATCTCCTTCAATATCTGTATCCTGATCCTGCCTTGCCTGAATCAGCTTGTTTCCAAAAATATCTGGTTCCGAAATATACACTTTTCGATTCCTCCGCTGATCTTCCCAGAGCTTCACAGTGAAATAATCCTCATCAGAAAAAATACGCTGGATATGCTCGGATTGATACTTAAAACTCTTCATATCAAAATTTCGCCATTGGTTACCTGCTTCAAAAACAGTTTCATCAATGTATTCATAAAGCAGCCTGTCGCTGTATGTGTGGCTTGGTTGAAGGTCTGTAATAGCATTATCCCAACGGCCGTTTTGCCTTATAGCGACATGAAATGAATTTCCGGGGAAGTTTTCTGTCTCCCCTGAAGTTAAAACTTCAATATCAAGCTGATGCATTGTTTTAGTAAAATCAGGATTGCGTGCATATTGAGGAACACTAGCTTTAATTGAAACTTTTGGATCAATGACCATGAGTCTTTTTGTAAGAAGGATATTACCCTCTTTAAGTACGTCTTCATAAACAACCAAAAGGTAATTTCCTGAAAGTTTTGGTTTCAGATACTCTGACGGAAATGTTAAAGTATGATGAACGTAGGGTGTAAGTGTGTTGAGCGAAAACCTATAATCATTGATCTGATCATAATCAAAACCTTCAAGATATTCTCCTGGCTGCAAATTACTAGGTTTCCAATCAAATGTGCAATGTATTAATTTGTAATAATATACGAAGGCGATATCTCCCAAAACGTCAAATGAAAGTTTCAACGGGTGTGGATCGTTAAGAAGAATCACGGGAAGCCCTAAAGGTTCATCTACCGGATGTAATAATACGGTCTGAACATTGTTTTTGTAGGTTTTATCCGAAAAATCAATGGGCAACTGCGCATCGACAAATTTTACCTGCATGAAAATGATTATAAACAGAAGGAACTTAATTGTTTTCATGGTTTATTATTTACTCTTTTTTCAAAATGAAGGCGATTTACCTGAAAGTATTTTTAGTTAAAGGCAAAAATAGGCTATAAAGCATCAGCCAATATTTGTAAAGATGGTTTATTTTCAATTTTGGAAGCAATGAATTGAAAATATCACTTCAGTTTTATTAAAACATTTTTTTGTCTATAATATTTTATTCTCTAAGCTTAAAATATTGATTTCACTTTGATTTGTATGGATCAATTTTCAAAGATTGAAGATATAATTGATGTATATCATTTTTTTTTGTGATTTAGAACTGTTAAAAGTTTATCATTATTTGTTCAAAACTATTGGTTTAACAAAAAGTAAATGTGTTTCTTTGCATAATATTTAAATATTTATCAAGGTAGATATGTCAAACGTTATTAAAATCAAGAAAGGCTTGAATATCAATTTGGTAGGCGAGGCCGAGAAAACAGTAAAGGAGCTTTCGACAGATCAGTTTGCCATCAAACCCACCGATTTCATTGGTGTTTTTCCAAAAATTCTTGTCAAAGAAGGGGATGCAGTTAAGGTAGGCACTCCACTTTTTATCGACAAGTACCGTGACAATATAATTTTCACGTCGCCAGTTAGTGGAAAAATACATGAAATTAAGAGGGGTGCAAAGCGCATATTGCTCGAAATAAAGATCGATTCTGATGGGCTGGATGAAGCCATCGATTTCGGTGTTGGCGATCCTTTGAAGATGAAACGAGAAGAAGTCGTCGACAAATTGCTGAAGAGCGGTGTATGGCCCTTTATTCGTCAGCGGCCTTATTCTGTTATCGCAAATCCATCCGATTTGCCAAAAGCCATCTTTATTTCCACTTTTGACTCTGCACCTTTAGCTCCGGATAACGATCTTATTCTGCATGGTCAGGGAGATATTTTTCAAAAGGGAATTGATGCTTTAAGTAGGTTGACGCAAGGTGAAATTCACCTTAATTTAGATGCTGATGCTTCTCATTCAAAGGTGTTTACCAATTCAAAAGGGGTACAAATAAATCATTTTTCCGGGCCTCATCCTGCTGGTAATGTTGGTGTTCAAATCAATAAAATATGCCCAATCAATAAGGGTGAAGTTGTGTGGTATCTTTATCCTCAGGATGTGCTCACTATTGGCCACCTCTTTATTGAAGGCAGGTTTAATGCTGGCCGCGTGATTGCACTCACAGGTTCAGAGGTACTCAGGCCAACTTATTTCAAAACGAAAATAGGCGTAAACATTGAAAGTCTTGTGAAAAATAATGTCTCCAATGTTGAGAAACGATTTATAAGCGGTAATGTACTTACAGGAAATGCAGTGAATCTGGATGGTTATGTTGGATTTTATGCAACTCAGGTAACTGTTATTCCTGAGGGTAATTATCACGAGTTTTTGGGTTGGGCTAAGGTTGGATTTGGCAAATTCAGTGTATCGCGATCCTTCCCATCTTTTCTATTTAAAAATCGCAAATACCGTCTTGATACCAATTACCATGGCGGCGAGCGTGCTTTGGTGATGACAGGCGAATACGAGAAAGTTTTTCCATTTGATATTTTTCCGATGCAGCTCCTGAAAGCCATCATGGTGGAGGACATTGATCAGATGGAAAACCTTGGTATCTACGAAGTAGACGAAGAAGACTTTGCCTTGTGTGAAGTCATCGATACATCAAAAACGAACATTCAGGAGTTGGTGCGTAAAGGCCTTGACCTGATGCGTAAAGAAATGAGTTAATCGGTATCAAATCAATATAATTCAAGAAATGAAGTTCTTAAGGGATTTATTAGATAAGCAGAAACCACATTTTGTGAAGGGAGGAAAGTTTGAAAAATTACATTCGACTTTTGAAGCCTTTGAAACCTTTTTGTTTGTTCCTGACAAAGTTACCCATAGCGGAGCGCATGTGCGTGATGCAATTGATATGAAACGTACCATGATCATTGTTGTGCTGGCTTTGATTCCTCCACTGATTTTTGGTATATGGAACGTTGGATATCAGCATTATTTATCACTTGGAATGCCTTATGATTTCTGGCCTATGTTTGGCTTCGGCCTAATAAAGGTATTACCAGTTATTGTGGTCTCATATGTAGTTGGGTTGGCTATTGAATTTGGCTTTGCTCAGGCCCGCCACCATGAAGTGAATGAAGGATTCCTTGTTTCCGGAATGCTGATTCCATTGGTGATGCCACCTGACGTGCCATTATGGATGGTTGCCGTTGCAACAGCTTTTGCGGTTATCATCGGAAAAGAAGTTTTCGGTGGTACAGGTATGAATATACTTAACCCGGCACTTACGGCCCGTGCTTTCCTGTTTTTCGCCTATCCTTCAGAGATGTCTGGTGATAAGGTTTGGATTGCTGAAAAAGCAGATGCTTTTTCAGGCGCTACTCCTCTGGGTCACTTGCTCGTTATGGATGTTGATAAGGTGCCGGATAATTTTTCGATGTTTCTCGGAACGATCCCCGGAAGTATTGGTGAAACTTCAACACTCGCTATTATATTAGGTGCGTTAATACTTATCGCGACAGGAATAGGTAGCGCCCGGATCATGCTTTCTGTAATTGCAGGCGGTTTGGGCATGGGACTTCTTTTTAACCTTTGGGGAGCGAATGATTATATGAATATCCCTGCTTATCAGCACCTTATTATGGGAGGTTTTGCTTTTGGAGCTGTTTATATGGCCACCGATCCTGTATCGGCATCCCAGACTACAAGAGGCAAAATAATCTATGGTGTTCTTATCGGGATGATTGCCGTTTTAATACGCGTATTCAATCCGGCTTATCCGGAAGGAATGATGTTGTCCATATTGCTGATGAATGTCTTTGCTCCTTTAGTGGATTATTATGTTGTCCAAGCCAATATTAAAAAGCGACTTAAAAGAGCCAAAGCGGTTATCAATGCCTAAACTAAATTGAGAAAACAAAAAATTTACTGACATGTATAGTAACGGATATATTTTTAGGTACGCAGGCATCATGGTTGTATTGGTTGCAGCTGTACTATCTGCAGCAGCCATGTTTCTTAAACCCATGCAGGAACGCAATGATGCAGTAGATAAAATGCAAAGCATTCTTTCAGCAGCAGGATTTGAAGGTGTAGATGCGAAAAACGCTATTGAACTGTTTAATAAAAATGTTACCAATATGATTGTTATTGATCCTGATGGTAATGTTGTTAACGATTTCACCGGCGATTCAAAAGAAAATTCTAAAGCATTCAAATTGAACCTTAAGGAGCAGCTTTATAATAAATCTATGAGTCGTCCTTTTGAACTTTCAATTTATGTCGTTAATAAGAACGGAGAGTCGGTTTATATTATCCCTTTGCGTGGCGTTGGTTTGTGGGGTCCTATCTGGGGAAATATAGCTTTGAAAAGTGATTATCGAACCGTTGTAGGTGTGACTTTTGGGCACAAATCGGAGACCCCGGGCTTGGGTGCGGAAATTGAAACCCCGATTTTTGAGGAGCAGTTTCCGGGAAAAACCATTTTTGATGAGAATGGAAATTTTGTGTCAATTGGTGTTATCAAAGGTGGTGTAGCCAATCAACCTGAAACACAGCAATCACATGTTGTTGATGCTATCTCAGGAGGAACAATCACCAGCAACGGGGTTAGTGCTATGCTAAAAAACGTATTGGAAAGTTATGAACCTTTTTTCAAAAAGCAAGGATAAGTCATGAGTGAAGTTAAACAAGAGAAAGAACCATTGTTCTCAGCAAAGAATCGTAAATTGCTGACAAATCCACTTAACCTGAATAATCCAATCACTGTTCAGGTGTTGGGTATTTGTTCTGCATTGGCCGTTACCGCAAAAATGAAGCCTGCTTTTGTGATGGCATTATCTGTTATTGTTGTAACCGCAGCAGCTAATTTAATAGTTTCTTTATTACGGAATGGAATACCTCCCCGTATTCGTATTATTGTGCAACTTGTTGTGGTAGCCACCCTGGTAATCCTTGTTGACCAGGTTCTAAAAGCCTTTGTTTATGACGTGAGCAAGCAGTTATCGGTTTTTGTTGGCCTTATCATTACCAACTGTATCATCATGGGCCGCCTCGAAGCTTTCGCAATGAGCAATAAACCATGGCCCTCTGTACTTGATGGAATTGGAAATGGTTTAGGTTATGGAATTATATTAATGGCGGTAGCATTTATGCGCGAATTATTTGGGTCCGGAACAATCTGGGGACTTCATGTCATCCCGAAATCATTCTATGAAATGGGATATCAAAACAATGGATTTATGATTCTTCCTCCAATGGCATTAATCCTTGTTGGTATTATCATTTGGATTCAACGTTCGCGTAATCCGCAACTGGTCGAAGAATAATCAATAAAAAAACCAAATATCATGCAAGAGCTTTTTAACATATTTGTCAAATCGATTTTTGTTGACAATATGGTTTTTGCCTACTTCTTAGGAATGTGTTCCTATCTGGCAGTGTCAAAAACCGTTCAAACTTCTGTTGGACTTGGAATTGCTGTAATTTTCGTTTTAGGGATAACTGTACCCGTCGATTACATGCTCAACGAATATATACTCAAGGCTGGTGCTTTGTCGTGGTTGGATGCAGGATTTGCCGATGTTGATCTGAGTTTCCTTAGCTTTATACTCTTTATTGCCATCATTGCATCCATGGTTCAATTGGTAGAAATGATTATCGAAAAATTCAGTCCTTCCTTGTATTCATCTCTTGGAATTTTTCTTCCTCTTATTGCTGTTAATTGCGCAATACTTGGTGGCTCGTTGTTTATGCAGGAGAGAGAATATCAGAGTGTTGCTCAGGCTACCTCTTTTGGGCTTGGTTCGGGAATAGGCTGGTTTCTGGCAATCGTAGGTATTGCTGCCATACGCGAAAAAATCCGTTATTCTAATGTGCCGGCACCTCTACGTGGTCTTGGTATTACTTTTATCATTACCGGATTAATGGGAATTGCTTTTATGAGCTTCCTGGGAATCAAACTTTAAGAAAAATAGTGTTTAATCATAATCCATTATAACAATGACGCTGCTAGTAACAGGAATAGGAACAGTAATGCTAATCAGCATAGTATTCTTTCTTACAGTGATTTTACTGTTGGTTGGTGTTTTGCTTTTTGCACGCAAAAAACTTACACCACAAGGTAAAGTCAAAATTACCATCAATGGAGAGAAAGAGCTTGAAGTTGATCCTGGTTCAACATTGTTGTCCACCCTTTCAACCAATAAAATATTTCTTCCTTCCGCTTGTGGTGGGGGCGGAACCTGTGCCATGTGTAAATGTCAGGTGTTTGAAGGAGGTGGTTCGATTTTACCTACTGAAAAAGGATTCTTTTCTCGGAAGGAACAGCAGAACAACTGGCGACTTGGTTGTCAGGTGAAGGTGCGCGAAAATATGAATATCGGAGTTCCTGCGGAAGTTTTTGGCATTAAAAAATGGGAATGCGAGGTTATCTCTAATCGCAATGTTGCTACCTTTATAAAGGAATTTGTCGTAAAACTACCTGAAGGTGAGCATCTTGATTTTCTATCTGGAGGATATATTCAGATTAATGTTCCAAAAATTGAAGTTGACTTCAGTAAAGATATTGAAGTTGAAGAAGAATTCCGGCCAGAATGGGATAAATTCAAGATGTGGGATCTCAAAATGAAAAACACTGAAGAAATATTCCGTGCCTACTCAATGGCCAATCACCCTGCCGAAGGAAATATTGTGATGCTCAACATCCGTATTGCTACACCTCCCTGGGACCGTAAGATCAATAGTTTTATGAAGGTCAACCCCGGAATTTGCTCTTCCTTTATCTTCTCTCGTAAACCCGGAGATAAGGTGATGGTTTCAGGTCCCTACGGCGAATTTCATATTAAACCAACGAAAAGAGAAATGATGTTTATCGGCGGAGGTGCCGGAATGGCGCCCATGCGTTCTCATCTTTTTCACCTCTTTCATACCGAAAAGACGGAGAGAAAGACTACATTCTGGTATGGGGGTCGCTCAGTTCGGGAACTTTTCTATATGGAGGATTTTGAAGATATTCAGAATAACTTTCCTAACTTCAAGTTTAACGTAGCATTATCTGAGCCAAGACCTGAGGATAACTGGAAAGGTTATACAGGCTTTATCCATCAGGTTATATTGGATAATTATCTAAAACAGCACCCTGAACCTGAAGAAATCGAATATTATCTTTGTGGACCACCAATGATGAATGCTGCGATTTTTAAAATGTTAGATGAATTGGGAGTTCCAAACGAAATGATTGCCTTTGATGACTTTGGAGGCTAAGAGAAGAGAGAAAATTATTATTTTATAACACAGGGAAATCGACTTTATACGGTCGATTTTTCTATTTTTGTATGTCTCAATACGCAATTCAATGAGAATGAAATCGTGGATATTCCTCATCATAACAACAGTTTTGGCTGCTTGTGGCAATAAACCTCTTGAAAAGATTAGTATTGCCGGTGAAGCTCAGGGCACTTATTATGCCATCACTTATTATGACAAATTGGGACGTGATTTGCAAGAACCTATTGATTCCTTGCTTAAGGCTGTTGATAAATCTGTTTCTCTTTGGGATGATAATTCAATAATTACACGTGTCAACCGTGGTGATACCAGTGTAAAACTGGATAAGATTTTTATATATAATTTTATTTTGTCCAAAGAAATGGGAATCCTTTCCAATGGATATTTTGATTTTACAATAGGTCCTTTGGCGGGTGCATGGGGTTTTCATCGAAAAAATAAACTTACGCTTTCAAGTTATCAGGTGGATAGTTTGAAGCAACTCGTTGATTTTCGAAAAGTGCGAATTGAAAATGGCCAAATCATAAAGGATGATCCAAGGATGAGTTTTGATTTTAATGCTGTTGCCCAGGGTTATACGGTAGATTTAATTGCTTCAATGCTCGATTCTTTGGATATAAAACATTTTGTGGTTGATGTGGGTGGGGAAATTATTGCCCGTAATAAAAAGCCTGGTGGTTCTTCCTGGCGTGTTGGCATTGAAAGCCCGTCAGCAAATAAAGATGATGATCGTACCATTCAGGTTGTGGTTTCTCTTGAAAACAAAGGTCTGGCCACTTCTGGCAGTTATAGGAAATATTTTGAACAAGGCGGCAAAAGGTATTCTCATGCCATCGATCCCAAAACAGGCTATTCTGTTGATCATCATCTCATGAGTGTGACTGTTTTAGCCGACAATGCTGCCTACGCTGACGCACTTGCTACAACATTTATGGTAATGGGTATGGAAAAGTCACTGAAGTTAATGGAAACTTTAACCGATGTAGATGCCTATTTCATCTATTGGACGAAGGAAAATATATATGAAACTTACGCTTCAGAGGGAATGAAAAAACTTATCGTCAACTGAATTTTTGCTGCTTATACACTCTTGCGTTCACAGGAACTTTCTCCACCGCCACAACTACAGCCTATTTTGTTTCCATGGGCATCTGAGCTGCTGCATTGCTTCTTGAACTCACCATTTTTAAAAACAAACATCTTGATGGCAAGACCAGCCAATGCAAGACCAATAATGACAACACTTAATAATATCAATTTGAGAAACATGGTATATTTTTTTGCAAAAATAGCAATAACAAATAACATATCCGGTAAACAAGATATATTATTGTTTTAAGCGACGAAATTCTGCTAATATAAGCGCGGCGGCTATTGAGGCATTTAAAGATTCTGCTCTGGTTTTCCGATCATCCGACATGTAAGCAGGAACAGTGATGCTATGCTGGATGCTTGATAAGAGATATTCCCTGATTCCGTGAGATTCGCTTCCAATAACCAAAATAGATGATCTGTCTGTTAAGTTACTTTCATATATATTGTTTCCGTTCATCAGTGCGCCATAGATGTTGATACCCGAGGTTATTGCTTTGCCAAGGAATTCGTTCAAGTCGAGTTCAATCACTTCAACACGAAATATAGAGCCCATGGTAGCCTGTATTACTTTAGGATGATATGCATCCACTGTGTCGTGGCTACAAAATATGTTTTTTATTCCAAACCAGTCGGCTGTTCGAATAATTGTTCCAAGATTTCCCGGGTCGTTAATTCCATCGAGGGCTATACTGAGCTTGTCTTTCAGGGAATCTGGTGATAATGCGATCGATGGGATTCCTGCAATGGCAAGAATACCTGGAGGAGAACTGAGATTGCTCAATAACTTCATTGCTTTATTATCAACAACTTCAAATTCACTATTATACAACAACTTACCGTTTTCCTCGAGCCAGTCATGGGTGATATAAATGCCAGTGGTATTGAAATTGCTTTGTAAAAGCTCTTTTACCAGCTTGGTGCCTTCCACAATAAACTCCGCGTTTTGTTTACGAAATTTATTGATCTTTAGGCTATTAATATATTTTATTCTATTTTTTGAAAGCATAAAAAAACCTGATTCCATCAATGGAATCAGGTTTAAAATTACATTTATTTTACAAACTATTCAGCATAAACTTCAAAGTCAATTTCAAACTGAACTTCTTTGTGAAGTTTGATCTTGGCTTTATAGTTACCCAATTCTTTCACTGAATCTTCGTTCAAATGAATCTTTTTACGATCTATATCAATATTTTTGGCTTCTTTGATGGCATTGGCAATCTGCACAGCATTCACTGAACCAAAAATCTTGCCAGATGCACCAGCTTTGGCAACGATACGCAAGTTAAGACCTTCTAACGCTTTAGCAATAGTGGCAGCTTCGTTCTTGATCCGATCAGCTTTGAATGACTGCTGACGTAAAAGTTCAGTCAAAACTTTGCGGTTTGTATCATTAGCAATTATAGCCAATTTTTTTGGGATGAGATAGTTACGAGCGTATCCATCTTTTACTGTGACGATATCGTGAGTAAAACCCAGGTTATTTACGTCTTGTTTAAGAATTACTTCCATTTCTCTTCTCCTCCTTTATTTAAGTAAGTCAGCTACGTATGGCATGAGTGAAAGGTGACGTGCTCTTTTAACAGCCTGTGCTACTTTCTTTTGGTATTTTGTTGAAGTTCCGGTGATGCGGCGGGGTAAGAGTTTACCCTGTTCATTCACAAACTTCAGTAAGAAATCAGCATCTTTATAGTCGATATATTTGATGCGATTTTTTTTGAACCTGCAGTATTTCTTTCTTTTTGTATCAACTGCGATAGGTGTCAAATATTTAATTTCTGAACTTGCTTGAGCCATTGTTTTACTTTTTTAATGGTTACTGAATTTAAAGCCTAGGCTTCAACTTTTTGTTTAGCGGCATCCTGTGCCTTTCTACGTTTTTTCTCGTTATATGCAACTGCGTGCTTATCGAGTTTAACTGTAAGGAATCGGATGATGCGCTCATCACGTTTGAGTTGAGTCTCCAAATTGGCAATTAAAGTTCCTTCTGCCGTATATTCAACGAGGTGGTAAAACCCTGTTGATTTTTTTTGGATAGGATAAGCAAGCTTTCGCATGCCCCAGTGCTCTTCGTGAACGATTTCAGCACCATTGTCTCTCAGGTAATCCTGATACTTTTTTACCGCTTCCTTTATCTGTTCTTCAGATAAAACGGGAGTTACAATGAAAACGGTTTCATACTGGTTCATAGTAAAAATTTGTTAGTAATGAATTGATTTCTAAAACGGAGTGCAAAAGTACGGATTCTTTTTAAAACTGCAAACAGGAAACCGAAAAATAATTTTTACTGCAATATCATTCTTCCTCCACTTACAATGAGCTTTTAAGTTGATACTTTGCAGCTATCGGGATTGGAATAGTGGTCATTCTCTATCTGCACAAAAATACTTAAACAGGCTTGCCTTTAACTCAATGACACCTTTTTTGTGTGTCTTAACAACTATTCTTTACCAATTCTTCACAAATAAATTCAGCAGCCTTTCCATCACCAAAAAATGGTGGATACGACATCGGAGGTGTATGGGAGAATCTTTTCCATGCTACCACAATTTTTTCTTCATCAGCATCCACAATTTCTGCAGCACCTGAATCAACAATCTCTTTCCATTCAGTCTCGGATCTTAAAATGATACAGGGTTTATTGAAAAAAAAGGCTTCTTTCTGTACACCCCCCGAATCAGTAATGACCATGGTTGTATTCTTTTCAAGCAAAATCATCTCAAGGAAAGAGACGGGAGTGTGGATTATAAAGTTGGGGCTGTTCAAAATTTTACGGTATAAATCATTATCCTGATTTTGGCTCAGTAGTTTGCTTGTTCGTGGATGCAAAGGGAGGAATATTTTTATGTTGCCTTCAATACTTATTTGATACAAAGCCCTTAAGATGCTATTTAATCGCCGGGGTTGATCAGTGTTGTTGTCGCGATGAATCGTACATAAAATATAGTGATCAGGTTTGAGGCTGTTGTCTTGAAGAAAATTTGATTTGCTTTCGGATAGTTTAGCAAAATAAAGGCTGTTATCATACATTACGTCACCACAGTGATAGATTGCAGGATTATCGGCATGGTAGGGAGGTGAATTTTTCTCACGAAACCCTTCCTTGATAAGATTTTGAAAACCTGTCTGCGTGGGAGAAAAAAGCATGGTTGAACAGTGATCACATAAAATACGATTGATTTCTTCAGGCATCGACTTATTAAATGATCGCAACCCCGCTTCGATATGAACAACAGGTATGTGAATCTTTGAGGCAGCGATAGCTCCGGCAAGTGTAGAGTTGGTATCACCGTACAAGACAATATAATCAGGCTTTTCAACCAGTAAAATCTTCTCAATTCCTTCGATCATGAGCGAAGTTTGTTTGCCATGACTGGCTGAACCAACTTTTAAATTATAATCCGGAATTGGAATATTAAGCTCTTCAAAAAAAATCTGGGACATGTTGTCGTCATAATGTTGTCCGGTATGAACTATTACTTCTGTGATTCTGTCAGAAAAAGTATTACGAATAGCTCTGCTTAATGCAGCTGCTTTGATTATTTGAGGCCGGGCGCCTATGATCGTGACAATCTTAATTGTATGCATAAATGAAAATTATTTTAAAAAGACACAAAGTACAGTTTCTTGAATTAAGTCTTGAGGCTAAAATATTCCTTCATCGTTGAAGCTATAATAGGAATCCGCTCCAATGATAATATGATCTAGAACCCTGATATCTAATATTTCTCCTGATTTTTTCATTCTTTCGGTAATTTTAATATCCGCATCACTTGGTTTTAATTGACCTGAAGGGTGATTATGGCACAAGATTATATTGCAGGCATTGCCTTCGAGGGCCAATTTGAATATTTTTTTTGGATCGGCAACGGTACCGGTTATTCCTCCTTCGCTTACTTCGACAGTACGTATTATTTTATTGGCCTGATCAAGCAATATGACCCAGAATTTTTCATAATGAAGATCAGATGTCAAAGCATAAATCTGTTCGAAAACATCTTTACTTGAAGTGATCGTCTTACGTTCCCTTGCTTCAGCGCTGCGCCTGCGTTTGCCCAACTCTAGCGCTGCAATAATGGTGATTGCTTTGGCTTCGCCGATACCATTAAACTTCATCAGATCTTTCAAGCTTAAAAGGGAAAGTTCTATCAGATTGTCATTGGCGCTGCTTAAAATCCGTCTTGACAATTCAACTGCTGACTCTTTGGTGTTCCCTGAACCGATAAGTATGGCTATCAATTCGGCATCGCTCAAACTGTTACGTCCTTTTAACATCAACTTTTCACGAGGCTTGTCATCGTTTGCCCAATTCTTGATTGAAGTCTTTGGTGTATATTCCATATTGGTTGTTTAGGGCAAAGATATGGATTGTAAAAGAATGAAACAAAATGATGTTAATCTTGTTCTTAAGGAATTGTTTAATTTTGAACAGTAAACATCCAAATTTTTTTTTTGACCGTAAATTTTTCTACTATTTTGATTGCTTCAGCAGGTTCTGATTGAAGAAAGGACCGCTAATAGGAATGAATTATTTACTTTTGAATCGAAAATCAGTTTTGTTAAAATATGACAATACTTAAAAAAGTAAGGAAGCGACCCACAGGAATGTATCCAGCGATATTTTTCATTTTGCACTTTCTTTCTTTCATCATGGTAGCAAATGCTCAGGTAAAAAGAACCGGTTTGCCTTTGATTAATAATTTTCCCAGAAGCATTTATAAAGCATCTACCCAAAACTGGGCTATTGTACAAAATGAGCAGGGATTCGTTTATTTTGCAAACAATGACGGGTTATTAGAGTTTGACGGTCAGCATTGGGCTACTTTTCCAGTACCAAATAATTCTATTATAAGATCAGTGCTTGCGGCAAATGATACAATTTATGCAGGGGCTTTTGAAGAGTTCGGTTATTACGCACCTGATCATCGGGGTAAGCTACTATACCATTCTTTACTACATCTTGTTCCACAAGAGTTCCGATCTTTTGATGAGATTTGGAAAATTCATCGTACAAAAGAGGGGGTCTTTTTTCAGTCTTTTAAATATGTCTTTCTTTGGCATAACGATACTATTCAAACTTTTGAACCTAAGGAAAGTTTTGGGCATTCTTATTCAATTGGGGAGGATTTATACATTGCTAGTGCATCCGCAGGATTGTTGAGATATAAGCATGGCAATGTTGAAGTTATTAGCGATGATGAAGCCTTCAGCAACAATGAGGTGCGCTGTATTTTGCCTTTCGAAAACGGAAAACTTTTGATTGGTTTTATCAACAAAGGTCTGTTTGT
Organism: Bacteroidetes bacterium HGW-Bacteroidetes-1; assembly: GCA_002842755.1. Lineage (GTDB taxonomy): Bacteria > Bacteroidota > Bacteroidia > Bacteroidales > F082 > JALNZU01. Next base: position 45,639 of record PHDU01000003.1, on the reverse strand, counting down.
TTTCGATGGAAAAACCCTTACTCCATGGGTAAGTGACGTGAGCAAAGCAATAGAAAATAACAGTATTTTTTCTGCAATTCGGCTGAGAAGTGGTTATTATGCATTCGGCACAATACAAAATGGAGTTTTCATTGCAAATGACAAAGGTGAAATACTTCAGCATATCAACAGATATAAGGGAATGCTTAACAATACCGTTTTAAGCCTTTTCGAAGACAAGAGGGGTAATTTGTGGCTAGGCCTTGACAATGGCATTGATTATCTTGAAATTAATTCTCCTCTTTCAATTTATGATCACACCTTCCATATTGAAAGCACTTATGCATCAGCTGTATATGATGGTAATTTGTATGTTGGAACCAATCAGGGATTGTTTTATGCGCAATTAGATGCACTTGACAATAGCCAATCGCATGACGCTGGATTTGAAATCATTCCCGGAACTGAGGGACAGGTTTGGAGATTGGAAGTGATCGACAATAAACTTTTATGTGGCCATAATTTTGGTTTATTTCACATTAATGGTGGTCAGGCTACACGCATTGCGGCCGATAGAGGTTATTGGAGTTTTATTCAGCACAATGGTAACCCCGATACTCTCATATGTGGTACATATAATGGCTTGACAGTTCTGGTGAAAACTCATGACTCCTGGCGCTTCCTGAATAAGATGGAAGGGTTTGATGAATCGAGCAGGACAATTGTCCAAGTTCCGGAAGATCGGGTTTTATGGATGGCTCATGGATATAGAGGTTTGTTCAGGCTGAAACTTAGTCAGGATCTTAAAAAAGTGGAGGAGTATGATTTGTTTGACGGAATAAAGGGGCTTCCAGCCGAACTTCCTTATAATGTAATTAAAATACAAAATGATTTAATATTTAATACAAAGGATGGTTTTTTTGAGTATCAAAAGAAAAAAGGTGTTTTCGAGCCTTCATTAAAATATAATAAAATCTTCAATGAAAATCAGGGAGTTGATAATATTTATGCGGATGGTTCAGGAAACCTTTGGTATTTTGCTACTGGCAAAATGAGTCTGATGCGCCTTATTGAAGATGGTACTTACAGCAATATTACAGCGCCTTTTGAAAGAATAAACAGCTCATTGATTGAAGCTTATGAAAATGTATTTGTTTATGATAACCGTAATGTATTTATCGGATCAAAAAATGGATTGCTTCATTACGATCCTTTTTATCGGAAAGACTACCGAAAAACCGAGTCTGTCGTTTTTAGGGAGATAATTTTTTCTGGTTCCGACAGTAGTTTGATGTATTTTAATGTGGATTCAAAAAGCGTCCACAAACAAATAAAGATTCCATATCAGCTTAATTCTATTTCTTTTCGCTATTCCAATCCTTTTTTTGAGGGGGCTGGAAACACGCTTTTTTCATTCAGGATGGCAGGTTTTGATCAAAACTGGTCTGATTGGGATCGAACTACTTTCAAGGAATACACCAATCTGCCAGAAGGGAAATATACATTTGAAGTAAAGGCAAGCAGTCTGAATACACCTGACGAAAATGTGGCCCGGTTTGAGTTTGTGATCCAACCACCTTTTTATCGTTCTATATTGGCCTATGTATTGTATGTTGTCCTTCTAATAGCCATTGTAATTGGAAATGTGATTTTTATTCAGCGAAGAGTTGCTCAGACAAAACAAGAGGAGAAGGAGCGGCATTCAAAAGAATTGAGAGAACAGGAGTCGGGTTTTCGTGAGCAGGCATTACAGGCAGAAAAGGAAATTATCAACCTTCGTAATGAAAGTTTACAGGCACAGGTGAGTCACAAAAACAAGGAGTTGGCCAATACAACCTTACATCTGATTCATAAAAATAAAATTTTGAATGCCATCAAGTTACAACTCAATGGTTTAATTGATAATAATTTAGCCCAAACGAATAGAACCCAGGTTGAACAACTGGTTAACAAAATAAACAAAGAGTTGAAAAACGAAAAATTTCAGCAGGTATTCGATGAGTATTTCGATGACGTTCATCAGGATTTCATCAGTCGTCTAAAGGAAAAGCATCCAGAACTTTCGCCACGTGAATTGCGTCTATGCGCTTATTTGAAAATGAATCTTTCGACCAAGGAAATTGCTCCATTAATGAATATTTCAATAAGGGGTGTAGAAATTGGACGTTATCGTTTGCGTAAAAAATTAAAACTCGATAGGGAAGAAAACCTTATTGATTATCTCTTCAGGTTTTGACAGTCTTCTTAATTCCCTGCCAGGTCATTCATTAAAGTAAGAATACTCTAATCTATTGATTTTCTTACTTTTTGGGTATAATTCCTGAGCGAATTTTTTAATTCAGACCCATTTTCAGCCATATCATTTTTAATCCAGATAGCTGCAATGATATGGGTAAGTTGTTCGCCTTCATCTTCTCCTTCTACCTCAATGGATGGTTGCTGCTCATCATAGATTGCATTTTCGGCATTTTGCAATTCTTCCAGACTGTAGGTTTCAGCTAATTTTTTAATTACCGGAACTTTCATCTTAACTCAGGTTTTGAATCATTTCAGCAACTTTTTCTTCTTTGGCTGTTGCTTTTCCTTCTGATAAAAGTCCATTTTTAAATGAAGCAAAAAATGGAAGATTATCCACGCCAGCCATTTTACGTGCTTCCTGATTCTCCTCAGCATTCACATCTAAAAATGTAACGCCTTCATAAATTGCATTTTCAGCCATTTTTTTGAATTTTGGAGCGAACAAACGACATGTTCCACACCAATCAGCATAGAACTTTACAATTACTTTCTCGTTGGTCGAAATCAAGGTTTTGAAATCTGCATCTGTTGATTTAATAAGTGCCATATTTGTCTGATTTTAATAGTTAAACGATTGTTGACCAAAAAGGTTCAAACAGGGAAAGTGCAATACAAAGAAATTAATATCCACTCTTTACTATCATACACATGTGTTTTAAACAAGACGTTATTTTACATTAAATGCAAGCAGGTTTTCTTCTCCAATAAACAATTCAAAATGATCGTTGATCCTGGCTGGCCCAACGCCTTCTGGTGTGCCTGTAAAGATATAATCACCTTTACGCAGCATTACAAATTGAGAAACAAAAGCGATGATTTTTTCAAAACTAAATATCATATCACGGCTGTTCCCACGCTGACGCCATTCATCATTGATTTTAAGACCAAAGTCAATATTTTGCAGATCAGTAAAACTTTTTTTTGGAAGAAACCTACCTATAGGTGCAGAAAAGTCGAAGGCTTTCGCAATTTCCCATGGTAATCCTTTCTTTTTGCATTCAGTCTGTAAATCGCGCGCGGTGAAATCGATTCCAATACCAATTTCATCGTAATAATTATGGGCAAACTTTTCTGCAATACTTCTTCCGGTCTTGCTGACTTTCAATACCAGTTCAACTTCATAATGAATATCGGTCGAAAAATCCGGATAAAAGAAAGGATTATGTGGCGGAAGAAGGGATGTGTCTGGTTTCATGAAGAACACTGGTTTATCTGGAACCGGGTTATTCAATTCTTTTGCATGCTCAACATAATTACGACCTATACAAATGATTTTCATTTTGTTATTGGTTTTTATTATTGGTAAGTGTTACCTGTTTCCCAAACATACGGAGCTTTATAGTGGTGATAAGTTTTTTTGTAAAGAGAGGAAAGTCGCCTTTCATCATCCAGTCGTAATATGATGGTTCTTTTGAGAAAATTTCTTCAATAGTTTTGCCTTTATGTTTGCCAAAATTGATCACTTCCTGATTTTGATCATTAAAAATTATCTGCCCTGCCAGATCAGCATTGCGATGATGAAACGAAAAATCGTGCAGGGCTTTAATGTCGTTCAAAACGGGTTTTGACTCATTTCCGGTACTGTCTTCATAAACAGCATCCTGATAACGATCAAGCTGGGCCTTCAAAATTTCATAGGTCGCAAAAGTGTCAGCGGCAGCTGAATGTGCATCAACAAGTTCTTTATTGCAAAAGAAGCGATAAGCCCCTTTTAGGGTGCGCGGCTCCATCTTCATAAAAATATTTTGCACATCCACCACATGACGATTTGAAATATCGAAAGAAGTATCGCAACGCAAAAACTCTTCCATTAGAACTGGAACATCAAATTTTATGGCGTTGTAACCAGCAAGATCGCAACCACTTAAAAACTTACTAAGTTCTTTGGCAATATCTTTAAAAGGAGGAGCATCTTTAACGTCCTCATCTTTGATGCCATGAAATTTCGTCGAGAATGGCGGAATTGGTATTCCTGGATTGACGCGCCAAGTTTTCTGTTCCTCTTTTCCATCAGGATGAACTTTCAAAATACTGATTTCAATCAACCTGTCAGAAGTAATGCTTAATCCGGTTGTTTCGAGGTCAAAGAAAGCAATTGGACGTTTTAGTTGTAGCTGCATGGTATAAAATAAAGGATAGGAATGTTAGCCTCTCCCTAACCGAGTTAATCAATAATTAATTTTAAATTTCTGTGTTAAGATCAAAACCTTCCATCAACTCCTTCATTTTTTTGAGGTATTGGCCACCTAGTGCACCGTCTACAACCCGATGGTCATATGCAAGTGCTAATATCATGATATGGCGGATTGCAATCACATCACCATATTCTGTTTCAATAACGGCAGGTTGTTTGCGTATGGCCCCGACAGCAAGAATTGCCACTTGTGGTTGATTGATAATTGGTGTGCCGGTCAGGCTGTCAAATGATCCAAAATTGGTGATCGTAAAAGTTCCTCCCTGAATTTCATCAGGTTGAAGCTTATTGACCCGTGCTCTTTTTGCCAGATCATTTACTGCTTTTGTGACCCCCAATAAACTTTTTTCATCAACATTTTTAATCACAGGCACAATCAGGTTGCCATTAGGGAGTGCTGTTGCCATCCCAATATTGATGTTCTTGCGCAAAATAATGTTGTATCCGTCAACTGATGCGTTGATTTGAGGGAAGTCTTTAAGTGCTTTTGCAGCAAAATCAAAAAAGATAGGAGTATAAGTTATTTTTTCGCCTTCACGTTTTTGGAAGTTGTCTTTAACTTTATTCCTCCAGTTTACGATATTGGTGACATCAACATCAATAAAAGAAGTAACATGCGGTGAAACATGTTTCGACATTACCATGTGATCTGCTATAAGTCTTCGCATACGATCCATCTCAATAATCTGGTCACCACTCTCTGTGAGCACCTTCTGAGCTTCAATTTTTGGGGACTGTTTTGGTGTTGAAACGGCTGCAGATGCAGAAAGTTCAGCTGATGCAACTGGATTTTTATCACGTCCTTTGAGATATTTTATCACATCGTCTTTCGTTACGCGACCTTCTTTACCACTGCCTTGAATGCCATCAAGTTCTTTAATGGAGATGTTTTCTTCTTTTGCAATACTTTTTACGAGTGGGGAATAAAATCTTCCTGAATCAGGTTCATTTGAAGCTTCTTCTGTTTGTTTTTCATCTGATATCGGAGTCTCAACTACTTCTTTTTGTGTTGTTGATTCAACTGGAGTGGAAGAATCTTCCTGAACGGCATCTTCTCCATCCAGCGAAATGAGGGCAATTGGAAGGCCTACTGCTACAACATCTCCTTCATTATAAAGTAATTTGATTAGCTTTCCTTCAACAGGTGATGGTATTTCGGAGTCCACTTTATCTGTTGCAATTTCAACAAGGGCGTCATCTTCAGCTATCATGTCACCTGGCGATTTCAACCATTTGGTAATGGTAGCTTCGATTACACTTTCTCCTAGCTTTGGCATTATAATTTCAAAAGTAGCCATATTAATTAGTATTATTTATTTTATAAATATAAAAGTCTTACGACTGGTTTTGTTCAATGAAGGTGCAAAATTACTGATATTTTTGTAACGAGACGATGATATATGCTTTCATAAACGATTCAGCATTTATATTTGTATTTCGGTTATTGAAGAAGTTGAGAATATTTTCCAAATTGTATTTCGCCGTATTTACAACGATATTAAATTCTTTTATTTTGAGCAGTGTTGTTTTTCGTTCTATGCGTTAAATCTGCGTTGAGCGTGGTCACGAGTGGTCAGTTCGTGCATGCTTCTAAACTCTTGAGCATGTTGATAGGGTGTTTTGATTTCAGGGTAATGACTAAAAAGAAACGTTGCTCTTTGTTGCTGGTTTTTCGTCCTTTAAGAAGGAATTCTCTATTTGTAAGGGGGTTATGTTGAAGCCGAGTTATGTAAACTACCAAAAAGATGGATTATTCGGGTACACCCAATCGAACATTGGTTTAGCGAGCCTTTTTTTGAAACGAAAGCTTTGATCACTATTCTAAATAAAAAACCCCACCAAAAAATGGCAGGGTTAAACTATTTCGATATCAAATTTATTGAACGATTAGTTTTTGAACGGCTGCATCACTTCCTGCTTTTATGCGAATAAAATAAATGCCGCTTTCAATACTCTGGAGTTGCAGTTCAATATGATGCGGACCTGCATGCGTAAAATATCTGTCAGCTTGATAAACCTCCTGTCCGAGTGAGTTTAAAATACTAATCTGCGCTGGGACTGCTTTATCAACGTTCACCACAATCCGTGCAATGTCTTTGGCAGGATTTGGATTTACCTGATCAATTGAAACAATTCTGGCCAGAGACTCAGCAATTCCAACAGCAGTATTTACGGTTAAATAAACGATAGTATTGTCCCTAACAGTGTGCTGCACACCGCTTGCAGCCATTCCCGGGGCATCGTCGCTTTGATAAATCAAATGAATTTTATCACTTACTGTTGGTGATGCAGAAGGAAAAACACATTCGCTAAAAAGATGAAAAATATCACCGTTAAGGTCAACTTCCGGACTCCAGGTTTGGCCATAATCCTCCGAATATTTCATCCAGATGTGGCGATAATTGTATTCCTCTGTGGCAAAGCCGAGGGTAAGTGCACTGTAAAATGCATATAAAAACTTAGATTCATGATCAAAAACCAATTGTGGCATGGTTGTAATTGAGCCATAATACGTTGCTACTCCAATAATAGAATCAACTCCGTTATCAAAAAGTTCGGCCAATAAATATTGTGAAGGTACAGCTGAGGGATCACTAATATCTGAACCAACCATAGTTGAATCCAAAGGCAACATATTTTCATTCCAATAGATCAAGCCATTGGAATATGGATAATAAGTTAAAGCACCTAAACCATCAGCACGGTTGAGCCTCCTTCCTGATGATACATGCACCTGACCTAAATCATCAATTACAATACTGTGAAATGAGTCAACTGCGCCATAGCGTGGAATCTCAGTATTTCCATCCATAAAAGGATCAGGACTGAGGTAATAATCGATACGATCCCAGTTATCACCATTATCTGTTGATTTCATCACAACAACATCACTATAACCATCACCAGCAACGAAAGCCAAGGTTTCTCCAACTGGATCTGCAAAGGCATAGCGGTCAGCTCCAAAACCAAGGAAGTGATCACTATCAATACCAGTAAGAACTTCATGTAAAATTTCCCATGTTTGTCCTCCATTGCTGGAACGGCTGTAGGTTAGCGCTCCGGCAAGTCCCGCATATGGTGTAGTTGCTCTAACCTGCGCAATTAGGTGAATGGTTTCACGGTCAGGGCCATTGGTGACAATTCTTGGATAAAGCAGATCAAGACCATCTGGCCCAGCAAAATTAAATGAGTTCCATTCGCCAGCACCTTTGTTTTCGCGCCAGCTAAAAACCAATCCGGTTGCGTTAGCGGTATGCGCAGCAACGATTTCTCCATTCGGTCCAAATGGAGCATAAGCAGGCCAACCCGTTTTAACAGATTCGATGCGCACTGTTGGTGCAGGACCCCAGGCAGATCCGTTAAAATAATTGTAACCAGTCCCACGATCAGGATAACTCGTTTCTTCCATACCACGCATCCATGTTGCACCAATGGTTCCATCGGGGTATACAAACATTCTTTGTTGAACTGAATAATTTGATTGACGGTCATATCGGCAATTTCCAATAACAACATCAGGCGCTTTCATATTGGAAACAAATGTATTGAGCTCGCCCGGAAACCCTATTGATTCATCTTCACGATGCTCAATAAATTGATTTTCTTTCGACATTCGTTGTAATTGTTTCTGCAACGGGGTCTGGGCAACGATAACGATTGCACTTAGTGCAAATAAAAAGGTGAGTAAAGATTTTTTCATTGTTGATAGATTTGATTAATATTTTGATTTCACTTCAAAAATAAATTAAATAATGAAAGTAGAGCAGATGAAGGTTTCAACTTTTAACCTGAGTAATTCCTAAATTCAAAAAATGAAGGAGAGTATTTGTGTTATTTCATTGATAAACAATAACTTTGAGGTGTTAAAACAACAAACATTCTCCCAAACATAAATGTAGTAAGAATTTTTCAAACCGGAGAGGCACTCATTCATCTGGATTTAATGCAGAGCAAAAAAAAATATTTTGAATCAGGATATAAATATTTGATTTATATCTATTTGATATTGTTGTAGTTGCCTAATATTTTTATTGCTACCTGATGCTTTTGTTAAATAAATGTAACCTTGACAACTATTTTTTGATAGGATTTGTAAGGGCATGGGTCAAAACTTTTTTTACTTTTGCTTTTAAGTTTTAGTACATCTAATTAGATTTGATAATGGAAGAGAACGACAATCAGGAAAGAAGGGAAGGATTATTTTCTCGTTCGATAAGAGCTGGAAAGAGAACGTATTTTTTCGACGTAAAATCTACCAGAAATGATGAAAATTATCTGACGATAACGGAAAGTAAAAGACGATTTAGCAACGATCAGGGAAAATTTTTCTACGAAAAACATAAGCTTTTTCTTTATAAGGAAGATTTTGAGAAGTTTATGGCAGGACTAAATGAATCCATTGCATTTATCGAAACCGGGGAGCTGCCCGAAAATTATGGCGGTGAATCAACAGGATCCAGTGATGAAGAAGTGAGTTTTGAAGATCTTGCCTGACAAACCGACTAACGCTGTTTTTTAGACAATTTCTTTTGAAAGTTTAGGCTGCTTCTTGCAGCTTTTTTTTGAATGTGTTCACCTGTTCAAAATCTGAATTGTATAATTCTTAGGTTTTTTTATTGCCTGATTATTAAATAATTATAATAATCGTTACAATGAAACTTAAAAGATTGCGTTTTTATTTTTTGTTCAGGTAATACGACAAAGTATTTCTAAAAGCCTTACTTTTGTCAATCTTAAAATAAAGGTACACATAATCTTAATTCATTGAATAACATTATATATGGGTAAAACCATTGCCATAGCAAACCAAAAAGGTGGAGTTGGTAAAACAACCACGGCCATCAATCTGGCCGCCAGTTTGGCGGTTCTTGAATATAAAACGCTTATTATTGATGCCGATCCACAGGCCAATGCCACATCTGGTTTAGGTTTTGATCCAAGGGAAGTTGAAAACAGTATTTATGAGTGCATTATTGATGATGTAAATCCTTCAGAGGTAATTGTGGAATCCAATACACCGTTTTTATGGTTACTTCCAGCACATATCGATCTTGTTGGGGCTGAAATTGAAATGATTAACCTTCCTAACCGGGAAAAAATGATGCAAAAAGTAATCGAAAAAATCAAGGATGATTACGACTTTATTATAATTGATTGCTCACCATCTCTTGGTCTCATCACGGTGAATGCACTTTCGGCCGCAGATTCGGTTCTTGTTCCGGTTCAATGCGAATATTTTGCCCTCGAAGGACTTGGAAAGTTACTCAATACGATTAAAATTGTTCAGTCACGATTGAACCCAAAACTTGATATTGAAGGTATTTTACTCACAATGTTTGATGCCCGTTTACGCCTTTCGCGTCAGGTGGTTGAAGAAGTGAAAACCCATTTTCAACAAATGGTTTTTAATACCATCATCAACAGAAATACCCGATTGAGTGAAGCCCCAAGCTTTGGTGAAACCATCATCATGCACGATGCAACCAGCACTGGGGCTGTGAATTACCTCAATCTTGCAAGAGAAATATTACAGAAAAATAATCTCATCAAAAACAATCTGGAGGAGGATAACATTGAATCAGGAACCCAATAGCAGCAAAGCGAAGAAAAGAGGTCTAGGACGTGGTTTGGAAGCCATTCTTCAAAGCCCGGATACTGATATAACTTCCGGAGATATCTCAGGAAATTATGTTGCAGGTGCTACTGCGGAGATTGCACTCGAAAAGATTGAAGCCAATCCTTTTCAGCCGAGAACAGAATTCGACGACATGGCCTTGCGCGAACTCGCCGCCTCTATAAAGTCGCAGGGCGTGATTCAACCTGTAACGGTAAGAAAGCTCGGATATGATAAATACCAATTAATTTCAGGTGAACGACGTTTGCGCGCTTCAAAAATGGCTGGTTTGAATACCATACCTGTGTTTATCAGGGTTGCCAATGATGAGCAGATGCTAGAAATGGCACTAATCGAAAATATTCACCGCGAGAACCTCAACGCAATAGAAGTAGCCATTTCGTACCAACGTTTGATGGATGAGTGCAATCTGACTCAGGAAAATCTTAGTGAGCAGGTTGGCAAAAGCAGAACAACCATAGCCAATTTTCTTCGCTTGCTTAAGCTGCCGCCTGAAGTACAGATCGCCTTAAGGGACGGACATATCAGTATGGGACACGCGCGTTCACTGATTAGTTTTGAAAATACTGAGATTCAATTGATTATTCTTCAGAAAATTATCGAAGAGGAGCTAAACGTCCGGCAGGTTGAAGCTTTGGTGCGTCACATGAATAATCCAAAGCCAACTATAAAAAATGTCAACAAACAGGTTGTTCCTGCTACTTACAAGCAACATTCTAAAAATCTTGCCGAACAACTTCAAACAAAAGTCGATATTCGCCGTTCTTTAAATGGTAAAGGGTCGCTTGTAATCAGCTTTGATAATGATTCCGAATTTGAGCGTCTGATCACTTTGCTGACCTCTAAATAGCATACCATGTTTAAGTTGAAGTGTACTGTTTTCTTTTTGCTCCTGATTGTGAGCGGGTTTGCTTCAGCTCAAAATGTTGCATCATCAGAAGGAATTATTCAGAAACCTAAGCATTCTCCTCACAAAGCCTCCATTTATTCAGCCATTCTGCCAGGTCTCGGACAGGCTTATAACAAGAAATACTGGAAGATTCCAATAGTTTACGCGGGTATCGGTACAATTACCTATTTCGCTATAACAAACCGGAAGGAATACATTTTGGCTAAAGATGCTTATAATTATGTATCTAATGAGGAGGATTTTCCTATTGATAACAAATACGTAGGAAGATATTCTGCTGCTGATTTGGTACAAATAAGGGATTATTACCGGCGCAACACAGAATTGAGTTGGATTTTGCTTGGAGTCTGGTACATATTAAACATTGTTGATGCAACTGTTGACGCACATTTTTTTGATTACGATATAAGCGGGAATCTCAGTCTTCAGTTACAACCTTCAGCTGCACCACAAGGTACTTTTTTATTGCCCGAAAATTCGCTTAACAACCAAACTCTGGTCACCTTAAGGTATCATTTCTAACCATGAAAAAAATGAATGTTGCTTTGCTTGGATATGGCAAGATGGGAAAAGTCATCGAGCAAGTATGCCTGGAACGGGGTCACAGGATTGCATGTGTGATTGATAGCATTCATGATTTTGAATTAAAGGCTGCTCAACTTGAAAAAGCAGATATTGCCATTGATTTCAGTTTGCCGGAAACTGCTTTTGATAATATTCTTCGATGTTTTGAATTGTCGTTGCCAGTAGTAGTAGGTACTACAGGTTGGTATAATCATTATGATGAAGTTAAAAAACTCTGCCTTCATAAGAGTCTTGCCCTTTTTCATGCACCCAATTTTTCATTGGGAATGAATATTGTTTTCAGGCTTAATAAACAGCTTGCGAAGCTCGTAAATGGGACTCATTATCGTTTGTCTTTGCATGAAACGCATCATACACAAAAACTGGATGCCCCAAGTGGCACAGCTTTGCGACTTGCTGAAGATATGATTGAAAGGGTAGGGGATTTAAAATCCTGGAGAATCGGAAACAGTGAACAAGAAGATGTGCTCCCCATTGATGTTAGTCGAATTGGTGATGTGAGTGGCATTCATGAAGTAATTGCAGACTCTGCAGAAGATACAATCAGTTTGAAACATGAAGCTAAGGGAAGAAAAGGATTTGCGGTTGGAGCTGTTTTAGCGGCGGAGTTTCTTTTTGGAAAAAAAGGTGTTTTTATGATGGATGACATACTGAATGATAAATATTAATCCTTTATTGTTTTGACACATATTTACCGTATCCCATCTGATTCCGGATTGACTGTCCAAAAGAAACAAAAGGGGAAGTTGTTTCTTTTTTTCATCTTTTTGTCAGGTTTTTTATTTCATTCTTGCATATCCCAAAAAAATACAGCAATCAAAGAAGCTGATCTAAAAAACGAAAAAGCATTTTGCTATTCTTTAACCCCGGTAACTGATATGGTCATCGGAGAAAAGAGCGACAGTTTCATAATTAAGGATGTATATATCAATGAAAATTGCATCAATATTGAAGTTCTCTACAGCGGTGGTTGCGGGGATGTGGAGATGTTACTGTTTTATAATGAGGTAATAATTGAGCAAGAGAAATTCATTAGACTTATTCCTGTATTCTCAGACCATGATCCATGTCGCTCTGAGGTCAAGGGCCTTTTTCGTTACGATTTAAAAGAATTTGAGCATCGTGCCCGGGCCGAAAAAATTGTATTTCAGATGGATGGATATGATAAGAAACTGGTTTTTGCGCTCCCATTGCATTGATTATGAATATTTAACAAGGGAGCAAATGGAGTATTACAAGACTTTTATAATTTAGCCGTTTAATAAATCAAGTATTATGATTCAATTGATTATTATTTTGCCGTTGCTTTTTACGATTCCAACGGTTTTTGCATGGCAGTTGTTTGAAAAAGCCGGAGAAAAAGGTTACCTGACCTTGATTCCCTTTTACAACATGTACATCTTATTAAAAATCATAAAAAAGCCTTTATGGTGGTACATTTTCATCATCATTCCTTTTATCAATGTTTTTGTTTATATGTTGATGCTAATAGAGTTAGTGAAAAGTTTTGGGAAAGAAAGCTTTTGGGAACACTTTCTATCAGCACTTGTGCCATTTGTTTACCTGCCGATCATAGGAATGGACAAAAAGAGTTTTTACACAGACCCTTCTACGGTTATCCGTGAAAAGAAAGGACCTGTAAGAGAGTGGCTTGATGCTATCATTTTTGCAGTTGTAGCCGCAACGATTATCCGAACTTTTCTTTTTGAAGCATATACCATTCCAACTTCTAGTATGGAAAAGTCCTTGCTTGTAGGAGACTTTCTATTTGTTAGTAAAATAAGCTATGGTCCTCGATTACCCAACACACCCATTGCATTTCCTTTTGTACACCACACCATGCCCTGGAGTGAAACTGCACGTTCTTACGTTGAATGGGTAAAATGGCCTTATTTCCGTTTTGCCGGCTTGGGTCAAGTGAAGCGCAACGATGCTGTAGTATTTAATTATCCCGCAGGAGACACTGTTAGTTTGCGTTTCCAGAGCAATGTAAGCTATTACTCCTTGATCAGAGAATATGGACGTGAAAGAGTATGGTCAGATGAGAGGAATTTTGGGAAAATAGTTTCCCGTCCGGTCGATAAGCGCGAAAACTATATCAAACGTTGCGTTGGGATGCCTGGAGACACCATCCGGATTGTAAATTCTGAGTTATTTGTAAACGGTCAACCCAACCCGACACCAGGAATAATCCAGTTCAGGTATTTGGTAAAAACGGATGGTAATGCGCTTAATCAAAGGATTTTGGGTAAATATGACATAACTGAAGGCAGAATGGCCAGTACAGCAGGTGAGTATGTTTTCTGGATTAGGGATGATGTAGCAAAGAATCTTCGCGAGCTGCCCAATGTAGAGTCTGTTACACGCACTTTGGAGCTTCCAGGTGAAAGAAATCCTGAAGTCTTTCCTAATTCTGATTTTTATGCCTGGAACATTGATAATTATGGTCCGTTGGTAATCCCTTCAAGTGGTACAACCGTTGACTTAAATATGCAAACCCTACCTTTATACGAGCGAATTATTGATGCTTACGAAGGCAATGACCTCAGTGTGAAAGAGGGTAAAATATATATCAATGATGAAATTGCGAAAACCTATACCTTTAAAATGGATTATTACTGGTTAATGGGCGACAATCGTCACAACTCAGCCGATTCACGGTTCTGGGGCTTTGTCCCAAATGATCATATTGTTGGAAAAGCAGTATTTGTATGGCTTTCTCTTGATAAAGAAAAGACTCTTTTTGGAGGGAAAATACGTTGGAATAAATCAATGCGAACAGTTAAATAATATATAATACCTATGAAAAAAGCGACTATCGTAACAGATAAGGGTACAATGGTACTTGAGTTATTTGAAGATGATGCACCAGGAACGGTTGCCAATTTTGTTCAACTATCTGAATCAGGATTCTACAATGGATTAAAGTTTCATCGTGTCATTCCTGACTTTGTTATTCAGGGTGGCTGCACGAAAGGCGATGGTACCGGAGGCCCGGGCTATAAAATTCCATGTGAACTGAATGGTAAAAATCAATTCCATGACCGAGGTGTTATTTCAATGGCCCATGCCGGACGTGATACCGGAGGCTCTCAATTTTTTATTTGCCATAGCAGGCGGAATACTGCACATCTCGACAGAGTCCATACGGTGTTTGGTAAAGTGATCGAAAATGTAGATGTAGTCGATCAGATCAGTCAGGGTGATCATATTATTTCAATTACCATCAGCAACGAATAGTTTTTTGAGCAAATTATTAAAGAGCCGGAACAGTATAATTTTGTTCTGGCTTTTTTTGACCGCGCCTGCCGTGTGTTATGATTTGCTGACTTTTGCAGAAGGGATAATCAATACGTTTATTCATCAATACTGACGCAAGACGATTGGTTGATTTAGCATGAAGTTGACCTCTAATGGTGTATATGCTAATGGAAATCAGTTTTTTACAACATATATTTTTTACATCCGACAATTCATCCGAATTTGCTAATTTTGCACTTATAAAGCTAAGGAATAAATGTCCAAAACTGGTAATAAACTTAGATCCAATACGTTGAAAGAAATTGAAGCGGTTGATGAAGTGCCTTTGTCTGAATCAACTGCTTCAGAGAAGAAATCTAAAGGAAAAAAAACACCTGCTGACTTACGCAAAAAGTCAGCATGGAAGGTAGACGATCGGTTTAAAAGAATTGCGGCTGTTTTTTTTCTTTTCGTGGCTGCATTTCTTTTACTTGCATTTCTGTCATTTTTATTAAACTGGTTCAATCAGGTAACTGACGATTATTTTGCCGACATGCCTTTTGGTGCAGTTCTTACCGATACTGAGACCAAAATGAACAACTGGGCAGGTAATCTTGGTGCATTTTTGTCTCAGTTTTTTGTAAAGGAAGGATTTGGTCTGGGAGCATTTTACTTTGTGATTTTGTTTTTTATTTTTGGTATTCGAATGCTTTTTAAAGCAAAGGTTGTTTCTGCCTGGGGTCTGTGGAAGTATGCGATGATGAGCTTGTTATGGCTGCCTTTATTCTTAGCATACATTTTCCCTGAAGATCCTCTTAATGTTCTGGGAGGTGTTGTTGGTGCATTTTTGAACAATTACTTAACGGCTGTTTTGGGAAAAGCAGGTGTTGTTATTACTATTCTTTTCGTTTTTTTAGTTTACCTTATCGTGAGTTTTACGCTTACATTTAGTTTTTACAAAAAGAATAAGCAAGCCGTTCAAAATGAAAAGAACCAAACAAAAAACGGTCTTATTTTGCAGGACAAATACAATACATTTGAATTTGCAGTTGATGATGATGATATCGAGTTTGTGAAGCCAAAACCTGGTGAAGGGAACGTTCGTCATTTAAAAGAAGATAAAGGAATTGAAATGGAGGTTGAACTGCCAGTGAATGAATCGATGGGTTCATTACCAGTTGAAGAGCCTGAAGATGAAAGTATTGAACTTAAGGTGGAGCCTAGAAAGGACGAGAAATTTAAATCAAAAGGTACTATTGAACGTCAGGGTTTGGATACGCAGTTTGATCCCACCCTCGATTTGCCGGACTATCGTTTTCCACCCCTCGATTTGTTAAATATGTATGGTGATGGAACAATCAATGTTGATCGTTCTGAATTGGAAGCAAACAAAAACCGTATTGTAGAAACCCTTGGAAATTATTCTATTGGCATCGAAAGAATTAAAGCTACGATTGGGCCAACTGTTACTCTATATGAAATAGTACCAGCTCCTGGTATTCGTATTGCCCGTATCAAAGGACTTGAAGATGATATAGCGCTTTCGCTTTCTGCAACAGGTATACGTATCATTGCACCTATTCCGGGAAAAGGAACCGTGGGAATTGAAGTCCCCAATCTGAAACCTGAAATCGTTTCAATGCGATCAATTCTTGGTTCTGACCGATTTACGCAAAACCATTATGAATTACCATTTGCGCTTGGAAAAACTATTTCAAACGAGAGTTTTGTGGCTGATCTCACAAAAATGCCTCATATTCTTATGGCTGGTGCTACCGGGCAGGGAAAATCTGTTGGACTAAATGCTGTGATCACTTCTTTGTTGTATTGCAAGCACCCTTCAGAACTTAAATTCGTAATGGTTGACCCTAAAAAAGTCGAACTGAGCTTATTTAGCCGAATTGAACGTCATTATCTTGCAAAGCTTCCTGATTCAGAAGAAGCTATTATCACCGACACCCGTAAGGTGGTACGAACGCTTAACTCTTTGGGAATAGAAATGGATAATCGATACGAACTACTCAAAGATGCCCAGGTGCGCAATATCAAGGAATACAATGAGAAGTTTAAAGCAAGGAAACTGAATCCGTTGAGCGGTCATCGTTTCCTGCCCTATATTGTACTTGTCGTTGATGAGTTTGCTGATCTGATTATGACCGCCGGAAAAGAAATTGAAGGACCTATAACGCGACTTGCGCAGCTGGCACGTGCTGTTGGAATTCACCTTATCATTGCTACTCAAAGGCCTTCAGTTAATATAATTACTGGTACCATCAAGGCCAACTTTCCTGCACGTATTGCTTTTCGCGTTATTTCACGCATCGACTCCAGAACGATTCTCGATACAGGTGGAGCTGATCAGTTGGTAGGTCGTGGCGATATGCTTTTATCAACCGGAAGCGATCTCATCCGCCTTCAATGCGCATTTATTGATACACCTGAAGTAGAACGCCTAACTGAATTTATTGGCTCACAGCGGGCCTATCCGGATGCTTATCATCTTCCTGAATTTTCTGAAGATCAGGACGATCATGGAGCTGTTTTTGATGCTGCCGATCGTGATGAAATGTTTGAAGATGCAGCCCGAATCATTGTTCAAAACCAACAGGGATCTACCTCACTTCTGCAAAGAAAATTAAAATTGGGTTACAATCGTGCTGGAAGAATTATTGATCAGCTTGAGGCTGCAGGTATTGTTGGACCTTTTGAAGGATCGAAGGCAAGAGAAGTTAGAGTAGCCAATGAAATGGCTTTGGTACAGTTTTTGAAGGATATCGACGCTAAGAACAAACAAGACCTATAAATTATGAAAATAAATATTCAATATCTCCTGATATTAATTCTTCTTATATCCGGATTGCAAACCATTGGTCAGCGTAATGCAGATGAACTTCTGAAACAGGTGATCGATAAAACCCGCTCGTATGAAAACCTTAAAGTTGATTTTACTTATTCTATGGTCAACGAAAAAGCTGGAATCAATGAAGAAAAAAAAGGGAGTCTTTTCTTAAAAGACAATGCCTATAAAATAACTTTTGATGCACAAATCGTTTTAAGTGATGGAAAAACGGTTTGGACTTACCTTGAAGAAAGTAACGAGGTAATGATCAGTGATGTTGAGGAAGGAGAAGATGTTATGACCCCTAATTCTTTGCTGACATCTTATTATACTGACTATAAAGCTTCGTTTTTTCACGACAAGAATAATGATATTAAAGGGTTGAAAACAATAGAGTTAAAGCCTTCCGTTGGAAAGAAATTTACTAAGATTCAGCTTGGTATAAGTGAAAGCAAACTTCAGCTGATAAATTTATCGGTCTTCGATAATGGAGGGAATACTTTTGTGTATGATCTGAGTAAGATGACGCCTAATGTTGTCTTAGCCAAGGACTTCTTTCAGTTTGACCAGAAAAAATACCCGGGTGTGGATATTGTCGACATGAGATAACCTGACATCTTGTTGAATTATTTTCATTACAATTCAGGTCTTTAATTATGGATTAATACGAGAATATTAGCTTTAAGCCTTTTACTTTTCGACAAAGTAAAAGGCTTTTTTTTATTAATTTCATCAAGTTTTAAAAATAAAACAAACTGGTTTCTAAAAATATGTTACAACCTTTAATAAAATGCACTTGATTTTAAAATCGATATTTTGTACATTTACGCGGTGACCTGATAAAATTATTCATCAGGGTTTTTAAGCATTCAAATAATACGGTCATGGAAAAAGAAGTATCACTCAGTGTAAAATGCCCTATGTGCGATAGTTCGCTCATGGAAAACCATGTTCTTTTTGGTAACAAGCCCACCGTTAAGGTCAATATTGAGACTGAACACGACAGGGGAGTGCTTTGGCTAAGCTGCATTTATGGATCATCAGAAAAAAAATTGAGTATCGAAATTGCTGATGGTGAAATTGTTGACATGTATTGCCCACATTGCAACAAAGAGCTGGCAATTGAAGATAATTGTCATGAATGTAATGCTCCTCTTGTAGCTTTTGTAATTAAGGCAGGCGGTGTAGTTAGAATTTGTTCACGAAAAGGGTGCGATAGTCATCACATCGTATTCAAGGAAGTATCAGCAGAAATGTCTAAGTTTTATTATGAATATGGTTTTTAGTGCCAACTATTTCAATAGCAATCTTTAACAGATGCGAGGCAGTTGTTCGCCGGCAAGCATATCAACGATGCGGGTGCCTCCAATAGAAGTTTTTAACCATGTCCTCTCTTTGTGCTGATCTGTAATTTCTCCAATTATTGCAGCATTCATCCCCAATGGATGCTGTTTTATTTTTTCAACCATTGCCTCAGCCACAGCTGAAGAAACAACCATTACTACTTTGCCTTCATTGGCTACATAAAGAGGGTCAAATCCAAGCAATTCACAGATGCCGCGTACTGTCTCTTTAACAGGAATCTTATCTTCGAATAGATTGATGCCAAAAGGTTTCTTCTCACATAATTCTGCCATAACGGTTCCCAAACCTCCGCGGGTGGCATCCCGCATGAAATGAACTTCTTTGGGATTCTGTAATGCTATCTCAATTATTCCGTTCAGGCAAGCGCAATCCGATTCAATATCTGATTGAAAATGCAGTTGATTTCTGGCGCTCATCACAGCCATGCCGTGATCACCGATCGAACCGTTGATGATAATTTTGTCACCAACTTCAATCTCACATCCACTGCTTATATGATCGGCATCACAAATCATTTCGCCAATGCCGGCAGTATTTATAAAGAGTTTATCACATTTCCCTTTGTTAATGACCTTGGTGTCGCCTGTTACAATAAATACACCGGCATTTTTGGCTTCTTCAGCCATGTTTTTAACAATCTTTTCGAGGATATTAAAAGGCAGCCCTTCTTCAATGATAAAACCTGCACTTAGGTAAAGTGGCTTTGCCCCAGATACTGCCAGGTCATTCACAGTTCCGGCCACAGCAAGCCTTCCAATGTCACCTCCGGGAAAGAACAGTGGATCAACAACAAATGAATCGGTTGTAAATGCTAATTTACCCTTGTTAACCGGAAAAATGGATGCATCTCCCTGAAGTTCCAAAAAAGGATTGTGGAAATACTTTACAAACAGATTTGAAATTAAATCGTGTGAAAGGCGCCCACCACTGCCATGTCCCAGAAGGATGTTGGATGGATGTTTCATGAATCGGTTCTTTTATAGCGGTAATAGGCAGCGCAGGCTCCTTCATTGGATACCATGCACGCTCCGACAGGATCGGAAGGTGTACAAACCTTGCCAAAAAGCTTGCAATCTGATGGTTTATTAATTCCTTTGAGCACAGACCCGCAAATACATCCTTTGTCCTCACGGGTATTTTCAACCTCAACTTCAATCATTTTTTCAGCGTTGAATGCTTCGAATTTCGCCCTGATTGCCATTCCGCTTTCCGGAAGCGTTCCCAAACCACGCCACCAATCATCGCGCATCTCGAATACTTCATCCAGCATTTCCTGTGCTTTTATGTTTCCTTCGGGTTTTACAACACGCGAATACTGTATCTCAACTTTTTGTGTGTTGTTTTCGTATTGAAGAACAAGCATGTAGATAGTCTGCAGTATATCAAGTGGTTCAAATCCGCTTATGACCACTCCGAGGCCGTATTTTTCAGGAATGAAATTGAAAATCTTCGAACCGGTAATTGTACTTACATGACCAGGTCCAATGTATCCATCAATTTTTACACCCTGATCGATGAGGGCTTTCATAGGTGGTGGCATAATTTTATGGGCGCTATAGACAAAAAAATTAAAAAGACCTGCCATCTGCGCTTTTAAGATTCCGGCGGCTGTACCCGGGGATGTTGTTTCAAAACCAATACCCAAAAAAATGATTTTCTTTTTGCGGTTTTGTTTGGCGACTGTCAATGCGTCAAGAATTGAATAAACGATACGGATATCTGCACCGGTTGCCTTTTCTTTGTCGAGGGTGGAAGAAGAACCCGGAACACGAATTAAGTCTCCGTAAGTAGTAATGATTACATAGGGCAAACGGCTGTAGGCAATCGCTTGATCGATGTAGGCCCTGCTTGTTACGCACACAGGACAGCCAGGCCCTGAAACGAGATCGATATGATCGGGAAGCAGCGATGGAATTCCAAAGCGTTGTATAGCCATTGTATGGCCTCCGCAAACTTCCATTATGCGGATAGGTTTTTTTGAAATGAATTTGATCCTGTTTATCAAAGAGACAACTTTCTCTTTGTCGCGGTATTCATCGATGTACTGCATCAGTCATGTATTAAACGATTCTCTGGCCTGATTTTATTTCTTCCTGATCCAGTTTCTCATTAAAGGTTTCAAATTCATCGAAAAGCTCCAACGTAGCCTCTGCTTCTTCTTTACTGATTTTTTGCAGGGCGAAACCGGTATGCAATAGAACGTAATCGCCAGGTGCAAGATCATTTATATCCAACATCTGAATACTTGCAGTATAGGTCGTTCCACCAACAGAACACACAGCTGTTTCTCCATCGATAGATTCAATTTTTGCCGGGATGCTTAGGCACATAATATTGTATTAAAACAGAATTTCTTTTCAGCGTCAAAAATAGGCAATTAAATCTTTCAGCCCAACTTTTGCTTTGGGTTTCATTTCATCATCGGAATGGATAAAATGTTTAACTTGCGCTAAAATATAAGTTGAATGTAAAATAACGAACCTTTCGTTTTCAGTTTAATTATGGATGCTGATCAAAAGAACAACCCACTGCACGGACTGACCCTTGAAACAATTTTAAATCATCTGGTAAATCATTTTGGTTGGGATGGTCTGGCCAATAAGATCAATATTAACTGTTTTAAAAATGATCCCAGCATCAAA
Source organism: Bacteroidetes bacterium HGW-Bacteroidetes-1 (assembly GCA_002842755.1). GTDB lineage: Bacteria > Bacteroidota > Bacteroidia > Bacteroidales > F082 > JALNZU01. The sequence continues at coordinate 23,952 of PHDU01000003.1, read as the reverse complement.
TCCAGCCTTGCTTTTTTACGAAAAACTCCCTGGGCACGCACCAGAGTTGAAAATTTATATCTGAGAATTACAACGAAGAAGTAAACGGATCTTTTTGTCGTGACTTGGTTAAAATGTGGGTTTTAGGTATAAAGGATAAAGCTTTTGTCAAAGCATTTTCTCACTTTGATAAACTTCCCCTGCCTAAAACATAATTAACTAATAATCTGTTATTTGCTATTCATTTACAATTTTCACCCTGCCCACTTCACCCGATACAAGCCTCACTTTGATGCCATGAGAATGAAACGAACTTTTTGTAAGAATAGTCTGAACAATTCCTTCGGTAAGTATCTCCGAACGCTGATTTTCTTTGGTAACGATTGCCACACCTTTGCCGGTTTCGATTTCGTTTCGGTATTGCCCTGCCATAGTTTCTGATTTTAAGCTTTTATTTTTATAAGGGTGTTGTTTGAAACTAATCAATCAGTTTCATCGCTCTTCTCTTTGATGCAATTGCCATTTGTCCTAAAGCAATTCCCCCGTCGTTGGAAGGTGCTTTACGATTTGTAAAAACACTGAATCCGGCCTCTTTAAGTAATTCTTCTGATTTCTCAAGCAAATAGCGATTTTGAAAACTACCTCCGGACAACACTATTTTGTTTATGCCTGTTTCTAAACGCATTTTTTTTACAACCGTAAGTATTAACACAACCATGGTATTATGGAATTTAGCTGAAATTTCAGAAACAGCTACCTTAGCATGCAAGTCTTTCATCAAAAGGTAGAAAAGCTTCCAAAACACAATTTTACTTCCTTCAATATCAAATACATATTTTCCGCGGCAGTTTGCCGCCATAACTGCTTCAAGTCTCATGGGAGCTTCCGCATGAAAACTACTGTGTGTACAAACTCCCGAAAGAGCGGCCACTGCATCAAACAAGCGACCTGCACCGGAACTGACAGGGCAATTGATGTCCATGTCTATTGCTTGTAGAAGAAGTTCAAGGTGCTCAGGCTCAATTATTTTTAACAGATCCAAAGGATCTTCGAAAATCTTTTTTCCGAAGTATTTGTAGAGATACGAAACCGCAGTTCTCCAGGGTTCATGGGTCACTTTGTCCCCGCCAGGAAGGGGCACAGGATCAAAATAATAAGACCTTTCATAATCAATAAGGTCACACAACAGAAATTCTCCTCCCCAGATGGTTCCATCATCACCGTAACCTGTACCGTCAAAAGCAACACCAATCACTTTTTCATCCAGGCCATGCTCAGCCATGCATGATGCAATATGGGCATGATGATGTTGTATTTCCATTGTTTCGATGCCTAATGAACGCGCAAATTGAGATGAAAGATAATCAGGATGACTGTCGCAGGCTACCAAGGTGGGTTGAAAACGAAACAATTTTGAGAACCGCTGAAAAGACTCCTCATAAAATATCATGGTTTCAGCATTTTTCAAATCCCCGATGTGCTGACTGAGAATAACCTGATTTTCTTTACCAATAGCAAAAGTGTTAACCAGTTCAGCGCCGGCTGCAAAAATACCTTCAGTTTGCTGGTTTAATGCAATAGGCGACGGTACAAAGCTGCGTGAACGTCGTAGCATCCGTTCTGTACCTGAAGCAATAAATACAACTGAATCATCAGCACGGTTATGAATTTCGCGGTTATACCTCACAACAACGTCCGCAACACGCCCTAGTTTCATAATTGCTTCAGCATCTGATATTGTAACAGGTTCATCAGAGATGTTCCCGCTTGTGAGGACAATGGCATCTGTTTTTAAATGTTCGAAAAGCTGATAGTGCAAAGGCATGTAAGGTAATAGAACTCCGGTTGTTTTCATCCCATTATTAACCGATGCTGAAAAAGGCTTCCCTTCGGTCAACAACACGATGGGACGCCGCCATGAAGAAAGGGAGTTTTCTTCAATATTTGTTATTGTAAAATGTTTCTTTACATTGGCAATTGAGCCGGCCATCACAGCCAATGGTTTCCCTTCACGATTTTTTCTCAGACGTAAACTTTTTACAGCATCTTCGTTGTTGGCATCACAGACCAGATGATAGCCTCCCAGTCCTTTTAGTGCGACAATCCGTCCGCTGTCAATATATTCCGCAAGTTCTTGAGCTGCTCTATTTTCCGGTATTTGTTTTATCATTAATTCATTGTCCTCATGAATTAAAAACGAATACTTAGGGCCGCAAGATTTGCATGCTATCGGTTGAGCGTGAAAACGACGGTCGAGAATTGTGTTGTACTCGTTGCGGCAAACCGGACACATTTCGAAAGGTTCCATGGTTGTGTGATCCCTGTCGTACGGCAGGTCGCGAATGATCGTGAACCGCGGGCCACAATTGGTGCAATTGATAAAGGGATATCCGATCCTGTGAGGCTGTTTCTTCATATCCAGAAGACATTCAGGGCAAACAGCAATATCCGGACTAACCTCAGTTATAGCATCGGAAAAGTTGTGGCTTTGGCGGATTTTGAAAGATAGGTAGTTTTTGGGAGCAGTTTCTGAAACACTTATTTCTGAGATAATGGCAGCCTGAGGAGCTTGTTGCTTTAAATTTTTAAGAAACAGCTCTTGTTGAGGCAAGATTCCTTCAACATGGATTGTTACACCTTCGTTGCTGTTTTCAACCCATCCTTTGATATGGTTTTGGAGCGCCATCCGATATACAAAAGGCCGGAAGCCAACTCCTTGCACAAGTCCTTTTATGTGAATTATCCAGGCAGCACTATCAAGGGTCATGCTATCGTTTTTTTGAATAAATAGCCATCGCGAAAACCTGAATCATCGGTGAACCTAACATATTCGAGCAATTGAAGGGCTGGAAAATAATTGATATACTCCTCGGGATGCAATGCCATATTAATTGGAAAACCCGACACTTCTGCTTGTTTTTCGTTGAAAGAACACCATAGGAAAATCCCTTCAGGTTCAAGAAGTGCTGAAACCAGGCCAAGCAGATTATTTCCGGGTTTGAAATTGATACAAATGATACTATCGTAAGGAGCAGTATCAAGCAAAATCTCAGGGTGATCAAGATCTATATTTACAGTTTTGATGTCTAAATCCCGCTGTTTCGCTTCCGATCGCAGCATATGCAATCCAATGTCAGAAATGTCAGCACCGGTTACTTTGTATCCTTGTTCTGCAAGAAAAAATGCATTACGGCCTCTCCCACAGGCTAAATCAAGAACCCGGTCCGCCTTTAATTTTGTCAATTGCTTTTTGAGGTAAGAATCTGTTGGATGAAACCCAATCCGGTTTTCATGTCTTGCATTCCATTTTATGCGATCTGTAATCATAGGAGCGCGAAATTAAAGTTTTTTTTAATCATGGATTTCATGAAACTTGATTTTGTTTTTTGTAATTCTCGTTGAAAAGGTACTCCAATAAATTAAAAGACTACAATTTGAAACACTATCTTTGCATATCAAATATTTAATATGCCTGAAATAATGGAGGTTAACAGCCCTGTTGGATTTTACGCTGAACGCCTGCATAAACTCCAAAGTAAAACAAAGAAAATAAGTCAAAAAATAGGCCTGTTTTCATGGCTTCGATTGGTTAGCTTCCTACTGATGGCAGGGATGTTCTATTTGTTTACAGCTTCAACCGATACGATTTACCTGATCGCTTCGGGTATGTTTTTTATTTTGCTGGTTGGTCTGATCGTTTCACATCAAAAGCTTTATACGCAACGCGAACATTTTCTATTACTTTCAGAGATTAACCAAAATGAAAACGATGTTCTTTCAGGTGGGACTTCCATTTTTGATACTGGTAAAGCCTATATTTCGCAGTTGCCTTTCGCCGATGATCTCGATCTTTTTGGAGAGTTTTCCTTGTTCCACTATGTGAACCGTTGTACTACTGGTTATGGTAAAGACCTTTTTGCTGAATCACTTTTGCATACGCCGACTGAGATAAACAGAATTCAAAACCTTCAGATGGCCATCCGGCAGATGTCGGAGAAAACTGATTTTAATCAGGAAGTGATGGTAGCGCTATTAGGTGTTTATCGAAGGAAGGATTTTAAGGAGTTTGTAATTTCAGATGAAGAACCAATGTGGTTTTTCAAACAGTATTATTACAAGATTGCTGCCTATGTTTTGCCATTGCTGGTAATAGCTTCTTTTATTTATTATCTGACAAGCGGTAATATTTCACTCTTTTTATTGAATGGAAGTGTTGCTTTTCTGACAGCTTTTGCTCAAGCAAAAAAAATGGCTTTGCTCTCAGAGGAAATGAGCGGTTTCAGTCATGCATTTCATGCTTATTATAAGGTTTTGGAAAAATTTGAAAGCCAGGATGTTTCAGGTGAGATACTTACAGAAATGAAAAAGGTTGCTGCTGAAGCAAAGAATGGGTTTAAGCAGCTGGCAAAAATTTCGGAATGGTTCGATAGAAGAGCGAATATTTTATGGTATGCGCTGGGCAATCTTTTTTTTATGCATGATCTGCACCTGGCATTTGGATATGAAAAATGGAAATACAAGTATCATAGTAAAATTGAGGATTGGCTTATCACAACTGGAAGGCTTGAAATGCTGATCAGCTATGGGGTGTTCAGGTTTAATCATCCTGATTTTGTAACGCCAACACTTTCTTCTGATCCTGAGCTTTTTGCATCCGATCTTGGTCATCCGCTTATACCTTCTTCAAAACGTGTTTCAAATACTGTACACCTGCAGATTGATCCACGACTGGTCTTAGTTACCGGAAGCAATATGTCAGGAAAAAGTACCTGGCTACGTACTTTAGGTGTAAATGTGCTGCTTGCTCAGGCTGGAGCGCCGGTTTGTGCCAATGCTTTCAGATGGAAACCAATGCCTGTGCTCAGTTCACTACGACAATCTGATTCCCTTCACGAGAATACTTCCCTTTTCATGAACGAGTTAAAGCAGCTGAAAGCGATTCTTGACAGGGCTGCATCGGCTGAACCCTGTCTGATATTGCTAGATGAAGTTTTACGTGGCACCAATTCCGAAGATAAATACACGGGTTCGTATGCATTGATTCATCGTTTGACACAGTATAACAGCCTTATTGTGATGGCTTCTCATGACCTGAAACTGAGTTTACTCGAAAAGCAACTCAATGGAAAAGTTGTAAATCATTGTTTTGAGAGCAAAATAGAAAACGGACAGTTGCTGTTCGATTATACCATCCGTAAAGGTATAGCAGCCAATCGGAATGCGACATGGTTGATGCAGGACATGGGTATTATAAAAAAGGATGATACGTCTGTTTAAGAATTATCTTTTATTTTCTACAAGTCAAAGCCAAATTCTTTTTCATCATCCGCTTCCGGTTCTTCCAAAAAGAGTCCTGTTTCGGCGGCTGGAAGTTCCTGAACTTGCCTTAAACGGCGTTCAATAGCGCGTGTTCGGGTGCCAACAAGGGTATCTATGTCGTTGCTTGCTTCTGTAATTTTTTTCTGGGCTTTTTCAAGGATACCCCCAAATTTTCCAAACTCTGTTTTCACGGCTCCGAGAATTTCCCATACTTCGCTGCTACGTTTTTGAATGGCAAGTGTTTTGAAACCCATCTGAAGGCTATTGAGAATGGCTGCCAAAGTTGTTGGTCCGGTTACGATTACCTTATATTCTCGTTGCAATTGCTCGATCAGGTCGGTGTTGCGCACAACTTCAGCGTACAAACCCTCTATGGGCAAAAACATAATGGCAAAATCAGTGGTATAAGGTGGATCGAGGTACTTATCGCGAATGTCTTTAGCAAACTTTCTAATACTTATTGCCAAAGTACGTGTTGCTTCTTCCGCCTTAACGGCGTTAGCTTCATCATAAGCAATCTGAAGCAGGTGATATGCCTCCTGTGGAAATTTTGCATCGATTGGAAGATAAACCGGTTGGTTGTTGTCATCGCGACCGGGCAGCTTGATGGCAAATTCAACATGATCACCGCTTGATCTTTTGGTCTTTACATTGGTTTCGTATTGCTCAGGTGCAAGAATTTGTTCAAGGATGTTACCAAGTTGTATTTCGCCCATTACGCCTCGGGTTTTTACATTGGACAAGACACGCTTAAGGCCACCTACATCATTGGCCAGACTTTGCATTTCGCCCAACCCTTTCTGAACACTCTCCAACTGTTTGCTTACGAGTTCGAACGATTGACCCAAGCGGGCTTCAAGCGTTTTTTGAAGTTTTTCGTCAACGGTTTCGCGCATTTTTTCCAGCTTCAATTCCGTAATCGTAATCAGCTCGCCTTGTTTTTTCTCGAGTTCAGCAAATTTTTGTTTTTGTAAGTCATTAAAATCTTTCACGTTATTGGTAAAAGCAATCTGAAAATTATTCATTGATTTATCAAGAGCTTCTCTGGACTGATTGGAATTTGACTGAAATTTTTCAATCAACTGTCCCAATTTTTCATCAAGTTTTAATGTAACCGAATCCAATTGCTTGACAGTCAGGTCGGTTTGCTCTTTTTGTTTTAAACCCAAATCATCCATTTTATTTTTGATCTGATCATTTATTAAAAGCAGGTTACGAGCAAGTTCGTCGCGGTTTTCTTTGCTGCTGAGGTCGTTTTTTTCGATAAGTTTTGAGAGACGTTCTTCAATGGTTTTATTCAGGTTGGATAAGTTTTGCTGATTCTGTTCAGTCATGGCTTTGAGTTGCTCCAGCTGATTAAAGGAAATTTCACGCAGCGTATCGAGAAAAGTGAGTTGAAATTTCGAAAGGCTGTTTGAAAGTTCTTCTCTGTTTTGCCTGAAATCATCCTTTACCACCGACTCCAGTTTGCTCAGGCTTTTTTCGATAAAATCGAGCTTTGCTGCTGATTCATCTTTGATATTTACTGATTTTTGAAGGTTTGATAGTTTTGCAATGGCAACAATGGCAAAAGCAAGAACAATCATGGTGAGGGTAATTGAAAATATTTCCATCGATATCATGCTTGAATGTTAAGAGGGCAAAGTTCGCAAAATATTGTCAAAATTTAAGTAATAAAACATGCTGTGGTGTAAACCTAACAGCATCTGCTTTCTTTTTTTGAGATGGCGCTATGAATTGAGCAAAGGGTTGACTAATTTTGCAGCCTGAAATAATTAATTCCTAAACATAAAGAACTGAAAATATGGGCAGAGCATTTGAATACCGTCGTGCGACAAAAGAAAAGAGATGGGACAAGATGTCGAAATTATTTCCAAAACTTGGAAAACTCATCACAATAGCTGCAAAAGAAGGTGGTCCTGATCCTGAAATGAATTCGCACCTCCGCAACGCCATCATGAATGCTAAGGCAGAAAACATGCCTAAAGAAAATATTGATAATGCTATCAAACGGGCATCAGGCAAGGATGCTGAAAGCATGGTTGAGGTGGTTTATGAAGGAAAAGGGCCTTTTGGTGTGCTTGTGTTTGTTGAATGTGCTACCGACAATACAACCCGCACTGTTGCCAATGTAAAATCATATTTTAATAAAGCAGGCGGATCTCTTGTCACAAATGGATCATTGGAATTTATGTTCTCCCGGAAAGCTGTTTTTGAATGCAATATGAAAGAAGGATTAGACATTGAAGAACTTGAACTTGAACTTATTGATGCCGGTTTGGAAGAGATTGAGTTAATTGAAGACATCATTTATACCTATGCAGATTACACAAATTTTGGCCAGTTGCACGATGCGCTGGAGGCTCAGGGGATTGAGATCGTTAAATCAGGGCTACAAAGGTTTGCAAATTCGCCTGTAGATTTTTCTGATGAACAGAAAATTGAGATCGACAAAATGATAGATAAGTTAGAAGACGATGACGATGTTCAGGCTGTTTACACAAATATTGCCTGATTGGATCATTAAAATAGATGTAAAGGGCCGGAGTTTTTCGGCCTTTTTCATTCTTTACGATGTAAATTTTTTCCATTTTACGTAAAACCAAATCGTTATATTGTTTGTTTTGGAAGCAGAACTCGTTTGTGTTTTAATGCCTTTTGAAAATCATATTGTTTCAATCATGTCAAACAAAATTTGCCTTTGATTTTAATGAATTCAGAGCAGCTAAAAAAAACAAACAAATTCTCCTGAAATGCTCAATGAATAAAGGCTTTTGTTATTTTTGTAAGCCTTTATGAAAAGGATTCCAATGAAAATAACAGCATTAGATACTTACAGCCCGGCTGAGCGCTCAGAAATATTGCGGCATTACCGCAATCTGATTGATGTGTGGCATACCCGAAAGGATACCACCGACCGCTGGATGGTGCGTAAGGCTTTCCGACTTGCTGTTGAAGCCCACAAGGATATGCGCCGTCGTTCGGGCGAACCCTATGTTTATCATCCTCTGGAGGTTGCAACCATTGCTGCTGGTGAAATCGGTTTGGGACGGACCTCCATTATTTGTGCCCTCTTGCATGATGTTGTGGAGGATACTGAATACAAGCTGAGCGATATTTCTGCCATGTTCGGGGAACAGATTGCCAGGATTATTGATGGTTTGACTAAAATTGATACCATGGTTGAAGGTAGTGATGTTGAAAGCCTTCAAGCAGAAAATTTTAGGAAAATACTCCTTACTCTTTCTTATGACGTGCGTGTCATCCTGATAAAACTCGCCGATCGATTGCATAACATGAGGACGCTCGATTCCATGCCGCCTTTAAAACAATGGAAGATTGCATCTGAAACATCCTATCTTTTTGCTCCTTTGGCGTATCGTCTGGGATTGTATGCCATTAAAAGTGAACTGGAAGATCTTGCATTGAAATACACTGAACCTACTGCTTATGCTTCTATAAAGAAAAATCTTGATGAAAGCAGGGAAGAAAGGAATATATTAGTTGAACAGTTTCTCGATCCTATCAAGGAGTCGCTGAACAGAATGGGAGTGAAAGTGCGCATCCTGATTGCGGAAAAATCATCCTCTTCTATTTGGAATCGCATGAAAGAAAAGGAGATCCCTTTTTCGGAGGTATATGATACGTATGTCGTTCGTTTTATTCTTGAAAGCCCTGTTGAGGTTGAAAAGATTGATTGCTGGCGTGTTTATGCTGCCATTACAACTATTTATAAACCAAACAATGAACGTCTTCGCGATTGGATATCATTGCCTAAAGCAAATGGGTATGAGTCACTGCATGCTACGGTGATGAGCAAAGCCGGTAAGTGGATTGAAGTTCAGATTCGCTCTGATAGGATGGACGAGGTTGCTGAAAAAGGTTATGCTGCTTACTGGAAGTATAAAGATGCTCCAGCAAATAGTGAAAGTGGTCTTGATGAGTGGCTTACTAAAGTTCGCGAGGTAATGTCGTCAGAAGATGCTTCAGCACTTTCATTCATTAATAATTTTAAGCTGAATTTATTCTCAGATGAGATTTTCGTCTTTACTCCAAAAGGGGAAATGATTTCGCTACCCAAAGGCGCTACCGCCCTCGATTTTGCTTTTAATATCCATTCAAATCTTGGAAGCCAGTGTATTGGTGCCAACGTGAATCACAAGCTAGTGCAACTTAACCATGTTTTGAAGACTGGAGATCAGGTTGAAATCATTACGTCTAAAGTGCAAATTCCTAAGGACCAATGGTTTGATTTTATTGTTACAGCCAGAGCTAAATCGCGGCTAAATGAAGCTATACGCGAACTCCGTAAAACTTTTAAGGACGAAGGACGCAATAAACTGGAAGGTTATTTTAAACAACTCAATTTAGATTCAAGTAAGGCTAACATTACCAAACTTATTGATGCAGAAGAATTGAGTGGACTTGTTGATCTTTATTATTTTACTGCCATCGATCGTATCAACCTGCAACGTATCAAAACAGCTTTCAGGGAGAAAACCGGTTCAGGTCTTTTTAAATATCTGGTCAATCCATTTGCGCGCCACAAACCTATTGAAGAGGTTGCAGAACAAGAAATACCGAAGCTTGAAAGCCCTGCCATTAAAGCTGATGTTCTGAAAGAAGATATCAGCGAACTGGATTATATAGTTTCAACTTGCTGTAATCCTATTCCTGGTGACGACGTTGTTGCTCTTACTTTTCAAGGAGAACCTATGCACATTCATCGGGTAAACTGTCCAAAAGCTACCTTGCTGATGACGCAATATGGAAACAATATTGTCAAAGCCAAATGGAAACAAAAGGAAGACATTGTTTTTTTGGCGGGATTAAAAATCACCGGAATCGATTCAATAGGTTTCATCTATCGCATTACTGATTTGGTTTCGATACAGCTTGGCCTCAACATAAGGAATCTGCAACTTGAAAGCAGCAATGGGGTGGTGATTGCTTTTTTGACAGTTTATGTCAGTAACGTGAAGAAACTGAAAGACATGATAGATAAACTTCAAAAAATAGACGGTGTGCGAAAAGTAACACGTCTCGAGCGCCTCGCAGATGCTTAAAATTGCAGCCTGAATGTCTGTTGTTTAAGTGCCAAATATACTTTTTCTTAAAAATGATGTGTTGTAAAAAATGAGCATGAATAGTAGTGCCGGGCCAGACTTATGAAATTAGATTATCATAAGTTTTAAACATTGGACTTCTATTTCATCTTTTTAAAATATCTTTGTAAGCATGAGGGTTAATAGTTAACTATCTATAATACAATATTTTAAAAAGATTTCTTAATGTTTTTAGTTTTTGACACAGAGACCACTGGACTTCCGCGCGATAAAAACGCTCCTTTAACAGATTTTGATAATTGGCCACGTGTGGTGCAGTTAGCATGGCAAATTCACGGTTCAAAAGGTGAACTAATCGAAGCCGAAAACCATATCATACGACCCGAAGGTTTCACGATTCCCTTTAATGCTGCCAAAGTGCATGGAATCACGACTGAGTTTGCGCTTCAAAATGGCAAACCTCTTGCTGAAATATTAGAGAAATTTAATTTGTCTCTTGCAAAATCAACGTATATTGTTGGACATAATATTGAATTCGACCGTAATATTCTTGGAGCTGAATACCTTCGGTTGGGTTTGAATACCTCTCTCCTAGACCATTCAAGGTTGGATACCTGTACCGAATTAACAGCAGGTTTTTGCCAGATACAGGGCGGACGTGGCGGAAAATTTAAATACCCCAACCTTGAAGAACTGCATAAGAAACTTTTTCAAGAAGGGTTTGGCGATGCACACAATGCTTCTGCTGATGTTGAGGCAACCGCACGTTGTTTCCTTGAATTGCTTCGACTGCATATTTTCCCAACAGACAATCAGCAATTAACGGAATCCTTTTTTACCGATTTTCGGCTGGCCAACCCCGATCCTGTAAAAGCTATCGGACTTGCAGTACAATCCAACCGCGAAGTCCCAGAGGTTCAATCCGTTCCTGCATCAGCTGGAGATATTTCTTTAGCAAAGAAAACCACAACTGACCGACCGTTTCCTTTTGCACACCTCAGAAATCATAGTACTTATACCATTCTCTACTCTACCATGGAGATCTCAGAAATGGTTAATAGGGCGGCAAAAGAAAGAATGACTGCTATAGGACTTACCGATACGAATAACCTTATGGGTGCATTTTCATTCATCAATCAGGTAAAGAAACACAATGAAAATGAGCTGAATGAAGTTAAAGATGGCAAGAAAAAACACGCTGAATTGCTCAAAGCAGTGCTTGGATGTGAGATCAATGTTTGCAGGGATCATACAGATAAGACAAATAAAGACAATGGACAACTGATTCCATTTTTTGCAAAGAATAAAAAGGGGTATCAAAACCTGTCGATGTTAAGCTCGCTTTCATTTACTGACGGTTTTTATTATGTCCCGAGAGTAGATAAAAACCTTCTGTTGAAATACAAAGAAGATATAATTGTTACAACAGGGAGTTTAAGTGGTGAGGTTCCTTTTCTGTTGCTAAATGTTGGTGAGCATCAGGCAGAAGAAGCATTGCTTTGGTGGAAGGCGCAGTTTGGTGATGATTTTTACATAGAACTTAACAGGCATGGAATTGATGAAGAAGACCATTTGAATGTTTTTTTACTGCAAATGGCTGAGAAGCATCAAATCAAATATTTTGCTGCGAACAACAACCATTATTTTAACAAAGAAGATGCTGAGGCACACGACTTTTTGATTTGTATCAAAGAGAATGCAAAGAAAGATGATCCAATTGGAAGAGGTTTTGGTTTCCGAAACGGATTTCCAAACAGTGAGTTTTATTTCAAGTCAACAGATGAAATGAGGGCTCTCTTTTCTGATTGTCCTGTTGCTATTGATACCGTAAGTGAGATCATTGACAAAATTGAACCATTCGATTTGAACAGAACAATAATGCTTCCTGAATTTAGTATTCCTGAGGCATTTCTCGATTCTGAGGACGCAATCGATCATGGCAAAAGGGGAGAAATTGCATACTTGCGTCACCTGACTTATGAAGGTGCAAGAAAACGATTTGGTGAACTAACAGAGGAAATAGTGACACGACTCGATTATGAGCTTGAAACGATTGTGCGTACCAAGTATCCAGGTTATTTTCTTATTGTACAGGATTTAATAAACGAGGCCCGAAGGATGGGCGTTTGGGTTGGTCCGGGGCGCGGATCAGCAGCAGGGTCACTCGTGGCTTATTGCACAGGTATAACCAATATCAATCCGCTAACCTACGGATTGCTTTTTGAGCGTTTTCTTAATCCGGATCGTATCACCATGCCTGATATTGATATTGATTTTGACGATGAGGGGAGGGGTAAAGTCATTGATTATGTGACGCAGAAATACGGCCAAAATAAAGTGGCACAGATTATTACTTATGGTACATTGGGAACCAAATCAGCTATTCGTGATATAATGCGTTCGCTCAACTACGACCAGATTGCCATCAATAAAATGGCTTCTTCAACGAATAATATCAAGCTTGGTGATTTTTTGACATTTACACCGGAAAAACTCAAAGAAAAATATCGCCCTGAACAAATTGAGATTGGCGAATCTTTAAAAAAGAGATCTCAGGAGTCATCTGACGAAGCCCGTATCCTGAAAAATACAATTGCCATTGAAGGTCTTGTGCGAAATACCGGTATTCACGCTTGTGGCATTGTGATAACACCTACGGACCTTCGCGAACTGGTGCCGGTAACACTAAGCAAAGAATCAAGTTTATGGGCTACTCAGTTTGACAATTCAGTAGCTGAGTCTGCCGGACTTCTCAAGATCGACTTTCTCGGACTTAAAACGCTCTCACTTATTCGTGATACCATAGAAATTATTCAGCAGCGAAGGAAAATTACGCTCGATCCTGATGCCATTCCGCTGGATGACACCAAGAGTTACGAGCTTTTCCAAAAAGGTGAGACGGTAGGGGTTTTTCAATATGAGAGTTTCCCAATGCAAAAACACCTCAGAGATCTTAAACCAACCGTTTTTACCGATCTTATTGCCATGAATGCGCTTTACCGCCCTGGGCCGATGGCATATATTCCCAATTATATTAAACGCAAGCAAGGTATTGAACCGATTACCTACGACCTTGATTGCATGCGCGAAATATTGGAAGAAACGTATGGAATTACTGTTTATCAGGAGCAGGTGATGTTGCTTTCCCAAAAAATTTCTGATTTCACTGGAGGTCAGGCTGATACAATGCGTAAAGCGATGGGAAAGAAAAATCGTGTGTTGCTGGATGAACTTTATTCGAAGTTTGTGGCTGGTGGAGTTAACAACGGTCACGATAAACGAATACTTGAAAAAATCTGGAATGACTGGCTATCCTTTGCAAATTATGCTTTTAATAAGTCGCATTCAACCTGTTATGCCTATATTGCTTTCCAAACAGCATACCTCAAAGCCAATTATTCTGCTGAGTATATGGCTTCTGTTCTTAGCAATAATATTGGCGATATCAAGCAGGTAACCTTTTTCATGGAAGAATGCAAGAGGATGAAATTAAATGTTTTGGGCCCTGATGTGAATGAATCGGAATATAAATTTACTGTGAATGACAAGCGGGAGATTCGCTTTGGACTGGGTGCCATAAAGAATATGGGAGAGGCAGCTGCAAAAAATATTCTCGAAGAACGTCTTGCCAACGGCGCCTTTAAGTCAGTCTTTGATTTTCTGTCGCGTATTAATTTGCGAGCTGTCAACAAGCGCAATATAGAAGCTCTTGCCACAGCTGGAGCTTTCGACTCATTTGAAGGAATACACCGCGCTCAGTTTTTCTTCAAGGACAACAACGAGAGTCAGACTTTTCTGGAAAAGGCCATTCGTTTTGCAGGTCAGATGCAAGAGGCAAAAAACTCAGCTCAGATCAATCTTTTTGGCGAAGAGACATCCATTCATGTTGAGGAAATCCCTTTTCCGGAATGTCAGCCCTGGTCGAAAATGAAAGAACTTCAAATGGAGTTGGAATCCATAGGGTTTTATATCAGTGCGCATCCTATGGATAATTATAAGGCTACCATACGATTTTTCACCAACACCAACATTCAACAGGTCAATAATAATATTCAGGATTTAGTGGGTCATAAGCTTTCTTTTGCCGGACAAGTCATTTCAGCTGAGCATCTTACAAGTCAGCAAGGTAAACCTTATGTCCGCTTTAAAATTGAAGACCACAGTGCCTCTATCGAGCTGTCAGCATTTAGTGAGTTATATCTTAAAATTAAATATCTCATCGATCCAGGCACTTTTGTAATGGTGAATGCAACAACACAGGCATCGTTTCGCGACAAAGAAAAAACAGAACTCAGAATTACCGACCTGCAACTTCTGGACAGTGTGATCGAGCAATCCTCCAAGTCGGTTCACATAAGGATCAATGTTTCTGAAATGGATGAAGACCAAATGCAACAATTGATACATGTTATTAAAGATTGCGAAGGAGGGCGGCATACCTATGCTGTTCATCTTTTCGATGCCGAGCTGGAAACAAAAACATTTCTGCGCCCCATGAAAGGTAAAGTGGATGCTGCCAAACTGATGGCGGAATTGGATCAGTTTCCATTTGTTGAATTCGATTTCAGGTAATGGTTTATTTACTGCATAATGCTTTTAAGCAATCTTATCAATGCAGACATTTATTTTAACGAGAGGCAATAATGGATAAGAATATGCAATCGTTTGACACAATTTTTTTCTGAAGCCTTTCATGCTTGCAACACTTTGATTACTTTTGTAAAACAATAAAGTATCTATATTAAAAATATTTTGAAATGGCAATAAATGTTACCGATGCCACTTTTGAGGAAGTGGTTCTTAAATCAGAAGTTCCTGTAATCGTTGATTTTTGGGCAGTTTGGTGTGGTCCTTGTCGTATGGTTGGACCAATTGTTGAAGAAATTGGCGGAGAATATGAAGGAAAAGCAAAAGTTGTAAAACTGGATGTGGATAACAATCCCAGTTCTGCATCACAGTTTGGGATTAGAAATATCCCTACAATTTTATTTTTTAAGGACGGCAAGGTTGTTGATAAACAAGTAGGCGCTGTGCCTAAACAAGTGCTTGTTAAAAAACTGGAAGCGATTCTATAGTGAAATAAAATTTCCAAATGCTTTTACCTTGACAGGCATCATCTTATTGTCGGGGTTTTCTTTTAATAATGTAGCTTCTTATCATCTGATTATTGATCAGTATTGTCAATATTACCCCAGAGTGAAGTGTTGGATTATGGAGCATTGTCCACATCAGTTCTCAAACTATAATTTATAAAATTCAAAGTTTCGATGCCCTATTTAATTGAAAAGAACAACTTAAGTCGTTTTGGAAGTCTTGAGCTATTAGCACGTCAGGTTGTTGAAGGCTTCATTACGGGTCTTCATAAAAGTCCTTTTCATGGTTTTTCCGTTGAATTTGCTGAGCATCGTTTGTACAATAGCGGCGAATCGATCCGACATATTGATTGGAAACTGTTTGGCCGTACAGAGAAGTTATTTGTAAAAAAGTTTGAGGAAGAAACCAATCTCCGCTGTCAGCTTGTTATTGATCATTCTTCATCCATGTATTTTCCATATCAGGAGAAACCATCACCTGAACAACCAGATAAACTCATTTTCTCTGTTTATGCAGCAGCCAGTTTGATGGAACTAATGCGTCACCAGCGTGATGCGGTCGGTTTGAGTTTTTTTTCTCAACAACTCGATTTTCATACAAGAGCCAGATCAAGCAGGGTACATCAACAGTATCTTATAAAGCAGCTTGAGCAACTGATTGATCCGGATAAGGGCAAACAAGCTGTCCGTACTTCTGCGGCTGAAGCATTGCATCTGATTGCTGAACGTACACATCAACGCTCGCTGGTTATTATTTTCAGCGATATGATGGACGACCCCGCCAAAGCGGAAGAAATGTTTCCTGCTTTGAGACATTTACGCTATAATAAACATGAAGTGGTACTTTTTCATGTAATGGATCACAAAATTGAGGAGGAACTGGATCTTCAAAACAGACCCTATCGATTCATCGATATGGAAACAAAGGAAACCATTCGGTTGAATCCTGTTCAAATTCAGGAAGCCTATCGGGATGCGGTACTTCAAAGAAAAAATGAATTAAAACTTCGCTGCGGTCAGTATCATATCGATTATATCGAAGCTGACATCCATAAGGGCTACAATCAGGTTCTAACAGAGTATATGATCAAGCGAAGCAGGATGTATTAAGATACTTGTCCCGGTTGAAACTAAAATAATTTTTTCGATTCCTGATTTTTTTGCACTCAAAATAGGGAAGGTTATTGCTTGCAATTGGAATTAAAATCCAATGAATTTCATAAAGTCCGGCTTTTTTAAAGGTGGTATTTTTAAAATATTTCTTACTATGTACCAATGGGTTGATATATAGTGATATATGTTGTTTTTTTACAGCTTAAAAAACCAATTTAATTTTATATTTTTGTGCCTTAAGGATTGGGGATTTTGAAATTCGTCCAACTCGTATTTTTTTTAATCAATTAATATTTTTATTTGCCCTATGAGAAAATGGCGTATTGAGGATTCAGTTGAATTATACAATATCAACGGTTGGGGAATCAACTATTTTTCTATCAATGAAAAAGGTAACGTCACTGTTACTCCAAAAAAAGATAGCGCTTCTGTGGATGTCAAGGAATTAATCGATGAATTGCAATTGAGGGATGTTTCGTGTCCGGTATTGCTAAGGTTTCCTGATATTCTCGATAGCCGTATTGAGTTAATGGATACTTGTTTTAAAATAGCTGCAGCCGAATATGAGTTTAAAGCCAAAAATTTCATCGTTTATCCAATCAAAGTGAACCAGATGAGGCCTGTGGTAGAAGAAATTGTGAGCCATGGAAAAAAATTTAATATTGGCCTTGAAGCCGGCTCAAAACCTGAGTTACATACTGTTCTTGCCATCAATACCGATAATGATTCATTGATTATCTGCAATGGTTACAAAGACGAAAGTTATATTGAACTTGCACTTTTGGCACAGAAAATGGGCAGAACCATTTTTCTTGTTGTGGAAAAATTGAATGAATTAAAACTCATCACTCGTGTTGCCAAACGACTCAAACTAAAACCAAATATTGGAATACGAATCAAACTGGCGAGTTCGGGAAGTGGAAAATGGGAGGATTCAGGCGGCGATGTAAGTAAGTTTGGATTGACTTCCAGTGAATTATTGGAAGCACTTGATTTTCTCGAAAAAAATAATTTAAAGGACACGCTGCGCCTCGTCCACTTTCATATTGGAAGTCAGGTGAACAAGATAAGGCGAATAAAAATTGCATTGAGGGAAGCCGCGCAATTTTATGTTCAGGTTTATAAAATGGGTTTTCATATTGATTTTGTTGACGTTGGAGGAGGTTTGGGTGTTGATTACGATGGTACTCGCTCAGCAAATAGTGGTAGCAGTGTCAATTACAGCATTCAGGAATATGTGAATGATGCCACTTTTGCGATGGTTGATGCCAGTGATAAAAATGAGATCCCTCATCCGAATCTAATCACAGAATCAGGACGGTCTCTTACCGCACACCATTCAGTTCTGGTATTTGAAGTTCTCGAATCGGCCCATTTATCCTCCTGGGACGATGATGAAGAAGTGAAAGAAGATGATCATGAGTTGCTTCACGAATTGTACACCGCATGGGAAAATCTGAACCAGACCAAAATGCTTGAGTCCTGGCATGATGCGCAGCAAATCAGAGAGGAAGCTTTGGATATGTTTAGCCTTGGATTGCTCGATTTAACCACTCGTGCTAAAATTGAACGCCTTTTTTGGTCGGTGGCACGTGAGATCCAACAAATGGCAAATGAAATGAAAAGGCCTCCTGAAGAGCTTCTGATTTTACCCAAACTTTTATCCGATAAGTATTTTTGTAATTTCTCGCTTTTCCAGTCACTGCCTGATTCATGGGCTATTGACCAGATATTTCCTATCATCCCCATCCATCGTCTCGATGAAAAACCAGATCGTTATGCAACGATTCAGGACATCACCTGCGACTCCGATGGAAAAATTGACAATTTTATTTCAACGCGTAATTTTTCTCATCACTTGCCAGTTCACAGCCTGAAAAGTAAAGAAACCTATTACATTGGTGTTTTTCTGACAGGAGCATATCAGGAAATTTTAGGCGATCTCCACAATCTTTTCGGTGATACCAATGCTGTACATATTTCTGTCGATTCGAAAGGCTATCATATTGATCAGGTTATTGATGGAGAAACCGTTGCTGAAGTACTCGATTATGTGCAGTACAATTCAAAAAAGTTGGTGCGCACTGTTGAAACATGGGTAATGTCATCCGTGAAGCAAGGAAGAATTACTACTGAAGAGGGCAAAGAATTTCTTTCAATATACCGTTCAGGCTTATATGGTTATACCTATCTCGAATAAAGCACAATCAAGAATTGTTGGATTTGGAGAAGCCTTGCTCGACATCATTGTTGAGGATGGAAGTATCCGGAATGCTATTCCAGGGGGATCGGTCTTTAATACTTTAGTTTCGTTGACACGCTGCGGCATTCCGACGGATTTTGTTTCTGATTTCGGAGATGACACGGCCGGAAGAATGATTCTTCGTTTTTTGAAAGAGGAAAATATTGGAACAGCGTACATCTCTCTTTTTTCAGAAGGTCTGACTGCGCTTGCTTTCGCCGAGCTAAACATGAACAAGGATGCCAGTTATACTTTTTATAAACAATATCCTAAAGTCCGTTTTCAAGGCCATCTGCCCAACTTTGACAGCAATGACTTTTTTGCTTTTGGATCGTTTTCTGCTTTGCAGAATGATATACAGTTTGTGCTACAAACCCTTATTTCAAGAGCAAAGGAAGCCGGATCAATTGTGTTTTATGATCCCAATATTCGAAGTAAGGTAAACAAATCGGATCAAATAACTTTAGACAGACTGAAGTCCAATTTTTCACAGGCTGACATTATCAGAGGGTCGAACGAAGACTTTCAAAGTATTTTCGATACTTCTGACAGCGGGAAAATTTTTGATTTGATTCAACCCTCTTTTTGTAAGTTTCTCATCGTAACATCAGCATCGGGAAACATCCAGTTTTTTTCGCCTAAGTATCGGTTTGAGCAGAAAGTGACGGCTGTAAAAGTGGTAAATACAATTGGTGCCGGCGATGCTTTCAATGCAGGGATACTTGCAACCCTTTTCTCAAAAGGTGTTCACTTGAATGATCTTGAACATTGCAGTCAGGAATTTTTCAGGAAAATGATTGCCAATGCTGAAGTTTTTGCGGCACACGTATGCATGTCACCAGAGAATTATGTGAACAGACCGGCAGTGCTAAAAATTCAGAATCTGCTATGACTTGTTTTTTCTGCTTGGTTTGATCTGTTGCCAGTCGATGAAATACAGAAGTTTGATGCATAAGCTGTTACCAACTGGTGCATCAAAGGTATTTTCCAGATTTGTGAAGTAGTTTTCTGTTGTCCCTTTGCCTTCCAACTTTGAGTAAACCGCATTTTTCCAGACTAGCAACAATTCACTTCCTGGTGCGAAATCCCATTTGAATATCATGTCGATATTGAATGCATTTACGGTAAAATTTTTATCTTCTGCAAAATCATTCCCTACCAGACCACCATCATTTTGCAGATCATAAAATGACAGATAATTCACAGATAGTAAATAGTGTCGTAATCTGAAAGCAAGGGAAGTACGTGGGCTAAAAATGTAATCGGCTGATAATGAAGTTGTAATATTACCAACATTGCGATTTCCAAAGATGATAACACTTTGACTCAGTTGGTTTAATGAATCGGAAACATAACCTTTGCTGTTGTATTGATAATCCAAGCTCAGGCTTGGAATGATCAAAAAATTCTCCTGAACTTTCCATCTTGGAGTAAGATTTACCAACCAGTTAAAGTAATCCCAACCCGGGCTAACTTTGAAATTGATGCGATAATCAGCTATAAATTTTTTCCGATAATCGGGAGAACCCCAATATCCGACTTGATAACTTGCCGGATTCTTGACAAACCGACCTTGTACCCTGGGTTCAAAATAGTCCCTTACCCCAAGCGGTGTAAAATTGAAATTGCCTCCAATAGTAAGTTGGTTCACCAGGGTAATTCTGGTGTCGCCACCAACATCAAACCTGATGAATTTTCGTGGGGTGAACAAATAATACTGATTGATGAATAGTTCTCCAAACCATTTGAGAACATTTCCTTTTGGTTCAAACTCATAGTATTGAAGATTTACGCCATTACCAATTTCATTGTTGTTTTTCTGAAAACCCATATCGTTTGGATTATAGGTATTAGTCATAAGATTGAACCACATTTCAGGACGAAAATTTCCCTTGATTTTTCCAAAATTAAAAAGATAGCGTTCACCAAAAATCGCATTCTCATCTTGCTTATAATGCTGACTTACATTCACCATTCCATAAAGTTCAAAAACTCCTCCTTTGTTACGGATGCTAAACTCAGTTCCGCTTACATTGGCCATAAATTTGCTTTCAGGTTTGTAAACATTGGTATTGTAAAGACTTATTTGTGAGTTGTTTGCCAATGATTGCTCCACAACCATCATATTAAAATTGGTGAACGGCTCCGTTAATATACGCTCCTCATCTCCGGTATTGTTTTCCACAACTGCATAGGTATTTGCTGTGACAGCGTTAAAAACACCTACTGCCAGACCACTTGATGTTTTTCCTGAAAGTTTGGCTGCATTGATGAGTTGAGCACTCTCCGGATTGCTGATAATTTTGTCAGGTTCATATTGATTGGGGATGCCGTTAAATCCTTGTGGAGTTGAGCCTACACGTCTGGAATAAAACACATTCCCTTTGCTAAATAGTTCGGTGCCTTCCGTAAAAAATGGTCTTTTTTCTTCATAAAACACCTCAAAAGGTGAAAGAGAAAAGATTTTGTCGTCCGATTCCACTTGACCAAAATCAGGAATCAAAGTCATGTCGAGGGTGAAACTTTCGGAGAGACCAATTTTCATGTCCATACCATAGGCATAACCTTTCGACCAATTACCAAATGCGCTGTTATGACTTGCAGAAGCAGATAAATAAGGTGTTGCACTCAATCGGAGCGGAGGTTCTATTTGCTCCGGAAGGAGGAGTAATCCAGACTGGGTTATTGTTCCCTTATTTTTAAGATTTATGAAATTCCAGCTTGAATATTCCTTTAGGCGCTGGATGCTTCTGAAGAAATTAATGCCCCATTTTTGTGTAGGATTTCGTGGAAAACGAAGCGCTGAATAAGGAATCATAATTTCGACTGACCAGCCATCTTCAAGAAGGGCAGTTTGAGATTTCCACACTGCATCCCAGCTCAGGTCGTCATCATCCCAACCATTGGTTTTCATATCAATCTGTGCTCCGCGCGCTGTTACATAAAACCCAAAAGCATTCAACCCATCATTAAAAGGGTCGATTTTGACTCCAAAAAAGTCGGCTTGCCCAATATTGTCCCTGCTTCTTAGCTCAACAGAAATACTATCGGGTGAAGGATCGTGTATATATGCTCCGAAATAAATTGCTTTATCGTCAAAGAGTACATATACATGGGTGTCGAAGGTGGCGGCTTTTCCGTTGTAGGGTTCGGTTTGAAAAAATTGAGATCCTTTTGGAGCCTGTTTCCAGCTTAATTCATCCAGTTTTCCGTCCAGTTCGATGGGTTGTGAAACACGCGATCCAACCAGTTGCTTTTTCTCATTTGCCCTCATGGATGAAGAAAAAATAAAAAAAAGACCTGAAAACAGAAGCAGACTTGCTATAGTACTTTTGGAGGACATAAATCTCTTCGCTTGTTTTTTAGGATGCTAAATTCCGAATATGAAATCGTTGTCTAACGATAGATTCAGTTAAAGGTGCTTTTGGATCATAAAACGTCAAATCATTTCAGGATAGGATTTCAATTGCAGACGATTTTTCCGTTTTGCAGATAGTTTTAATAGAAACTAATCAAGATGTTTTTTTACAAATAATTGCCCTGTGTGATACGAAATCACCTGAATGGATTGCCCTTCATCAATGAAGCCGCTGATGGCAGTAGCGTCGTAAATTTCTGCCTCAATCATTACTTTTCCTGATGGTCTCAAAATGGAATGTGCTTTGCCGGTTTTCCCAACCATTGAAGTGTAATCACTATCAGCGGAGGTAAATCCTTTGTTTTTGTCCTGAACAGCATCCAGAGCAAGATGGCCGAAAGCAGTTGTAGTGAAAAGTTTTCTGCTGAGATAAATTGATCCTGCCATGGCCAGAAAAACAGCAATAATTACCGTAAAAAAGGCTTTTGTCAGAGGCAATATATCCACTTTAAAAGGATTGTCGCCGATGCTTTCAACCATGGCGAAAGTAAGCCCAGTCACCATAAGAAGAACCCCCAGAACACCTGCGACACCGAATCCGGGAATGGCAAAAATTTCTACAAGCAATAAAATGATTCCAATAATAAACAACAGTATTTCCCAATGCGATGCAAGGCCTTCAAGATAAAGCGGTGCAAAATAAAGCAATGCTGCTGCAGCAGAAGCAGCGAGAGGAAATCCGATACCGGGTGTCTGAAGCTCAAAATACAGTCCGCCAATGATGAGCATTATAAGGACTCCGCTCACAACCGGGTTGATTAAGAAGTTAATTACTTTGTCGAGCGGACTTAGAGAATGTGAAATAATTTCATAGTTTTCATGTCCTGCAAGCCTTAAGACGCCATCAATGGATTCAGCTTTACCTTCACAAAAATTATTTTTAATTGCCTCTGAGGTTGTAAAAGTGAGCACTTTGCCCGAATCAGAAACATGCGGGATATAAATGGAAGGGTCAACCATTGCTTCAGCGATATCAGGATTACGTCCTTTTGCTTCAGCAGTGCTTCGCATCATTGAGCGCATATACGACTGAAACTTATCCGGAACAACTTCACCAGTTTGATTGACAACTGTAGCAGCTCCTATATTTGCTCCTTCTACCATATAAATGCTGTCTGAGGCGATAGAAATCAAAGCGCCTGCCGAAGCAGCGTTGTTGTCGATAAAGACGTACACAGGAATCTTTGAATTTAAAATTTTTGTTCTGATCGAATCAGCTGCATCAACCATGCCTCCATAGGTGTTCATGTGAATGATAATCAGATCAGCATCCATTTCTACGGCTTTTTTAAATGCATTCTGGGTTGTTCGCCAAACGGGAGGTGCAATTTGTTCTTTGATATCGAACTTGTAAACAATCATTTTCTCTTTTGTTTCAAGCGTGTCAGCAAGTGTAGGAATGCTATCAGCAAAAATACAGGTTGCAGAAATCAAAATATTGAAAATGAATATACTGAAGAAAAATATTTGCTTTTTCATATTAAAATCTTAACAATGTAAAACTACAAATTCCTACCCAATCATTCACGTTTTTTTTTCAGAAAGTGTTTATTCTGTTAAAAACATCCTTGGTTTCATCTCTATTCTGGCTTTTTTGACTGTAATTCAAAAATCATTCTGTTTTTTTCCTGACTTCGACAATGCGTCACCCTAAAAATTTATCCAGAAGCTTTCATCAAAAAGCATCCCTATTGATTGATGGTTTGGTGTAAGCAACATTGT
>PHDU01000044.1 GCA_002842755.1 Bacteroidetes bacterium HGW-Bacteroidetes-1 | reverse complement strand
TCAGTATATTAAATCATTTAAATACAAAAAGTTACTACCAAGTTATTAACATATTTAATTGATTATCAAATGTTTATATTTTTTGTCATGTACTAAGTCATTACTTATAATTTGGTTTGAGATTCAGTTCGAAAAAAACGAAACAGTGGTATAAAAATCTGAAATAAACAGGTTGGAAATGAAGCAAAGTATGTGTGATGCTTACGAGTGAACGACTTAAAAACCAAAACACGGAACGCTGAAAGCGTTCCGTGTTTTTGTAAAATAAACGATGTTAAACTCCTTCAAGGATGGCTTTTACACCAGGGAGTTCCTTGCCTTCAATGTATTCGAGCATTGCACCACCTCCTGTCGAAACATAACTTACTTTATCAGCAAGGTCATATTTATTCACAGCAGCAACCGAATCGCCGCCACCAACGAGCGAATAGCTTCCGCTTGAAGTTGCTTTTGAGATTGCCAAAGCTATATCTCTGGTTCCAGCTGCAAAATTGGGAAATTCAAACACTCCCATTGGGCCATTCCAAAGGATTGTCTTCGAGTTAAGGATGACTTCAGTGAAGTTTTTAATGGTATCGTGTCCGATATCCAGGCCCATCCAACCATCAGGAATTTCATCCGCATTGCAGGTCTTATATTCCGCATCATTACTGAAGGCATTGGCCGCAACCGTATCAGTTGGTATAAGGAGGTTCACGCCATTGGCTTTGGCTTTATTTATGGCTTTCAAGGCCGTTTCAATTAAATCATCTTCAACCAGTGAGTTTCCCACTTTTCCATCCATCGCTTTAATGAAAGTAAACATCATACCACCACCAATAATAAGATTATCCACCTTATCCAGCAGATTGTTGATAATTTCGATTTTACCCGACACTTTTGCTCCTCCTAGTATTGCTGTAAATGGTTTATCGGCATGCTTTGTAACTTTTTCGAGATTGGAAACCTCGTCCTGCATAAGATACCCAAACAAGCTTGCTCCTGGGAAGAAACGAGCGATGATAGCCGTTGAGGCATGTGCACGGTGCGCTGTACCAAAGGCATCGTTAACATAAACATCTGCCAGAAGCGCTAATTTTTTTGCGAAATTTTCATCTCCTTTGGTCTCTTCTTTGTGGAAACGAAGGTTCTCAAGGAGCATCACTTCCCCTGGTTGCAGTGAATCCGCCATTTTCTGTGTTTGTTCGCCAATACAGTCGTTGGCAAATTTCACTTTTAGTCCCAACTTCTCTTCCAAATCGGGAAGGATGTGTTTGAGCGAGTACTTGTCGTCAGGTCCATCTTTTGGACGGCCAAAGTGTGACATTAAAATTACAGATCCACCTGTCGACAGAATTTTTTTAATGGTTGGAATGGCAGCCCTGATGCGCGTGTCGTCCGTGATTTCAAATTTATCGTTCAAAGGAACGTTGAAATCTACACGCACTATAACCCGTTTGCCTTTGAGATTGTACTGATCAATGTTTTTCATTTTAAATAATTTAAGATGTTGATATTAATTTTTAGATGTTATTGAATATTGTGTCAGATAAACTGAAGTGTTAGTCATACAAATTTGATTTTTTCCAGGATTCCAAATATAACACTTAATTCGCTTATTTGATTGATTCTGAGCAGGAATATTGAGAAATACCAGCAAAATTACTGTGTTAGACTTGTTTTCAAAAAAGGAATCCAATGGAAAGCTATCATAATATTTTTGGCCATCTGCTGAAGAAATATCCATTACGAAATGCAACCCTTTGGGGTGCTTTCCTGTGTTAGTTGCATCACTTTTAAACACTATTGCCCTTTCGGCCAACGAATCAATTTGAATGATCGTGTCAACAAGGGGATAAAATTCATCTTGTGGTTTCAAACAACTGTTTAAACTGTCAAAATCAGTCGCCAAAAGGATATTTTTGGGAGATCCAATGAGCCGATAGAAGGATTTTTTCTCGTTTTCATGATCAAAACTATAGATTCCTATTCTACCATTGTTGGCAACAGGCTTAAGTATTTCAGTGAGTTGAGGATAGTTCCGGAGAACATCACTGGCCAAGGTTCGGTTTTGAATTGCGATGTAATCAAAATTCCATGACAACGATTCTTCAATCTCCTCTTTACTGGTGTTGATAACTGTATAACCTTTCCTTTCCATCAATAAAAGCGGGACATTGCTTGTATATGCATCGAGTACGAGCATCCGGGCATCTGGCAAAATAGCATTATTTTCAAGAAGCAGGTTACTTCCTTCAAAATTGATGCGCGACATTTCAACACGGTCCCATGGATGCGTGACATAGCGCTCTGTTTGAACTTTAGCGGTAGACTGAATCATTATTAAACCAAAAAATACCATACCAATAACCAAAGGTATATTTTGGATTTTAGTATGTGCTTTAGGAAGTGCCATACCAATGCCTGCGATCAAAACCACAGGAACAAAAAAGCTATCAAGAAAATAATAATCATGTGCAGGAAACTGTTGTGCCATTGCATAAAGATATACTTTAGCTGCACCCATACAGAGTATGGCTACCATTGAAAGTCGCAGTAATACAACAGACTTCATAAGTTTTTTCCAGTAAATCGTAATAAGAATAATACTCGAAATCAAAAGCACATAATGGGCATAACTGAAGTAATCCAATTTCCAGTTGTTCCATGAAATGAGCATCAGGTCTAAAAAGTTTTTAAGGTTCGTAGCTGGCATCAGGTTGCTGATAAACAGTGAACCAAAGTTCTCCCCTAAATAGCTTTTATAAAGTTGTGATACTCCAAAAAACAACCATCCTGCAGAGGCTATCAAAAATTCGTTCAAATGTCGTTTTTTGTTGCCGAATCCAAAGGCAAACTGGACAATCGCAACAGCAATCATTGGCATGATGAAAGGCATACGAATAAGGGCAGCGAGGACAAAAAAGCCCATGGCAAGAAAATAGGAGATGAAGCTCTTTTCAAACAAATAACGGCTATAATAATAGAGTGCAATAAACGTAAATGATAAGGCTGGAATACTGGGAATAAACCCATTGAGATAATAAGTATAAACGGGAGCAGAAAAAACAAAAAGTGTTGAAAGAAGGGAAAGATAGAAACTGGCACCTACTGACCTGAATAATGCAAAAAGAAACAATAACCCCATTAAACCAATAAGAAGGACTATCACCCGGAATACAAAAGGGACGTTGCCCCCATAAATTTTCATCACTAACGCAGTGAGATATTCAATCAACGGAAAGTCAACGCTGGTAATTCCTTTCTCACTAATGAGCGGTTTGGAAGGAGGGTATTTGGGGTGCAAATTGTTGGTGGCAGGAAGGAATGGATTTAAACCATTATCAACAAATCCAACAGCTAAGGCCAACCGGTCGCTTTGTGTCCAGGCGTGAAAATGTGATGGAAAACGCTGTATATGTGAATAATACAGTCCAGCACTCAATAATACAAGTAAAATGAAAACAAAGAGAATTTCGATTTTTCTGAATGAAATAGATTTAATTTCGATCATACAGCACGCCTTAACAGCACGACAAAGGTACGAAAAGCAAAGCCTCTCATCTGATCAACAAGATAATATCAAATCTTTTTTACAGCAATCGTTTGCAACATTTTTAGAGTTAGGCTAAAAAGTTTAAAACTCAATCATCCGCAACAACACCAAACTCTTTTAAAGCTTTTTTTCTGACAATCAATTTAACAGCTCTGGGAACCAAAGAAAAATCGAGGGGTGAGGAACCCAACGATTCACCATCCGTTTCAAGAAAAATGGAATGGCGGGGGGTTGAAGTTATACTGATTTTTTTTCCAGTAAACATATCTACTTCAGGCATTTGGATAAACGTGCCGTCATAAAGTTTGTTGATATTTCGTATCACCCTCATTTTGGTTGTTTTACGAATAACTGTTATATCGAACAATCCATCGTCAGGTATCGCTTTGGGCAATTGCATCATACCTCCACCATTGAACTTACAAATACCTATACTCATACTAAAAACCTTATCGTTGACTACCTCACTATCGTCAACAACAATACTTAGCTGAACGTTTTCGTATTGAAATAATCCAGTAACAAGATTGTATAAATACGCAATTGTTCCTCCTTTACCACGTTCTTTCATTTTATTGGTTTTCTTAGCAACCAATGCATCATACCCCATACCAGCCATATTGATAAAGTATCTGCTTTTATCTTCCGACTCATATCTATATTTTACCTTACCAACATCCTGCAAAAACGTTCTTTCGTTTTTCAAAATAGAAATTGCCTTTTCGTATTTAGCAGGAAACTGATACATACGACCCCAATCGTTACCTGTTCCCACGGTGATCATTCCAAGCGTAATTTCTGTTGTAGGATAACGGGTTTGTTGAAAAATACCATTCACAACCTCATTGAGCGTTCCATCACCTCCAACAGCGATTATTTTTGTAAAACCAAGGTCGTTGACCATATTACGGGTAATCTCAATGGCATGAAAAGGCCGTTCTGTAAGTACGCTGATAAATGAAAAACCTTCCTTAACAAGCAATTCCCTTATTTTAGGCCAGTCCTTTTCGCATTTTCCTGTCCCGGCTTTGGGATTAACAACCACCAGCCATTTTTCCGTTTCTTTCATGCCATTTTATTCATTTAGGTAACCTCAATGAGGGTTTAAATTATTTCGTGCAAACTGTCTTCTTCTTTGATATCAGATAGCTGTTGATCAAGTAAGTACTTTGTGTCAAAGTGATTTTCAAACAACAGGTCATAAATCGCTGTGAAGAACAATAAGATGCAAGGTAAAACTTTTATAGCATACGGCTTCATATAATTTTCACGCACCAACTGAGGAAACAAATCAGTTGAGGATAATGTGGTGAATATTAGTACTATAAACAGGAGTACCCAACGATAGATGTTTTTCTTTGAAGCAATAAACCATAAAGCAACACCTGCAGTTGCAATCACAAATGTAGGAGATTCTGATTTATGATTAAAGACAACCACCCAGATCAAAATAGCAGCGAGATAGATCAATCGCCAGGAAAAATTGCTGAAATATTTATATCGAACCAAGGGCAAGGCGAGCAAAATAAAAGCTGCGATCAGATAATAAAATTGAGGCCAGTGAATACCCAAAGTTCTCTCGGCAAATGACATCATTGAATAATTTAGCGCATGTGGTTTATCGGAAGATAGCATCTGAAACCAATTCATATATTGCTGCTTTAATGGTTCGAAGCCAATTATTAAACCCGGCGAAAACCCAATTAACGCGCCAAAGGTCAGACCCCAGATGGCGAACTTCTTTTTTGCAGCTTTAAAAACAAGCATGATCGCAACACCCACAGCAAATATTTTAATAAATAAACCAAGCACCATCATCAGTGCTGCTTTTTCAATTTTGTTTTTTTCAATAAAAACAAACACAAGCAACATAAGGCCAAGCATCAACCCATTGCTTTGAGCATTTTGCACAGATGTCAGCATTTCAATCAGGATAAAAAGAGAAAAGAAAGCTTTTGAACTGGTTTTGATTTGTAATTGATTGATTGCATAAACAGGCAAAAGTGCATTGAGAAGATTCCAGATGAGTACGCCCAGTATTTTTGGAATTATCCAAAAAGGAGCCATTAGTAGCGCAAAGCTTGGGTTGTATTTAAAAAGATCAAAGTAATTGTCAGGGTAGGGTGTATAGAGGTTATTATTTTGTATTAAATTGAAAAAAGAATACCGAAATATATCAAAGTTGTTAAAAGCATTGTCTGTAAGCAGTAATCGGTGCAGTGTTGCCAATGAGAAAATGAGAATATAAAACAGGTAAATATTCTGTTCGTTCTTCAACATTTTTGTTACGCTGTTAAGTGGATTCATTTGCTTTTTTAATTTTATTCAGTTGTATCAATCGGGTGTATTTCCACCATGTTTCGAGTGCACTTATTTTGCAGATAATAAAACCATTACGACCATCAAGAAATCCGGCTTTAAGCAAATAATTGCGTAAAAATTTTACGCCCGTTTTCATGGCAGCATATAGTATTGAAGAATGCTTTCCTTTTTTTGATAATTCATTTGCTGCAATACCGGCAAATTTTGAGGCCTGTTTATAATGTTCATCAATTGCATAATAGCTGAAATGAAATATCTCTCCTTCAAGATGAACTACTTTCTGTTGAAGATTGTATAGCACAAATTTATCATGCGGATTTTGTCCGCCCCAGGCACCTTCGGTTTTATCAAAAAGTCTGAGTTTAACATCAGGATACCAACCGCAGTGCCTTATCCACTGTCCGCAATAATTGGAGAGGCGGTTCATGGTGTATGCTGAATTACGGAAACCGGTTTCTTTTTCAAGCATTATAACTGCCTTCAATCGCTCTGAAAGGGCTTCATCTGCATCCAGGGAGAGCACATAATTGTAATTACATTGCGATAGTGCATATTGCTTTTGTTGAATGTACCCTTCAAAAAAATGGGGTTCAAATTTAACATTAAACTTACTGCAAATGGCTTCAGTTCTGTCTGTTGAAAAAGAGTCAATCACCACAATCTCATCTGCCAAACCTTCAACAGAGGCGATACATCGTTCGATGTTTTTTTCTTCGTTTAGCGTTATGATTGCAACTGATAACTTTTCCATAGCGTATTTAAAGAAGGCAAAATTATGAAATTAAATACACGCTTATGCTTTAGAATCATGAAGATAGTGTAAAACAGAAAGCTTACCAGATAAAGTTATAGTAAAAGCCTCTTGCTTAACTTCATATTGTTTTCAATTCCCGTAAGCTTAAAATAACTCAAGACAATCCGGCAATTTGATAAAATGATCTTCGTATCCATAATTGTGATTATTTTTGTTGAGAACAACCTTTTAAAATGAGTAACTTATGTTGATATATTTACTTAATAACAATGGTCTTGAATGGCTGACATGGATTGTTGTTGCAATTGCTATCCTGATTACTTTTACCATCCTTCTGTTGTTTTGGCTCCACCGTAAAAATAACTAAAAAAGAATCGCTTTTTTGGAAGAAAAAATGCTGGAGCAAGATGCTACTGTATTTCAACGCACTGAGGAGCAGATGGAATTATTTAAAAAAGCACTTCAGCAGCATTTATCAGAAATAATTTCACGCATACAAGAAAACGAAACGCATACAAACAAATTGGTCAATCAATTGGATGCTATTCGGTCATTTATATTAGAAAACGAACTGCCCTCTGATGATCAGGAAAAGCCTTTTGAGGAAAATATTGAGATGAAATAATGCAACACTCAACATCCTGATTCCAGATTAATTCAATTAAAATTATTACAAGAATTATCTTCTCCAGAAATGCGGAGAGAAAAGCATGAGTACTGTAAATAGTTCGAGTCTGCCTAACAACATTAAAAGAGCGAGTACCCATTTAGCTGCGTCAGGCATAAATGCATAATTTTCAACTGGTCCTACCATCCCGATTCCAGGACCTATATTACCCAAACTTGCAATTGAAGCTCCAATAGAAGTCTCGAAGTCAAGTCCAATAGCAGTGAGAATAAGAACCCCAAAAGCAAAAAGCAAAATATACATCAGGAAAAAAGCCATCACTTTGTAAATAATATCCTGTGGCACACTTTTATAATTGAATCGAACAGGCAACATAGCATTTGGATGTATGGCCCTACGCAGTTCCATCCATGCGTTTTTGATTAGCAACATTTGACGAATAATTTTCATTCCACCCCCGGTTGATCCAGCGCTACCGCCAATAAACATGAGCAAAAAGATAATCATCCACAAAAAAACAGGCCATTGAAGATAGTCAACGGTAACAAAACCAGTGCTTGTTAAAATAGATACAGCTGTAAATAGTGCATCCCTGAAAGATGTTTCAGCGGATGTACCAATATTTAATATTAAACCCAATGTAATAATACCTGTTGAAATCGCAATCAGCATTAGATACCCTCTGTATTCTTCATCTTTGAAAACTCTTCTGAGTTTTCCATGCAGGGCAAAATAGTGCAAGGTAAAATTTGTTCCTGCAAGAATCATAAAAATGATAATCACATATTGAGAATAAGAACCAAAAGCTGCAATACTATTGTTGCGCGTTGAAAATCCTCCTGTAGCCATTGTAGCAAAGGAGTGATTCAGCGCATCGAACCAATCCATTTCTCCTATCCAAAGCAACATAAATTGCACGGCTGTTAGAATCACATAAATACCCCAAAGTCTTTTTGCTGTTGCCGTAATGCGTGGATGAAGTTTATCATAAGTAATGCCAGGCATCTCAGCCATAAACAATTGCATACCTCCGATACCTAATAATGGCAGAATAGCAACGGAAAGTACAATAATACCCATGCCACCTAACCAATGGGTAAGGCTTCTCCAGTACAATAAGTCTTTCGGCATAGATTCAATATCGGTAAGAATACTTGAGCCCGTTGTTGTAAAACCAGATATTGTTTCAAAGAAAGCGTTTGTAAAAGAATCAATATCACCTCCAAGATAAAAAGGCAAAGCACCAAAAAAAGAAATAACCAACCATGCGAAAGTGACAATTATATATCCTTCTCTTTTACCTAAAATCGAGTTAGTTTTTCTATTTGAAAAAAACAATATAGCTCCGGAGAGGAGCGTAACCGCAGCCGCAATTAAAATTATCGGATATTTGTTTTCACCATAAAAATAGGAAATGGGAATAGCAGTTAACATGAAGGCGCCTTCAACAATAAGCAGAAACCCAATGATTCGTATTATTAACGTAAAGTTTATTTCTCTGAAAAAACTTCTCATATCATGCTTTGCGCAGAAAATGAATACTAATGAAACAATTTCTCAATCCTATGAAGCGATTGGGGCAATGCAAACACTACCACTTTATCATTTTCCTGAATCTGAAAGTCCCCAACGGCAATATAAGCCTTATCATCACGCACGATACCGCCAATAATGGCACCTTCCGGAATATTAAGTTTTGAAATAATTTTACGGGTCACATGTGAGCCCGCTCTTGCCACCAATTCCAAAGCATCCGCTTCAATCCCGCTGAGGCATTTAAGTGAAACAACTTCTTCACCTAATGTAAAGCGTACCATGTAACTGGCAGCAATGAGTTTTTTATTAATAATGGTATCAATCCCAATGTTTTGTGATATATCGATATAATCGATGTTTTCAACCAGTGCAATCGTTTTTTTTACTCCGTTCAAACGTGCGTGGAGACAAGTAAGAATATTTGTTTCAGTGTTATTAGTCACAGCAATAAATGCATCCATGCTTCGGATATCTTCATCCTCCAGCAGTTGGATATTGCGGGCATCGCCGTTTACAATCAAAGTATCTTCGAGGTAATCGGTAAGAACCATACAGCGTTCTTTATCTTTTTCAAGAAGCTTGATATTCATTTCTTTCTCAAGGCGTTTTGCAGTGATACGACCAACGCGGCCACCCCCTATGATCATCGCATTTTTGATGTTATGATGCTCTTTTCCACCAAGTCGTAATAAATTTTCGATTGCTTTGGGCTTGGTGATAACATATGCCAGATCGTTTTCAAGAAATATATCTTCTCCACGAGGAATAATAGTTTGTCTTTTCCGATGAATTGCAATGGCCCTAAAATCAAGGTTCGGGTATTTGGCAGCAATTTCATTCAGCGACATGTTGATGGCAGGGGCAGCGCCTTCGAGCTTAATCATCAGAAGCTGCAGTTTGCCATCAGAAAAATCAAAAACTTCTGTAGCAGCTGTTTGCCTGAGTAGCGAAATTATTTCCTGAGCAGCAATATCTTCAGGCGAAATAAGGGCATCAATTCCAAGCTCCTGATATATCTGCCTGTTTTCAAGACTAAGATTTTCCATGGTGTTTACACGGGCAATAACTTTTTTTGCTCCAAGCTTTTTAGCCAGAATGCAGGTCATCAAGTTAATATGTTCATCATGAATAACAGAAATTACCAGATCAGCTTTGCGAACACTGGCCCTCTGCAGGGTTCGTATTGAAGTTGAATCCCCATTGATGGTCATCAAGTCGGCATGCGATTCGATCATCTTAAGTAAATCTTCGTGAGGATCGACAAGCGTAATATTGTGGTTGCTGTTTACGAGAGATTCAGCAAGATGTAAACCTACTTCTCCATCGCCTGCAATGATGATATTCATATGTGATAGTGCTTATTAAGAAGGCAAATGTAGGATTTTAAAGTGATCCCAATCAAGGCCTACATTAAATTTCTGTCTGAGGATCAATAAGTCTGAAAAATTGAGTGTCGATTCTACTAGCATTTCTTTTTCCGCAAAGGATTGCGAAAAGGATTGTCCTTTTGCATCAACAAAACAAGAATCTCCTGAATAAATGTTTCCCTGACCATCAACCCCAACACGATTAACACCAATTACAAAAGCCATATTTTCAATAGCCCTCGCCAAGAGTAATTGCTTCCAGGGATAAGATCTTACAGCTGGCCAATTTGCAATATAGATCAGCAAATCATAGTCCCAGTTACCATTATTGTATCTATTGCGACTCCAGACAGGGAATCGCAAATCGTAACAAATCAAAGGCCTTATCTTCCAACCTTTTAGCTCCACTTGTAAAATCTGGGTACCGGGTTCAATCAACTGGTGTTCACCACCCATCCTGAATACATGCCGTTTGGAGTAGGTCTCACTGGTACCGTCTGGACGCATCCATATCAGGCGGTTGTAAAACAAACCCTTTTCTGCTATCAGGATACTTCCGCAAATAACGGCATTATATTGCGCAGACCGTTCCTTCATCCATTTTGTGGTGGGGCCGTCGGTGTGTTCTGCAAAATGTAGGGGATCGACTGGGAATCCTGTGTTAAAGGTTTCAGGAAGAAGAATGAGATCAGGCCTATTGTTCATTGAGGCAAAAAGTGCGTCAAAATGATCGCGGTTGGCCTGGGGATTTTCCCAGCAGATGTCAGCCTGCAAATAGGCAATGTTTAAATCTTGCATAATATTTCGGCAGCTTTGGCAAGTGTTTCTTCCTTTTTTGCAAAACACACCCTCATTAACTGCTGGTTAGGCTGCTTATGATAAAAAGGTGCCAAAGGAATCATAGCAATGCCGTGCTCTTTAACAAGTCTTTCAGCAAAAACCATTTCAGGTTCATCTGAAATTATTGAATAATCAAGTAGCTGGAAATAGGTTCCATAACAAGGAATAATGTTGAAACGTGATGCTTCAAGCTTTTGTACAAAGAAGTCTCTTTTAGCCTGGTAAAAATCCGGTAAATGAAGATAGTTTTCAGGTTCTCCTAAAAAATCAGCAATCGCATGTTGGATGGGTGTGTTTGAGGCAAAAACAACAAATTGATGAAGTTTTCTAAATTCTGATGTAAGATTAGCCGGTGCAAGAACAAAACCTGTTTTCCATCCGGTAGCATGAAAGGTTTTGCCAAAAGAACCCACTACCAAACTTCGACTTACGAGTTCAGGATACAAACAAACACTTTGATGCTTGTTGCCGTCAAAAATCAAATGCTCATACACCTCATCACTAAGCACGATAATATCGCTGTTTCGTGTAAGTAAATCAAGCTGTATCAGATCACTTTCAGCAAGGAGGCTTCCGGTTGGATTGTGCGGGCTGTTGATTATGATCATCCGGATGCGATTGGAAATCATCTTTTTGACTTCTTCCCAATCAATTTTGAAATCGGGGGCTTTAAGCTCAGCATATTTAACAAGACCTCCATTGATTTTAACAGCCGGAGCATAACTGTCATAGGCTGGCTCAAAAATAATCACCTCATCGCTATCCTTAACGAAAGTGCTTATAGCAGTGAAAAGTGCCTGAGTGGCACCTGCAGTCACAGTAATTTCTGTTTCCGGATCATAAGCAACATTAAAAGTATCCAGTACTTTTTTGGCTATGGCATTGCGTAATTTTGGCACACCGGGCATGGGGGCATACTGATTGTAGCCTTTCTTCATATAATGATTCACCTTGGAAATTATTTTTTCTGATACAGGAAAATCAGGGAACCCCTGAGAGAGATTAACTGCATCAAAATCAGCTGCCAGTTTAGACATTACAGCGAAAATAGAA
Organism: Bacteroidetes bacterium HGW-Bacteroidetes-1; assembly: GCA_002842755.1. Classification (GTDB taxonomy): domain Bacteria; phylum Bacteroidota; class Bacteroidia; order Bacteroidales; family F082; genus JALNZU01. Next base: position 14,428 of record PHDU01000044.1, on the reverse strand, counting down.
GTACCAGCCTGAGGTAGTTTTGAAAAAATTTGTCCCTTAAATGAAGGCATTGTGTCGTAATTTATAAGTACGATGTTAATGGACAAAGGTAAGTTTGTTTTTGTTAAGGTAAAGCATTTTGTGCGTTAGAAATATTCTAAATTGAATCTAATAAATCGATTTCTGGTTTTCAGAAACTAAAATAATAACTAAATAATATGTAATGCGGCATTGTGTTTGCCCTGCATTTTACATTTACTTCATAACAAGAGAAACAGAAAAAAATACTTTTAAAAATACGAAAAAAATTAGACGTGGTTTTGTTATTGTTCTGTTATCAATAATTTTAACAATATTTTAGCATGTGTTTTTAATATTCTAACTACTTTTGTTTTCATAATGAAAAAAACAGTCTTCCATAAGATAATTGCTGTCTTTCTTTCGGTGATAGTATTGTTCAGTTCTATCGGCGTGATTCTGAATACCCATTATTGCCATACTTCACAAACTATTCAAAAATCAATTCTCCCTTTACCTCTTCAGTGTGAGCATGAAGGACATCAAATTTGTGGAAATATGGCTGCTTTTGAAGGAGTTGAGCAAGATAGCTGCTGTGCTACTCCAAGTGAAATCATAGCAAAAAAGGCAGATAACTGCTGTGAAGACTCAACCCAGTATTTAAAACTTATCTCAAATTTCAACCTGCCTCAGGTCCAAATCAAGCATCTGTTTAATAAATTTCTGGTAGTAGTTGTTAAATTTTTAGATCTGATTTCTGCACCTGCTGCTGATTCTCGACAAACCTCGTTTAAGCAAAACAATGACGGGGCGCCTCCCCTTTCGGGTAAAGCACTGGCCATTTCCATCCATCAATTAAAAATGGATCCATTCCTGCTTTAATCAATGCGACCTGCTTCTAAAGGCAAGTTGTTTCCTTACTTTTTATGATTTTGATTCTATATTGAAGTAGAAATACTTTATCCGGTATAGTTCATTTTCAATAAAAACCAAAGTCAAAGTACTGTAATAAATATGCTGTTTTTAAATCAGAATATGCATTTAAGTGCTGTTTAATAAATCTAATTTTTTTGATTAAAGTTCATATACATGTTAAAACACTTTCAATTATTGTTTCTGCTGTTGTTTCTGCTGATCCATCAAATCAGCTATTCCCAGCAAATTAAAGGCTTTATTTATGAATCCGTTAATGGTGACACCATAGCACTTCCAGGAGTAAATATATTTTGGGAAGGGACACAGAAAGGAACGGTTTCAGATGCAAGAGGCGCATTTACTCTTTCAGGTCAAAAAGGAGCACATAATGTTATCTTTAGTTTTGTTGGATACGCCAATGATACTTTGCATTTTCATGAATCCACAAAGCCATTGATTCATATTATGAGTCAGCCACTTACATTGAATGAAGTGGAGATAACTACACACGCTAAGACCTCTTTTGTTTCACGATTAAGTACTGTTAATGCCACAACAATTACTTCCGGAGAACTTCAAAGAGCAGCTTGCTGCAATCTGTCGGAAAGTTTTGAAACCAGTGCCAGTGTTGATGTTTCCTATTCAGATGCTGTAACGGGAGCTAAACAGATCGAAATGCTTGGGCTAGCAGGAATTTATACCCAGATGATGAGTGAAAACATCCCTAATCTTCGTGGACTTGCCACAAGCTTTGGCCTGGGTTATGTGCCTGGAAGCTGGATGGAAAGCATCCAGGTTTCAAAAGGAACCTCTTCAGTGCTCAATGGTTACGAGTCGATTAGTGGCCAAATCAATGTGGAATATAAAAAGCCTGCTGACAGTGAGCGCTTTTTCCTCAATCTTTATCAAAGTCACTCGGGTCGGTCGGAAGGCAATTTCAACACCCGTCTCAATATCACTAAAAATTTAAAAACAATGCTGCTTGGACATATTAGCACCAGCAGCAGTCGCCATGATGATAACCACGATGGCTTTCTTGATGAGCCGCTCTACACCCAATACAATTTTTTTAACCGATGGGAATTTAGCCTCCCTCAGTTTGAATTTCAGTTTGGCATAAAAGCGCTCAAGGAGGACCGCCGGGGTGGACAATTGTCATTTGATGTTTCACTTCCACGTGATTCAAACAATGGCTATGGCGTTGAATTGCTAACCGACAGGGTTGAGACGTTCCTCAAAACCGGGTATGTTTTTGCAAACAGGCCCGCAACAAGCCTGGGAATACAGCAGCAGTTTACTTATCATCAGCTAAGTTCCTTTTTCGGCCTGAATGATTATGATGCCAATCAGATTTCCTATTATGGAAACGCCTTATTCCAATCGTTCATAGGAAATACGCAACACGCCTATACAACGGGAATAAGTCTCGTTTATGATCAATATGAAGAACAGCTAAACGACAGTCTTTTTGGCAGGACAGAAAAGGTCCCAGGCGTATTTTTTCAATATACTTACAGCGATGGAGAAAAAATAAACCTGATTGCAGGTTTACGTGCCGATCATCACAATCAGTTTGGGCTGTTTATTACACCTCGTCTGCATTTTAGGTATAGTTTTAATGCCCACACAATTCTGCGCGCATCTGCCGGAAAAGGGTTCCGCTCTACCAATGTTCTTGCTGAAAACACTTCAATGCTTGCTTCATCCCGTCGCATTGTATTCCTCAACAGCCCCAGAATGGAAGAAGCCTGGAACTATGGCATCAACATTAGCAAACACATCGATATTGGAAACAGAGAGCTATCTATCAATGCAGATCTTTACCGCACTGATTTTATTAATCAGGTGATCGTTGACCGCGATTCTGATGTTAATATGATTCAGATATATAACCTCAACGGTAGCTCTTATTCTAACAGTTTTCAGCTTGAGGGCAATTACGAACTCATAAAGGGACTTGACGTTACTGCAGCTTTCAGAATCAACGATGTGAAAATGACTTTTGATGAAACACTGCTCGAAAAGCCTCTTGTAAACAAGTACAAGGGTTTGTTAAGCCTGTCGTATGCTACCAATCTTAAAAAATGGCAATTCGATTTAACAAGTCAGTTCAACGGACAAACACGCCTACCTTCTACGGATGGCTATCCTGAAATTCATCAGCGGGAAACAGCCTCTCCGGCCTATACAATAATCCATGCACAGATAACTAAGTTTTATCGCCATTGGAATATCTATCTGGGAGGTGAAAACCTGACCAATTATAAACAAAAACACCCTGTAATCGCCGCCGAAAATCCTTTTGGAAATCATTTTGATTCTTCCATGATCTGGGGCCCCATAACAGGAGTAAAAGTATATGCTGGATTGAGATACACTTTGGAGTAATTAAAAAATATTGAATATAAATCGTTAAGTAATTAATTTTAAAAGTTATAATATTATGAATAAAGTAATAAGACTGATATTTATCCTGCTACTTGCATTTGGCGGAAAGGAAATTTTAGCACAAGAGGCTGCTGGTAAAACAGAAAAGGTTGAAATTCAAACTTCGGCCATTTGTGGTATGTGTAAAGATCGTTTAGAAAAAAACATGGCATTTGAAAAGGGAGTGAAATCTGTTTCCCTCGATGAAGAAACGAAAATTATTACCATCGAATTCCGAACGAGGAAAAACGACAAAGAAAAGCTTAAAAAAGCCATTACTAAAGTTGGTTATGATGCCGATGATTTGCCTGCCGATAAAAAAGCTTATGATCGCCTTCCGGCATGTTGCCAAAAAGGGAATGATCCGCACTAATCAGGATTAATATTGTCAATAGAAAGTGAATGATGCGTCTGTTTTTAATGTTCCCCCTACCATTGGGGCTGATCAAACAGACCCTTACTCAAATCATCTGCCTTTTCAATCAGCGATGGTTCGTCAATGGCAGCGCTATTCACTTTATTTGAAACGGCATAATAGTCCATTCTGTCTGAAGGGAAGGGTTTTAGCAAAGGTATTAAGTAATCGGTTTCTTGTTCTCTGAGCCAGGTTTGTTCATGCTCTGGAGACAAGATTAGTGGCATCCTGTTGTGAATAGGTTTCATGAGACTATTGGCTTCAGTAGTAATGATGGAGAAGGTTTGTAATAAAACTCCGTCCGGTTGATTCCACTGTTCCCATATTCCAGCCATGGCAAATAGTGTTTCACCGCGAACAAAGAATCGATACGGTTGCTTCACTATCCCTGATTTCCATTCATAAAACCCATTGGCGGGTATCAGGCATCTTCGTTTTGAAAAAGCATTTTTAAAAGAATGTTTTTGATCAATTGTTTCGGCCCTGCTATTGATCATTTTTGAAGCCAAAGAAGAATTTTTTGCCCATTGAGGGACGAGTCCCCAACGCAAATATTGAAGAGTTTCGGGTTTGTCATTGGTAATAACAGGGAGCCATTGCATGGGTGCACAGTTATATCCTTGAGCAGAAATAGCTCCCGATAAGTCTGGACGATGCAAATCGTCATGCACTTCTATTTGAAAACGCTCTGAAATTTCTTTCCCTTTCACAGAAAGTTGAAATCTTCCACACATAATGCCTTACTATTTAGTGGATAATATGTCTTTAAGAATCTTACTGTGATCAAAAGCCAGTTGAGGCAGCTGATCAACAAAAAACCAACCGGCTTCTGATGCATCGTCACCTGCTCTTAGGGTTCTTTCCTGTCCTATATCGCCAGTATAAACAATTGTAATGGTTTGATGGCGTGGATCGCGTAAAGGATCTCCGTAGGTGTGAAATTGTGTGAGGTTGATTTCATTTATACCCGATTCTTCGTAAAGTTCACGAGCTGCTGCCTGTTCAAGTGTTTCCTCAATATCGACAAATCCACCAGGAAAAGCCCAGTAATTCTGAAAAGGTGCATTGGAACGACGAATCAGCATCACCTGCCTCCGGTTATTGAATATTCTGAATACAACACAGTCAACCGTAACTGCAGGACGTGGATAATCGTATTGGTATGACATTTTCTTTTTTCACAAAGATAACTGAGCCAAGCAGAAAAACATATGCTAACTACTTTTTTACTACCTATTCGCATTAAAAAAGCCGTCACTATGAAAGAAACGGCCCAAAAATCACTTCAAATAATTTGACCTTTTCGCTTATCCAAGCCAGGCTGAAAGCATCCAAACGGTTTTTTCCTGTTCCCGGATATAGTCACTCATCAAGGCGTTGGTTCCTTCGTCATTTGCATCAGCTGAAAGTTCAAGGATCTCACGTTCAAGAATGATCAGTTTTTGGAACCCGTCAACAAGATGTTCAACTGCTTCACGTCCTTCACTTACATTTTTCAGTTCTTTAATCTGTGATGTTTCGTTATAGGTGCTGTAAGCATGAGCAGGCGTGTGTCCAAGTGTTAAAATACGTTCTGCAATTTCATCAATTTTCAGGATGGTATTATCATAAATTTCTTCAAATTTCAGGTGCAGCTCAAAAAATTTTTCGCCTTTGATGTTCCAATGAAACCCTCTTACATTCATGTAAAAGATTGAAAAATTGGCTAATAATTTATTCAGTTTTGTTGCAAGTTTTACGGATTTGTCGGCATCGAGGCCGATAGATGTTAGTTTACTCATATCTAATATGTTTAAATTAGTGATTTATTTTATGATTGTAAAGATAAGAAAATTCAGGCAATTAGAAGTGCCTGTTACCTGAAATTCTTTTATTCTATTGGCAAAAATATAGCTTTTTTACATATATATCAAATCAATAATTTCTACCATATCATAGATATTATCTATATTTGTAAGAAAAATACATGATAACACTCATCCAACTTGAATACATTGTCGCAATTGATACTTTCAGGCATTTTGCAAAAGCAGCTGAACATTGCTTTGTTACGCAACCAACACTGAGTATGCAAGTTAAGAAGCTTGAAGACAATCTTGGAATCCGTGTTTTTGACCGTACCAGACAACCCGTTGTACCCACTGATATAGGAATGCAAGTGATTGCTCAGGCAAGAAAAATTCTGGCTGAATCAGGTAAACTGGGAGAATTAGTGAAAATACACTCTGGAGATGTAAGCGGGGATCTCAAAATAGGTATTATCCCAACTCTGGGACCCTATTTACTTCCACTTTTTGCAGGAAATTTCAAGAAAAAATATCCACTTGTTAACCTATATGTTGAGGAGTTGGTAACCGAACAAATTGCTGAAAAACTAAAAAACGACCTTCTCGATGCGGGCATTTTTGCTACTCCATTCGATAATGAAGGAGTCATTGTACAACCTCTTTTTTATGAGGAGATGATTATCTTTGCCCATTCAGAGCACCCATTGCTGAACAAGCAAAAAATACAAGTTAAAGACATGGTCTCGCCTGATATATGGCTGCTTAGTGATGGGCATTGTTTCAGAAATCAGGTTATTAATTTATGTGCAATCAAACCAGAAAGCAAGCAGGAATTACCTTTTGAGCTAAAGGGAGGATCTCTCGAAACATTGATGCGCATTATACGTCGTGAAGGCGGATTCACAATTATTCCTGAACTTACAGCCAATGAGTTAAGAGGGGCAGATACCGAAAATCTTGCTCATTTTGATGAAACAAAACCTTTGCGCGAAATAAGTATTTGCTATTCCCGGAACTTTGTCAAACATACCCTCATTCAACATCTGGCAGAAGAAATCAAAATATCAGTTCCTCCCCCAATGCTCGACCGCAATCGGGGCGAATTGGTAACCTGGAGATAATTCTTAATACTATCTTTTTATCAATTTTAACAATTCATTTCTGTTGTTAGAATCACTCAGACGAACAAAATAAAAGCCAGGCGTAAAATCACCCATTACAATGGGCACACTCTGTTTTCCTCCAGCGAAGAACTGTCTTTCTGAAATCAGCTTTTTTCCCCTCAAGTCAAACACCTCTATTATGATGTAACCAGATGAAGGTAAATAAAAGCTCAGGATAGAACTAATTGTTACCGGATTAGGGGCCAATGCTGCCATAAAGGGCTTGCTTGCTGTTTCGGAAACATCAAGCAATTTGTCCACCCGAAGTTTGAGCGTTACCGGAAGGTGATCTGAAAAATTAAAAAGTGCGTCTGCGACTTCTTGAGAAACAGATGTGTTTTGAGGTGCTCCATTGATAGTGCCGTTAAAATGCTGACCATCCTGTCCAACGGCTTGATAAGATTCCTCTACATAACGAATATTTTTCGTGCCAAAACGGACTTCATCAGATATCAGTATAAAATCAAAACGATCATCGAGACCTCCACCTGCCTTACAATTAGAAACTGTGTTGGTAGATTGGGTATGTATTTCAGCATAAAAAGAATTGTTGTTCCAGTCGCCAATCTGATTTAAAGGGTCGATAAACCGCATGTCTGCATTGGGATAATTTATCATTATCTGAAGGCCGGGTTCGCTACCGGAATAGAAGTTGAAATCTCCTGAAAACAGCACATTATCAAAAGCAAAACGAGCTTCCAAAAAACCCATGGTATTTTCGACCATAAGTTTGCGGGTGTTTGCATCCGACTGATTATTTCCAGCTTTCAGGTGCGCTACAACACAAAGTATAAAAGCTGTATCACCTTGTGTAAGATCATTGGCGTTATAATACAAACGATAAACATCAACATCACGCACCATCGACTGAGCTGTAAGTTGCTCTTTTAAAGTTAATTTTCTGGAATCATAATAAAGCATATTAACAATGCCAGAGTTTGCGCTATTGCTTGCTTGCGCCCTTCTGTAATAATTAATTCCATTGATGTTAAGGGCGCTATCGAGCAAATGCTGATGAATTGCCTCATTGGATGATAGTTCATTTACGGTAAAAATATCAGGCTGAACATGGTCAAGTATAGTCCTTAAGAAAGGATCTTTCATCTCCAGACTGTTATTGGTGTTGTTGCAAAAGCTGGTTATCTCACCATAGTAAAGTAAATTATATTGCATCATTGTTAAAGTATCCTGTGCAGAAAGATTTACATTCATGCAAAACCAAATAACAAAAAGTAAAAATATTTTCATCCAACAATTATTAGGCGTTAAAGATAGCCTTTTCGCGCCTAATTAGCTGTATCATTCGTTAAGGAGGCAATATGATATCAAAAAATGCACGCTATATTTGCAGCATGACAAAATTGCTTAATTGTGCCTCTGAGATGAACAGGCTTGGAAAACAAGCTACTCCATTCATTTTTGTGATTGATTTTTTGGCAAAGAATATATTGGTAAAGCAAGTAAACCAAATTTCAAACGATATAATATTATACAATATCAATGGAGTATCAAATTACATTCCTGAAGATATTTCTTTTAACAAGTCGGTTTTTTTTAATGCCATCCCTCTTGACCCTTTACGTTATCGAAAGGCGTTCGAAAAGGTGATGAAGCATTTGCAACGTGGCGACTCGTATCTGCTTAACCTGACCATGCCCGTTGCTTTAGATACCAACCTTAGTTTGCTTGAAATTTTTAAAAACAGCAAAGCACAATATAAACTTTGGATGAAAGACCGGTTTACAGTTTTTTCACCCGAACCTTTTATTCGTATCAGGGAAGGAAGAATTTATACATACCCAATGAAGGGCACTATTGATGCCTCACTCCCTGAAGCTGAAAAACAGCTGCTTTCGAATCAAAAAGAATTGGCAGAACATTATACCATTGTCGATTTACTGCGTAATGATCTGAGCTTGGTGGCTGATCATGTGCGTGTTGATCGTTTTAGATATGTAGAAGAATTGTTGACCACCAAAGGTCATTTACTGCAAAGCAGTTCAACGATTTCGGGTAAACTTCCCTCCGGCTTTTCCTCGCACATTGGTGATATAATCACTAGACTTTTACCAGCAGGTTCGGTTACTGGCGCTCCCAAAAAGAAAACTGTCGAAATTATTCTTGAAGTAGAGAAGTACGATCGGGGTTTCTACACCGGGGTCTTTGGATTTTTTGACGGCGTAAACCTTGATAGCGGAGTAATGATCCGGTTTATCGAACAAACAGCAGACGGATTGGTTTTTAAAGCAGGTGGAGGGATCACTGTGAACAGCAAACCAGAAGATGAATACAATGAATTGATGCAGAAAGTTTATTTACCTTTTTAAGAGATGTACAATATATTTCCACTTTTTGAATCAATCAGGCTTGAAAATGGTTGTTTCCATTTGCTTTCATTACATGAAAAAAGAATGAGAAAAGCCCATTTAAAGCTATTTAAAAGCGCTTTGCCATTTAACCTTTCTGATCATTTAATGGCATTTAATCCCCCAGGAACTGGTTTGTATAAATGTCGTCTTGTCTATGGCAAACAACTTTCTGTTCCGGAATTTTTGCCCTATCATCGCAAGTCAATCCGTTCTTTGAGACTCATTGAAAGTGGTGCCATCGTATACCCTCATAAATTTGCCAACCGCAGCAACATCAACCAATTATTAAACAAACGCAACGATTGTGATGATGTGCTGATTGTAAAAAACGGAATAGTAACAGATACTTCGTATTGCAATATCGTTTTTGGTACAGGCAGTGATTGGCTTACACCCGAAAAACCTTTATTGGAAGGCGTTCAAAGAGATTATCTTCTCAACGAAGGAATTATTAAAAAAGCATCGATAAGTATAAAAGACATAAAAAAATTCAAATATTTCCGGCTCATCAATGCCATGATTCCATGGGAAGATTCGAGTGTTCAAAACATTGATAATATTTTTGGTTTTTAGAAAATTTTCAATGGATAAAAAATTCCAAATTTGATATAGAAAGAGCCCTTTGATTCAAAAAAGTTTGAGGCAATTTCTGTAATTTTACCACAAATTTATAAAAAATGAGAAAACTTATTGTGACCCTTTGGGTTTGTGTACTGACTTCACCTTTGTTGTTGGCAGGCGAAGGCATGTGGATTCCAATGCTGTTAAAACAACTCAACGAAAAAGAGATGCACGAAATGGGCATGAGAATTAATGCTGAAGACATTTACTCAATCAACAAATCCAGCCTTAAAGATGCCATAGTGTTGTTTGGCCGCGGCTGCACAGGCGAAATTGTATCAGATCAGGGCCTTCTGCTCACCAACCATCATTGCGGTTTTGGAGAAATACAAAAGCATAGCAGTGTCGAAAACGATTATCTTACAAATGGTTTTTGGGCCATGAATAAAAGTGAAGAATTACCCAACCCGGGTCTTACAGTTACGATGCTTGTAAAAATGGAAGATGTGACCGATAGGGTGCTTGAAAAGGTTACAAGCGAATTGACTGAATTACAACGTAGTTCAATCATAAAAGAAAATATTAAAACGCTAACCGAAGCTGCAGTAAAAGAATCTGGTTTAGTAGTAACCATCAGGCCATTTTATAATGGCAACCAATACTTCATGCTTTTTAATCAGATTTTTAAAGATATTCGGCTGGTAGGCGCTCCTCCTTCCAACATTGGGAAGTTTGGTGGTGATACAGACAACTGGATGTGGCCGCGTCATACAGGAGATTTTTCAGTTTTCAGAATTTACGTAGGAAAAGATGGTAAACCGGCAGAATACCACCAGGACAATGTCCCTTACAAACCGGCCTATCATTTACCCATTTCGCTCAAAGGTGTGGATGAAGAAGATTTTACTTTTGTTTTTGGCTATCCTGCTCGTACCAGTGAATATCTTCCTGCAGTAGCTGTAAGAAATATTACTGAAATTTCCAATCCCCATCGTGTCAACATGCGTGGAACCCGTCTTGATATTTTCAAAAAATATTCAAACAGCGAACCTAAAATTCGAATTCAATATGCGTCAAAAGATGCACGCGTTGCCAACGCATGGAAAAAAATGATGGGTGAAAGCAAAGGTATCCGCCGGCTCAATGGAATTGAAAAAAAAGAAGCCCTCGAAAATGAGTTTATGCAATGGGCAAAGAACGATCCCGCATTCGATAAAGCTTATAGCGGAATTATACCAGCCTTTCATCAGAACTATTCACAGCTTGATCGCCTAACGCTGGCGTCTGACTACATTTCCGAAGGAGGGTTCGGGATAGAGCTATTTCAATTTGCATCACGTTTCAGGCCTCTTGTTGAAGAAGCAACAAAACCACTTCCAGATGAGAAGAAACTGAATACTATTATTGAGAGACTGCAAAAACAAAGCGAAGAATTTTTTAAAGATTACCATCAACCTATTGACCGTGAAGTTGCATCAGCACTTCTCAAATTGTTTCTGGAAAATCAGCCTGCCGGATTCAGACCTGATTTTCTTGAAACCATAAACAAGAAATATAAAGGAAATACAGATGCCTACGTGAAGATGATTTTCGATAAATCAATGTTTACTTCTGCCCAATCTGTTAAAGAATTACTCAGTGCCTTTAAATCAAAAAACACACGCATTATAGAAAAAGATGCTGCTTTTAGTGTTGCGGCAAGCATGAGCCGCTTTTTCGAGGAACAACTGAAGGAACCTCTTTTAGCTCTCAATGCAAGCAACGACAGTCTTCAACGTGTTTATATGCGTGGTTTGATGGAAATGCAGAACAACAAAAGGTTTTATCCGGATGCCAATTTCACACTCCGCATCACCTATGGTAAAGTTGAAGGATATTCGCCTGCTGATGCCATTTATTATAAGCATTATACAACACTTGAAGGCATTCTTGAAAAAGAAGATCCAAATATTTACGATTATGTTGTTGAGGATCGTTTGAAGGAACTATACAATAAAAAGGATTACGCTCCTTATGGCACAGCCGATGGCCAGCTTCGTGTTGCTTTTGCAGCATCGAATCATACCACAGGTGGTAACTCAGGGAGTCCAGTACTGAATGCCGACGGGCAAATGGTTGGCCTAAATTTCGACCGTTGCTGGGAAGGGACTATGAGCGATTTAATGTACGATCCGGCCATGAGTCGAAACATTGCAGTAGATATCCGCTATGTGCTGTTCATAATGGATAAGTTTGCAGGTGCAAAGCACCTTGTTGATGAAATGACAATCATCCAATAAGTTTAAATGTGAATTACTATTCGTGCATATATTAATTCAATCAGGAAGTAAAAATTAAAAAGTGGCCAAAACAAAAACTGTATTTTTCTGTAAAAACTGCGGAAATGAATCGCCAAAATGGGTTGGAAAATGTCCTGCTTGCAGTGAATGGAACACCTATGTTGAAGAAACAGTCGTAACAGGTAAAACAGGAAAAACTGCAAATCATAATTTTGCGGGCGTCAAACCTAAGCCGCTTCAAGTGCAGAAAATTGTTTCAGAAAAAGAAAATCGCATCGACTTACAAAGCACTGAACTCAACCGTGTACTCGGTGGTGGGCTGGTTTCCGGTTCACTGGTTTTGATTGGAGGTGAGCCCGGTATAGGAAAATCAACATTGATGCTTCAGGTGGCGTTGGCTTTAGAAAACATGAAAATTTTGTATGTTTCAGGAGAAGAAAGTCAACAACAGATTAAAATGCGTGCCGACCGTATTGGAATTCGAAACGAAAACTGCTACATACTTACTGAAACCGATACGCATGAGATAATCGCTCAGTTTGAAAAACTTCAACCCGAGATGATCATCATAGATTCTATACAAACACTACAATCGGAACAAATAGACGCCACAGCAGGAAGCATTTCACAGATTCGGGGATGTGCTGCCGAAATGAACAAGTTGGCAAAAACGACCCTTGTGCCCGTAATCCTGATTGGTCATATCACAAAGGATGGAAGCATTGCCGGGCCAAAAGTGTTGGAGCATATGGTAGATACGGTTATTCAGTTTGAAGGCGATCGTCATTATGGATTCAGGATTCTGCGTGCGGTAAAGAACCGCTTTGGTTCAGCCGCTGAGCTGGGTATTTTTGAAATGCAATCCAATGGATTAAGGGAGGTCACAAATCCAAGTGAAATTCTATTGTCGCAACGCGAAGAAGATGTTAGCGGCGTAGCTATTTCGGCAATGGTTGAGGGGTTAAGACCAATGCTTATCGAAACACAAGCCCTGGTGAGCACGGCCGCTTATGGAACACCACAAAGATCGGGAACTGGTTTTGACCTTCGTCGTCTCAACATGTTACTTGCGGTACTTGAAAAACGTTCTGGTTTCAAGCTAAGTGCAAAAGACGTGTTTCTAAACATCGCCGGGGGTCTGCGTGTGGACGATCCTGCCATTGATATGGCTGTGATAGCAGCGATTTTGTCATCAAGTGAAGATATTGCAATAAGTTCGAAGTTTGCTTTTGCAGCTGAGGTAGGTCTGTCAGGTGAAATACGCGCTGTTAACAGAATCGAAGCCCGCATCTCTGAAGCCGATAAGCTAGGTTTTGAGAAAATATATATCTCAAAATACAATGCCAAAGGATTAGAACAATCGAAATTTAATATAGATATTGTTCCTGTTGCAACAGTAAATCAACTTTTTGGAGTTTTGTTTGGTTAAATACGGTTATTTCCTTCTTTCAAAATATTCCCTGTGTTATACGAGGTCAATTTCAGGACAAAGCAAGCGCCGATTGAAACAATTACTTTTGATCAATCAGAACAGATGTCATCGTAAGTGATCCGGCAATTGCTTTGTCATTGAATAGACTGATGTCGTCATTTTTTTCCTGTAAAGCCAAGGTATAAAGCAAGGGTAAATAGTGTTCCGGTGTTGGAACAGCAAGTTGAAACGATCTGCCTTGGTTGTTGTAATTGGTTAATCCTAAATGATCTCCATTTAAAATCATTTGTTTCATTTTTTCGTTAGCCTCAATTGCCCAGTCAAAACCAAAACCGGAAACATTGAGTTTGTCCCAGGCCACCATGCTTAGATTGTGCACCATATTGCCACTTCCTACAATGAGCACTCCCTTGCGTCGCAGAGCGGAAAGTTCTCTGGCTAGATCATAGTGGTATTGTGGAGGTTTGGTGTAGTCGAGACTCAGTTGAATTACCGGCACATTGGCTTTGGGATAAAGGTGTTTTATTACAGACCATGCTCCATGGTCAAGACCCCAGTGATGATCGAGGCCGATTTCCGTTTTTTGAATGATTTTTTTCGTTTCGGCAGCCATTTCCGGACTGCCGGCTGCCGGATATTGTACGTCATAAAGTGCTTTTGGAAAGCCGCCAAAATCATGAATAGTTCTTGGGTTTTCCATGGCTGTCACAAAAGTTCCTTTCGTTTCCCAGTGAGCCGAAACACATAGAATGGCGGTTGGGACAGGTAGTTTTATAGCTGTTTCCCTGAAACCATCAACAAATTCATTTTCTTCAATGGCATTCATTGGGCTTCCGTGGCCCAAAAACAGCACGGGCATTTTGTCCGTGCTGTTTTTGGGAGAAAGTATTTTATCTAGTTCCCTTAATTTCATGGTTACTCCGGCTAAAGGTAAAAGGGTCAATGCGTGCAGAAATTTCAATCTGTCCATTGGTCGTTTTCCAGTCTTAGGAATTGTCAATAAATAATATACTCATATTTAAAGTAAATTAGTTACCTTTGTTAAAAAAAACAATGGACACTAATGATATCATTAAAGCTCGA
>PHDU01000043.1 GCA_002842755.1 Bacteroidetes bacterium HGW-Bacteroidetes-1 | reverse complement strand
ACAGAGTGGCGATAATCATTGTAGAATAATCAAATAGAATTGAAACGAGAGGTGCAGCGCACCGAAATATCAACATTCTGAGTTTATCAGCAAGCCCTAAATAAAGCTTACAACCTGTAATACTGGTTATCGGTTTGGCAAACTCGTATTTTAAAGTTTTGAAAATAAATTAGAAAATTCTGATCGGGAAATTATGCAGCAGGAAAAATATCAAGGAATAGATTTTTAGATAAAATCTTAATTTAATACAACCATTTTCTTATGATCAAAATGATTTCCAGTCTTTAGAATCAGGTAGTAAATCCCAGTCTTTATGCTATCGGTACTCCATTCATAAGAATGTTCCCCTTTATCCATTTTACCATCAACAAGCGTTGCAACTGACTGGCCTGCCACATCAAAAACCTGCAGAAGCACATCAGAGTTACGCAATAAATGATATGTAATCTTTGTTGTTGATCGAAAAGGATTGGGAATATTTTGCTCCAAAGAAAATGCGTACTCTGAATCAGGAGCAAAAACAAAATTTGGCGAGATTAAAGGACTGCCGGCCTGAATCCAGGCTGTATATATGAGTTCAGTCAAAGCATGTGAAGCATCGGCAAAAAGCGGTATGGTAAAGCCACTTGTTTTTTCCCAAAGGGCTTGTTTATAAACAGATGAGTTTGTGTTCCCTGCAAGCGCTTTTGCGTAATTATCAGCATCAATCACCGAGTCGACAAAAGGATAACTGGAATATAAATAATTAAAAACATATTGGTTCACATTTTCAATCTCAGAAATTTCTGCCCCATCGTAATTAAACTGTGATATATAGGCATTGATCATCGTTGATTCATAACGTGAGTGTATCCCTGTATTTCCTGTATATTGACCATTATAATTTCTTGTAATATGAAAAGGCATGTGTCCATCTGCAACATAATGTCCAAGATCAGCGGCAAAAAGTACAGCTTTAGCCCAATCCAATCTTTCAAAACAATTTTTGAGTGAATCAAAAGTAGTCAGCGTTGCCCATGGTAAAATTCCATTGTCATACACAAAGGCTGCACCATGCGATGCGATAGCAGAATCCATTGTTTGCGGAATTTTTCCCTGAAGGATAAATTCATTATAATTATCGATGTCAATATAATGCTTTGGACCTTCAGAGGGGTCCCATCCTTTGCGAATATCTGCATCTGATGCATGATCTGCCAAGGTAGTTATCCAGGAAGTAAACTGTGACATCTGAGTGTTAAACGAAAGGCCTGAAGCCGTATTAATTTTGTAATGACCGATAGATCCCCAACTTAACAGGACAAAAGAAATGCCTATCAATCCGATAAATGAGAACAATTGCTTTTTCATGCCTGTTTACTTAAAATGAGTTTCAAAGCGTAAAAGTAGGTTTAAAATGGGATATCGAATGTATTTTTAGCGAATTGTCAGTTTTATGTGCGATAATTTGAAAAAGAGCTTTGATAAAGCCAAAGAGTGCCGAATCAGAATGAAATTTTTAGTCGCTTAATAATTGCATCAACAGATCAGGCATTCCAGATGATTTTTTTCAGCATTCAATAAAAATATCTTATCAAACTTGCTTTTTATTTGCCAATCGCTCATGTTTGATGGCAAAATGATTTTTCTGCCTGATGGGGACGGAACTATTACAATCAATAGCCATACCTGCTTTAAATGATTTGCAAAATACAAAGGCAATTTAGCTTCTTTCATAAGGATCAAATCTATCAATGTTGCGGATTTTAGTCGCTCAAATTTGGGTAACCCTATTTGCATATGTTGCTGTTCAGAAAGAAAGTAATGAGGCATCAGCCGTGTTATTTCAATCCCTATCGCACTTTTTCGGCTTGTCTTGACAATAAAATCAGGAGATTCGTTTCGAACAATTTTACCTTTTGGGAAATCCGGATATAAAGCAATGAACTGATTGAGCTGTTGCCTTTCCAGTTTTTCTTTTGCGCTGATATCATTCATTACACTTTAAATTATAGACCTTCCATGCAAATATAAGCAGCCTTCTTGAGAAGTGTTTTTTTGTGGAAATGATTACAGTTTTATCATGATACTGAAGAAAAAATGTTCTTAACGAATTGCTTTACAATTCTTCATTGGTTATTGCAAAATAAGCAATTATGTCTGGCTAATTTTTAGCTTAACATTATATGACGATAAAAATAATCGACACATTAGTGCATGCCAAACGTTATGAAATTACCCAATTTTGGGAAAATGTAACTGTCAGCCGTGGCGTAAATAAAAAATTAACTCTTCATAAAGAGTTAAAATACAAATATTTACAGTGGAAACTTAAAGCGTGTGGTTTATGTCAATAAAACCCGGATAAGCCAATTGCGTGGTTCCAACCATAATGTAAGGTTTAACTCTGAAAAGTATATTAACAGGATTACTATTGCTTCCGGTTAGTTTAAACCCCAGATTGGAAATCGTTTCAATATTCTGCTCAGAAAGCGCCTGAAAAAGATCTAAATTAATTAACAATGGTATTACTGTTGCGGAAGATGCTCCCACTTCGTATCGTTGATTCAAATTACCACTTACAAGTTCAAGTCCATCAATAATAAGGCTGTAATCCATCCTTGAAATAGCAGCTGTTTTATCATTTGGATTATCCACTTCTACCAAAAGATCGAAGCTTAATGGCAATTTATTGCTAAACAATGCATTGGTAAGTTGTAAAATTTGTGAGGCATTGAGATCGTTTCTACTCATGCCTTCATAAAGATTAATGCCAGCAAGTTTCACCTTTTCTACCCCATTTAAATCAAACTTACATTGACTTAATCTTTGAATCTCAGCTGTTTGCTGCAATATATCGCAGGAGGGTAAGCCGATTAACAAGATGATCATCAACAAACCAATACTACTTCTTTTCATTTTCATTTCAACTTGATTTGTTATTGCTTCTTTTGCGTTCAGTTTCATCTAAAATAATTTTTCTAAGGCGTAAAGAACGTGGGGTTACTTCAAGATATTCATCATCACGAATGTTTTCCATAAATTCTTCCAGAGAAAAGCGAATAGCAGGCACAATCATTACTTTTTCGTCTGAACCGGAAGCACGCATATTGGTAAGTTTTTTGGTTTTACAAACATTGACAACCATATCAGTAGCTCTTGAATTCTCACCAATCACCTGTCCCATATATACTTCCTCACTTGGATTGATATAAAACCTTCCCCGATCTTGTAATTTCCAAATGGAAAATGGGATAGCCGTGCCGGTATCGAGCGAGATTAGCGCTCCATTCAACCTGGAAGAAATTTCGCCTCTCCATGGATCAAAACTTTTAAAGCGATGCGAAATGATGGCTTCTCCTTCAGTAGCTGTTAAAATATTGTTGCGCAATCCAATAATACCTCTTGAAGGGATGAGAAACTCCACATGCATTCGGTCACCTTTCGGTTGCATTTCAACAAGTTCGCCTTTACGCATTGTAACTTGCTCTATTACTCTTCCTGCAAAATCCTCAGGAACCATTACTGACAAAAGTTCAATAGGTTCGCACTTTTGCCCATCAATGATTTTGATAATTACCTTTGGCTGCCCAAGTTGAAATTCGTAACCCTCGCGTCTCATTGTTTCGATGAGAATGCTCAAATGTAGAATTCCTCTTCCAAAAACAAGCAAAGCATCAGGGGAATCAGTTTCTTCAATTCGAAGCGCAAGATTCTTTTCAATTTCTTTATACAGACGATCGCGCAAATGGCGTGAGGTAACATATTTACCTTCCTTTCCGAAAAAAGGCGAGTTATTAATCGTAAACAACATGCTCATTGTGGGCTCGTCAATGTGAATTGGAGGCAATCCTTCAGGATTCTCAAAATCGGCCACCGTATCACCTATTTCAAAGTCTTCAATTCCCATCAATGCAATGATATCACCCGCTTGAACAGGTGTTTTTATACGCTCTTTACCAAGTCCTTCAAAAGTATAAAGCTCTTTAATTGTAGATTTGGTTAAAGTTCCATCACGTTTTACCAAACACACCGGCATTCCTACCTGTAAAGTACCTCGTGATAAACGCCCAACAGCAATACGACCAACGTAGGAACTGTAATCAAGTGAAGTAATTTGCATCTGAGGTGTCCCTTCAACAAATTTCGCTCTTGGTATATGCTTTAAAATAGTATCCAGAAGATAAGACACATCTGTTGTTTCATTTTCCCAGTGATCAGACATCCAGCCGTTTTTAGAAGACCCATAAACAGTTGGGAAATCCAGTTGATCCTCGGTAGCTCCCAAATTAAACATGAGATCAAATACGGCTTCCTGAACTTCATCAGGGCGGCAATTGGGTTTATCTACTTTATTGATAACGACAATTGGTTTCAGTCCAAGTTCAATGGCTTTCTGAAGCACGAAACGTGTTTGTGGCATAGGTCCTTCAAAGGCATCGACCAAAAGCAGCACTCCATCGGCCATATTTAAAACACGTTCAACCTCACCGCCAAAGTCAGCATGTCCAGGCGTATCAATGATGTTTATTTTTGTTTCTTTGTAACGAACGGAAACATTTTTCGCTAATATCGTGATCCCTCTTTCACGTTCCAAATCGTTGTTATCAAGGATCAGTTCGTTCATTTCCTGATTATCCCTGAACAACTTTACCTGATATAATAGTCTATCTACGAGTGTTGTTTTACCATGATCAACGTGGGCGATAATGGCGATATTTCTGATTTCGTGCATATTAAGTGTTTGGTAACTTTCTAAAATTAAGCTTGCAAAATTAGTCTAAACTTCTGACAGAGCAGGTTAAAAAACCTTTAATTTTGCTCCTTTTCAACCAAAGTTATATTTTCCGTATTTTATGATACTTATTGATAAACCCAATAGTAACCCATGGTTTAATGTAGCAGCTGAAGAGTATATTGTAAAACATGTTCAGGATGAGATATTTATGGTATGGAAAAATCCTGATTGTATCGTCATTGGGAAACATCAGAATGCGATTGCAGAGATAAATCCCGACTTTGTTCAACGACATAATCTTCCGGTTATCAGAAGAATCTCCGGAGGAGGTACTGTTTTTCATGGAAGTGGAAATATCAATTATAGTTTTATTACGAATACGAAAAATGATCCGAATAAAATCAACTTCAGAAAATATACACAACCTATCATCGACTATTTGTTGCTATTGGGAGTCGAGGCTTCTTTTACCGGTAAAAGTAATCTGACCATCAATGGTTCGAAATTTTCCGGTAATGCAGCACATCTTTTTAAAAACAGAATACTTCATCACGGAACTTTACTTTTTGATGCTGACCTTGAAAAAATCAGGAATGCCATTGCTGTTCGTCCGGATGCATATTATTCTAAAGCTATTGTTTCCAACCGATCAGAAGTTTGTAATATTCGACCTTTTTTAGCGCATGATATGACATTGGATGATTTTGAAGATGGGTTTCGACAATATGTTAAAAAGTATTTTACAATTGAGCAGAGCCGGGACTTGAGTGCAGAGGAAATGGATGCCATTTCAATACTTGCCCGGGATAAATATCAAACATGGCATTGGAATTTTGGCTACTCCCCTGATTATGATCTGAAAAGAAAGCTTACTATCGACGGACTTCAAGCCGATATTTTTGTACATGTGAGCAAAGGCTTCATTGTTGAAGTTCATTCTACGATGAAAGAAAATATACTTTTGGACCAACTTGTGCTAACACTTCATGGTGCTATGCACCAAAAACAAAACATTTTTAACGCACTTTCCTCAAACCCACTATTGATGAAATTAAATACTGAAACACGCAACCAAATAGCAAATCAATTGTTATAATTTTATTATAAACCCTTAGAATCATATGAATCCACAACCTATTTTCGACCGTTTATGGAAGGATTATACCGAACAAAATCCTTCTGTTTTGTCAGTTTACAATCTTTTTATCGAAGCAGGGGAACCTGTAGTGAATGATCATATTGCTTTTCGAACTTTTGATGACGAGCGAATCAATATAGATATGTTGGCAAAGTCATTTCTTGCCGCGGGCTATGCGTTCAAAGGCGAATACTTTTTTGAGGCAAAACATCTCTTTGCCAAACATTTTGAGTTAGAAGGTTATCCACGTGTTTTCATCTCAGAACTAAAGACGAAAGATTTTAGTTCATTTCTGCAGAAAACCGTAAAAAAAATTGTTGACACAATTCCTTCAAATATGCTTGAATCTGAAACACTTATTTACAGTGGAAATGTATGGGGAATTCCTTCTTTTGAAATTTATGAGAAGCTGAGAGAAGAATCAGAGTATGCAGCATGGTTATATGTGAACGGCTTTTGCGCCAATCATTTTACAGTGAGTGTTAATCACCTCAGGAAATATCCAACAGTTGAACTTGTAAATCAACTCATCAAAGAGAATGGATTTACTATCAACGATTCAGGTGGAGAGATAAAAGGAACGCCCGCAGAATTGTTAGAGCAATCGAGTACCCGTTCCGAAATCAATAAAGTTTCATTCTTAGAAGGAACGAAAGAAATTCCAGGATGTTATTATGAGTTTGCACGAAGGTATCCTGATGCTGACGGGAAAAACTATTCTGGGTTTATTGCAAAATCAGCTGATAAAATTTTTGAAAGCACCGACCTCGTGAAGAAGTAGAAAATATCTTCTCATTGGTAGAAACAGTCAGTTATAGCCGATTATCCAGAGGTTAAAAAAGATATACAAATGCGCGAATCATTGATATTTAAAGCATTAGGTCAGCTTCAACATAATTTTGAGGGAAACATATTTGTAGATGAAGCCACGCGTTTGATCTATGCAACGGATGCTTCGGCTTACCGTGAGAAACCTCTTGCTGTTGCACTTCCTAAAAATGAAGAAGACATCCGAAAGCTGATTGCTCTGGCGCTTTCAACACGAACTTCACTCATACCAAGAGCAGCAGGCACCTCCCTTGCTGGTCAGGTTGTCGGCAATGGAATCATCGTAGATGTATCACGATATATGACCAAAATTCTTGAGATTAATTCTGAAGAGCACTGGGTAAGAGTTCAACCTGGCGTCATTTTAAGCGAACTAAATAAGCATCTGGAACCTTATGGTTTGTTTTTTGGACCTGAAACTTCCACTGCCAACCGTTGCATGATTGGTGGAATGGTTGGAAACAATGCTTGTGGTGCTCACTCACTTATTTATGGCAGTACCCGTGATCATACGCTTGAAATAAAAACCCTGCTTAGCAATGGTAAGGATGCTCATTTTACACCACTCAGTAATGAGCAGTTCAATGAAAAATGTGCCCAAAACGATTTGGAAGGTGACATATACAAAAACATCAGAGCAATTCTTAAGCCTGTTGAAAATCAATTGGAAATTCGAAAAGAATACCCCGATCAAAACCTTCACAGAAGAAATACTGGTTATGCTATCGACCTCTTGCTCGAAACCGAACCCTTCAGCAAACATAAAGAACCTTTTAATTTTTGTAAACTGCTTGCTGGTTCTGAAGGCACTCTGGCGTTCACTACCGAGATCAAACTGAACCTTGTACCTCTTCCTCCAAAAGAGAAAGCCCTCGTTTGTGTGCATCTCAATACAATCCGTGAGGCGCTGGAAGCTAATCTTATAGCGTTGCGATTCGGTCCGGTAGCCATTGAACTAATGGACAAAACAGTAATGGATCTTACAAAAGAAAATATTGAACAGAATAAGAACCGTTTTTTTGTTCAGGGCGATCCAGGCGCTTTGCTTATCGTTGAATTTGCTGAAGAAAACATGCATACTGTTGAAGTCAAAGCGATTGAAATGGAGCGCGCATTACGTGATGCCGGATATGGGTATCATTTTCCCGTTGTAACTGGACCCAATATCAATAAAGTTTGGGATCTAAGAAAAGCCGGCTTAGGAGTTCTCAATAATATGGCCGGTGACGCCAAACCTGTTCCTGTTATTGAGGATATTGCGGTAAATCCTGCATATCTTCCTGATTACATAGAAGCTTTTGATTCAATGTTGGCTAAATATGGCAAAAGCTGTGTCTATTATGCGCATATTGCTACCGGTGAACTTCATCTGAGGCCCATATTAAATCTTAAGGACCCCGTTGATGTTGAACTGTTTTATACCATAGCCCTCGAATCAGCGAGGATCGTTAAAAGGTTTAAAGGATCGCTCAGCGGGGAACATGGTGATGGAAGACTCAGGGGTGAGTTTATTTCACTCATGGTAGGTGAAAAAAACTATGCATTGCTTAAAAAAGTGAAAGCAGCTTGGGATCCCAATAACATCTTTAATCCCAACAAAATAGTAGATACACCTAAGATGAACACTTTTCTACGGTATGAGCCTGGGAAAAAAGTCAAAACTATTGAAACCATCTTTGATTTTTCAAGAGATGAAGGAATACTTCGTGCAGCAGAAAAGTGCAATGGTACTGCTGCATGCCGGAAGACGGAAGTCACTGGGGGGACAATGTGCCCTTCGTACATGGCCACGCGAAATGAAAACGACAGTACCCGTGCACGCGCCAATATTCTGCGTGAGTTTCTGACAAATTCAGAAAAAAGCAATCCTTTTGATCATAAAGAGATTTACAATGTGATGGACCTTTGCCTTTCTTGCAAAGCATGCAAATCAGAATGTCCGAGCAGTGTGGATGTTGCCAAACTAAAAGCGGAATTTTTACAGCATTTCTATGATGCCAACGGAGCACCTTTCCGTGCAAAACTGATTGCAAATATTGCAGCTATCAATCAAATTGGAAGTTGGGTTCCCAGTCTGACCAATTTCTTCCTATCCAATAAATTGATTGCTCCATTGTTTATGAAATCGATTGGATTTGCTCCAAATCGCAGCATGCCGAAACTATACAAAACAACGCTTGACAAATGGTTTCGTAAAAACAAACTGATTTCAAGCGACAACTTTGTAAATGGTAAAGTATATCTGTTTAATGATGAATTTACTCGGTTTAATGACACTGAAATTGGAATAAAAGCCATCTTATTGCTCACAAAACTTGGATTTGAGGTCGTAATTCCGAATCACATTCAAAGTGGCCGCACCTTTATGAGCAAAGGATTTCTTAGGCGCGCACAAAAAATTGCCAACAAAAATGTCAAACTTCTCAATGCTATCATCAACGAAAATAGTCCGCTTGTTGGTATTGAGCCTTCAGCTATATTGAGTTTCAGAGATGAGTATCCCGAGCTCGTTGCTACATCTCTTGTGCAGGACGCACATAGTCTCGCCTCAAATTGCTATACGATTGAAGAGTTTATCTTTAAGGCTTTTGAAAACGGGCAAATAAAGAGGGATCAATTTAGGACGGAAGTCAGAGAGGTCTTGTATCATGGGCATTGCCAACAAAAATCGATTGCTTCCACCAAAGAGGCTCTTGCAATCCTTGGTATTCCAAAAGGCTGGAATGTTAAAGAAATTCCCTCAGGATGCTGCGGTATGGCTGGCTCTTTTGGTTACGAAAAAGAACATTATGATGTTTCAATGAAAGTGGGTGAATTGGTTCTATTTCCTGCAATTAGAAATGCAGAAGATCAAACTTTATTTGCTGCGTCCGGCACTTCATGTCGTCATCAGATCAAAGATGGCACTTCACGAATAGCAAAACATCCTGTCGAATTATTATATGAAGCATTGAAAGAATAGAATGCAGGCGCACAGACGAGGTCAACACTATTATTCAATCTCAAATACTTCTCCATCCATCGCAAGTTCTGTATTTCTGAAAATCTGCCTGGCCTCGATAAGAAGTGGTTCAAGATCATTGTATCTGGATGAAAAATGTCCCAGTAAAAGTTTATTCACTCCGGCTTTTTTTGCTATTTCAGCAGCATCCAATGTTGTTGAGTGAAAAGTCATTCTTGCTTCTCTGGAAAGACTACCCATAAATGTTGCTTCATGATACAACAAGTTGGCTCCTGAAATAATTTCAATATTGGGTTCATGGTATGCTGTATCAGTACAATATGCGTATGAACGAATCCTTGGTTGTGGTCTTGTAATCTCATGATTCTTAATTACAGTACCGTTTTGACCGTAAAAATCAGCACCCTTTTTTATTGCATGGATTGATTCTATGTCTGGATGATAGGCATCAATGAATTCGTGAAGAATATTTAGTTCCTGGATTTTTTCCCTTATCAAAAATCCCCAGGTAGGTATGCGATGCAGCACTGGAAAAGCAAAAATTTCAAATTGTTTGTCGTTAAAAATCTGTTGAAGAGGTGTTTCGGAAAGAGGCTTAAACAAAAGAGAAAACCGGAGATTTGTATCAGATGCTTTTAGTTGAAGCTGCAAAATGTCTGACAGTTGTGGTGGTCCGAAAATCTGCAAAGGCTGCGTTCTGCCAATAAGGTGAAGGGAGCTTATAAGTCCAATCAGACCAAAATAGTGATCCCCATGTAAATGACTGATAAGAATATGATTGATACGCATCGGGCTTATCTTTCTTTTCTTTAATTGAAGCTGTGTTCCTTCAGCACAATCAATAAGGATGTAGGTACTATTATATTGAAGTAACTGGCTGCTGGCGGCCCTGTGAAGAGTTGGAACAGCAGAGCCGGCTCCGAGAATAATAACTCTAAATGTATTCATTGAATAAAATTAAGGTTTTCCTGCATAGAGAATTGTTAATATTTATAAAATACATCCTTCTCACCATTGAAAGTTAAAGTTTGATACCACTCCAATCATAAATTTCAGATTATGATGACTTGTTTACATATTATACCAAAGTGAATTATAGATGAATCCAAAAGCATTAATGAGATAAAGAATGATAAGTAAAAGAATTATAAAAAAAAAGCCACACCCGAAGGCATGGCTTTTCAACTTTATAAAGATCAAAAGCTTACTTTTTCTTGTTTGCTTTTTCTTCCTTTTCGAGATCTTCTTTCAAACCTGCTAATACATCAAGATCGCCCAACGTAGAACGTTCCAGACTTTCATTCATGATTTTAACAGCACGTTTGGTAGTTTTAACTTCATTGCTTCTTCCTTCTGTTTCAGCAGTTCTGGCTACAAAAGCCTGATCTTCGTGAATACGAGAATGAGATAGGATTATTTTCTTATTTTCTTTTGAAAACTCGATTACCTTGAAGTCGATGGTTTCCTCGCTTTTAGCCTGACTACCATCTTCTTTCTTTAAGTGGCGGTTTGGAGCAAATCCTTCAACACCATAAGGCAAAGAAACGATCATACCCTTGTCAGAGGCACTGATGATAGTACCCTGATGGATGCTGCCAACGGAGAAAACACTTTCAAAAACATCCCATGGATTTTCTTCCAACTGTTTATGACCAAGACTTAGTCTGCGGTTTTCTTCATCTACATCGAGAACAATGACTTCTATAGTTTCACCAACTTTGGTAAACTCAGCAGGATGTTTGATCTTTTTCGACCATGAAAGGTCAGAGATATGAATCAAACCATCAACACCTTCTTCCATTTCAACAAAAATTCCAAAATTGGTAAAGTTGCGAACAGTAGCAGTGTGGCGTGAATTAGATGGGTAACGACCCTTAATATTTTCCCATGGATCGGGGATGAGTTGCTTCATGCCAAGGGACATTTTTCTTTCATCACGATCAAGGGTCAGTATCACTCCTTCAACTTCATCACCTACTTTCAGGAAGTCTTGTGCGGTACGCAAATGCTGTGACCATGACATTTCGCTTACATGGATCAGACCTTCAACACCAGCTGCAATTTCAATAAATGCACCATAGTCAGCAATGACGACAACTTTTCCTTTAACTTTATCTCCGATTTTCAGATTTTCGTCAAGTGCATCCCATGGATGAGGAGTCAACTGTTTCAAGCCAAGGGCGATGCGTTTCTTACTGTCATCGAAATCGAGGATAACAACTTTAATTTTTTGATCAAGCTCAACGATTTCCTCAGGGTGATTGATACGACCCCATGACAGGTCGGTAATATGAACAAGACCATCAACACCACCAAGGTCGATAAATACACCGTAAGAAGTAATGTTCTTAACAGTACCTTCAAGAACCTGACCTTTTTCCAGTTTGCTGATAATTTCAGCTTTCTGATGTTCAAGTTCGTCTTCGATGAGTGCTTTATGAGAAACAACCACATTCTTATATTCCTGATTGATTTTAACAACCTTGAATTCCATGGTTTTATCAACATAAACATCATAGTCACGTATTGGTTTCACATCAATTTGCGAACCTGGGAGGAATGCTTCGATTCCAAATACGTCAACAATCAAACCACCTTTGGTACGACATTTAACATAACCATTGATAATTTCCTGCGTTTCAAATGCTGCATTGATACGGTCCCACGAGCGAAGAATGCGTGCTTTTTTGTGTGATAGTTCAAGCTGACCGTTGACGCCTTCCTGATTTTCAACATAAACTTCAACCTTGTCACCAATTTTGAGATTTTGATTGTAACGAAACTCAGAAACCGGAATTACGCCATCAGACTTAAATCCGATATTGACAATTACTTCACGCAGGTTCTTGCCAACCACAATGCCATCAATTACTTCGTGATCGCCAAATGAACTGAGTGTCTTGTCATACAAGTTTTCGAGCTTACTACGCTCTGCAACGGAATACTTCTCGCGTTTCTTGTCAACCGCATCCCAGTCAAAATCGCCAGCAACCTGTGGTTTAGGGCGTACTTTTTCAGGTTTTGTTTCCAATTCAGTTTCTTCAGCGGGTGCTTCAGCTTCAACAACTGGAGTCTCAACTTCAGCTTCAATTGCCAGAGCTTCAACTGCCGGAGCTTCAACTTCAGCTTCAACTGCCGGAGCTTCAACTTCAGTTTCAATTTCTGGAGTTTCAACCTCAGCTTCAACTGCTGGTATTTCGACCTCAGCTTCAACTGCTGGTGTTTCTAATTCGGCTTCTTCAACCGGAATTTCTTCTGCTAAAATGGCTTCAGCAGGCTCATCAATCTGGTTTTTCACCTCAGGAACAATTGGGTTTTCCTCTTTGATGATGTTTTCTTTATCTGTCATTGAACTTAAATTTGTACCTGTTCTATTGTACCGGACTACTTCAAACAGGGATTGTTAAACAATTTTTACACTACTAAGACGCTGATTACATTGGGTGTAGCCAACTCCGGAAGGTCTTAAAATGAGTTTGCAAAAATAACTAAAAAACCACAAATCAAAAAATTACTTTTGCATTTTTTTCACCAAGCAATATGAGTAACTTTGCATCCTTCTTTTAACACTATAAAAAATAAATTCTTATGGCCTTAAACTGTGGCATCATCGGATTAACAAATACTGGAAAAACAACTATTTTTAATTGCATGTCGAACACGAAGGCAGAGGCTTCTTCCTTTGCTTTCAGCGCTACCAAATCGAATATCGGAATGGTAGAAGTTCCGGACCAACGCTTGAATGAAATCGATAAGCTCATAAAATCTGTGAAGGTTGTGCCGGCCACAGTCGAAATTGTTGATGTTCCCGGGCTTGCCAAAGGCGCCAGTCAGGGTGAAGGGGTAGGCAATAAGTTTCTGGCCGACATACAGCAAATGGATGCGCTGATTCATGTATTGCGCTGTTTTGACGATCCTTCTTTGCCACATATTGAAGGCTCTATTGATCCGGTCAGAGACATGGAGATCGTTGACCTTGAACTTCAGGTCCGGGACCTTGATTTGGTCATGCGCAAAATACAAAGAGTTGAAAAACTTTTAAAGGCAGGTGATAAAGATGCTAAAAAAGCACTTGAAATTCTCACTATTTATAAGAACCATCTCGAAGACTTTGGCAATGCACGAACAGCACCTGTTGATGATGATGACCGTAAATATATTCAGGAGCTGCAATTGCTGACGGCTAAACCTGTCATATTTGTTTGTAATGTTGATGATGCATCAGCAATAACAGGCAATACGTATACCGAATCTGTTTTTAAAGCACTTGAAGGACAGCAGACTGAGGCGCTAATTATTGCTGGAGAATTAGAAGCCGAAATAGCAGAACTTGAAGATATTGCCGACCGTGAAGTTTTTCTTTCTGATGCAGGCCTTATCGAACCCGGAGTAAACAAACTCATAAGGGCTGCCTACAAAGCACTTAAACTGCAATCGTTTTTCACTGCCGGGCCAAAAGAAGTAAAAGCCTGGACCATCCATAAAGGAATGACTGCGCCTCAGGCCTCCGGCGTCATCCATTCTGATCTTGAGCGAGGTTTCATTCGCGCTGAAGTGATGAAATATGAAGATTTCATTCAATACAAAACGGAGCAGGGAGTAAAAGATGCAGGTAAATTTAAAGTTGAAGGCAAAAACTATATCGTTGGTGACGGAGATATTCTTCACATAAGATTCAACGTATAGTATTATATATCCATTGACTAACTTTTGATAAATAACGCACTTTACGAATCCATCAAAGTCATATTTTGCTTTAATCAACACCTTAATTTCTTATTGTCTCATCAATATGTGGTTTATACCAAAGTGAATTATAGATGAATCCAAAAGCATTAATGGTATAATGCCGATGGATAGAAATGATAGGCCAAAGTGAATTATAAATGAATCCAAAAGCTGTCATGGTATAATGCCGAAGGTTAGAAATGTTAGGCCAATTGAGTGAGCGAAAATTGGACTATTACATTTCTCCTTTCGGTATTAGGCCAATTGAGTGAGCGATAATTGGACTATTACATTTCTCCTTTCGGTATTATACGGCATTTTGAGCAAGTTTTTTATGGACTGATTCATCAAAAGAACTTATTAACCTAAGTTCGACATAAGAAACTTAAATAGGTATTTTTCTCATGTACTTTTGTTTGATCAAAAGTACCAAAAATCAAGCGCGAACGGAACTTCCTCCCGCTCTGAAAAAAAAACGCTAATCCAGCAAACCATCGCCCTGAGGGGCGAGATGGCCTCTTATCAGAGGCCAGTTTCGCAGATTTGCAGTTGTTTTTTCATTCACCCTGGCGCTACCCCGCCGTTCGTGCAGGCTCAGGCACCCATCCCGATGGAGATTGTGTTTTGTATGGCGGAATGACTAGGAGTTATCATAAGCAGAACTTTGAAGACTTTGTGGAACTCATTCCTGCCTAAAAAGCCTAGTATTAAGTGCGAAATGGTAATCAAAAACGGTCAACATACTCTTTTTTAGCGTTTTGCTTATGTCGAACTCAGGGTATTAGCCTTATATTCCACCAGAAAGCAGTAACGATCTGGTTAAAGTCAATAACCTCTAATTTCATTTATAATCAATGTTGAAATTAGGACAAAAAAAACGTTCCGACTCATTGTTGCCGGAACATTTTACAAAAACTAAAGTAAACTATAACTGTTTCTCTTTGATGAGATTGAGGGCACTGCCGGCTTTGAACCATTCAATCTGATTCGCATTGTACGTATGATTTACATCAAATTGTTTGCTTGTACCATCGGCATGATTTAAACGAACTATCAAAGGAACACCAGGTGTCAATGATTTTAATCCAATAACATCAATACGGTCATCTTCACGTATTTTGTCATAATCCGCTTTATCCTTAAATGTAATTGCGAGCATTCCCTGCTTTTTCAGGTTTGTTTCATGAATTCTGGCAAAAGACTTCACCAAAACCACCTTAGCCCCCAAAAAACGAGGTTCCATCGCAGCATGTTCTCTTGAGGACCCTTCACCATAGTTTTCATCTCCTACGATGATAGAACCAAATCCAGAGTCACGGTACGTTTTGGCAGCATCAGGAACGGTATTTATTTCTTTCGTTATCTGATTTATTACTTCGTTGGTTTTGTCGCTAAAAAAGTTGATTGCACCGATCAACAAATTTTGTGAAATATTTTCAAGATGACCACGGTAGCGCAGCCAGGGACCGGCCATCGAAATATGATCGGTCGTGCACTTTCCTTTTGCTTTAATTAAAAGAAACATAGCATTAAAATCATCACCATTCCAACGGCTGAATGGCTCAAGCAACTGCAACCGGGTAGAATCGGGAGCAACATTGATTTGAATCGCACTACCATCCCTTGCAGGTTCTTGATAACCATTATCTTTTACCTCAAATCCCAAAGGAGGAAGATCGATGCCGGCTGGTTCATCGAGTTTAACTTTTTGCCCATCACTATTCACAAGATAATCAGTCAGCGGATTGAAAGCCAGTGTTCCTGCTACAGCAAACGCCGTCACAATCTCAGGAGAAGCTACAAAACCATGGGTATTAGGATTTCCGTCGTTGCGTTTTGCAAAATTGCGGTTAAAAGAGGTCATAATGGAATTACGTTCTCCTTTACTGGCATTATGACGGGCCCACTGCCCGATACACGGTCCGCAGGCATTGGCTAAAACAACACCTCCTATTTTCTCAAAAGTTTCCAGAAAACCATCTCTCTCCACAGTATAACGAACCATTTCTGAGCCAGGTGTTACTGTAAATTCCGATTGAACAACCAGTTTCTTTTCAATGGCTTGACGGGCAACGGAAGCGGCACGGGAGATGTCTTCGTAGGACGAGTTGGTACAGGAGCCAATGAGCCCCACCTCAAGCTTTTCGGGCCAGCCATTTTCTTCGACTGTCTGGGCAAACTTCGACACCGGAGTTGCAAGATCAGGAGTAAAAGGTCCGTTGATGTGTGGTTCAAGATCAGAAAGATTAATTTCTATCACCTGATCAAAGTATTTCTCAGGATTCGCATACACCTCAAGGTCAGCCATGAGGAATTCTTTCACTTTATTGGCTTCATCAGCTACCAAATCGCGACCAGTCCCGCGAAGGTACTCTTCCATTTTTTCCCCATAACCAAAGAGCGAAGTTGTTGCACCGATTTCAGCTCCCATATTACAGATTGTTCCTTTACCTGTGCAGGATATTGCATCAGCTCCGGGCCCAAAATATTCTACTATTGCCCCGGTACCACCCTTAACGGTAAGAATACCAGCTACTTTAAGAATTACATCTTTGGCCGAAGTCCATCCACTAAGCTTTCCGGTGAGTTTAACACCAATTAGTTTCGGGAACTTAAGTTCCCAGGGCATACCAGCCATAACATCAACTGCATCTGCACCACCAACGCCAATGGCAATCATTCCCAAACCACCTGCATTCACCGTATGAGAGTCTGTTCCAATCATCATTCCACCAGGAAAGGCGTAATTCTCTAATACGACCTGGTGAATAATTCCAGCACCCGGTTTCCAAAAACCAATACCATATTTATTGGAAATGCTTGCAAGAAAATCAAACACTTCCTTGTTGGAATCTTTGGCAGCCTTCAAATCCTCAACTGCGCCATATTGGGCCTGTATCAGATGGTCGCAATGCACCGTTGAGGGTACTGCAACTTTTTTCTTACCAGCTTGCATGAACTGCAACAATGCCATCTGAGCAGTTGCATCCTGCATAGCTACTCTATCGGGTTTAAAATCAACATAAGATGCACCTCTCGTACAAGCCTCTTCAGGAATACCTTCTGAAAGGTGTGCATAAAGAATTTTTTCTGTGAGCGTCATGGGCCGGCCAAGAAGTTTCCTGGCTGCTTCGACACGGGATGGAAGTGTTGCATACACTGCCTTAATCATTTCTAAATCAAATACCTTCATTCTGAATCAAATTAAGATGTCTTTTTGTGTTAATGTAATAACAATAAAATCAAGCAATAAGCGCAAATTTACTATTTTTTTTATAGATTCAATGCTGTTTATTGAGGTCATTCTTTTTGTGTTCATTGATCTTCATATAAGGATGAAGTCATTCATTTTCTTCAAACAAAGTCATACACCTTTGTACTTTAGGGCTTGCTGAAAAAATCCTAATCTATTGGAATATTGGAAGTTAATTCAATAATATCTTATTTTGTGTGCAAGGATTTGGGAAATATTGGTTAAAAAACCTTGCATCAGATATTTCGGTGCGCTGCACCTTTAAATACACCACCGGAAAAAAATCTATAAAAATTACCGGTGCGCTGCACCTCAAAATTGAGCCACAGAGTGGCGATAATTGGACTATTACATTTCTCCTTTCGGTATCAAATAGAATTGAAACGAGAGGTGCAGCGCACCGAAATATCAACATTCTGAGTTTATCAGCAAGCCCTACTTTAAAGAAAAGCGGCTGTTCATTTACAATTATTGCCCAGACATTAATTTAATACCTTATCAACCTACCATTAAAAACACGGTTTTCACCAGTAAAAAGACGATAAATATACACGCCCGGATTGAGCCCGAAACCATTTTGGCCCATTCCATTCCAATAGATGGTGTTTACGCCTGAGCGATGAATTCTTTGAATAGTATCAAATTGTATCTTCCCTTGCACATCGAATATTTGAAGATTGACAATATTTGGTTTCATCAGTTCAAATGCAAAATAAACACCCTCATTTGAAGGATTGGGATACAAAACAAGCTCGGCATGTACCTCTGCTTTCTGAGCCAAAGAAGTAAGCATTGACAGCTTCAATGCAACATCTTTTTCAAGGTAATTTACGTCTATCAGCAGTCCTTCATCTCCGGCAATAAACTGGCTCACCGAATCGACATAACCTTCGCGTGTATTGAACCACTCCGCATGATAAAGACCTTCATTCAAATTAAGAGCCAGCTGACCATTAACAGGAGGTGGCGGATTACCATTTTCTTTTAAATACAACCAGTGATGATTTCTATTGTGCAACCAAACAAGAGCGCTAGAACTGTTTACCAATCCGAAGGCCCTCAATTGGGGAAGAAAATCATGAAATGTAAGCTGATACAGTTCGAGAAGGCTAAAAAACCCACTTCCTATATTATCAATACGGATGGTATGCAGGCCTTGTGGAATCGCGATATTGTATTCAGTTGAGGCCGCCACAGTTTGCTCAAAAATCACAATTCCGTCAATGCTTACCTGGAGGATACTGTTTATTGCCTGAACCCCTGTTTCGATTGTCACAATGGAAGCTTCAGGCCAATATCCTGAAATTTCCGGCGGATTGCGTAAGTTAGCAAATAGCGACAAGGGACCAAATAGAAATTGAACCAAGCTGTCGGCAGCAGGAACCATCTGTCCGGTTGGCTGTAACTGAAAAAATCGCGAAGGACTTTTCTGCGACAAATTGCTGTATTTTGGAGTAATCACAAAATCGTCTCTGACATCAGAAAAAGTTTGAAGATGTTTTGGTTCAAAGTTAGCTTCAACCGGATTTTCGTCTTCCATAAAACGGGCAACCGGTGTAAATAATGGATATAAATTTTGTGCATCAATATAGTTTTCCCAAAACCATGGGACCACAGTAGCAGGCGATCCCGAAAGTGCTGAAGTCCAAAGGGTGTTGTGCAAAGCTATTCCTTCGGGATCCCAGGCCACAAGGGAGTCACCTTCGTGTCCCAGTCCAAACTCGCCTACCAGCACCGGCTTATTATATTTTTGCAGATAGAGCCCTGTCTGACGAAATACATCTCCTTCGATATCAGGAACTTTATCATATAAATGCATTTGTGTAAAACCAACATCAGGATGATTCCATACCAAAGGATTGCTTCCGGAAAGCGCAAACCCTACAGAAACAAGATGTTTATTGATATCTTTTTCTGAAATATAGGATGCCATTTCTCCGCTCCATGCTGCAATTTGGTTGCTGTTTTGACTGTACCAGGGAAAATTATCGGCCTCCGAAAGCAGCTCCCATCCAAACAAGTTCGTTGCATAACCCCATCGGGCATTCAAATAGCGTAACCGGTTTTTAAAAGCAGCCTTGGCATCTTCATTAGAAAAAAATTCCTGTGCCTGAACACACATTCCACCATTATTGACATTGTAGGGATTAGAGGTCCAATCTTCGGCAGGATAACCAAAATTAAGCTCATTATGAATAGAAAATGCCATTTGAATATAAATGCCAAGATTATCAGAGAGCCTGAAGATGCTATCCAAAAGATAGGCCTGACGCTGACGTGGCATATAATTCCGCAATCCACCTTCTATCCATTCAATCTGATAACCCCAGGGTGTCATCATGAGTTTAGCAAAATTCATTTCATGGTCATGCAGCTTATGCAAATAGTAGGTCATTCGATCGCTTCCATCAGGTTCGTTTGCCCAGGCGATGTTCTCTCCTATCAGAAATACACTTTTTCCTGCATCATCCTGCAGGTAGGAAGAACCGGGAAGAGACCTTACAAAACCACCATTATTTCCAGAAACACAGTCAAATTGCAATCCAATGATGCTGTCAATGCCAAAGCTATCCTCAATATAAACAGTATAATACCATTTGCCAACCATCGTTGGAGTAAACCGCAGCTTCCAAAAAGGATCGCCAACAGGCTCAAGAAGATTGTTTGACACCCGCTGAAAATGCTGGTAATAAAAACCATCCGATTCGATGATTTCATTGGACGGAGAACGGAAAGAGGCCCTCAACAAAACAGAGTCGTAATCGAACCTGTTTATAACGGAAGTCTGACAAAATACATCCAACTCAAATAGTCCATATTTAACTATTTCTGTTGAATTTGGCTCAACAGAGATCAAAACCGGAGGATCACCTCCTTTTACATAGATTGTATTGAATAAAAATAGTATGATTATTGTCAGCCTTTTCATAAAGATAAAATTCATTTCAAAGATAACTGAAATTTCTACTTTTTGAATTTTCATCCTCACCCTCAACAAACTTTACCCTGAGCGATCTGTGGTTAGCACAGCCGAACCAAGTCGAAGGGCATCCTTAACCTCAATACCCCTCAATCAGAAAACAGAATTATTCCTTCCATGTCAAACCAATTAAAATATTTTTTTAATTTTAACCCTTCTTTATTAGGCGGGCTGCTGCATCTTTATTTTGGGCACATTTTTTTATTGTTTAACTTAAAAGTCAGCCGAATGAAAGAAAATATGAACCAACCCAACCATGCTGCCAGGCATTCATTGCCTTGGCATGCAACATTCTCTTGGATAATTCACTCCAACACCAGCAAAACCATAAATATCAAGGATGATCTCAGCATAGAAAATCAAACCAACGCACCTCACCAATGGCTCTATCCGTTTATAGTCGTTTACAAACGCTTAGCATATTTACCAGCAATGATCATAATATGTTGCTGAAATTCAATAAAATACATTATTATGGCGTTTAGCAGCAAGTTGGCAGCAAGGCAAAGAAAGTTCTTTAGTCGAAAAGTATCAGCTAAATTGATTAGTTATAAAATATAAGCAATCGGAAAAATTATGAATAAAAGAAAAACACAATACTCTTACATCTATTTGTTAATTGGATTTATTTTCCTTTTCTTTTTTAACGGTAAATGGATTTTACCGATAGCGGCTTTTATAGCACCTGTATTTCTAATTCGCTTTTTACGATTTCAAAAACCATTAAAGGGATTTTTATTAATTGTACTTGCTGGTTGGGTATCAAACATATTCGTTTGGAAAGGAATGATGCCCATGTCAGGATTTTTGTATTACTTGGTTGCTTTTATGATGAGTGTATTTACTTCGCTGACATTTTTGTTAGACCGAATTTACACTAAAAAACTTACAGGAATTCT
The DNA here is from genome assembly GCA_002842755.1 of Bacteroidetes bacterium HGW-Bacteroidetes-1. GTDB lineage: Bacteria > Bacteroidota > Bacteroidia > Bacteroidales > F082 > JALNZU01. Next base: position 5,054 of record PHDU01000043.1, on the reverse strand, counting down.
TTCGACACTCATATTTCCATCTGTTTATGTTTTAATGGATTATATTACCATATTAACTAATCCTTCTGGTTCATATGGCACTTTAGTTCACACTCAATCATCCTTGCCTTTATTGCAGCTTGTCTCGATTACTGGTATTTGGGGAGTCACATTTCTGATTACGTGGACTGCATCAATTATAAATTGGCTGTGGGACAATAATTTTGAGAAAAGTAAAATCTATTCAGCGTTTTTGGGATTTGGTATTCCTTTTCTCTTCATACTTATTTGGGGTCAGTTCAGATTAATGGATGCCATCGATTCGCCTACAGTAAGAATTGCTTCAATCAATAGCACTAAAGCAGAGTATCATCATCGTATAACAACTAATTTTGATTCTTTGGTTGAAAAGGCAAATGAAGGATTTTTAAGAAATTGTGAAATAGCAGCTTCTTCAGGAGCTAAAATAGTATTTGGACGAGAAACTATAATCAGTTTGCCCTTTGATAAAGAAATTAACTTCATAGAAAAAGCTAAAACAATTGCAATACGTGATAGTATCTACATTGGAATTCCCATCCATGTAATACCTAAAGAAAACTCTAATAAAAATCCTGAAAACAAAATAATTTGGATTTCTTCAACAGGAGAAATACTTTTTACATATCATAAGGCAAAACCGACTTATCCGGGTGAATGTGACTATGGAGATGGAATTATAAAATATTATGATTCTCCTTATGGAAGAATTGGTTCAGCCATTTGTTTCGATATGGATTTCCCATCTTTGATTGGTCAAACTGGCAAAATGAATATTGACATTATGTTAGTGCCAGGGAGTGACTGGAAAGAAATTTCACCATATCACACCTATGTAGCATCTTTAAGAAGCATTGAAAATGGTTTTAGTTTAGTTAGGTCAACATTCAAAGGATTTTCTGCCTCCTTTGATTATAAGGGACAACTTTTATCTTCCAATGATTTTTTTAGAACTGACGAAGTTATTTTATATTCGGATGTGCCAGTAAAAGGGCAAAAAACTATTTATTCGGTACTTGGAGATTATTTTGCTTGGCTTTGTATTTTATTCTTTATTTCAGTTAATATTATTCTCATCAAAAATAAATGGACTGAAAAACAAAAGACAGATTGAAAAAGCCCAGCTGCCAACAAAAAATATAGTGCATTTGGCAGATAGTGCTAAAATTGAAGATGATTGTAATAAATAAACATAGTAGTAAATTGAAAATTTGGAGCGTTGAAATGCCAAACGCACCATATTCAAACCGTTATGGGCAAGTTTGAAAAACCAAAAACAAACTATCAATATGAAACCAAAAATTTACTCTTTAATGATGTTGGCACTTTTTAGTGGACTGCTTCTATCTTGTGGACAAAATCAAAAAGCAAATAGCGATAATCAAAGAAATCTGAAAATTGAAACAGTTTCGAAAGCACCGACTGTTTATAATATCGAGGGAGAAGATATTGTCATACGAGTCGGACCTGGTGAAGATTCTGATAAACTAGTTAATAAAAAAGCAACTGAGGCATTGGGAGAAACGCAATATGCACAAGTTGACTATTCGGTAAAAGTAATCATTGAAGCAACAGATGGAGATTGGTCAAAAATAAAAGTTGTAGAACCAGACTGGTTATCAACGTCCCATGTTGGTTGGATACCGACAAAAAATATTATCATGGACAAAAAAAATGAAAATAAGGAACTTGAAAAACTTGACCCTAATTCTTATGAAATCTTAAAAACCGAACACAATGCTGCCGTTGAGAATTTCCATGTATTAATCAAATTTTCCGATTTTGACAAAGACATGATTTTTGATTTTGTAAAAAAGTTTCGTAACGAAAATTGCACCAGAAACTGTAATGTACTGGTTTATGATACAAAATCTATTTTGCCGCTAATTGACAAATATCCATTGCAAGGCAAGGAATATATTCAGCTTGCTGACCATTTTGTTGCAATGTCAACCTTTGACGCTCCAAATTTGAAATCTTGGTATCCTTATCAAGACTTTCAATACAAAGATTATGGTGGCAAGAATTGGAAAAAAGAAACAATAAAATAGAAAGCTTTTCCTTGATAAAGCAAAAAGAATCAACAAATTAAATAAAACAAAAATCTAAATTAAAAATCTAAAATCCATTAATTATGAAACGTAATTTATTTTTAGCGATTTTAATATTTTGTTCTTTCAATTTAATCGCTCAAACTACTGAGACAAAAAAGGAAAGTACTATTGACCCACTTGATGTTTCAATTCAAAAAGAACAGATAGAAAAATATGGTGTCCCAACTGTAAGTGCAGTTGAAGCAATGAAAACTAAAGCTGATGCACTTTATGATTCGAAATCATGGGAGCAAGCTGCTTCTGCTTATGAAATTTATGCACAACATGTTAATTGGTTAGCGAATTTACTTTCTCAATGCGTTGAGCCATATTATTCTGCAAGTTATGATGACCGAAAAGCAACTTCATATGCTAAATTGAAACCTTTCATTCCATTTGAATCAAAAGCAAATGAATGTAAAACAAATCGTAATCAATCCTATGTAAAAATGGGACTTTGCTATAAAAATATGGGAGATATAAAAAATGCAGTTACATACCTTCATAAAGGTCTCGATTTATTGGATGTTGGAGATATTTTTTATTGGACAATGGCTAAAGATGCAATGGCTGAACTATTAGAATTTAAGGGTGAATAATAGAAACAATCCTATAACAAAAGTAATGGCAAGTAAAAAAAGAAAGCAACATGATTGAAACAAAAATTGAATTATTAAAATCTCAGATTTCCAAACTTGATAAACCAGATTTTGATTTAAATGCTTGGAAAGGCTCAACGACAGTTCTTTTGGAGAGAATATTTGGTGAATCCTATTCTGCGATAAAGACTATAAAACAAATTCAGAACAGAGTTTCAGATTTACGTGCTTTAGGTGGGAATTACAGAAATAACATTAATCAATGTAAACAGCAAGGAAAGGAGATTCTTGAAGCAACTATAACTGAATTGGAAAAATTTGGTCTTCCTGAGACAACAAAGAAAAATGGCTCAGGCATCGAAATAAATCTAACACAGAACCAAACTGTTAATGTTAATCTAATATTGTCAGCTATCAAAGACGAGTTGACTAAATCTCAATGGGTTGAAATTGAAAAACTATTAAAAGTTGAAGAAGTAAAATCAACAAAACATAAAAAAATCATTGAAAAAATAAGTGGATTTGGGACAGATGTTGCTTCGAATATTCTTGCAAACATTTTAACAAATCCGAATTTATGGGGATAAATTAAAAAAGAAAACCAACATACTAATCATGTAAATAATTAACTAAAATCAATGAAAATTCCTTCCAATATAAAATTGTGTTTAATCATATTCTTACTTGTATCAATGGCAAGTTGCACAAACAATAATAGAGAAAAAACAAAGTATATTATTGAATTAGATTCCCTGAAAGCTGAGAATCAAATCTTAAAAGAAGAATTAAATAAGGCAAAAATCCAGATTGATGAACTTATAAACACGCCAGAAGTAAGATTAAATAATGCAAAAAACCTTATAGCTTCAAACAATTTGGAGAACGCTGAAAAGGAATTGCAAATCTTAGTTGCAAAATATCCAATATCAAAGGAAGCAAATGAGGCAGAAATAATAATTAAAAAATTTGAAACTGAAAGAGCAAAGAAAAAGGCTGAAGAAGAGCGAATAAAAGCACTTGGGTTTAAGATATTTAAAAATAATAGTCAATGTAAAGTTGGAGTCATAAGTATTAATGTTTCAAGTTTATCATTCAATCGAGAATTTTACTATGGCACAGACGATGATGTACATGAGAGTTATTATGAGATAGCAGACCGTGATGAAACTTTTCTTCAAGGGTCAATGTCCATTACATCAAAATCGAAAAGTGCCAGTTCTCCTGATTTAGCATTATATCGCATTGAAAATGGAAGTTTAAAATTCACTTCAATATTTGCCGTAGAATATGCAAGATGGACAAGTTATGGTGCAAAAATAGGAAACTATGACGACGATTCTCATGATTTTAACAAAGTCAGTACAATACAATATAAGATTGCCGCATTATTAAAAAGTGAATACAAGAAGCTTCCTCTATTTGTTGTTGTCAAAAAAGATAATGCTAAATCTTTCTATTCTAGTGATTATGCTATTTTAACGATAAAACAATTGAATGAAGATTTTGTGGTAATTAAAGTTTTAAATAGGGATAAAATTTAATGATTCAAATAAAACCAGCCCATAACAAAATGTAAATGTAATGCGGGTTTCAGCGGGTAATTCAACCACAGTTCTTCGTTGCAACACCGCCAATTCGTCTTTGACGATTGACGTAAAAAAGAAAATATGTATAAACGAATTGGCTCCGTGCAGGTTTGAAAGTTCATCACTTTTAATCCCGCACTCCACTTACACAAACCGTTACCGAACATTTTAAAATGAAGAAAAATGAAAAACTTGAGTTTTAAAATAAATAAAGAACCACAACAGATTATTGAGCAATTGAAATCTGAAATTTCAAAAAGTGGAACATTTACATTAAACATTAAGGAAGAAGAAAACGAAATTTTGTCCTTCAATCTTAGAAAAAGAATCCAATTTGGAGAGCAAATTTTACATCGGAATTTAGTGATAGTGAAAGGCGAAATTTCTAGAATCGACAGAGAGAATTGCAGTAAAGTAGATATTTCGTTTAAACAAAATCCACTTGTGATAATTTCGAAGATAATTCTTTTTGGACTGGGACTAATATCAATATTGACTGGATTTTTGAGTAGTACATCATTTATTATTCCTGGGATTATATTATTGGCTATTGGGTTTATTTTATGGTTTTCGTTGAATAAGAGTTTTAAAGACAACTCGGAAAAATACAGAGTGTTGCTTTCCGAATTACTTGAAATTTAATAAAAACGTTTGGTAATAACTAAGGAGTTGTCAATAAATAACATTTACAATTTAGGTGATATTTTGTAGTTCCATTCGCCATGGAAATCATTTCGTTCAATATTTAGGTTTTGTTT
>PHDU01000145.1 GCA_002842755.1 Bacteroidetes bacterium HGW-Bacteroidetes-1 | reverse complement strand
TAAAGCTGTTGCTGATAATTCTGAAACATTAGAAAACTATAGAGAAATTCAATTACGGTACAAAAAATTGATTAACCTACAATATTATCAAACAGAACCATTCAAAATAGAAAACTTTTTTAAGAACCCTGAAATGAAAGAGATTGTGAGAGATACCTTGGTTTTTATTCAATTAATACCGAAAGGAGAAATGTAATAGTCCAAATATCGCTCACTCAATTGGCCTAACATTTCTATCCATCGGCATTATACCATATATGCATTTGGATTCATCAATAATTCACTTTGGTATAAAATAATCAATCTGCCAACAACAGGTCGGCAGTGAGGTAAGTGATAGCAAAGCAAGCAGCAGGAAAATAAAAGAAACTGATTCGAACACAAATAACAACCCATGTAAAACCCACCGCTGAGATGCTGGCAAAGATTATTACAGATGGCGCAGGGCAATCGCATAAAAATTCAACATGCCGACTAAAATATATCCAATGGGAAAAAAAAACAATCCGAAGATTCTTAAAAGTAAATATGTACTAACTGCTGAATTTTATAGCCAGATAATTGACAGCCTGCAGGATTATTCAATTTTTACTTTGGACATTGATTTCAAAATAAATAGCTGGAGTTCTGGCTCAACAAAAATATTTGGTTACGAAACGGACGAAGTTATAGGAAAATCTTTCGATATAATTTTTACTGAGGAAGATTTAAAAAGTGGTATTCCGAAAATAGAAATTGAAACTGCTTTAAAAGAAGGCAGAGCAACCTACAACAGATGGCACATTACAAAGGATCAGAACCTGTTTTATGCGTATGGTCTGGTTTTTCCACTCATCGGCTCAGAAGGAGAGATGTTGGGTTATGTTAAAATTTTGCGGGACCTGACAGAGAGGAAACAATCGGAGGATGCCATAAAAAAGTATGTCAGAGAATTGGAAGATCTTAATACGCATAAAGAGAGTGTTCTGGCAATACTTTCACACGATTTAAGAAGTCCCCTGTCAGCTATTATTGGCACTGCAAAATATTTGAAAGAGAATTTTCATAAAATGAAGCCCGATGCTGTTCAGGAAATGCTTGACTTACTTTATAAATCATCAACGGATGAATTAGATATGTTAGACTATTTGGTAGAATGGGCAAGAATAAAATACGCTTCGGACGTATTTTCTCCAACTAAAATAAAACTAACCGATTATATTAATAAAGTCTTAGAAACTTTAAAAGAAGCAGCTGCAATAAATACCATTAATCTTCATCAGGAAATTGAAGCCGATACTTCTGTATTTGCAGATGGCAAAATGTTAATTTCCATCATTCAAAACATTGTCTCAAATGCGATAAAACATACAGGAAAAGGAGGTACAATAACGGTTTCAACAAAAAGCAATGATGACAAAATTATTGTTCAGGTGAAAGACACCGGAGTTGGAATGTCAGAAAAAATAATGGAAAGACTTTTTACACTACAAATGAAAAATCTTTCAGAAACTAGGAAGAAAAACAAAGGGGCGGGTATTGGATTGTTATTGGTAAAAGGATTTTTAGAAAAAAATGGTGGTGAAATATGGGTGGAAAATATTGTAATTGAAGGGTCCTCTTTCTATTTTACATTACCCATTGAGAAACCTTTGAACAAAATAGGAAGTTCAGACGAAATAAAGTTTGATGAAAGTGCATAATGCAAAGATTGATATGTCCTGAAACAAGCTGACAGAAATTACAATTACTTTCGTGCAAAATAAATCTAAAAAAACAAGCACAATGAGCAAGAAACAGTGGTACGAATCCCTTTTTGAAAATTACAGTCAGAAGTATGACAACGAATGTTTTACACAAGGCACCCTGGGCGAATGCGATTTTATTGAGCAGGAACTCGGCTTTAATAAATCGATGAAAATTCTTGACATTGGTTGCGGAACCGGCCGACACTGCATTGAACTTACACGGCGGGGATATCAGGTAACCGGTATCGATTTATCGGAATCGCAACTCAATAGGGCGAAGGAGAAAGCAGCAGGGCTACAGCTCAAAATTAATTTTTTGCAGTGCGATGCAAGGAATTTGCCATTTGTTGAGGAATTCGATATTGCCCTAATGCTTTGTGAAGGAGGTTTCCCATTGATGGAAACCGATGAAATGAACTTTGAAATTCTGCGCAGTGCAGGCAGATCGCTGAAACCAAAAGGTAAACTTATATTTACCACCCTCAATGGACTATTCCCTCTATACCACTCGGTGGAGGAGTTTTGTGCCGACAGCTCAGCAGAAGGCAATGCCACTTACCGCAGCAACACCTTCGACCTGATGACTTTCCGCGACCACAACATCACCGAAGTAGAAGACGATTCAGGCATCAGGAAAACCCTGGACTGCAACGAAAGGTATTATGTTCCCAGCGAAATAACCTGGCTGCTTAAATCAATCGGATTCATCCGCATTGATATTTTCGGCGCAAAACTTGGTGCCTTTTCACGAAACGACAAACTAACCACCGAAGATTTTGAAATGCTGGTGATAGGCGAGAAAAACTAAATGAACTACCTCTCAGCAAGCTGTTGAGGTATCAAAAACAGAAATTTGTTTTTTATTACTGCAAGCAGCAGAATATTAACTCATTTATCCCGCTACGCTTCGCTATCGGGATTCGTTCAACTTACAAATTTCAATTCGCTACGTTTTTGAAATTTGAGTTTCATGAATAAAATTGAAAAAAATTTCCGACATAAAATAGAATACTAGACAAAATTGTTATTATTGAAACTCTCAAGAACTTTTTAAAAAAAGAACAGCCCCTTTAATAATCAGGAGGATTTTTTCGACCTGGATGAAGTAGTTCTTCCTTTTTTATAAAAAATTATAAATGAACTTGGTAAAAACAAAATATATCCTATTTTTACATAAAAGATTATACTCCTGAAAGAGCTTAGTCAACATGCTAATATCACAAAAAAGGCTGAGTTAATGGAACAATAGGTATGTTAGGTTTTTATCTTTTGTTGCTGACAGAAACCACTATATGTAAAGCAAAACAGTCAAATTAAATTATGTATGTAACTTTTCAATTCAAGCTTCACGAAGAAACACTTTTATGGACACGCATAAAAAACACATAGCTGATCTCATAAAAGATTTAGCAGAATCTCAAAAAGAGTATAATTTATTAAAGGAAAAATACAGCAAAGACACGAACAGACACAAACAGGTCGAACAAGAGTTAATCATTGTTAACAAGAAACTTGCCAATCAAAATAAATTAAAGGCAAAAAGGGCAGCAGAATTAGTCGTTGCAAATAAGAAACTTGCCTTTCAAAACAAATTACGGGAAATTCGTTCTGCAGAGTTAATTATTGCAAACGAAGAACTTGCCTTTCAAAACGAAGAGAAAGGAAAAAGGGCAGCAGAATTAATCATTGCCAACAAAGAATTGGCCTTTCAAAACATAGAGAAAGAAAGACGTGCAGCAGAGTTGATCATTGCCAACAAAGAACTTGCATTTCAGAATGAAGAGAAAGAAAAGCGCGCAGCTGAGTTGGTCATTGCCAATGAAGAACTTACCTTTCAGAATAAAGAAAAAGAAAAAAGAGCAGCAGAATTAATCTTAGCCAACAAAAAATTAGCCTTTCAAAACAAAGAAAAAGAAAAGCGCGCAGCTGAGTTGGTCATTGCCAATAAAGAACTTACCTTTCAGAATGAAGAAAAGGAAAAGCGTGCAGCTGAGTTGGTCATTGCCAACAAAGAACTTGCATTTCAGAATGAAGAAAAAGAAAAACGAGCAGCGGAATTGGTTATAGCTAACAAGGAACTTCAC
>PHDU01000144.1 GCA_002842755.1 Bacteroidetes bacterium HGW-Bacteroidetes-1 | reverse complement strand
CGATCTTTGTTTGCAGCATATCCGAATAAGACACCGTCAGCGACAGGCTGATATAGACAGATATTATAAGCCAAAATCATTTTAGTAAAGTAGAAATAAATATCATCATGTATGCAAGCCGAAAAAAGATGGTAATGTTGAAAAGGAAGATAATCATTCTTCTGTCAAAAGCACTACCGGTATTGCTGATGCATAAATGATTTTCAACCCAGTTTCCTCCACTTTGAAATAAAATCCAATACGATAACCACAACAGCAGAATTTCAATAATGTGGATGACTATTTTCTGAGGAATGCTTTTGCTTTTTTGTCTGTATAAGTCCATTTCATAGTTGTTTAATTTTGTTAGTGCTTCTTGCTATAATGACCGCTAACTCGTTTAGCGGTAGTTTTTAATCTTTTTTAATACTTGTCCAGGCAATTAGACAAAGACCAATAAATGCAGACAAAGTTCTAAGTTCATGAAAAAACCACCACTGATTTCTTAGCTCCATCCAATTACTGGGTGGAGTGTTCATATCCCAAGTCATTACAATGCTATTTATCGGCTGATTTCCAAATCTGGTTATAAGTCCGCCTATAATCAAAAAAGCACTTGCAACCAAAAGAACTGACAAAGCCTTTTTGTCTTTTCTCTGAAGAAATGCAGATGCTAAAGTTAATAGAATTGTAATTAGCGCCAATACGGGCATAAGTGTATTTAAGGCTAATATAGCATTCTGTTGTTGCTCAATGAAAGTTGGTGCCGATAAATCTTTTGGATTATAACCTAACCATATTCCAAATATAGAACCTGCTACTAATGCAACCATAACAATGTTGCAAAATCGAATTATTCGTGTTGTCATTTTATTTCCCCTTTTTATAATTATACTCATTTTGTCTATTCGTTCACTATAAAAACCTGATGTAATTCTATCAAAAAACTTTCATTGTATATCGGCTGATTTAAATCAATTTATCTACGCAACAAACTTATAATTTTCATAATGAACTTTGGGGGCGGTTTCATTCCAAGTTGTTCCATTAATGCCAATCGGTCAGGAACTCCCCAATGCTCAATAAGTTTCTCATCTTTGAACCTCATAATATCTATCACTGTAATTTCAAAGGTTTTACCGGTAGACGGCAATGGCCCGAATTGTCCTTTATGAGTTCCGCGTCCTGTCATTCGTCCCCATACTTTATCGCCCTCTATAATTACGTCTTCAATTTTCAGTGTAAAATCAGGAAAAGCCTCATGGAGACTTTTGATTGCTTTTTTAACCCCCTCAGCATCAGGAGGATTAAATCCATACTGATGTTCCACAAAGTCCGGTGAAGAATATGTGTCAAATACAGTTACATTACCGTTACTGAATCCTTCTTCAATTAAGATTCGAAATAATTCTTCGTTTGTTTTCATAATATTTCTCTTTTATGTTAATTGTCAGCTTTCAGTGTTGCGCCAACAACTTTCATGTCATGGTCAGCAAAAACTTTTGCAATTTCTTCTTTTGTCGGTGGGGAAGTCCATTTGTCTGTAACCTTAAAAAATGCTTCCATCTTTCCTGCTGGCAAATAGGAAACTATCATCTTCCCTTTTTCTGTCAACTGTATGAAGGCGTGTTGCACATTTCTTGGAAGAAAAATTGTGTCGCCTGATTTCATTTGATATTTGTCGTCACCAACCTGAAACAGATATTCTCCCTCAATTACATAAAACCATTCGTCTTGGAAAGGATGAATATGCAATGGAGGTCCTCCGTTTGGAGTAAGTCCGGTTTGCTCAAACACAGCTAAATCATTTTCAGTGTCAGTCCCGGATATTTTGATGTCTAAAGTGTTTATTGTAACACCTTTCATTTTAAAGTGCTCACCAAATCTGGCTTCACCTGCACTTACTTTAAATCCCTTTTCTGTTCTCATAAAAATGTTGGTTTTGATTTTAGCAAAAATACTCAATGGAATGAGTGCAAGTGCCGATAAAATAAATGTTCCTCGTTTCATTTTATTCGTTTTTAGATATTTGTTCGTTTAATATATAAGTCTATTCAAGTTTGTGTGGTCGCTTTACAATGAACGATAACGTTTTGCGTGTATGTGCAGTAGCGGATTAGAAGCACTTTCCTTTCCGTTTTGCACAAAGTTTATTTGAAGCACAGACCTTCAATTAACCACTTCACAAGCTGTTACCTGCTGGCGTTCTTTTAAAACAACAATGTTGCTACTTAGATATTTGTTCGCCAAAGTTTTTTCTTAGATTTTATTAATCTACCGAAATTCCGATTTTACCTGTGACTCCACCTCTTTCCACACAGATATGTGCTTCTGAAAGTTCTTTCCATGAATATATTTTATCAATCACCGGCTTTACATGTCCTGCCTGAATGAGTTGACTTAACCTTTCCAGAATAGTGCCATCCGTTTTTACAAAGAATGGAATCGTTTTTTTGGATGAAAATAAATTTGAAAGTTTGATGAAGGGAAGCTCCAATGGGCTTCCTGCTATTACAATTGATTTGCCTCCTGATTTTAGTAGGCTCTTAATTTTGCCAAATCCAATCCCCCTCACACAATTCAATACCACATCATACCTTTCTTTAGTACTCAGGATATTCTGGCTTTTGTAATCAACTACATAGTCTGCGCCTAATAGCCTGGCAAGGTTAACTTTTTCAGAACGGCAAACAGCTGTAACTTCTGCCCCAAGGTATTTTGCTATTTGTATGGCATAGGTGCCCACGCCACCGGTTGCGCCAATAATCAGAACCTTCATGCCTATCTTTACCGGTGCATGAATTGTGAAGGCCTCATATGCGGTCATTCCAACACCCGGAACAACTCCTGCTTCTGTAACATCAAGATTGTCGGGAATTTTAGCGGCAAATGTTTCGGGAATGGAAATAAATTCTCCATACCCACCATTGTTTGAAATGCCCATGAAAGCATACACCTTATCCCCAACTTTAAATTTTCTAACCGATTTTCCTGCTTCAACAACCTCTCCACTGGCATCAACACCCAGTATGGCAGGTAGTTTTAACCTCACAAAACTTTTCAGGTAGCCCTTCCTTATGCTCGTATCAACAGGGTTTACACTTGAGCCATACACCTTGATAAGGATTTCATCCTCTTTAATGGTGGGTTTATTGGTATTCCCCAAATAAAATTCATCCGGGTTTCCGTATTTTTTAATGAGCATCGCTTTCATGGACATCATTTTAACATTTAGCTTACCACTTTAAAATTAAACGCTCCGTTTTGAGTGGCAGACCAGATACGCAGCCATACCGGTAATATGGCTTCGGTTCCTCTTGCAGAAGTAATATCACCAAGGTCAAGAATATTTTCATTCTTCCAGCCAAATTCGTTCATCAATGATTTTACTTTGGTTTTCGCATCTGTATCATTCCCGCAAATAAAAGCGGTATGGTCGCCTCCGCCAATCATTTTTGGATTCACCATTAACCCGCACCACATGGTGTTCAGCGTTTTTACCACCTTGGCGTCCGGAAATGTCTTTTGAATTTCTTCTCCCAATGAATTGGTATTGGAAAGCTCGGGCAATAAACTTGGCGACATTCCTTTACTGAAATCCAAAGGGTTGGCAATGTCAATCAGGACTTTTCCATTCAGGTTTTTGGCTTCTGCCAGTTTCAGGGCGTTGATACTGTTGCTTCCCTGCGTGACATTCAGAACAATTTCTCCGAAAGCGGCTGCTTCTGCAAATGTTCCGAGCTTAACCCATTTTGCAGCTATCCGGACATAAGATTATAATTTTCTGTTACTTCATTTTTTTTTGTTAGCGTTTTGGGCACTACAGATTTTTTTCGGATA
>PHDU01000143.1 GCA_002842755.1 Bacteroidetes bacterium HGW-Bacteroidetes-1 | reverse complement strand
ACAAAACACCCTTTTCCTATCATTCCCCATATACTGTTCCGGTTTCGTCAACACTGCATTCAGACTACGGACTGCGTCCGGTCAGAATGCTTAGTTATTACCGCCTGGTGTTCATTGTTTTTAGTCATTTTCCCTATCAATTTGCTACTTCGTTCCTTTCTGCCGTGCGTTCGGACAGACACACTCTTTGACAAGCTTTGGCTTTTACGTTGGCTCGTGTGGCTTGGCAATGTGTGTGGCTGTGAAGGGTTGGCATATTAAATCAGATTATATTTTTCGCTTGGGGGAAACAGTAAGTCAAGTCCCTTTGGTTTAATTTTAAAAAGTGGACCTTTCTCAACAACTTTGCCAACAGAATTTCTTTTAATCAAGTGGTCAAGAGTTATTATGCCTTGGTCAACCAATAAGTCAAATTGAGAAGAAATTGGTTTTTTTGTATGCTCAACAAACTTGTATTGGAAATGCTCTCTACCTCCAATAATTGTACTATCAGCTTCTACCCAAAAAGTTTCTCTGTGTTTCTCGTGTAATCTATTATGAAGATTATCAAGTGTCCAAACAACAAAATCCCCAAATTCTGGCTTGTCGGAATTTTCGATAATTTGCTTAATGTCTGAATCAAGTCTGAGGTTTAACCCTTGAGAGTTTCTTGTAATCGCTGAAACCGTGCAATACAATTTAAAATCACTATTTCTTTTGTAACCAAATGCGTCGAGTATTTCAGCCGAACTTTTGAACTTACTTAAAGTCCAATCTGGCACTTGAGCAAATAGATTCTTTCGATTTGTCCTGCTACTCCTAAATGATTTGAGTTCAATACCTTTGTAGTCGGGTTGTTTGGACGAATTTATATTAATTCCAAGTGCAGTTTCTAAAGTTCGACCAACTGAAGTGTCGGCTTCCAACATTGATGGTATTGGTCCCGAACTTGCAACTTTTCGAAGCATTGCTAATAATTCGAATGCAATTTGATTGGCATTTCCGCTTATTTCAGCAATTAGTTCCTTAAATGGATTGTGAATATTCGTGCTTAAAAGATTCTCAACGTTCAATTGTGTGAGATTAAATATATGAAACTCACCGCTGTAAAAAATAATTGAAACAATATCATTGGGAACTGCAAATTTTGTTAATCCAGAAAACCAAATTCTTGGGTCTCCTTTTTTAGTAATCGGTCGATACAATGAGGCATTCGAACTTGTTACTTTAAAGTCAGCGTAAATGTTGGCATTGATTATAATCTTGTGTTCTGGACCTTGTTGCTGAAGGTCATAGTCATGAATATTATTCTCTTTGAGAAAGTTTCTAAGTGGACCTGTTGCGTCCATTATTGATTTCTTTAAACCCGTTTCGGTCGGTTCAATTAGAGCAAGAGAAATCTGATTTTTCGTTAATATTTTGATTTTATTTTGTTCGGACTCTGACAATATTCTCATTATTTGATATTTTTTAAGATTTCTGTTGCTACGGCTCTTGCGAGTAATGGAGGAACTGCATTTCCAACCAGTGTATATTGAGGAACTTCTGTTTTTCGATTATTTCCACCAGTTGAACGTTTACCTTGAAAAACAAATGTGTCGTCAAATGATTGAAGTCGTGCCATTTCCCTAACAGTCAATGCCCTTGGTGAATTATAATGGATGTAATCGTCAGGAATAGTCATTATCGTAGAACTTTGCTCTTCTGGTTTTAAAACATTGTAATTACGCTTGTTTGAGCTTAAACCGCATTCTTCAAGTTCACATTGAGCAACTTTATAATCCCCTTGGTTTAATATGATTTGAAGGCGTTTTATTACATCTTCATTTTGATTGCTAGTTTTGTGGTTATTCAATATGTCAAAATATTTTTCACCATTTGACAACCCATTGAAATCTTTTACATAAAACGGTTTAGACTTTGGCTTAAAACGTTCAATTAAACGCCCTTCTCTTGACCACTCCGAAAATGTTTTTCCTTCTTGCAAATTAATCTTTCCGTCAACAGTTCTCTTTTTAATAAGACCCTTCATTTTTTGTGCTGTACCATTAAATTGCTTGGATATATCAACTAATTCATAATGATGGGCTTCTTGATTGTTTCCAATAAAATCCAAATCATACAATGCTTCAAAAACGGCAACTTTTTCATTTCCTTTTACCGTTGGAGGAATCTCCGAAATGAATTTCTGGTCTTTCCTGCAACCAATAAACAAAACTCTTTCCCGATTTTGAGGCACACCGTAATTTGATGCATTAGCAATAAAAGGTTTTTCAATTCTGTACAACCTAATACTTTCAAGTATTTTATTCAGTTTTAGTCGTTCTTCTTCTGTACAGAGAGTTGCCAAAATATCAACTGTCTCATCAAAAGATGCAGTGTAGATTTTTAAAGCGGTTACTATGTCTTCACAATCTTTCTTGTAGTCTTTAGTTACTTTTAGCTCATTGAATGAATTTTCAATTTGAAAAATTACATTTTCAGAACTTATTTGAGTTAAAAAGTGCGTAAAAGTATCGACGAAAGAGTCATTGTCAATATTGCAAAAATCCTTTTCCTTGATAATGTTTCTTTTTAATTTTTCCCATTCCTTGGTTCGGGCAAGAATATTGAAGCCGTGTCTGATTGTGTTAATGCTTGAATCTGTTTTGCTCGTTTTATAATCCGCAATTTTTGGTGTTATTTGTTTGAATCTGTTATCTACAAATCGGATAAACTCATCTCTTCCAACTTCAAGTTCATTTTCTTTCAACGATTCAATTTCAATGCTTTTAATGATACAATCCAATAGAAACGAATTGCCTTCAGTTTTTAATTTTTTTATAAAGGATACTAAAACAGGAATCTCTTTGATGTCAACAATTGAGTTTATCTCTTGTATTATCAAATCCTTTATATTTCCGTTTTCTTTTGTTAAAATACCTTTTACATTCTCCATTACAAAGTATTTGGGTTGTAATCGCTTGATTACGTCCAAGTAATGTGAAAACAGGTCATCCTTTTTATCAAATTTCCTTCTTTTCCCAGCTAAACTAAAACTTTGACAAGGAGGTCCACCACAAACAACATCAATTGTTTTGTTTCCAATCTTTGCTAACAGGTTCTCTAAAAAATCTGGTTCGGTTATATCTTGACGTAAAAACTCTGCATTTAACCCTAATTGATGATTATATCTGACAATGTGAGTAAGCTCGCAATTTTCATTTATATCACTTGCTACAATAAAGTTAAAAAATTTATTATTTATCTCCGCTTGTAAAAAACCTTCACTAAACCCGCCAGCTCCTGCAAATAAATCAATAAATGTAAAGGGTTTACCATATAAAGAAAGTTGTTCTTTTACAATGTTTACGCTATTATTCTCTTTGTAACTCTCAATGTGTTGGTTTAAAATATCTTTAATTTCTTCCTGAGAGTATGTTTTTTTAGTAGAATGGTGAAGAAGCTCGTTTGCTCTATCTTCGAGGAACTTTAAATAATGATTTATTTCGGTTGATTCTATAGATAGACCTATAGCTCTTTGCTTTTTTTTGTCAAATTGTTCAGAGTTAATCTTTTTTCCAGTTGCTAACTTTATTTGACTTCCATTGCAATTTATTCTTAGGTGAATAGGTGCAAGTCCCTTTCTGTCAGATTTATCGAGATAAAAATTTATTGTTGCCATATATTACGGACATTTTTACGTACACGGACAAAATTACGGACATTTTTCAATATATGGCACTACTTTTTTGTTTTTTTTCGTGCGTTGGGAAAATTCAAGCTCTTTTGGTTTTTTATTTTGGTCTGTGTGTTGGCAAAAAACCAAATGTGCTTGAATGTGCGTCGGCTTTTTTCTTACACTTGTTGGTAACGTCAGTCCGTCCAAAAACCTCCTATATTTCCCATTTAAGTGCGTTATTATCCCGATAAAATTAGCAAATACTTCCATTGTAAGCAGC
>PHDU01000042.1 GCA_002842755.1 Bacteroidetes bacterium HGW-Bacteroidetes-1 | reverse complement strand
TTGTTGTCAATTGCTTCGCGTCATTTGTTGTCAATTGCTTCGCGTCATTTGTTGTCATTAGCTACGCTGTCATTTGTTGTCAATTGCTTCGCGTCATTTGTTGTCATTAGCTACGCTGTCATTTTTTGTCATTAGCTACGCTGTCATTTGTTGTCATTAGCTACGCTGTCATTTTTTGTCATTAGCTACGCTGTCATTTGTTGTCAATTGCTTCGCGTCATTTGTTGTCATTAGCTACGCTGTCATTTGTTGTCAGTAGCTACGCTGTCATTTGTTGTCATTAGCTACGCTGTCATTTGTTGTCATTAGTTTCTTTGTTATTGTTGATCATCAGAAGTACTGGTCTTGCCAATGGATTTGATATAGTTGTTTAATTTGACTCCAATAGATTCTAAAACTGCCGAAATCCTTTTATAATCTTCAGTTTCAATCAAATTTCGGTTGTGGGCTTTTGTAAGCCAAGTTTTCGATTCATAAAGGGATCCTCTCGAATAATAACTAAAATTTTTAGCCTCACGATAATGATACCGGCCGAACCCTTCGCTCAGATTGGCAGCGACAGAATCAATAGCTCTGACAAATTGTTTTCCTATTGTGTCTTTTGCAAAATAGTCCCACTTAGTTACAATGTTCCAGATTTCCTCTCCTATTTCCATTGCCATTTGGTAAACTTTGAAATCCTCTAGTTTCATGATATTTAAATTTTAGATTAATACTTTTTTGTCATTAGCTACGCTGTCATCTTTTGTCAATTGCTTCGGGTCATTAGCTGTCATTAGCTTTGCGTGACTATCAATGACGACCAATGACCATCAATGACCATCCTTTTTCTCAATTTCAAAGATCATTTTATTTCTCCTTTAATGCAACCACACAGCAGGTGTTGTTGTGGTATTCATTTTGTCCTCTTTTTGATTTTCCATATTCTCCATAGGTAAAAAAACCGATTAGAGGGGCATTCCAAACCTCATTCACCCGTTCGATTTCTTCGCTGGTCATCGCACCCAACGACATATACCTGCTGATGCACGAAAACATAATGACCGCATCGGCATCCTGAAGCTGTTCATCTTTTACTTCGTTACACTCTTCAATAACGGTATCTATCACATCAAAGTCGGGCGGCAATGAAAAGCGTATTTTTGAGCCCTGCAGAATGTTACCTGCACAGACCAGCGAACGATCTTCGGCATTACCCATCATGGCGGTTCTCATCACCGCAGGTGCATTTTCTCTTACCAGTTGCAGCGGATAATAGGTAAAGAGATCTATATTGAAAACGGTGTTGTTGAAAAGCTGGTCATCCAGGCTGATACCCAGGTATTTCATGACCATATCCAGCGCAGGCTTATCATCGATGGTATAGACGATATTGCCGGTACTTTTAGTGATGATTTTAGTGGTGCCGATGGCTTTCCATCCACAGGTGGCAACCCCTGTTATATCTATCTTGTCCCCGTCAATAATCAGGCCTGCCAAACCGGTGATACTGTTTTTGCCATGAGTGAATGCTTTTGGTCCGGTAAATGACAGGTCATCACCCGCCATCCCGCCAAAAATAGTAGCGGCACCTCCAAATCCGGCTTCGATGCCTTTGATTACCTCTTCGCCATCCATTTCTTTGCTCCATCCCGATGTAATAATAAATACCGCATTCGCGAAGGTATTTTTTCCATCTTCACCAAGCTGTTTTGCAATTTCAAATGCATAACGGTCTTTGGTTTCCAGAAACAGTAATTTGAAATAGGATGGATGTATATCGAGCAACATAATCACAATACTCTCTTGCTCTATCTCACTGCTGATAAATTCACCAGAAGAGGTGGCGCCAAATATCTGAATCCCTTCATCATTTAAAAGTGTACACACAGCTTCGATGTCCAGTTTGAACGACATAAATACGATTGCCAGTGTAGGCCTGTAACCATCTGTCAGACTTTCAACCAAAGCCTTTTTAATTTCTTCGGGGGCTTTCCCTTTTATGGTTTTAGCTTTCATGCGTTAATATTATTTTTTCTTTAATGGCCACGCAGCATGTGGTGAGGTTGTGCAATTCCAGATTTCCGCCGGTAGCCCGCGCCAGTTCGGCATTACTGAACATACCAGCCATTGGCACGTTCCAAACTTTTTTTAATCCTTCAATTTCCATGTTCATCATTGGGCCAAACGCCAGGATTCGCCCTGCACAACTGAATACGATCAGCGCATCGGCATCGGGCATTTCGTTTTCCTGCATCTCTGTGGCACTTTTGATCACCTTTTCCATTACATCGAAATCCGGGGGTATCGAGAATCGTATTTTGGAACCCTGAGGCACTGACCCGCTGCAATAGAATGACCGGTCGCTCCAGTCAATAACGAGACCTGGACGCATGACCGGGTCACCTTTTTCACGTTGCAGTTGTAAAGGCAGATTTGCAGCAATCTCAAGCATCAATCCGGTATTGTCGGGTGATACATTTTCAATTCCTCCATATTTTGCAGTAAGATCCAAAACAGGGATATCATCAACTGTAAACACGTGATTTCCTTCGCTTTTTGTCACTGTTTTCTCTGTTCCAACAGCCTTCCAGCCACAGGTTGCCCTTCCCTTGATGAGGATTTTGTTTTCATCCAGTGCTAAAGCAATAATTCCCCGCTTACTTTCCATCCCGTTTGTAAAAACGAATTGCTCAGTGAATGTATAGTCATCGGATGCCATTCCACCATATACATTCACCTCCTTGCCGGCAACGTCTTCAAACCCGAAAAGCAATTGCTCCGCATCTGTTTCCATGTGAGAACCTGAAATAAGGAAGGCGGGTTTTGAGAATTTCACCTTCACTTTTTCAGCAATGCCTGACGCGGTCTCCCTGTAATTTTTCTTCGGAAATTCCTCTAGGTAGATTTGAAAATGATCCCTGTTCATATCCAGAAGCAGCATCACAACTGAATCTTTTTCTGTTACTTCATCTATAAACTCTCCACATGTAGTTGCACCAAATATGGCAATGCTATGGGCATCAAGTAATTCAGCGATCACTTTTCTGTCCTGATTTACCGATAAAAACACAATAGCCAGTGTCGGCTTGAATCCGCCGGCCATACTTTCATCCAGTGCAGTTTTAATTTCTTCTGCTGATTTTCCTTTGATTGATTTTCCTTGCATTTTTTCAAGTTTTGTAGTTAAGATTATTTTTCTTTTAATGCCACACAACAGGTCGTCAGGTTGAGCAATTCCAGATCTCCACCGGTGGCCCTGCCCAGTTCCCCATAGCTGAACATGCCCACCATGGGTACTTGCCATACGTTTTTAACGCCTTCCAATTCCTCTGACATCAGGGGGCCCAGAGAGATTATCCTGCCTGCGCAACTGAATACGACCACTGCATCCGCTTCTGGCATCCGTTCTTTTTTCAATTGTTCCACACCTTTCACCACTTTCTCCATCACGTCCCAGTCCGGTGGAACGGAAAAGCGTACCTTCGACCCTTGTGGCACGGAACCATTGGAGTAAAAAGAGCGGTCGGACCAATCAACGATGAGCCCTCCCCGCATTACCGGGTCACCTTTTTCCCGTTGCAGTTGCAGCGGAAGGTTACAGGTAAATTCCACAAAAAGTCTTTCATTGTCGGGAGATACGTTTTCCAAACCACCGTATTTTGCCGTGATATCCACTACCGGCATGCCTTCGATGGTATAGACATGGTTGCCTTCGCTTTTGGTGACGGTCTTCTCAGTACCTATCGCTTTCCAGCCGCAGGTGGCGATGCCCTGCACCTCCACTTTGGATTCATCCAGTGCAAGACAGACCATGCCGCAGTTGCTGATTTGCCCATTGGTGAATACATGGGTTTCCTTCAATACATAATCATCTCCCGCCAATCCTCCGAAGAGCTTGCCTTCGTGGCCGAGAACCTCCTGGAAGCCACGTAAGATTTCTTCCCCGTCCGTTTCGAGATGGCTGACACCTATTAAAATGGCGGGGGTTTCAAAATTCACCTTGGCTTTTTGTGCGACAGCAGCGGCTACCTCCTGATAATTTTTACCGGGGTATTCTTCCAGGTAAATTTGGAAATAATCCGGGTTGAGGTCCATCAGCAGCATAGTCCAGGTGCCGGTTTCTGTTTCTTCGTCAATGAACTCACCACTGGTGGTACAGCCAAAGATGGCAATGCCTTCCGCATCCACGACATCGCAAATGCCCTTCAGGTCCTGGCTGACGGAACTGAAAACGATGACCAGGGTAGGCCTAAAGTCTGCAGAAATGGTTTTGGCCAATGCTGATTTCAGCTCCTCAACAGACTTTCCTTTAATTGATTTTGATTTCATGATTTTATTTTTCTTTTAATGCCACCCAACAGCAGGCACCGGAATGAAATTCCTGATTTCTGTCAAGCGCCCTACCGTATTCGCCGTAGGTAAAGAATCCGGCCATGGGTACGTTCCATAGTTCGTATAAACCTTCATTTTCGGAAGTGACCAATGGTCCTAACACATTAATCCTTCCGGCGCATGAAAAAATCAACATTGCATCCGCTTCTGGAAGGGTGGTTTCTTTTAAATTTTTCGCTTCACCAATAATGGTTTCTGAAATGTCCAGGTCCGGTGGCATGGAAAACCAGATTTTCCTGCCCTGCGGTATATCCAGGTCACAGACCAGGGCATTTTCGGTTTGATCAATACTCAGCGGGGTAAGCGGAAGAGGCTCTCCTCTTTCTCTTTCGAGCAAAAGGGGGTAGTGCATGCTAATATCATCCAACAAATTGAATCCCTCGACAGCCTCCTCTCCTTGCTTGCCCAGATATCGCAAATACATTTCAACAGCCGGCTGATTATCTATGGTGTACAGCAGTTTGCCTTTGCTTTTGGTGATGGTTCTGGTAATACCCACTGGTTTCCAACCTGTAATTGCCATGCCCTGCAGTTCCACTTTTCTTCCATCCAGAACCAGGGCAATGATACCATAACTGGTTTCATTGTTTCGAGTGAAAATGTACGTGGCGCTAAGTGCCCTGTCATCACCGGCCATCCCCCCAAAAAATGAAACCTCCTTACCCAGGGCGGATTCCAGGCTTTTTACCAGGTTTCCCCCATCAAAAAATTCCCCCTTATCGGTCAAACCGGTACTGCATACAATTAATGCAGGTTTTTCAAATTTTTCCAATGCCATTTCTGCAACACGTGTGGATACATCTTTAATAGTACGCACACCAACTGGTTCAAATAAGATTGTAAATGCATCCCGATTCAGCTCCAGCAATAAAATCACAATTGACCCTTCATCCTGACGCCCATTGATGAACTCACCACAGGAAGTTGCCCCAAATACTTCAATACCTTTATTACCAAGGATATCACAAACAGCTTTGCGATCCTGTTTGACAGATATGAAAACGATGGCCAAAGTGGGTTCAAAACCATCAGTCATGCTTTGCTGCAAGGCTGTTTTAATTTCTTCTGCTGATTTTCCTTTGATTGATTTTGCTTTCATGATTTTTGTAAGATTTATTTTTCTTTTAATGCTACACAACAGGTCGTCAGGTTGAGCAATTCTAGATTGCCACCAGTGGCCCTGCCCAGTTCTCCGGAGCTGAAAATGACCAGGGCATCTGCTTCGGGCATCCGTTCTTTTTTCAATTGTTCCACACCTTTCACCACTTTGTCCATCACATCCCAGTCCGGTGGAACGGAAAATCGCACTTTCGACCCTTCCGGTACAGAACCGTTGGAGATAAAAGAGCGGTCTGTCCAGTCAACAAACACTCCTGACCGCATGATCGGGTCGCCTTTTTCCCGTTGAAGTTGCAGCGGAAAATTGCATATCAGTTCCATATAAAGGCTTTCATTGTCGGGAGATACATTCTCCAATCCCCCGTATTTTGCCGTAATGTCCAATAGCGGTATGCCTTCGACGGTATAGATATGGTTGCCCTCACTTTTGGTGACCGTCTTTTCTGTGCCTATTGCTTTCCAGCCGCAGGTGGCGATGCCCTGCACCTCCACTTTGGATTCATCCAGCACCAGACAGACTATGCCGCAATTGCTGATTTTCCCATTGGTAAAAACAAAGGTATCCTTGAAGCCTAAATCATCTCCTGCCAATCCTTCGAAGAGGTTGGTTTCCTGGCCGAAGACCTCTTCGAAGCCATGCAAGATTTCATCCCCGTTCGTTTCGAGATGGCTGACACCTATTAGAAAGGCTGGGGTTTTAAAACTGACTCCAACTTTTTCTGCCGTGATACGGCCTGCCTCCCGATAGTTTTTATCGGGGTATTCTTCCAAATGAATTTGAAAATAATCCGGATTAAGGTCCATGAGCAGCATCACCCAGGAGCCTGTTTCCGTCTGTTCATCAATGAACTCGCCGTTGGTGGTACAGCCAAAGATGGCGATGCCTTCCGCATCCACGACATCGCAAATGCCCTTCAGGTACTGGCTGACGGAACTGAAAACGATGGATAGTGTCGGCTTGAATTCTACGGAGATGGTTTCGACCAATGCTGATTTCAACTCCGTAATAGATTTCCTTTTGATTGATTTTGCTTTCATTTTAAAATATTCTATTTCTATTTATTTCCAACATTCAACATTCAACATTCAAAATTTCCTTTAGTGCTACCCAGCTAATGGTTGTTCCATGGAACTGCGTATTTCCATTTTTTGTTTTTCCAAACTCTCCCATGCTAAAAAAGCCGGCCATGGGTTTTCCCCAGACTTCTTGAATGCCCAACACTTCGCTGGAAGCCATAGGGCCAAGGGAAACTTTACGACCGATACACGAAAAAACCAGCAACGCGTCAGCATCTGACAATTCATTTTCCTTTATTTCCCGTGCACTGTCGATTACTGAGTCAACCACTTCGAAGTCTGGAGGCAGGGAAAAGCGGAAGCGGGATCCCTTTACCACACTTCCACCACACATGATCGATCCATCTTCGGGATTGAATTTTAAAAGCGGACGCATGACCGGCCTGCCTTTTTCTTGCTGGATTTGTATGGGGAAAGTAGTGCCTACGTGGGAGTATCCATCATCCCGTAAGGGATCATTAAGTTCTATTCCGGTAAACTTTCTAACCACATCCATTGCTGGTTGACCATCAATAGCATGAATCCAGGGGCCTTCACATTCGGTGATTGTTTTTTCAGTGCCAACCGCTTTCCAACCCGATACTGCCTCTCCTGCGAGCGTGACTTTTGTTTCATCGATAATCAAAGCCAACACACCTTGATGGCTTTCATGGTGGTTAGTGAAAACAAAATCTCCGGCCATACCACCGATTACTGTTGATTTCTCATTCACTTCATCGAGTATGCCACGCATGATCAGTTCGCCCGGAGCTTCCATATTGGAACCTGAGATAATAAAGGCAGGTTGCCCGAATGCCGCTTTACCAAGACTCCCCACAAAACGACCTGAGGCGATTGCTGATCCATCCGGGTAATCTTTAATCGCCATTTTGAAATAATCCGGATTCATGTCGAGTAGCAGGATAACGATGGAGCCGGTATCAACTCCATCTTCATTAAATACGCCTACAGTAGTCACGCCAAAAATGACTATTCCTTCCTTGTCCAGTATGGAGGAAATGAATTTTCTGTCCAGATCAGACGAAATAAATACAAACGCCAGCGTTGGTTTAAAACCATCGGCCATACTTTCCAGTAGCACTTTTTTAATTTCTTCCGTTGATTTTCCTTTGATTGATTTTCCTTTCATTTTTTTTAAAGTACTAATATTTGACAATGATACATTATTGCTTGTTTATATCAAGATATGATCATATGTTTTAAATCATCTTAACATTGAATTATTTGTTATCGTGCTTGTGCTCAATAGGAACAACTACTTCTACCGATTTAAAGTTCATGGCTGCTTCATCAAGTTTTATTTGATTTAACTCAAGCAAGTCAACACGCTTTGTATGCTTGTTAAATCGCAGAAACTGTATGGCTATAAGCATGAAACCTGCAAAAACAGCAAATACCAGCACTACATATTCCCATGCCATAAATGATTTTAATGGTCCGAGTAAAGCCGCGCCGGCAGCCAGACCCAGATTGGAAATGGCCATATACAAGGTGAATTGTGTTGCTGATATCCGCTTCCAACAAAGCTGCATAGCGGAGGCAAACACAGCGATGGTTGTAAACACGATCAGGGTATTAAACAATCCCATGAAACCGATGAAAATATACCGGTTGTCCCAATAATCCCTCAGAAAGAAGGCGGATACTATTAATGAGATAAGCAAAAACAGGTAAATGCTCATCATCCTAACTTTACCAAAAAAATCAATAAGGGCACCGGCCACAAACATGCCCAGAATGCCTGAAACCAAGTTAATTACCGCAAATATTTTTGAGTATTCCCCATCAGACCAACCCAATTCCTGTACGGTTAAAACCGGCAGCACGGTATCCATCAAGCCCCTGCCAATTGCAAAACTAAAAGCTGCAATCCCCATAATGAGGCTAACTGGCAAGATAAAAACCTTTGCAAGGCTTTTGAACAAACCCTTCCAACTATGCACCTGAATAGGTGCAGCAGCTTCAGACACTTGTCCTTTGGTCCAGGGCAATCGTTTTTCGCCTGATCTTTCTTTAAAAAGGAGTGGAATAAACATGATCAGAAACACGAATATTGAAAACAAGGCTATGGCATGAAAAAAACTGTAGGCATTGATGATGGAGATGCCTACAGCTACCGAGGCTGAAATTCCTATTGTTTTTGAACCCCACATTAGTCCATTGGCCCTTGCCTGCTGATCCACCGGAAGAATGTCGATGGCCAGACCGTCAACAGCAATATCCTGAAACACGGCAAACAATCCTACAAAGAAACCAAATAATTTAAGCATGGCCATATTATTCAGAGGATCTGCAATAAATGCCATTGCGAAAAAACTGCTGGCCAAACCCAATTGCCCAAACAATATCCAGGGGCGCCTGCGGCCCATTGATAGGTATGTGAACCTGTCCATCATGGGCGCAGCCAGTATTTTAAGGCTCCAGGGCAAGCCGAGTATGGCAACAAAAGCTCCTATTTCGGCTGCGCTTTTTCCGTTCATTGCCAACCATGCGGGTATGCCAAACCACAACAAGCCTTCAGGTATGCCTTGTGCAAAATACAAGGCGGAAAATGTTAAATAACGCAAAGGTGCATTTTGTGAGAGTGAAGGAAACTTTCCTTCAGCAGTTCGTTTAAATGGATTGTAAGTGTCAGGTTTTTTCATGAGTATTGGGAGTTTTATAAAGCATTCATAGATATTGAATTACATAGCATGATTTGTTTTTAGCGGTTTCAATAATTTAACACGTTTTCCATAAGTGAGTTGTCGCCACAGCCATTCCACAGGGCCAAAACGGAAATACTTCAGCCAAAAAGTGCTAAAAATAATTTGCCATCCAAATAAGACTATGGCAACCATCAGAACAGTTGAATACCCGAGGGTTCCGCCATATCCCAGCCCCACACCGTAAAAAATGAATATGCAGATCAAACTCTGAAACAAATAATTTGAAAGTGCTGTCCTTCCAACCGGAACAAACCATCCCAACCATTGGGGGCAACGGGTAACCACAATGGCTACAGCTGCACAATAAGCAACCGCCATGGGCGTGAGGGCCAGTGCATTGAGTGCAAATTCAGCCAGTGGCCAGAGTTCGCCACTAAAATGACCAAACTCAACCCAGGTACGGAGCAGATTCATGGGTAAACCAATGACCATGCCCCATAGAAAAGTTTTTTTTAGTAGTGCTGTATTCGAAAGGATATTTCGTTCAAGTATCTGCCGACCAGCCCAGATGCCCAATAGAAATAGCGCAAGGACTTTGAATAGTCGCCCTTCCCACAGAATACCGCCTAATCGCCGGAGTGGCATTAGAAGATTCACTTCCAGCAGCTCATGAATGCCTGAAATGGCCATGTAATCACGAATGCTAAAACGGGTTATCTTTTGCCCATCTGCAATTTCTGTGGTAGCCGTGGAAGCCAGTTCATCATGAAGTCTGTAAAAATATCCAGGATAGAAATTGTCAGTCAGGTACATCGCCAACCAGTGAACCACAGGCATCAAAAGCAATATACCAGTCCAAAGTAACAGGCGTTTATCAGAAAAATTCCGAAACCAGATCAGGGTAAAACCTACAAGGGCATATAAGGTAAGGATATCGCCCAGCCAAATCAGGAACAGATGCACACTTCCGATGATCAGCAATCCCAACATTCTTTTTCTGAAAAACGGAACAAAGACCTTGTCGTCTTTATTCATCCGCTGGTATTGCAAGGCAAAGCCAATTCCGAAAAGGATGGAAAAAACAGAATAGAACTTTCCATCCACAAAAATGAAGGATAGTATTTCCATCACGTAATCCAGGGAAGCAGTTTTCATAAGTGCCTTTTGCGCCTCAGGAATAAAATATTCGCCCGAAAGGTAATGGATGTTGGCCACCAGGATAAACAAGATGGCTATTCCACGTAAAATATCCAGAAATTGAATACGCTCCTTATTTGGCACTGGAATATCGGGATGGTCTGTAGTGAAAAGACGGATATTGGTTGATGAAGGTTTACTATCGGCAAAATCTATAGTTTTCATGATTTGTTGAATTTCTATTTCAATGAAAAATTTATTTAATTTCTCAAATCTGACGGACGTACAAGAAATTGCTGTGTTTTTCCATAGGTCAGGCTTCGCCAAATCCATTCTGCTGGTCCGAAAAGAAAATATTTAAGGTAAATTGGGCTGTAAATCAACTGGAAAATCCAAAGACCGGCAATGATATAATAGAGTTGATATCTTTCCAGCATTCCAAACAATGAGAAACCATCGCCATAAAAAATAACCGATGTCACAATGCTATGCATTAAGTAGTTGGTTAAGGCCAATTTACCTACTGCGGCCAATGACTTTTGAAGAAGTCTTAGGAAACCTGATTTAATGAACAGCATAAAAAGACCTACATGTCCCATGGTTGTAAACAATCTACCAATCTGATAGGTTTGATCAGCTTTCATGATCGTTAAAGCATGAAAATTATCTCCAAGCTGAATTTTGGTTTCATAATAATTAATGGACAATCCTATGAGATAGCCCACTGAAAGCATCATAAAATAGAAACGATTTGTGCGCTCACCATGAAAAATCCGAAGTTTGAAAAATGCCATTCCAATCAGCATATAACTCAGGATATCCCAAACCCAAAGCCTGTAAGGAAACCATGTTTGCATAAACTGGTTTTCTTTTACTTTTTCAAATATCACAATAAAGTAGCTTTGATGCATCTTTTCGATTAACTCGTTTACCTCTTCCGGTGTATGCTTGGTTGTAAACTTATCCCACTCTTTTATTTTGTCCTCCTGAGCTTGGGTTAATTTCACTTCCGAATTTTGAGTAGTCTCAATTTCTACTATTTCTTTTTGCAGTTTAAGTTTACTTCGGTAATCGGATACATCCCACAGAATCCCGATAGAAATGAGGATTCCAGCCACAAGAAACAGTTTTTTAACGCTTGCATTTCTGAAAGGGAAAAGCATCAAACCAAAAATGGCATAAGGATATAGAATGTCGCCACTCCATAGAAATATGTAAACGTTGACAATACCAAAAAGCAGCATCCATAAGATTCTACGGTAATAGATATCAGCAGTGGCTATACCGGCGCCGCCTTTTTCAAGTCTGCTGGTAAGCAAAATTACTCCGGCACCAAAAAGGAGCGTAAACAAGCCTCGCATGGTTCCTTCAAAAAGCATGTTGTTTAAAATCCATACTTTTAAATTCAACCCGTCAGCACCGCCAGCAAGGGTGGGGTCGGAGTAAGAAAATGGAAGCCCCATGCCATTGATGTTCATCAAAAGTATTCCGAGCAGGGCAATTCCCCTGATAACATCGAGCGAATCAATGCGCTCTGACGCATTAAGTGGAGAAAATTTGAGTTTGGTTTGATTCATTGATTTTGTTTTTTTTCTAAGTAATTAATAATTAGTATGATGAGCTAAAATTAGTATAAGACCGCCAAGAAAAGATAAAACAAGAAACAGTGGCCAGAAAAACCTGAACCATTTCTCATAAGGAACGCCTGCAATGGCAATGGAAGCCATTAAAACCCCGTTTGTAGGTACAATGCTGTTGGAAAAACCATCACCAAAAACAAAAGCCAGAACGGCCGTTTGGCGCGATATTCCGAGGAGATCTGACAATGGCACGATCAGCGGCATTGAAACAAGTGCCTGACCTGATGCCGAAGGGATGAAGAAGTTGAATAGGGTTTGAAATGTGTAGATTCCGATCACAGCCATTGATTGGCTCATATTATTTAATAATTCAGCAGTGTGAAACAGGATTGTATCAATAATCTGACCTTCCACCATTACAACTTGAATCCCTCTTGCAAAACCGACGATCAGGGCTGGAACGAGCATACCTTCAAGACCGGTGATAAAAGCTTTCATGGATTCGTTTCCCGACATTCTGCTGATCAAAATAGTGCATAATCCAGCTGTGAAGAATCCTCCGGTCATTTCTATCAAACCCCATCCCATAGTTTGTACAGCAAATAAAATAGCAGCGAAAAGCACAAATGCAGTCAGGGCTATAAAAATGTGTTTTTTGGTCAGAGTAGCTCCGTTCAAAGAAATTGAACCATCAAGAATAAAAGGATCGTCAGCCATGATTGACTTCATTGGATCTTTTTTTACCTTTTTTCCGTAGGCTATGAGAAAGAAAAACCCAGCCAGCGTACAAACAGCAAAGGAAAGAATTCTCATTCCCATTCCACTGCCAAGCGGTAATTCTGCAACAGTTTGTGCTATTTGCAGATTAAATGGGTTGGTTATGGCTGTGGCCCAACCAATATCACCTCCGATGATAAAAATTCCAATACCAAAGATCCGGTCATAACCCAACTGTTTCGAAATGAGGAGTAAAACGGGAATGAGCGGAATAAATTCAGTCCCCATTCCTAAAAAAGTTGCTGCAAAAGCAAATGAAAAATATAGGATGAACACCAGCAGAATCGGTGAATGAATAAATCTTTTCAGCAGCATGGAGATAAACACATCTATCGTTCCCGTGTGTTTGATAATGTTTACCACAGCACCGATGATGAGAACGAAAAAAATCAAAGGAGCAGCTTCGTTCAAGCCTTTGGGAATCGCTGTAAATAAACCCAGTACACTTGTTGGAGAGGCAAAACCATGGGCTTCCTCGCCCAAAAGCACTCCCTGCACAGAAATTTTCTTCTCAATTTCTTTGTAGGTTCCTGTAACAACAAGGGTTTGTTCAATATTCCCTGTTTTTTTTGTTATACGCTCAAACATTCCTGAAGGAATGAGATAGGTCATTACCCCCGAAAAAAGAATGATTGCTGAAAGGAAAATAAAAACATGAGGTATTTTAAAGTTTTTCATTATTCAAGAGTTGGTTAAATTTTAGGTCAGTTATTTACGAGCTGTAAGGTTTTTCTTTTCAGAATTGACAGCTATCCGTTTACCCACTGTTCAAAGCTTTTATTGACCTCACCTTCCGGGTATGTCCAATCGGGTTTTAATTTAAGTCCGCCTTCCTTTCTCCAGATAAAGTTCATTGCATCAGATATATCAATGATATTTTGAATTTTGATGAGCAGAAGAACATTGTTTTCTAATTCTACTTTGCCGATGGCAGATGCAATGTTTTGCGCAAGGAGTGCATTGAAGATAACTTCAGCCTGACGCTGATCGTAAGTAGCCCAAACAATTCCATGATTGCCTGAAATCAGGACTTTTTCGTCCAAAGAGATATCAAGATTAAGGGGAGTTCCCTGTGGTAAGTCAGGAATGTTTTTATAACTTAACGATTTCCATGAAACAGAAATACCCGGATGGAGAATTATTTCTCCATCCGGATTGAATATCCCTATTTTATTGATCAGTTTCAATTTTTAAGGTGTTGTTGGGGATTCCAGTTTGGACAGGGCAAGAGCAATGGCTGAATTGTTCCAGTAGCCGTGTTCACGCACTATCTTTTGATCCACAAATCTCTGGGTAATGTGCTCCGGTATTTCAAACTCTTCACCGGTTGCTTTTAGGGTGCCCTTCCAAACGCCCCAGTAGTTAACCCAGGTTTCGTTTTTGTCGGTGATTGTCATCTCGAAGAAATCTTCGTCAGCTATAAAACTGATCGCAGTGAAAAGTTCATGATCCTGCTTGTAATCTAACATAGCAACATCAATGGTTACTCCTTTTGCATCTGTGACGTTGTTCATCACTTTTGCAGTGTCGGCATAGAGCGCCTTCATAGCATCCCAGTTTCTATCCAGGTAGTGTTTGAGCGTTAGTTTTGTGACTTCGATTTCGGGTGAAGCCGAGAAATAACGATCCGGTTTATTAGGGCTGCAAGATGAAAAAAGCATGAAAGCAAAGAAAAAATAAATAATCTTTTTCATAAAAAAGTGAATTAAATATTAATGAATCAGTTAAAGATTTATTTCGTTGCAGGATTATGACTCAGGTCTTTCTCCCGACGTATTAAATATGACCATGCTTCTTTAATTGACCCACGGAATTCGGCCTGAAGTTGCTCTCTTTTTTCTTTTCCATTCGCCTTTTCATAGATATTCCATACATTTTCATTTTCAACATCTAATGCGGCGAAGTTTGCGAAAGGTGTAGCAACAAAAAAGTCAGCTGCATCTTTGCTGCCACCCATATAGCTATACCAGTAGCCACGTGATGACCCTTCAGCCTTCTTTGCAGTCTCTGTTACCTCTTTCACGATTTCTCTGAATTTCGTCCCGTTGTTAACCTGCCAGGAAGTTACCCATAACAACATATCGGTATTTGGATAGGCTTTACTGATGTCTGGCATAAATCTGGCGAAATTGCTTTCTGAGGATTCAATGTGAGGATTAATAAGTTCTCTGCCAATGTCACGACATTTTTTTCCGGATTCATCGGTTTTATCCATTTCTGCCCAGTTGGCCATACCCGAAGTTAAAATGTAAACATTTCCTTCACCATTTACCCTGTTCCACATAGTCCATGTCCAATCGCCTTTGTTTTCGATGTAACATGCCTTCCATGCTTTTATTCCTTCACGGAATTGTACGTCATGACCACCTTTAATAGTGAATTCTGTCATCGAAAGAATGAACCCTTTTTCGGTTTCCTGCGCCTGAGCACCGACGCTC
Organism: Bacteroidetes bacterium HGW-Bacteroidetes-1; assembly: GCA_002842755.1. Classification (GTDB taxonomy): domain Bacteria; phylum Bacteroidota; class Bacteroidia; order Bacteroidales; family F082; genus JALNZU01. Next base: position 12,371 of record PHDU01000042.1, on the reverse strand, counting down.
ATCAGTGTTGAAACTGCAAAAATCATTAAAACGAAATTTACACTGAGTAATCTGATAGTTTTCATAGTTTATGATATTTAATAAATGCCTACTCTTTGATTGAAGGATTTTCAGCTTGCTCCTCACATTGGTAGAATGTTGGTGCAAACCTACGATCTTCATCGACCTTATGTCTTGTACTTTTCGCGCAATTACTTGGACTTTTTTGACATTTACTTAAAATATGAAGGTTTCTTGAAGTTAAACCATTATAATAAATGCTTATTTTGGTGTGAGCGCGGTTCAACTCGATGTTTTTTCTGATTGCATAAAATAGTCTGTTTTGAAATTAATGGCAGAAAGATTTATTTCTCTGATAAAAGAATTTTCAGAAATCAATTCAATTTGTGGTGTTGAATAATTGGTTTCATGTTTTAACTTTTGGATGTTAACATTTGAAATATTTTTTTCTGTTAATAAATGTTCATATTAAAAGCAATATTTTGACTAATTACAAACCCCGGTTTAAAATATGTTAGAATAATTTTATTTACTGTTAAATAATTAACAATGTATCATTATGAAAATCAATGATATGAGAAATTTATTTATTTTTTTTGTAAATAATTGAGATTAAATCGAAGTAGAAAAACTACATTTGTAACATAAATTTTATTCCTTAAACTTTTAAAAGGTATTTTTATGAAGAAAAATGTGATTATTATAGGTGCAGCAGGAAGAGACTTCCATAATTTCAACACCTATTTCCGCGGAAACGCACTGTACAATGTCGTTGCTTTTACAGCTGCACAAATTCCTGATATCGATGGTAGAAAGTATCCTACCGAACTGGCAGGCGATTTGTATCCACAGGGTATTCCAATCTATGCTGAAGAAAATCTTCCGGAACTCATTAAAGACCTCAAAGTGGATGATTGTGTTTTCTCATACAGTGATGTACCCTATCAGAGAGTAATGGGTGTGAGTGCTATTGTAAATGCAGCTGGTGCCAATTTTATGCTTTTAGGCCCAAAAGATACAATGGTAAAAAGTACAAAACCCGTTATTGCCGTTGGCGCTGTGCGCACAGGATGCGGTAAAAGTCAAACTTCACGTAAAGTGATTGAATATCTGATGGCAAAAGGTTTAAAAGTTGTAGCTGTGCGTCATCCCATGCCTTATGGTGATCTTGTTGCCCAAAAAGTGCAACGATTTGCTACTGTTGAAGATTTGGCAAAACATAAATGTACCGTTGAAGAAATGGAAGAATACGAACCTCATGTTGTACGCGGCAATGTAATTTATGCCGGTGTCGATTATGAAGCAATTCTTCGTGCAGCAGAAAATGATCCTGATGGTTGCGATGTTGTACTTTGGGATGGCGGAAATAATGATTTTCCATTTTATACTCCTGATCTGAATATCACTGTGGTTGACCCCCATCGTCCGGGTCATGAACTGACCTATTATCCAGGTGAAGTTACATTACGTATGGCTGATGTTGTCGTAATTAATAAAATGGATAGCGCTGGTCCTGAAGCCATTCAAACTGTTCGTGAGAACATTCAGAAGGTGAACCCAACAGCAATTGTTATTGATGGCGCTTCTCCAATTAAAGTTGACGATATGTCGTTGATTAAGGGCAAACGTGTTCTTGTTATTGAAGATGGCCCAACATTAACACATGGTGAAATGAAAATTGGTGCAGGTACAGTTGCTGCAATGAAATTTGGTGCTGCCAAACTTGTTGATCCACGTCCGTTCTTGGTAGGTAAACTTGCTGAAACATTCCAGATTTACCCCAATATTGGAACTTTGCTTCCTGCAATGGGATATGGTGATCAGCAGCTCAAAGACCTTGAAACAACCATTAACAATACTGATTGTGATTCAGTTGTTATTGGAACACCGATTGACCTGAACCGTATCATTACTATCAAAAAACCAAATACCCGTGTATATTATGATCTCCAGGAAATTGGATTCCCTGATTTGAATGGAGTCTTAACCGATTTTGTCGAGAAATTTAATCTGAAGAAATAATTTTTTCTGATGTCATAAAAAAAGCTGCTTCAATATCAAGCAGCTTTTTTTATGCGTTGACAATGAGGAAAATTCAATAATAATTCTTGCTTTTCTTCATTTAAACAATTTGGGTTTTATTATCAATATTTGAATCCTTTTGTCGTTCTTTGATAAAAATACAATAACCATGAAATCCATTAAGACCAATTTGTATTTTAAATTAGGTACAATCATACTTATCGGCATTTTGATGCTCATTCCAGCTTCAATGATAGAAAGCCTGATCAATGAACGTGAGCTCATCCATACGGAAGCCATCCGTGAGGTAAGTTCAAAATGGGGTGATGAACAGACCGTCTGCGGTCCGTTTATTTCTATACCCTATTACAGATATGTGCAGTCAGGTACTGACAAGAATCAGGAACTAAATATGATTAAGGTCAAAGACTTTATTCATTTGCTTCCCAAACAATTGAATATTGAAGGAGAAATTAGTCCTGAACGCAGATACAGAGGTATTTATGAAATTGTTGTTTATCAGGCAAAACTACAAATATCAGGTAGTTTCGATCAGACGCGTTTCGCTGAACTTGATATTCAGCCTGAAGATATACAGTTTGATAAAGCTGTTTTTACAGTTGGGCTTAACGATCTTCGAGGAATAGAAAATGAAATAATGCTTGATTTTAATGCATCTGATTTTTCTTTCAACCCTGGTGTTTTAAGCAATGATGTTGTTGGAAGTGGAATTCATGCTTTGGTTGGCCTGAATCCAACAGAAAATACTTCTTTGAACTTTTCATTTAATCTGGACATAAAAGGGAGTCAAAAACTGTATTTTACGCCATTGGGAAAAACCAATCATGTTTCTGTGACTTCAGTATGGAGCAATCCAAGTTTTAACGGAGCATTTTTACCTGACAGCCGAATCGTTTCAAACAATGGATTTAAAGCTGAATGGGATGTATTGCATTTAAACAGGAACTATCCTCAACAATGGACCGGAAACAGCTATGCAGTTAGTGAGTCTTCTTTTGGTGTTGATCTTTTGTTACCCGTGGATAATTACCAAAAGTCGCACAGAACAACAAGATATGCTATACTATTCATTGCTTTTACTTTTCTCGTGTTCTTTTTTATTGAAGTTCTAAAAAGCGTGTTTATTCATCCTGTTCAATACATTCTAGTTGGGATTGCCTTGATTGTGTTTTTTACATTACTACTTTCTCTTTCTGAGTACCTGCCATTCAATATGGCTTACATCGTTTCAGTCATTGCAACACTCTCTTTGGTAGCTGCTTATGTGAAAGCAATTCTTAAGAATAATCGTTTAACAGGTTTGATAACCGGAATACTTTTCATTTTGTACAGCTTTATTTTTGTAATACTGCAACTTCAGGATTTTGCATTACTCATAGGAAGTATTGGGATATTTATTATTCTTGCCCTTGTGATGTATTTTTCAAGAAAGATTGACTGGTATCATTTGAATGATAATGTAAAAGATGAAATAATGTAGAAATCGATTCTATCACTTCATAGAAATTTGAAAGTGAATTGGTTACTGAATTTTATTTTGTGACTAAGAATTTAGATTTTTTAAACATGGATTTAGTAGTTCGAATTCCAGTCAGTTAAAATTCCTCATAATCCTGCATCGATAAATGAGTTTATTTCAAAAGACGTTAACTTTGTGCTTAACAAAAAATAATCCTATGAATAGACCATTACAATTGTTTTCCAGCATCATCGCACTTTTTATGATTTTTCCGATTTTTTTATCAGCACAGGAAAACGCTGAGATTGAAAAACTCAATACTGTGATGAAACACCGACTTGATGTGATTCAAAAACAAATTGACGATTTGCTTTGGTTTCAAAAAGTAGGAGACGTGTCATTTGTTGATAAGGTTTACATTTATGGTCCACCAGCAGCTAATGTCTACAATCCAACAGCAATGGGAGCCAATAATCCAATCAAATTCTGGACTTATGTTTTCGTTCCAAATAATTTGGATCCTTCGAAAAAATATCCGTTAATCGTACTTCCACATGGAGGCGTTCATGGCGATTTTACTACTTATTACACCCACATTATTCGTGAACTGATAGCACAACAATACATTGTGGCAGCGCCCGAATACAGGGGAAGTACTGGTTATGGAGAGGATTTTTACAAGCAGATTGACTATGGTGGTCTGGAAAATGATGATGTTTTTGCCTGCCGCAATTATATGGTTGAAAATTATGAATTTATTGACAAGAACAGGGTAGGAATTATGGGTTGGAGTCACGGAGGAATGATCACACTTTTCAATATTTTCGACCATCCTGATGCATATCAGGTAGCATATGCAGGTGTTCCGGTTAGCGACCTTGTTGCCAGAATGGGTTATATGAAGCAGTATTACCGTGATCTGTATGAGGCAGAGTACCATATTGGTGCCTCTGCAAATGATAATATTGAAGAATATCGCAAGCGTTCACCAGTGTGGCATGCACATAAACTTCAGACACCGCTTTTGATTCACACCAATACCAACGACGATGATGTAAATGTGCTTGAAGTAGAGCATCTTATCAAATCATTAAAAGCTGAAGGGAAGAAATTTGAATATGAAATTTATCAGGATGCTCCGGGAGGACATTCTTTCGATCGCATGGATACACCTGTAGCCAAAGAAGCACGTCTGAAAATTTATAGGCATCTCGGCAAATACCTCAAACCAGAAAAAACATTAAAGTCTATTTCAGATATTAACAGCGCGGCTTACCGACCCATCAAGAAATAGAGTAGAGGTTGACTATCAACAAGGATAGGAGTGAAAACCATACAGAAAAAATTTTTATAAAAAATCCGATTCCTTCTACAGTTTCAGATTTTAAATGAAAAAATCGTAATGGAGCTTTTTAAGTCCTGATCAGGAATTTACAAAAGTTATTTTGACTATAATTTAAACCATTTAGCTGTCAATGCTTTGGCTCTTTCTCCACAGTTGTCTTTATTGAGTTTAATAATAAGATCTTCGTTTATGAACTCAAAACTGTAGTTTCCTTTCTCTCCTACACACACGGCTTTTTCACCCGTATTTTCGATCGTAAACTGACGCTTGCTTATCTGTATGTTCCCGCCCATGGGTTTGCTTAATTCAACGGAAGGAAAATCAATTGTGAACTTAGCGGTATGAATTGTCAACATCGTTCCATCAGAAGTGCTAACCCAGGTGCCCTCTAATTCGGTAGGATTCAAAACCTTTTTTTCTATTGATTTCTCTGCATTTGGTTCATTAATTGAAGTGTCGATGGAGATATACTCTTCACTTAGCATGTTATTATTCTGCTCTGTTTTAGTAATTTTTTTCTCCCCCATTTTGATATAAACATAGCTTGCAGCAAGAGCTATGGCTCCAAGCGAAAGTAATACAACCAATAGCAGTAGTACTATACGTAGAATACCGTGCTTCGTTTTTCTGCTTTTTCTTTTACTTCCTGAACTTGCTCTGGACTGGCTTGTTGGCCTTCTTTTACGGGTGGTCATGATTTTTTTTTAATTAACGTTGTAACCATTCAAATATTTTAAAAGGCTACAAATACAAATTCTGCAATAAATTACCAGCTTCAATTTTTTAGCCATTGTAATAAATTGGTGCGTCAGGACCAAGAGGTATATTGAGCAATGCCCATCCAATCAGTAGTATAGACCAAAAAATGAAGAATAAGATTGAATATGGAATCATGGTTGAAATGAGAGTCCCAATACCTGCGTTTTTCTCATATTTTTCAAAATAAACAATGATAAGCGCAAAAAAACTCATCATGGGTGATATAATATTGGTAACACTATCGCCAACGCGGAATACAGCCTGGGAAAGTTCAGGCGAATATCCTAAAAGCATAAACATCGGTATAAACACAGGTCCGAGAATAGCCCATTTGGCCGAGGCGCTTCCCATGAACATATTGATGAAACCCGAAAGCAGGATAAAGAGCAGGAGCAAAGGCACCATCCCAATATTCATGGATTGCAATCCGATTGATCCTTCAATGGCAATGATAAGACCAAGATTACTCCATTTAAAATAGGCAACAAACTGAGCGGCAAAAAAGACCAAAACCATAAAAGATGCCAACGTTTTAAAGCTTTCAACCATTCCTTTTACCACATCTGCATCACTTTTAAACCTGCCAGTGATAAAACCATACACAATACCAATACTTCCAGCCATAAAAAAAAGTAATGCAATAAATCCTTTTAGCAAAGGTGAATGAAGGATTGTGTTATCTGGGCCACGAAAAAATCCGTTTTCCGGTAATAATGTAAGAAGCAAAACAACAACCCAGACAAAAGATGCAATTACTGCCCAACGCAACCCTTTTCTTTCCAGAGGTGAAAGGGCTTCAATGGTTTCGGGTTTAACATCTCCGCTATAAGTTCCCAGGCGGGGTTCAACAATTTTATTTGTAATCCATGTAGCTAAAACTGAAATCAGAATCGTGGATGCAGCCATGAAGTAATAATTGGCTGTGGGTAAAACATAGTAGGTTTCATCAAGGATGCGTGCAGATTCAGTAGATAGTCCGGCCAACAAAGGATCGATCGTGCCGATGAAAAGATTTGCACTGAACCCGCCTGAAACACCTGCGAATGCAGCGGCCATTCCAGCAATCGGATGCCGACCTACTGCATGAAAAATAATTCCTGCCATCGGAATAATTAATACATAACCCAGATCAGAAGCAGTATTCGAAAGAATTCCTGCGAGTACAATGACAAAAGTTAGTAAACTTGATGGAGCTTTAATTACCAGCAATCGAATGGCCGCGCCAATCAACCCGCTGCTTTCAGCAATACCGATTCCGAGTAAAGCTACCATCACTATTCCCAGGGGAGCAAATCCTGTATAATTGTCAACCATACCAAGAAAAATTCTGTGTATGCCTTCTTTGGAGAGAAGATTAACAATGTGAACTTCTTCACTGGTTGCAGGATGTATTGCGGTCCAGTCAAAGAAATGACCAAGCCATGAAATTAACAATACCATTACAGCTAATATCCCAAATAGACTGGCTGGGTGGGGGAGTGCGTTTCCTCCTATTTCAACAAAATGTAAAAATTTGGAAAATAGGCCTTTTTTTATTTGCTTCTGCGTCATAATCTTTTCAAGGTTGTGGCGTTTGCATATGCTGGCAAAGATATTATTTTTTTTAAACTATGAAAATGATACCCTTGCTGACCTGCTTGGAGCAAGTCCTGGTTTTAAAATTATTCTTTTGGCTTCTAATATATGTGCATGAAAATTGTCAACAAAAGTATTAAGTTATTAATAACTATATAATTAAGATTAATAATTAAAAGAAGAAAGAAGATATAATAATTTTTTTCACTGATCCGAAGAATTAAATATTCGTAATTTTAGCAATTTGGTAATGGTGTTTTTACCCATTAAAAGATTTTTTTGGGTTACTTTGCATTTTCAATCCAAAACATATATGACGCAGGAAACAATTTTGATACTTGATTTTGGATCTCAATACACACAATTGATAGCCCGACGTGTACGGGAATTGAATGTATATTGTGAAATACATCCATTTAATCACTTTCCCGAATTATCAGACTCAATAAAAGGCGTTATTCTCTCTGGCAGTCCCTACTCAGTGCGCGATGGCATTTTGGAATCACCCGATTTGAGTATTTTCAGAGGAAAACTTCCATTGTTGGGTGTATGTTATGGAGCACAACTTCTTGCACAGGAAAATGGAGGCATTGTTGAGCCTTCATCCATTCGGGAATACGGAAGAGCTAACCTTAAAAATATCGATCAAACATGTCCTCTTGTAAATGGAATGGCTGATGGTTCTCAGGTATGGATGTCGCATGGTGATACCATTCACAGCTTGCCTGATGAATTCGAAATTGTTGCAAGCACAGCAGATGTCGCTGTTGGAGGTTTTCATGTAAAAGGTGAACAAACGTATGGAATACAGTTTCATCCTGAAGTTTATCATTCAACGGAAGGCATGCTATTACTGCGTAATTTTGTTGTTAATATCTGTGGTTGCCATCAAATATGGACGCCTGACTCATTCATTGAGACCTCAGTTGATGCATTGAAGAAGAGAATTGGAAATGATAAAGTAGTTTTAGGCTTAAGTGGTGGCGTTGATTCATCAGTGGCAGCCATGTTATTGCATAAGGCCATCGGCAAACAGTTGTTTTGCATTTTTGTTGATAATGGACTTTTGCGCAAAAATGAATTTGATAAGGTGATTGATTCTTATCTTCACCTTGGCTTAAATGTAAAAGGTGTTGATGCACAGGATACATTTTTTGATGCGCTGAAGGGAGAAAGCGAACCCGAGAGGAAGCGAAAAATTATTGGAACTACTTTTATCAAGGTGTTTGATCAGGAAGCACATCGCATTGAGGACGTAAAATGGCTTGCACAGGGTACCATTTATCCCGATGTAATAGAATCAGTTTCTGTGAATGGACCTTCTGCTACCATCAAGTCGCACCATAATGTTGGAGGACTTCCGGATTTCATGAAGCTGAAAATCATTGAGCCTCTCAATACTCTTTTTAAGGATGAAGTGCGTATCATCGGTCGACAACTTGGACTTCCGTCTTTTATCATCGACAGGCATCCTTTTCCAGGTCCTGGACTAGGAATCAGGATTCTTGGTGACATCACGTGGGAGAAAGTACGCATCTTGCAGGAGGTTGATGATATCTATGTTGAAGGACTTCTCCAGCATGGGCTTTATGATAAAGTCTGGCAGGCTGCGGCAATTTTATTACCTGTACAATCCGTTGGGGTAATGGGTGATGAACGCACTTATGAAAACGTTGTAGCTTTGAGGGCTGTAAACTCAACGGACGGCATGACTGCTGATTGGTCGCATCTTCCGTATGAGTTTCTGGCCAAAGTATCCAACGACATCATAAACAAAGTTAAGGGTGTGAACAGAGTAGTATATGATATCAGCTCAAAACCACCTGCTACCATTGAATGGGAATAAACAACAAGCCATGATTAATTACATAAAAAGAAATTGGTTATTTGTTTTCAGGGCATCGCTTAAAGTTGCTCTGTTCATTTTGTTTTGTTCTATTGGTACATCACAAATCAAAGGGCAGACTCCTGTAAAAATCTCACAAAACATTGAGCAAAATAATGGTAAAGATTACCACCTGCATATTGTTAAATCACAGCAAACCCTTTTTGGAATTGCAAAAGCGTATAAGATTACCGTTGAATCGCTTATGATTGCGAATCCGGATGCACGCCGTGGCATACGTGTGAATCAAGTGCTGCGTGTTCCTGCTGGTGGAAATTTAGATGCTGCTTCTATGACTACTCCGGTCCCGGTTTCAGATCCTTCAGCATCTGAGGAATATGAATATGTTTATCATGTTGCCGGTAAAAATGAAACATTCGCATATATCGCTGAAGTGTACCTTGTGAGTGAATCAATTGTTCGTACAGCAAATCCTAGTACAGGAGAGCCTTTTAACGAAGGGGATTATATTCTGATTCCAGTTGCACGGAAAGACAAACGTTCTCCTGTCACCGATGCACAGTTTAAGCGCAGTGGCTTTGATCCATACAACAGGCCAGTAAAAGAACAAACCACTACTTCATCACCCATATTTGAAAGAAAAACAGCTCCAAATGAGCCTGTTAAAACAATTTCTCCGTTCGAGATGCCTATTTCTTCTTCTTCAAACGACAAAATAAAAACGGACATTAGTCAGGAAAAACCAGTATTACTCACTCAGAATGAAATAACCTCACCACAATATAGAAATCAACACGTCGTTAAGCCTAAAGAAACAATTTTTGGTGTGGCACGCCTGTACAATATCAGTCCGGCTGATCTGCGGGCTGCAAATCCAGGTCTTGGTGAAAGTCTTAAAGTCGGTCAGGTAATACGCATACCAGATCAAAAAGCGACTGTGGCTGTCAGTACTGTTTTAAATGGAGATTCAACCATTATTCATCATGTTCAGAAGGGAGAAACTCTATATCGTATTTCACGCCAATACGCTGTTGGCATTGACGAACTGAAACGAATGAACAAAGGTTTATCGGAAACACTCTCTGTGGGTCAAAGAATTTTGATTCCTAAAAAAAAAATAACTGAAGCCTACTTTATTCATAAGGTTGAGGAGAAGCAGCGGACAAAGAATCTTGCGAGAGAATTCGGCATCTCAAGATCCGAATTGACCGATTATAATCCTTCTATTGGAAGGGATGTTTTTCCAAATCAAAAAGTCAAAATTCCACATGATATCGAGGGTCAAATATTTCCCATAAAACCAGGTTCTATAGCAGAAAAAAAGGCATTAGACGAAGCTGTAATTGAGGAACAGATTCAGGATTCATTGGTAGTCTTATCTGAATGTATGGAAGACGAAGCTTTCTCGAAAAGAAAATATCGGGTAGCTCTTATGTTGCCCCTTTATTTGGAAGAAGTAAATAAATTGTCTGAGAATGGAAGAGTTTCACAGGAAGGGGTTAAAAACAAATCGCTTAATTTCCTCCCTTTTTACAAAGGCTTTTTATTAGCAGCCGATTCACTTGTAAGGTATAATGGTCTTCAATTAGAATTGTTGGTTTATGATGTTGATCACCTGATGACAAAAACAAGAAAAGCATTGGAAGATCCAATGCTTCAGCAGGCCGATCTGATTATAGGACCATTTTTTAGCCAACCTTTTGAGATGGTTGCCTCCTTTGCAATGAATCATAAAATATTGATTGTGAACCCTATGACCCAAAGGAGGGAAATTCTTGAAGGAAATCCTTATGTTGTAAAAGTTAAACCCGACACAGAGCAGCAGTACGAACAAGTAGCTGCAACCATTGCAGACAATTATCCGAATGCCAAAATATTTATTTATCACTCAAATGCATACCGGAATGCTGTTGAAGTGCAGAAATTAAAAGAAGCGATTGAACTGCGTATTCCGGCTCAAATAAAAATCAGCAATGAAGATATATTAGCTTATGCATCTAAGAAAGGGATAAATGGTTCTGTTACTATTGAAGGTAATTACTTAAATATTAATCAATTACAGTATGATAGATTCGATAGCACTATCTTTGGAAATGAAGTACATTCTTTTTCTTATGATAGAGATACCCTTATGCATTTCAAAATGAACACTTCGCCCTTAAGAAAAAACATTGTATTTGCTTACACGGAAGACAGGGTTTTTGCAATGGAATTTGTAAATAAAATCAATCAGTTTGTTGAATCAATCGACATGAGTATGATAGGCCTGCCCCATTGGTATAGATTTGAAAACCAGTTTAATGAAAACTTACTTCGTTTAAATGCGCATTATCTTGATCCGGGTTTTATTGATTACGATGAAATGAGAACAGAGTTTTTTGTATATCAATATCGCTATACATATAATTCTGAACCAGATGCCTATGCTTTTGAAGGATTTGATATTGGGTGGTATTTTCTGAACGCACTTTCCCTTTTTGGGAGGGATGCTGGCGATTGTCTTCCATTTTACAATGCAAAACAGCTCCAAACTACTTATCAGTTCCGCAGGTTAAATGAGGAAAGTGGCATCGAGAACACTTTTTGGAATATTTATTCTTTTAGTGATTATCATTTAAAACCTGTAAGAAATAGCTACTTTATCCAATAATGAAAGGGTAAATGATGAGTGGACTATTCTTTAATGGCTTAAAATTCTGTGCTTTTTCATTGCTGATAATAATGATCCTCTCTTCTTGTGACTACAATACAAAAAAGTCGTTTGATGAAGAAGGCAGGTTACTCTCAGTTTTACGCTATAAGGATGGAAAACTTCATGGTGTTTGTGAATGGTACTATATGACCGGAAAATTACAAATGACATCAGAATATGCATTTAATAAATTGTCTGGTAAGCAAGTACGCTATTATCCGACCGGGGTTATTCAATCTGAATCTTTTTACAAAGACAATATGCTCGACAGAGTTTATCACTATTACAGTATGAATGGAAAGCTTAATCTTATTGAAACCTACAAGAGTGATACGCTGCATGGGTTGAATCAACGTTTGTATGATAATGGTAAAATTATGGTGGATGGTTTTTACCAAAATGGTATGATGCATGGAAACTGGTTGTTTTATGATGTTTCAGGTGCTGTGATCGGTAAGGCTGAATTCAACCCATTTTGCAGCCAAACAAGTCCCATTTAGTTAAAAACTGGTCAAATCAGTCTTTTTTCGGGTGTCAAGTACAGTTACAAAACAGCTAACTCACTGAAAGACAAATAATGTTTTTTTTAGAAGCGTTTGTAGTGCCCTGCAAAAAACAGTTTTTTCAGAAAAAAGTATTTTACTTTGTGGTA
>PHDU01000041.1 GCA_002842755.1 Bacteroidetes bacterium HGW-Bacteroidetes-1 | reverse complement strand
AATCTAAAAGCAATTCACAACTAATCCATTTCCATACTTCTAGGTCTTATGGCTGTGCTCAATATTTCAAAGATACAATCTAAAAGCAATTCACAACTATGTTGTGCGTAGTGCTTTAATAATCAAAGCTGTGCTCAATATTTCAAAGATACAATCTAAAAGCAATTCACAACACAGCAACGGGGACTGCTTTACGATATGTAGCTGTGCTCAATATTTCAAAGATACAATCTAAAAGCAATTCACAACTAATTATTGAGGTGCATGACTTTTTCAGTTGCTGTGCTCAATATTTCAAAGATACAATCTAAAAGCAATTCACAACTCAACAAGATTGGTGTCGCTTTGCAAGAGAGCTGTGCTCAATATTTCAAAGATACAATCTAAAAGCAATTCAATACATTTTCCAATCTAAATTTCAATGCCATTATTTCAAAATAACGCCCCACTCCGTTACAAAACATCCTGAACGGTTAAAAATAGCAATATCAGGTATTGGTGGCTGCGTTTGAGGAAAGTTTTTCAACCCTTCCACAACATAAAAAAGCCTGAGTAAATGATCCGGTGTCTTTGATATTTGAAGCTCTATCACCCGATCAATTATTTCGGCAGTTTGAGGATAAATTGCATAATAGGGATAAGCTTCAAAGCGGGGAATCCAGTAGGTAATAAAATCCTGAATTTCATTATCTGCAAATCCATACGCTGTGAGGTTATTTGTGAAAAATACTTCCAGATCCGATTGTTGCACTACCCATCCGGAGGTATATTGCCAAAAATCAGGTTGTTCGCTTTCATAGAAAAGAAAATGATACTGGTTGTTGATGAATCCATTGGCATCTACTGAAATGTGCCAACCGCTCCCGTATGCCGGCTCAGAAGCTATAATTCCACCACCCATTGGAAAAGTAAGATTTACCACCATTTGTGTTTTTTCGGTTGGATAAAGATAGATGTTGGGCTTATAAACAACAATGCAGGTATCGCATTCTGGTTCAACCTCTTCAGGGTCGCAACTTTGAAGCGGCAAGGACAGGGCTGTGATTACAAGGATCAGTACAGATAAATAAATAAATCTTGATGTTTTCATAAATATGGAATTTTAGGAAATAGACGTTGGAATCATTTTATTGGTTGCACTATTTAAAGATTAACGAACCAATATTTTACTGGCTGCTGCTTTAATGCAATAGGATTTTTTTATCAAAAACCATTCAAGGAATATTTTTCCATTCGCAGCTTGTTTTCATTTTGGGATGGAAGAAAATAATCAATAGTTAACGTCTGAACATGATTACACAAAAATCCACTATAAAGCGACCAAATTGTCGTATTTTCGCTGCCAGTTTCACATATACCAGAACGCCGCTTTGTTACTATGAATTACCTTTCTGTTGAAAACATCTCAAAAAATTTTGGAGATAAAAGTCTGTTTGAAAATCTTAGTTTTGGTATCAGCAAAGGAGACAAAACAGCGCTTATTGCTGTAAATGGTGCCGGAAAGACCACACTCATGCGAATGTTGATGGGAAGGGAAGAACCTGACAGCGGGAGTATTACCTATGCAGATGGTATCAGGGTAGGTTTCCTTGAGCAACATCCACAATTCGATACTGAAATTGCCATCGATGAATTGGTGCTGGGTTCACACAACGAAGTTTTGAAGGCCATTCGGACGTATGAATCGGTGATGGCAGAACATAGAGATGCGCATGATCATGCACATCAAAAACGATTGGAAGCAGCAACCTCGCGCATGGATGTGCTGCATGCATGGGACTATGAACGGCGACTCAAGGAAATGCTGACCAAATTTGAAATTGTTGATCTAAAACAAAAAATTGGTAATCTTTCCGGTGGACAAATCAAACGCCTTTCCCTGGCAATGATTTTGCTCGATGAGCCCGAACTTCTTTTGCTTGATGAACCAACAAACCACCTGGATATACCTATGATTGAGTGGCTTGAACGCTTTCTAAAACAAAGCAATATTACTTTGCTCATGGTTACGCACGATCGTTATTTCCTCGATCGGGTGTGCAATAATATTTTGGAACTGTTTTTTGGAAAACTTTATCATCACAAAGGTAACTTTACCTATTATGTTGAAAAAAGCACAGAGAGAGAGGCCACCTTCAGGATTGAAGTTGAAAAAGCAGGACAACTGCTAAAGCAGGAAACAGAATGGATGAGGCGAATGCCCAGAGCACGGACGACCAAATCGAAAAGTCGCATTGATGCTTTTTATGAACTCAAGGAGAAGGCAGGGCAACGAAGAGAACAGCAGCAGATTCAATTGGAGATGACAATGAATCGTGTGGGTAGTAAAATTCTTGAAATGAGGAACGTAAGCAAACGTTATGGAGATGTGGTCATCCTTGACGGATTCGATTATATGTTTACAAAAGGCGAACGTATTGGTATTGTTGGAAACAACGGAGTTGGTAAAACGAGTTTCCTTAACCTGATTACAGAAATTGAAACGCCTGACAAAGGACGTGTTCTTTCAGGGGATACCATTGTGTATGGTTATTACACGCAGCAGGGGATTCAGTTCAACGAGGACCAAAAGGTGATTGACATTGTGAAGGAGATTGCTGATGTAATTCAAACCGGAAATGGAACAGTTGCAACCGCTTCTCAACTTCTGTCGCGATTTATGTTTCCGCCACAGGTTCAAAACCAGCCTGTTTCATTACTTAGTGGAGGTGAAAAGCGAAGATTGTATTTACTGACCGTGCTTGTCAGAAATCCAAACTTCCTGATTCTGGATGAGCCTACAAACGATCTCGATCTGCTCACTTTACAATCATTGGAAGAATTCATTCAAAGTTTTCCGGGTTGTCTGCTAATAGTATCGCATGACAGATACTTTATGGATCAGGTTGTAGATCAGCTTTTTGTGTTTGAAGGAAATGGTGTTGTGAAAGGCTTTGTAGGCAATTATTCTGATTACAGGGAAGCTTGTGATTTGAAGGAAAAAGAAAGCAGAGCACTTATGGCAACTGCAAAAAGCCAAAAACAAACCGAGCAAAAAAATCAGGGTAGCTCACAGCAAAAAAAGACCAAACGAAGCTATAAAGAACAATTGGAATACGAGCAGATTGAAAACGATATTGACGCTTTAGAGAAAGAAAAAGTGGCTTTGGTTCAGAAGTTGAATGACTCCTCAATTGGTTATATTGAACTTGAGAAGACATCGAATCGTATTGCTGAGATAGATCGGACTGGGGATGAAAAAATGATGCGTTGGCTTGAACTTGATGAAATTGGAAGAGAAGTTTCTTGATTCTTAATTGAGATCTGACATCTCTTTAGTTCAAATACGAAATGGAAGGTTGATATTAGGTTTTCGATACATAACATTCTATTATAGAATGACTTAAGCAAAAAACTTTTAATCATCATAAAAATTTGAAATATGGAAAATGAAATTTTTGAAGACTTTCTAAAAACAATCATCACCAATAATGAGGTTTTTCTTTTGCAAGCTGACGATGGACTGTTTGCTATGCTTGAAGGCAATGATGGGCGTTCGTTTCTTCCTGTCTGGGGTGAGCGTTCTGTTGCTGAGAAAGCAGTAAAAGATGAATGGGATGATTATACTGTTCAGGAAATGGAAATTAAGGAACTGATTTCCTGGTTGAATGAATTACATGAGGACGGCATTTGGATTGGTGTTGCTACGGATAAGGAGGGTAAAGTTATACCTTTCGAGGCAGAGCAACTGCAACAACTTATACTTCTTCAAAAAAAGAAATAAAAGTGGATTTTTTTAGTTGATATTTGAGAATAATTCTTTTAGTTTTCTAATCTGCTCAGTTTTCGTATTTGTATCATTCATCAGATTTTCCTGTTGCTTAAGGTTGGTAGCAATTCTTTCTTCGTTTTTACGAATATTTTGTTGTTGTCGCGTGATTTTTGTTTGAGAAGATTTATGAGAATTGGCCAGTTTTTTCAGGTTTCTTTCATCCGATTTCAAACGTTTACTAAATTCAGTATATGCCTCTGTCTGCTTTTCAATGTCCATGATTGTAAGTTTTAAGTTCGAAATGCGTTCGCTTAAAACATTCTGATCCGTTTGAATAGTACGAATTTTATTTTCCTGATTAATGATATCGACTTTGCTGCGTGCAATTTGTTTTTCATAGCTGTTTCGCTGTCTTTGTAAACGGTTTAGCTGCTTTCCCATCGTTGACAGTTTTTTTTCCTCTTTTTTGATTTCATCAGCTTTGACTATTTTAATATTGCTGATGTAGAAGTTTCTTAGAAAGTTCTTCGATGAAAGGTATATCTCTTCATTGGTAGCCGGTGTAATAAATGTTGAGTCCTTTTCAAAAAAGGCCGTTACCCTTATGCCTCCGTTGATATTTGTAATGGTTGCGTATATATTGAGGGGTTCCGGATATATTTCGTTGATAATTGTATTGAGGGCATGAAACTCACCCTCCTTACGCAGATAGACAGGTTTTAACTCCGGTGTTGCTTTATTAAATTTTGTTGAGGGCATCACCATCCTGTTCCAATTGTTTTGAATAATGCGTAATGAGGCCCCTTCGATAAAAATCATCAGCCCGGGTGCTTCGCCAATACTTATTGTTTTTTCAACATTCTGAACCTCTTCCTGAGGTTTTGACTCTTGTCCAATTAAATCGAATGTAAGAGAAAAAAACAGATAAGCGATAATATAACTACGTGTTTTCATTTTGTATTTGTTTAAGAAACAAAAATAGTGAATCTTTGAACCAAAGCAAAATAATACTGTTATAAGGTTAGATCTATTAAAGAATGACCTATTTACATCCAAAATATCAGTTGTTAAAGATTGATGGCGTTAAACAGGTTGATGCTGCAGAAGCATTTGCGTTGGTTCAAACTGGCAATGCGTTATTGATTGATATTCGTGAACCTTATAAATATGAAGAAGGAATACCTGATATAAAGAGCGGAATGAAGCAACTTCCCATGTCAGATACTTCCAAGCTTTTGAAATTGCCAGAATCTGGTGTTACGCTGATCATGCTTTGTGCACACGGGATCAGAAGTATTCAATGGACGAGCTGGTTAACGCAGCATGGATAGGAAACAGTATTGAATCTGGATGGTGGATTTGAAACCTGGATTAATGCTGGATTGCCAGTTGTTTTTCCTGAATAAATAAAACTATTTAAGGTAAGAAGAATTCTGACTTTTTATTCTTCAAATTGTGGACGAAGTTCTTTCAGATCATCAACAAGGTCCGAGGCAGCTTTTTCAAGTGATTGATATATTTCATCGAGATTAGTACCATCTTTTTCTACCCCTTTCATTTCAAGTTCCTTTGCGAATTGCTGGGGTAAAGGAGCAAGAAAATTAGAGATTACACCTTTCATGCTGTGGGCATCAAATTTCAATGCGTCAAAGTTCATCGTTGCAATATCCGCTTTCAGTTTGGCCATTCTATCAGGATACTCTCCAATGAAAATGTCAATGATTTCGATGACAATAGATTTATCAAAATATTGAAATGTGTCAAGAAAAGAGCTTTTATCTATTACTTTCATTGTTATTTAATACTTGTTTCAAGATTCATTAATTTATCCTGACTAAAAAAAAAATTTGTTGTGAAAACAATGTCGGCTACATTTATTCGTAAAAGTATAAAATATGTTGGAAATAAGCATAACCTGTAACGAAAAAAAAAGTTTTAACCTCAAGAAACAATATGTCTCTAATAGCCTCAAGCTATCAATCCTCTATTGGGTTTTAAGTATCAGTATCCCAACATCGAGCCAATTTGATACACTGCAAAAGCTACTAACCAGGCTAAGGCTGTCGTATATACGGAGGTGAAAAGGGGCCATCTCCATTGTCCTGATTCTTTCTTTATAGCTGCAAAAACGGCAATGCAAGGGAAATAAATCAGAATAAACAGTATAAAACTGAGGGCAACAAGCGGTGTCATCACAACTTTACCAGTTTTAGGACCAGATTCATAACGCTGCTCTTTCATTTTTTTTGACAAACTTTCGCCAGCATCGTCTGTTCCAGCTTGATAAATGACACCCATAGTGGATATAATTATTTCCTTAGCTGCAGAGCCTGCCAAAAGGCTTATGCCCATTTTCCAGTCAAAACCCAAAGGTCTGATAGCTGGTTCAATAAAATGGCCTATTCTTCCGATAATAGAAAATTCCTGCTTCAGATTCCTGCGTTTCAAATCCAAAGCTGATAACGCTTCATGATAATCTTCATTCAATAATTCTCTTTCGGATACTTCAACAGAATAAAGAGTATTCAATCTTTGTTCATAGGATTGAGTAACTTCTGCAACTTCCATTTCCATTTGAACATCGATATGCTTTCCCATTGGAAAATAGCCCATTGCCCAAATGATTACAGATGCCATCAAAATGATCGTTCCCATTTTTTTGAGGTACTGAGCTCCTTTGAACCAGGTTTGTCTGAAAATGGCCTTGGTTGTAGGCATGCGATAGGGGGGGAGTTCCATCACAAATGGCATTTCCTGACTTCTGAATAAAACTTTTTTGAAAAACCAGGCCAGCACTCCGGCGAAAATTATTCCGGTAAGGTAGATGAGAAAAAGTAAAGTGCCTTTGTAGTTGGTGAAAAATGCGCTGATAATCAAAATATAAACGGGATATCGGGCACTGCACGACATAAAAGGAATAATCATCATGGTTACGAGCCGGTCGTTTTTGTTTTCAATAGTGCGGGTAGCCATAATGGCTGGAACATTACAGCCAAAACCCATTAAAAGAGGGATAAAAGAACGCCCATGTAAACCAACCCGATGCATCAGTTTGTCAACGATAAAAGCAACCCGTGCCATATAGCCGGTAGTTTCAAGCAAACTTAGAAAGAAAAACAAAATCAGAATATTGGGAAGAAAAACGATGACACCCCCAACACCTCCAATGATTCCGTCAACAATGAGATCACGCAACATTCCATGAGGTAGAAGTTTCCCCGATTGTTCACCCAAAAAACCCATCAATGATTCAATCCACTGCATGGGATAATCACCCAGAATAAAAGTAGATTGAAAAATACCCCAAATGACAATTAAAAAAACCGGATAACTAAGATACTTATTGGTCAGGATACTATCAATCCTGCGACTTCGAGTTTTTTTCTCTCTTATAGCTTCATGATAGGTTTCTTTCAACGCACCTTCAATAAAACCATATTTTGCGTCAGTAATAATAGTTTCTGTCTCATCTTTGATGATGGATTCAATCCTGACAGTTTCTTCTCTTACTTTTCTTGAAATTTGTTTGTAATTGACACACTTCTCAATGCGGTTCAGCTCCTCTTTATCGCCTTCCAGTAATTTTATTGACAGATACCTTGGTGAGATAATATTTATGATAGGTTCGTTTCCGGCAGTATTCAGCAGTTTCTGAATCTTTTGAATGGAAGATTCAATTTCAGGTCCGTAATTGATATGAATATGCCTTAAATCAGGGTCTTCATCTTCATACACCTGAATAATACGATCAAAAAGATTTTCAACCCCAATTCCTTTTGAGCCAACTGTAGGAATAATTGGAATGCCTAGCAACTTGCCAAGACTTTCATGATCGAAGCTATCACCTTTCTCCAGAAGTTCATCAAACATGTTGAGCGCAACAACTACCTTGATATCCATATCAATGAGCTGGGTTGTCAGATAGAGGTTGCGTTCCAGATTGGAACTGTCAACAACATTTAATACAATGTCAGGTATTTCATTAAAAATAAAATTCCTTACAAAAAGCTCTTCTGGAGTATAACTAGTAATGCTGTAGGTGCCCGGAAGATCGGTTAATTTAAATGTGTAATCTTTGAACTTAAATGCAGCTGCTTTGGCTTCAACAGTTACACCGCCATAGTTGGCAACGCGCTCACGTGAATGTGAGGCAATATTGAAAATTGTAGTTTTACCTGAATTAGGATTACCAACAAGAGCCACTGAAATTGTTCTACTTTTAGTCACAGGCCTGATATTCAACGCTTGTTCCAATGTATGGACGCCATAGAACTGTGAACCAGTCATAACCAGCAGGTCATCACCCGAAAAAACCTGAATCAATGCTGCTTCACTTCTTCGCAGTGAAACCTCATATCCCATCACGTTATACTCAATCGGGTCACTTAATGGGGCATATTTTACTACGATAACCTGTTTGCCTGGGACAAATCCCATTTCAATGATCCGTTTGCGAAAAGCGCCTCGACCTTTCACACTCATGATGATGCCTTTTTCTCCCTCCCTCAGATCAACAAGTGATTTCATATTGTATATTATCTCCCGGGCAAAGTAAGACATTTTAAGTTTGCAAGTTCATACCTAATAGTAGGTATATGATGAAAGATTTTGAGTGATTTGTGCTACCGGATGATGTAATAAGTTAAACTATTAAGAATGAAACGTTTTTATCTTATTTTAATTATTGGCAAGTCCATTACGCAAGATTTGATCTTTCCTTTCAATGCAGGCATAACGCTACCAGTATTTTTGCTAAATTTGCAGCCTCAAAAAAAATACATCTATGTTTGAAGGATTAAGCGAAAAACTCGAACGCTCGTTCAAAATTCTTAAAGGCCAGAGATATATCACCGAAATTAATGTGGCTGAAACACTTAAGGAAGTTCGTAAAGCTTTGCTGGATGCTGACGTCAGTTTCAAAATTGCGAAAGATTTTACCACAAAAGTCAAGGAGAAAGCCTTAGGGCAAAAGATACTTACTTCGGTTTCTCCCGGGCAATTGATGGTAAAAGTCATGCATGATGAACTGTCAGAACTTATGGGAGGTGAATCGGAGGAGATTCAAATAAAAGGTAATCCGGCTATTATTTTGATTGCAGGTTTGCAAGGCTCAGGTAAAACAACATTTTCAGCCAAGCTGGCATTCTATTTAAAGAAAAAAAAAGGAAAACAACCTTTGCTTGTTGCTTGTGATGTTTACCGTCCTGCCGCAGTTAATCAGCTTAAAGTCCTTGGAGAGCAGATAGAAGTTGAAGTCTATTCTGACGAATCGAGCAAAGATCCTGTTTCAATTGCCCGTTCTGCTATTCAATATGCAAAAGACAAAGGGCGCAATGTTGTAATTATTGATACCGCCGGACGTCTTGCCATTGATGAGCTCATGATGAATGAGATATCCAACATCAAAAAAGCTGTTCAGCCGCAGGAAATTCTTTTTGTAGTCGATTCAATGACAGGGCAGGACGCTGTTAATACGGCCAAGGCATTCAACGATAAACTGGATTATGATGGTGTTGTTTTGACCAAACTTGATGGCGACACCAGAGGTGGTGCTGCCCTCACAATCAAGTCGGTTGTTGACAAACCGATTAAGTTTGTAGGTATCGGGGAGAAAATGGACGCATTGGATGTGTTCTATCCAAAACGTATGGCCGACCGTATTCTTGGAATGGGTGATATCGTTTCACTTGTTGAACGCGCTCAGGAGCAATATGATGAGGAAGAAGCCAAGACCCTGAAACGCAAACTTGCTAAAAATGAGTTCAATTTTAACGATTTTCTGAAGCAGATTCAGCAGATCAAAAAGATGGGTAACATAAAAGATCTGGCCGGAATGATTCCGGGTATGGGGAAGGCATTGAAAGATACTGAAATTGACGATGATGCCTTTAAAGGTATCGAAGCAATCATTTGTTCAATGACGCCCGCCGAGCGGGAAAACCCGAAATTACTGAATGGAAGCCGTCGTAAACGCATTGCCAATGGGAGTGGGAACGATATTGTTGAAGTGAACAGACTCATAAAACAATTCGAGGAAACATCCAAAATGATGCGGATGATGTCAACAGGTGGTAACCGAAAAATGATGCAGATGATGCAGCAAATGCGTCCAGGAAGATAATAAAATTGTTTGCGTGATGTCCAATAAAATAATGGATGGTAAAGCCATAGCTGCTGCCATTAAAATAGAAATAGCCAAAGAAGTGGCTGCCATGATTGATGCAGATGTTAAAGCTCCGCATCTCGCCGCAATTCTGGTTGGTACTAATCCGGCCAGTGAAACGTATGTAGTATCAAAAAAGAAAGCTTGTCAGGATGTTGGTATGACTTCCACAACCTATCGTCTGGAAGAAACGGTCAGCGAAGCTGAATTGATTTCAACGATTAAGTTTCTCAATGAAGATCCGGATATTGACGGGTTTATAGTGCAGCTACCACTTCCAGATCATATAAATACCGATAAAATTATTGAGAGTATTGATCCATCGAAAGATGTGGACGGATTTCATCCTCAGAATATCGGAAGAATGCAGCTTGGTTTGCCAACCTATCTTCCTGCAACACCCTTTGGTATTGCAGAGTTGCTTAAACGTAGCAATATTGATTTGGATGGTAAGCATTGTGTAGTTCTGGGCCGTTCCAATATTGTTGGAACACCAATCAGTATTCTGCTTTCGAGAAAAAACAAGTATGGAAATGCTACAGTTACGCTTTGTCATAGCAGATCGAAAGATATAGGCAATTTTACGCGACAGGCAGATGTGCTGATTGCTGCTATCGGACAACCTGACTATGTAAAAGCAGATATGGTGAAACCGGGCGCAATAGTCATAGATGTTGGAATCCATAGAATTGAGGATAATACGTTGGAAAAAGGGTATCGGTTAACCGGAGATGTAGATTTTAAAAGTGTATTTCCCATCGTTGATAAAATTACACCTGTGCCTGGTGGGGTTGGGCCAATGACCATTGTATCGCTGCTTCAAAATACGCTTTCAGCAGCAAAAAGGCTTATTTATCAATAAGATAAAATAGTGTCTCCCCTGAAGATTATATACTGAATAATGTACTGATGATTGTTAAAACGGTTTTATTTTTTCTTGCGCTTTGGATTTCAGAAGTGAGCTATGCCCAGATTGCCGGTTGTACAGATCCACAGGCAAATAACTTCAATAACGAAGCAACCGTTAACGATGGATCATGTAATTATCCTGCCACTGTTCATAATCCTCAGTTTGCATTTGAACTCTCTAATGCAATAAGTGAAACCTCCGGCCTTGCTTTTTTTAATGAGAAACTATGGACGTTCAACGATAGCGGTGGTGCTGCTATCTTATATGCCATTGATACAACCACATCACTAATAGTGCAGCAAATTTCGATATCAAATGCTTATAACATTGATTGGGAAGATATTACTATTGATGAGGACTATGTGTACATTGGCGATTTTGGAAATAACAGTGGTACAAGGACTGATCTTGTTGTTTATAAAGTGAGCAGAGAAGCAATTCCTGCTGTTGGAAATGTATCTGTGACAGCCGAAAAAATCTATTTTTCTTATCCGGATCAAATCATATTTGAAAGGTCGAAGAATCATAACTTTGACTGTGAAGCCATGGTTTCTGCCGGAGAGCATCTTTATTTGTTTAGCAAAAACAGAGGTGATGACAAAACAAAACTTTATAGAATACCAAAAACACCGAAAACCTATGTGGCTAATTTGCTCGATGAATTTAATTCTTATGGCCTTATAACAGGTGCTGATTATAATCAGGAGACCAATGAGGTAATTCTTACCGGCTATACGCAAAAAACCTATACTGCTTTTCTGTGGATTTTGTTTGATTTTGACGGGACAGTCTTTTTCTCAGGAAACAAAAGAAGAATTGAACTTGTTAATTTATTTACCACCCAAATTGAAGGCATTACTTACTTCACTGGAAAAGAAGCTTTTATTTCATCAGAGAAAAGCCAATCATTCAGTGCCAGAGTATTTCGTTTTTCAACAGCAAAATGGACTGATCACGTGAGTTTCAATGTTGATGTGAAACCTTCTTCAAAAAAAAAACTCTTGGTAATTAATAATCCTGTTCAGAATAATCTTTTAAAGATTGTTACCGACGAATCATTAAAAGGGAAATTTCGAATAGACCTGACTGATTCTTTGGGCTCCTTAATCTTTCAGGATTATGTTACATGTGGTAATGGTGAAAATTCTTTCATCGAAATTGATATAACTGGTTACAAACCTGGAGTTTACAATTTTACTTTGTTTACTAACAGACGTTCATTTACTGTACCTTTCATTCAACCATGATGATAAATAAACAAGATTTACTTGAAGGAGGTCGTAAACTTCCATTGATGGAGGAATTTTACACGATACAAGGCGAAGGCCACAACATGGGAAAGGCCGCCTATTTTATCCGAATCGGAGGTTGTGATGTTGGTTGTAGTTGGTGCGATACCAAGCCATCCTGGGATGCAACGCATTTTCCTCCGGTAAGCGCCGATGAAATAGCGCAAAGAGCAAATCAGTATCCTGCTAAAACGGTTGTTGTTACCGGTGGCGAACCATCCATTTATCCACTTGATTATTTTACGGGTGAACTGAAAAGGCTGGGAATAAAAACGATGGTTGAAACCTCAGGAGCACATACCCTGACTGGAGTATGGGATTGGATATGTCTTTCGCCAAAAAAATATGCGCCGCCCAAATCTTCAGTATATAAGCATGCCCATGAATTGAAGGTAGTGATTCAAAACCGTGCTGATCTTGAATGGGCTGAGCAAAATGCAAGTCTGGTCAATAAGGATTGTTTATTATATTTACAACCCGAATGGAGTGTTTCGGAAAAAATTATGCCATGGCTCACCGATTACGTTATGTTACATCCGCAGTGGAGCATCAGTCTTCAAAGTCACAAGTATATGCGCATCCCATAATTTTCGGGCTGCTTGTATTTTTTCTGGTATTATTTCCACTGTACTTATCAGCACAAATATTAGGTAATGAACTTACTACCTCTTCATCAAAGGCCAGAAAGGCATATTTGAACGCTGAAAAATTCTTTTCAGAGTTGAATTTTTCTGATGCAGAAAAGCAACTTCAACGAGCATTGAAGTATGATCCTTCATTTATAGAAGCCTGGCTTTTGCTTGGTGAAATGAAAAACGAACAGGGAGCTGCTTTAGAGGCTATTGCTGCATACCAATATGCTATTGGCATTGACAGCATGTTCTTCCCGCCTGTTTTTGGAATTCTCGGCAAAGTTCAGCTTGATGAAGGGTTTTTTGCACAGGCATCATCAAATTTAAAAGTTTATTATTCATTGCCCGATCTGAGGCCTGAAGTACGTGCTCAGTTGAAACAACTCATAGAAAAAGCTGACTTTGCAGAGAATCTTGTTAAAAATCCTTATGATATCAGGATGGTAAACATAAGCAGCGCGATAAATACAGTTGAAGATGAATATGTTAACTCACTTCGACTGGATGGGAGTTTCATGTTGTTAACCAGAAAGTTTAAAGGTGAAGACGAAAATGTTTTTATTGAAAGTTTTTTTACAAGTTCATTGAACGATTCAATCTGGTCACAATCCTTGCCGTTTGAAGTGCCATGGAAGTCAAGGGGCAATATGGGGGCATTGACTTTTTCACCCGATGGAAAAACGCTCTATTTTGCTGGTTGTGGTTGGCATGAAGGTTTTGGTAGCTGTGATCTATATAGCTCTAAACTGGAAAAAGGAAGCTGGTCCGATCCGGTTAACATGGGCAAAACGGTAAATACCAATAGTTGGGATTCTCAACCTACAATTACTCCGGATGGGAAAGAATTGTATTTTGTAAGCAACAGAAGTGGAGGTTACGGGGGCTCAGATATTTGGAAAGTCATGTTACTCGAAGACAATCAATGGAGTAAACCCATTAATTTAGGTGCTAAGGTTAACACTTCCGGAAATGAAATGTCACCTTTCATCCATCCTGATGGTAAAACGTTGTACTTTTCATCAGACAAACTTCCTGGACTTGGAGGTAGTGATTTATTTGTGAGTAGGTTAGATAAAGCAGCCCGTTGGTCGAAACCTGAAAATCTTGGTGTTCCGGTTAATTCTATAGATGACGAAATGAATCTGATTGTTGATGCTTCAGGGATGAAGGCTTATATTTCCTCCAATAAGATTTCAGGATTTGGCGGGTATGATATTTTTACTTTTACGCTTCCTGATGAATTTCGACCTGAAGCGGTTTCTTACGTGAAAGCAGTTATCACCGACGCCATTTCAAGTCAATCACTTGAAGCTGATTTTAAATTGATTTTGTTGTCAAACAATGAAATTATTGCAACCGGAAAATCGTCTCTTGAAGATGGCAGTCTGTTGGCAGTATTAATTTCAGGAAATGATTATGCTTTGCATATTCAAAAGGAAGGCTATTTATTTCATTCAGAGAATTTTAGTCTTAAGGAATATAGCCAATCAGAACCTTTTTTATTGGATATCAGATTACAGCCTGTTGAAAGAGGAAGTAAGGTAGTTCTGAAAAATGTGTTTTTTGAACTCAATAAAGCTGAGATACTTAGCGAATCAACTGAAGAGTTATTGATGATAACACAGTTTCTTAAAAAAAATGCTGACTTGATTGTGGAACTAGGTGGCCACACAGACAGTACCGGACCTGAAGCATTGAACGAAGATCTTTCATTTAAAAGAGCAGAAGCAGTGAAAAAGTTTTTCATCAAGCAGGGTATTGATTCCGATAGAGTTTTAATCAGGGGATTTGGTTCGAAAATACCCATAGCAGATAACATAACTGAAGAGGGTAGGGCATTAAATCGCCGCACGGAGTTAAATGTAATTGGCTTTAAGTAAAATATTAGACTTTTGTTGCTTAGATAATTCTTTTCAGCCTGAACTTGATACTATGAAAAGTATTGTCACGCATCACAATAATTTGCATCATCTGTCCTGTGTCTGACCTGAATAGTCCATTTATTTCTTCAAGACTCAGTTCTCCGGCTCCTTTTGTATTGATGGCAACAATTACATCACCAACTTTTACTCCGGCTTTTTTCGCAGGTGAATTATCGACAACAAAAACAACTGTAAAGGTTTTGAATTCTAAACCTGAAGCCACAATATCCATTCCGCTGAGATTGTATTCGAAACTTCTTTTAAATTGATAATTTTTTCTGAGATAGATAAGTTGGGAACTATAATCATAAATTGTTGTGAAACGACTCAGTATTTCACCACCGATAGAACCAATCCTGACTATCTGATTTGATATAGTTGTTGACTGCGCTTCGGTGGTAAATGAAGCTAAAACCCTTTTGAGTGTGAATGTACCAATAGAAAATGTTTTTAATCTCCCTAACTTTCCTGCAACCTCCCCACCTAAACCCCAGCCAATAACCGTCTGAAGGTTTTTTTCCGGAATTCTGATGTCAGGATTCTCAATTGTTTCAAGGAGTAAACCATGACTGGCTCCTGAATCCAACAAAAACTGCCCGGAAATTGGGGTATCGTTTTGCTGAACAAATGCTGCAGTAATATAAGGCCTTCCACTCTCAATTGTGATGGGATGAGGTGTAAATTTTCTTCCAGGAGTGAAAGAATCCTTATTATAAACAGTAATTAGTTTCTTATCATACTCTATTTTGACAATAAAGTGATTAAAAAAATCGTACCCTAAAATGCCATGCACATTTTTCCCGATATGACTTTGAAGGTTGAGGTAGTCTTCGCCCAGAACTATCAAAGTTTGACCACGACCTGTAATCCCGGGAAGTTTCAATGAAACGTTACTGGCAATATATGCATTGATATCGCGCACTGCACCTAAACCACTAATGGTTACCGGCCGATTATACGCAACGTCCAGTTCGCTATTATTATCATCCGTAAGAAGCGTTGTACGCACCCCGGTATCGAGAATAAAATGCAGAGGAATAGAATCGTTAAGGGTGACAGGAATAATTATCAGATTATTGATATGCTCAAACTTGAAACAAACCTTGTTTTTGTCATCATCAATACGATAACCGATAAATTGTCCATGAGTTTGAACAACAATATGGAAAAATAAGAACAGAAAACTAATTTTCTTCAATTCTTTACTCATCTAATTCATCTTTAACTTTTTTGTCCTGATTAACAAGTTAAAAGTAAAAACAAAACTAATTTAAAAGGGTTGCATTTTGAGCAAAAAATACCAAAATGTTAGCTTGGTTTACACTGCAATTAAAATTTAATAGTGTAACCATAGGTATTTGAGGTGGGTTTATCAGGTATTTTTTCTTCCTTCTTGCTGCTTGTGACAGTATAAGTTATCCTTGATGGCAATTTAAAATTGATAAAAGTTTTTGTGTTGGTTTTAACTCTGACGCCTAAATTCTTTACTTTTTCGTATTGAAGAAGATTGACAAGTCGCAAAGCCTCTTCGTCGCATCCATAACCAATTCCTTTTACAACACGAGAATTTAGTACAATTCCATTGTCGCTTATTTCATATTCTACCAGCACCCTGCCTTCTATGCCACTCTGCAATGCTTCTTTGGGATATCTTATATTTTTTTGTATGAAATCGATAAAAGCTTTTTTACCACCTATGTATTGGGGAAGATTCAGAAATTTCTTTTTTTTTCTTTGGTCAGACATTCAGAATTAGTTTTGCTACAAAAGTACGTTTGTTTCTTTTTCAAAAAAACATCAAATTTTGTTATTTTATTTTACTTTACCAAGAAATTTAGGGCAGTATTCGTTCGCTCCAAAGTAAACGGTTATCACATAATCTCACTCCTTATCCAGATACATATCAAAGGAACAGGAAGTGAGGTAGCTAATTTGAGGCCAATTTCATTCATGACGGCTATTGCTTTTGAATTCAGCATTCCAGAGGCTTCGGTTCCAACAGAAAAACATTAATACTCTGGTCGAAGGATTGTTAGAAGCCTTATACTATTTATTTTCAGAAACTATTGCCTGTGCAGAGGATAATAGTTAACTTAGAATTATTCTTCATTTTTCGAAACTATACCTTTTATGGTTAAAACAACCGGTGAATTGATTGCATTGGAGAAAACAGCGATGGTTTTCGAAAAAGCACCTACTCTTTTGGTATCGTATTTCACTTTAATAACAGCACTTTCCCCGGGATTGACTGGACTTCTGGGCCATTCCGGAGTGGTGCAACCACAAGCTGCTTTCACATTTGTAAGCACAATGGGAGCATTACCCTTGTTCGAAAATTTAAATTCGGTCGATCCATCACTGCCATATTGAAGCAGACCATAGTCGTGGGTTGTTTTCACAAAATGAATCGAATCCTGAGTTACACTTTTTGCCTCCTGGGATTGAGCCACCAAAGTTGTCATTACAATGACAAATAGAATAATGATTGTTTTTTTCATAACACATATATTTATAATGATTTAAAAAAAAATATTGAAAAAGAAATTTTAATACAATAACCAAATGGTATCTGATATAAAAAAGTAATTTATTTAAGTGGACTTCCAACAGGAATTTCACAACGGTGACCTGGCTGACCATGTGGAGGGTTTAGAGCAGGGGTTTCTGATGTAACAATTGGAGAAGTTGCATTGTTATTTACTCTTGGAACAGGTGATGAGGCATTCGCTTTTGGCGTATTTGTAGAAGGAGTAGAATTCAATGGACTTCCCACAGGAATTTCACAACGGTGACCTGGCTGACCATGTGGAGGATTTAAGATAGGTGCGTTTGAAATCCTGGGAGCAGTTTCACTTCTGGCAATTGTTGGTGCAATAATTTCACCATTTAATTCTACATTCTCGTTTGCATCGGGCTGAACTGCAAGTGAGGTATCAGTTGCAATTTTTTGTGTATTACTCGTTTGAACTGCGTTTTGCCGTTCATTTTGAGTCTGTTTTGATTCTTTTTGTTCAGAACTACAGGATATTGTTGTAAACAATACAAAGGCCGCTATAATTAGAATGTTTCTTTTCATTTTGGTGATTTTTGATTGATAATTAGAGGTATTTTTTAGGTAATAAAAATTTTAGTCAATTTTTTCTGAGGAGACGATTTCGGTATCGTTTTTTTCAATGATACATTCAACCGTATTGCAGTACATTGAATTTGATACTATTGGTTCAAAAAATAAATCAAAGAGCTGTACAAAGTTCTTTATGCTAGTCTGGCACAAGCAATAGTTAATCTTTAGCCCGTCTATTTCTCCATGAATCAATCCAAGGCTACGTAATTCTTTCAAATGCTGGGACACTGTTGTACGACTCAATGGCAAATAATCGGAGATGTCTCCAGAAATACAGGTTTTGGTTTCGGCAAGGAACTTTAATATAGCAAGCCTTGCAGGATGAGAAATAACCTTTGCAAATCGAGCCAAATCCTGAAGATCATCCTCAAATATTTCTGATTTATTCATGGGAAAACGTTTAATGACGCAAACATACGACAATAATTTGAATAAAAAAATTAGGCTATAAATTTCACAAACAGATATTTTAAAAGGAAGAGGAGCAATGAACAAGAATAAGCTTTTTTAGAAAGGGCAAAAGGTTAACAACTGAAGATTTTCAGAAGTTAACCTATTAGTATTCTTAGAATTATAACTGATTAGGTGGCAAATTTATTTCTCGTTTTATTCGCAATTTTCACCAGAGTGAGCATTACAGGTACTTCAACCAAAACTCCAACCACAGTTGCAAGGGTTGCGCCTGAGTTCATGCCAAAAAGCACAATTGCTACGGCAACCGAAAGTTCGAAGAAATTACTTGCGCCAATCATAGCTGCTGGAGCTGCAATGTTGTGGGGCAATTTCCATTTATAAGCCCAACCGTAAGCAATAAAAAAGATGAGAAAGGTTTGAATAATTAGCGGAACAGCTATCAAAAGAATATTGAATGGGCTTTTAAGGATTTTATCACCCTGAAACGAAAAGATGATGATGAGTGTAAGCAATAATCCGGTAATAGTTGTGCTGGTGAATTTTTTCAGAAATACCTTTTCAAAATATTCCAATCCTTTTTTTCTGATCATTGTTCTTCGTGTTAGCATTGCTAAAATTAACGGTATTACCACGAAAAGGACTACTGAAAGGATTAAAGTGTTCCAGGGAATTGAAATGCCGGTAACGCCAAGAAGCAATGTGACAATTGGGATAAATGCAACAAGAATTATCAGATCGTTAACTGCAACCTGAACCAAGGTATAGACAGGATCGCCTTTGGAAAGATGACTCCAAACAAATACCATTGCAGTGCAGGGGGCTGCCCCTAAAAGAACTGCTCCTGCCAGATATTCTTTGGCAATATCACCGGGAATGAAGGCTTTGAAAATGACATAGAAAAATAACCATGCTATGCCAAACATGGTAAATGGTTTAATCAACCAATTTACAACCAGAGTCACAGTCAAACCTTTAGGCATTTTGACAGCGTTAACAACACTTGCAAAATCAATTTTGAGCATCATCGGGAAAATCATGATCCAAATCAATATTGCAATTGGGATTGAGACGTTTGCATATTCATATTTACCTAATGTTTCTGGAATAATTGGCAAAAGCTTTCCCAATGCAATTCCAACAACAATGCAAATAGCTACCCAAAGGCTTAGATAGCGGTCGAAAAACGAGATGCCTTGTATTTTACTCATAGTTTTTAATTTGAAAATGAAATAGCAGGATTTTTATTTTTTGTAGGCTGAAACAGTAATACTGAAAATGCCATTTTCTTCATTCATATAACTTTCAATTTCCTGTTTAGAGAGATATTTTTCGAGTACATTTTCAGGAAGAGTTATTTCTTTTTGTTTGTGAACGATTATCTTAATAAAATCTTGTTTGTGAATAATTTCAAGATATTCATCTATATTGAAAGCTCCTGAAACACAGCCAACATACATCTCGGCATCTTTGCGGAGTTTTTCAGGTAAATTGCCTTTTATAACCACATCGGATACACAGAAATGCCCATTTGTTTTCAAAACCCTTTTCATTTGAGCAAAGGCTTTGTTTTTATCGGGTACTAAGTTTAACACACAGTTTGAAACAATAACATCAAAATGATTGTCCGGCAGAGGCATTTCTTCAATATCGCCTTTTATAAATTCAACGTTTTTGAACCCAAGCTTTTTAGCGTTTTCTATTGCTTTGTCAATCATCAGATCAGTAAAATCCAAACCTGTTACTTTTCCGGTTTCGCCAACAATGGCTCGTACAACAAAACAATCATTTCCGGCGCCGCTGCCCAGATCCAGCACATGGTCACCCTTTTTTATTCCGGCAAACTGAG
Source organism: Bacteroidetes bacterium HGW-Bacteroidetes-1 (assembly GCA_002842755.1). Lineage (GTDB taxonomy): Bacteria > Bacteroidota > Bacteroidia > Bacteroidales > F082 > JALNZU01. The sequence continues at coordinate 9,187 of PHDU01000041.1, read as the reverse complement.
TGGGAATTCCACAACCTAAACCTAAATCGGCATCAGGGACGTGGCCTTCAATATTTTGATATTCATCTCCAATCATACTGAATTCCAGTTCCCCACAGCATCCTGAAGTTCCGCAGCAGGATGTTTGAACCTGAAGCATGCTTTGTGATGCAATCTGTCCGTATTTTTCTTTTACTACCTGTTTTAAATCAGTTGATTTCATAATTGTGGCATTATTTGCTCTGAATAAAGTTTATAGAATTCATTTTTAATCTGGTCACGTACCCTATGGAATTCGCTTAATATAAACGCTTCGGATCCAATTGCATGCGATGGGTCTTCGAAACCAATGTGCAAACGGTGTTTCACTTTACCCATAAATAAAGGGCATGTTTCGTTGGCATGGTCGCAAACGGTAATTACATATTCCCATTGATTTTTCAGGTACTCATCAACCTTTTTTGGAGTATGATGACTGATATCAATTCCAACTTCTTTCATTACTTTAACAGCTGTTTGATTAACCTGTTTTGCAGGTTCTGTACCAGCCGAACGAACTAGAATATTTTTGTTAAACGACTGCAAAAAGCCGTGGGCCATTTGGCTGCGACAACTGTTGCCAGTACATAAAATTAATACTTTCATATAATTCAATTTTTAAATGTGACAATTTGAAAATTATAACAATTCGACAGAAGTACAAAGACTCAACCCAATAGACGATTTGTAAATCATCGAATTAATCAATACTTATCAGCAACAACCGCTGCTGGTTTTATTTAACCCGGCTAATCGGAACCCGTTGGAGCTAAATTCAATGGTGACCTCTTCAACTTTAGCCAACAAATCGTTGGTCACGTAAAATTCGATTCCTTCAAGGGAAATAACTGTTTCATTCATTACCGCTTGATTCGCAATGTCCATTTGTATGGATGGGCCACAGCACTCGTGTGTACTGAAGATATGAATACCTGCTCCCTGTCTGTTATATCCGTCAAGGACTTTCTTTAATTCTGCATGTGCTTGCGCTGTTATTTGCATGGCATATGTTTTTTTTGGTTCTGAACAATTGGAATAGCCAGGTTTGAACGGTTTGAAATAACTTTTGCAAATGGATCTAATACTTGCATGTTGATAAAAAAAGTTTTATGTTCAAAATTTAATGTTTAATGCCGCAAACATACGTCTTATTTTCATATTTTCAAATTATTTATGCTTTAATCTAAAAAAATATTTTAGTTAAGAATTTACAACTTTTGTTTAAGTGGGAGAGGATAATATTTTTAGTTTATATCAAAAATGTTAATTCAGGTGAAAGTCTATTACTTAATATTCGAATTGTTCGATTTTCCACAATCCTTATAAAATCTGATTTTAGACCAGATAAATTTTAGCCAGTGATCAAAAAACATCTAATAAAGTTGTCGCTGATGAATACTGGAAACAGACAGGAAATTTGTGGTATTTCAGTTGGAGTTAGCAGAAAAACTATTTAACTTCATCCTGCTTTGGAGTTCTTCTGTTGCAATAAATCCTGTGTGCCTGAAAAATTCTATTCCATTATTATCCAAAAGAACTTGTGTTGGGATTGCTGCTATACCATAATATTTCATCAGTTTTTGATTCTCAGGTTTCAAAATATTAAAAAAAACAACATTGACCTTTTCGGGATACTTTTTTCTAATGTCAGCCATCACTGCTTCCATGCGTTTGCAGGCCGGACAATTCGCTCCAAATTCGAGAAAGGTAATTTCAAAACCTGATCCGTTTTTAGAATAATTATAAACGGAATCTATTTTTCTTTCCAAGGCATTTGTAGTATAAGTTCCCACCTGAGTCTGCATCATATTGCCAATATAATTATTCAATTTGTCCTTCGTGAGATACCCTGCAATAAGCAATGCAAAGAGTAGGATGAATAAAATCAGTTGAAGTGATTTTTTTATCATTTCAAAAGTCTGTCTTTGTGAAGATAAATATTATTTCGTTTTATCATCAGTGAAAATGAATATTTATTGCCCAACTGAATGCTGTTGTAATGTCTGTAAACAGGAGATAAGAATGCTAGATTGAGATTCCAGCCATCCATAAACTGATAACTTAGCTGGGGCACCAGCATAAGGATTGTTCCGCCTGAAGCTTCAACAATTTGATTGTTTTCACGCTGAGATTTATCGCGTATCTCAGCTCGTGTCTGCAAAAAAGCGGAAAGATTTGGGCGAAGCTTATAACCAGCGCCTAAAGTGAGAACATATACCGTTCCATATTTGTAATCAAAATTTTTGGATCGTATACGTTGGGAAATTTCAACTCTGCTTTCGGCAAAAATACTGACTTTGTTGTTCATAATTCCTTTACTGATCAACAATCCACCATGATATCTGTAACTTCCTGATGACGGTTGTAATTGTACAGGTAATTTTACATTATCTAATTCAAGATCAAAGACGCCGACAGGGAATTTCATTCCCAATGAGCCATTTAACTTTATTTTTTTAGAAGGCTTCTGATAGAGGTCAAATCTGGTTTCAACATTTAGATCAGCAATACCGTATGCTTTTTTTTCTTCAAAGTCCTGATTTTTGTATATTTCGTATTTCGACAAAAAATAGCCTGTTTCTAACCTGATGCTCATCATGCTGAGCAGTCCATATTCTATACCTAATTCAAGGTAATTAAATCCTGAATGGTCAACATAGTCAATATCAATTACTTCATCTTCATTATAGTAGGTATTGGAATAACTCTGACGAAACAGCAAAGAGATCTGAAGATTATCCTTATAGCTCTGTTGAAATTCTGGCGCAATACTTATTGGATTACCAGCAGCGCAGCATTGCGCATAGGAGAGCTTTATTGAAAACAAACTAAAAAACAGAAATAAAATGCCAAATATCAACTTCTTCATAATCATCAATCTTCAAGATAATGTCTTACCCTTATTTGAATGGTGTCCTCTACAAAACCAGTTTCATTAAACACTTTACATGTAATTGTATTCATTCCGATGCAACAGTTTCCGGCTGCATACTTGATGTGTATTCCACTTCCTTTGATATCGCCATGATTGGCTTCCCAAGCATAAGAAAGGTTTTCGCCGGTAGCAATTACAGTGATGCTTGTCGTATCCCAGGCTTTTATATTCCGCTGGCTTGCGTCAAGGGAAATAATTTTTATCTGATCTGATACAACATCCTTTTTACCATCCTCTTTTCCGCAAGAAAGGAGAATCAAGGCTACAAAAAGAATTAATAGCAGTTGTTTCATAAATTTAGAACCGTTCTGTTATAATTACGAGAATATTTGTTACTAAAATCGGTGTTCTGATTCAATAATCAAAACTCATTTGTCAAATATCTTTTTTCTTTTTTCTTTCTCTGGGTCTCAGTTGACACATACAACTTCCAGTCAATCGTTCACTTAGGTCAATAATGATGGGGTAACCATCTCTTTCCCAATCGACAAAACCACCCGCCAGAGAAACCACATTGTTGTAACCCGAAGAAATTAAAAGTTTCAAAACTTCTTTGCTTTTTATTCCAACGGCATCAGCCAATATAACCGCTTCATCATGAGGTATTTCATCCAAACTTTGATTAATTTCTGAATATGGAATGAGCAGAAGATTGGGCACATCGGGCAGCTTGCCAGCACCTTCATAATCGGGCCTGAGATCAATGAGTAATGCTCCTTTTTGCAAGAGGGGAAATGCCATTTTTGGTGTAATAAAGCGCAATCCCTGACTCTCAAAGCTTTGGTGAAGCAGTAAATCAATCATAATCCAGTTTGTTATCCAAAGAAGTAGCCGTAAATTAAGCCCGAAATGGTCGCCATCACTACAACTAAAATCACATAAACAACTGTTTTTCGTGTTCCCATCAGACCTCTGATAACAAGCATATTAGGCAATGAAAGCGAAGGTCCGGCAAGTAAAAGTGCCAATGCAGGGCCTTTGCCCATACCGGCTGCCATTAGTCCCTGAAGAATTGGCACCTCGGTGAGAGTGGCAAAATACATGAAAGCTCCAACAACGGAAGCAAAAAGGTTGGAGAAAACAGAGTTTCCACCAACGAGTGCTACAATCCAATCATTGGGGATAATACCAGCCATTGTGGTATCATCGTGAGTTGATCCTAATAGGAAACCAGCAGTAACAACTCCAATTGCCAGCAAGGGCATAATTTGTTTGGTAAAATCCCAGGTCGAAAGTGTCCACTCAGCATTGTCAGGATCTTTTTTATCCAGCAATGTGATGATGCTTAATCCGGCAATGCCCACGACCATTGGAATCAATGGAGAGGAAAACAGAAAACCTGAAGCAGCTGTTGCAATTGCCGTCAAAATTACATGCCACCATTTGATTTTTAGAATATAAATAAGGGAAAAAACCAAAAAAAGTCCAAAGAATCCAGTGATATACCATTTATAAAACCATATCAAGTACCATGTGCCTTCTGCTACCCCTTCGCCGGGATTTCCCCAATTGGCAAAGACTAAAATAAGAACCAAAGTGAAAAAATGAAAGGATGTTTTCCACATCGGTCTTTTTTCAGGAATTTCAGGGAAGCTTAATTGTTCAGCGCGTTTGATCTTTTCTTCTTTTCTATAAATGAACGACATCGCCGATCCGATGATTACAGCAAAAACAACTGCTCCTATCACTCGGGCAACACCCATCTCAAAACCAAGGATACGTGCAGTGAGGATGATTGCTAAAATATTGATAGCAGGCCCTGAGTACAGAAATGCAACCGCTGGGCCTAAACCTGCACCACGCTTATGTATACTCGAAAATAAAGGTAATATAGTACAGCTGCATACAGCAAGAATTGTTCCTGAAACCGATGCAACAGTATAAGCCATCCATTTCTTTGCTTTTGCACCAAAGTATTTCATCACAGCTCCCTGACTGACGAAAACAGAAATTACGCCTGCAATGAAAAAAGCAGGTAGTAAACATAAGATTACATGTTCTTGTGCATACCATTTTGTTAGGTCTAAAGTAGCCCAGATTGCAGTCGTAAACCTCTCGCTATCAAGTGGCAAGAAATAAGCAAACAGGAATATAACAATGATCCAAATAAGAATCTTGATTTCTTTTTTAATGTCCATAGTGATGAAAAGTTAGTTAAAGAAAAAGATAGAGATGTAGTAAAGACCGACAGCAATAAACACAAAGGCAATGATTTTTCGGAACCATTTTTCAAATACTTTGAGCTTGTTATAGAATCCGCCTACCTCGGAAATAGTATAAGCGATCATCCATGCAAGGATGATAACTGGTAACCCGGTAGCAATAGCAAATATAAATGGTAAATACAATCCTGTTGGACTGGCAATTGTAATGGGTATTAGCATCCCGAAATACAAAAGTCCGCTGTAGGGACAAAAAGCCAAGGCAAAAACAATGCCCAGCAATAACACCTGCCAGAATCCTTTCTTCTTATTATTTTCAAGCTTTTCACCAAATTTTCCAATACCGGGAAAATTTATCCTTATAATATCAAGCATAAAAATTCCAATAATCACTAGCAAAGGTCCAAGTATTTTTTCTCCCCATTTCTGAAAGAATCCTGCTATTGAGAAAGTATTGGCACCAAAAAAGAGAATCATTCCGATTAATGTGTAGGTAATTGCCCGTCCTAAAGTGTAAATCAAACCATTTAAAAAAACTTTCTTTTTATTCTCTATATCTTTGCTAATGAAGGCGATTGCAGTAATGTTGGTTGCTAATGGACACGGGCTTATAGCGGTCATCAACCCTAAAACAAAAGCTGTAAGAAAAGGCAAGGAAGTTGCATCAAGAATGTTTTGTAAAAAATCCATTTTGCGAAATTATTCGGTGTATTGAAACCAATAGCATATGGTTTAAAACACAAATGAATAAATTAGCTCATTTAAGTATTTCTTTTATCTTTTGAGCAAGAGTAGCGTGAAATATTTCGGGTTTGGTGCGTGCTGTTGCAAAACCTTCTCTGGTTAAATCAACGATGCTTTTCTTATCACCATTTTTAATCATAAATAAACTCGATCCCCACACTTCATATTCATCAACAAATTGCTTGTTTTCTTTTTCGTCAATATTTACAACATGAAGTGAAATTTCGCCATTATCTAGCTGCGATTTGAACTGTTTATTCAAAGTTTCAATTGTTTCTGCTTCAATTGCCTTACAGCCAGCACACCTATTGGTGCTATGGGTATAATAAATTTCCAGAACCGGCTTATTTGTCACTTTTTGAGTTGACATGCTTTGGGAATAAATAGAGCCAACGGCTGTAAACAGAATTAACAAAATGATCATTTTTTTCATATGAGTAGGATTAAGTGTTCATTGTTATTTGGACAATAATTCTTTTAATTCATTTGTGGATGGAAGGCGACCACTCAAAACCACTTTTCCATCTATCACTAAACCTGGGGTTCGCATTACTCCAAAGCCCATAATGTCTACAATATCCTCTACTTTGGTGATGATTGCTTCCATATTTGTTTCTTTCAAAACATTAAGAACGGATTGTTCAAGATGTTTACATTTAGGGCATCCCGTACCTAAAATTTTTATTTCTTTTGACATAGTTGTATTAATTAACAGGATTCATTAAGTTTTAAATTAAATATATTTGTAAATAATTGCTGAGCAATCATCCAGTTTTCTCTATTCAAACAATATTTGATTTTTGGAGGAAGAACTTCACCTTGAATAAGACCTGCATCTTTCAGCTCTTTAAGATGTTGTGATAAAGTAGAGCGCGCTATCGGGAGATCTTCTGCAAGATCGCCGCTGTAACAACAGCTTTGTTGCGAGAGAAGTTCAAGAATCATAACTCTTGCAGGATGACTCATCGCCTTGGTGATACGCGCCATTTTTTTTTGGCTTTCAGTATATATAGGTGTTTTAGGCATTTCATTTCGTATTTCGTAAATTAACGAAACAAAAGTATTGTATTAATTGGTATTTAAGAAGAAGAAGCCGAAAAAAAAGTATTAAGATGTGTAATTTGTATTGAATCTAAATAGATTTCAATATTTCAGTTACTCTATTCTATACAATGGAGAACGTTTTTGACGTTCAAATGGCATGATGATGGTATCATTTCCAATGGTAATTCCTTTCTCATTGCACGTTTTTTGCAATGTCTCCAAAACTCTCTGAGGGTTGTTGTTTTCTTTACTGAGATGAATCAGGAAAATATGAGACATTTTTTCATGATAAACATCTGCAATGCAATCAGCTGCCTGAAGGTTACTTAAATGACCAGTATTACACCTGATTCGCTGTCGAAGACGTTCAGGATAAGGGCCGTTGGCTAGCATTTCCTCATCATAATTGGCTTCTAATATTAAAACATTGGATTTCTTAAAATAATAGGCAGTAGTTTCATCAATGAAACCCAGATCAGTAGCAAAGGAAATGCTTTGATGACTGTTTTCGATATAGTAGCCAAGCGCTTCATTGGCATCATGAGATACAGGGAAAGCTGTAATTCTAAAACCACCTGCAATAAAAGGTTTTCCTGGGATCACTTCAATGTGCTTGTTGCTGTCAGCAAATTTTGTGAAACGGTTTCGCATGACTCCAGCCCAGGTACCTGAAGAAGCATAAACTGGGATTTTAAATTTACGAGTCAGGGTTTCCAGCGAGCTGATATGGTCGATATGATCATGTGAAATAAGTATCCCTTTGATCGAATGAAGATGCCTGCCAAATTCGTTCAATATTTTCGATATTTTTCTTATGCTTATTCCAGCATCTATAAGCAGTGCGCCTTCGGAGTTTCCAACATAATAACAGTTGCCGCTGCTTCCGCTAGCCATACTGCATAACTCAAAAGAATATAAAGATGAAAACAAATCCATATAGGCGGGATATTTTCTGCAAAAGTAGGCTTTCTCCTTATTTTTTCAGAATTTTGTCGCATCTTAATAACAATGAATATGTTTGACAGTTTTAATCCTAATGCTGCTTCCACACAGGATGCAGGTATTTATGGCCTTCCTTTCACCGAAGAAGACGCAAAAATTGTGATCATTCCCGTAAATTGGGAGCTGACAGTAAGCTATGGATCCGGCACATTTGGAGGACCTGAGGCTGTGAAGAAAGCTTCTATGCAAATGGATTTATATCATCATGATTTTCCTGAATTATGGAGGAAAGGCATTTGGATGGATGAATTTCCGCATCACTTTAAAGCTGTTCATTCCGGACTTCGCAAAGATGCCTTAACAATAATCGAGGCGATTGAAAAGGGTGTAATGGATGAAAGCAAGCCTAAATACAAAACAATGTATGAGGGAATACGAAAAGCCAATGAGGATATAATGCTCTGGCTTTCGGAAAGGATTGCTTTCTGGAAGGAAAGGGGCAAAATTGTTGGTTTACTGGGTGGTGATCACAGCATCCCATTAGGTTTTCATCACTATTTGTCTGATAAAGAACAATATGGAGTTCTCCAGGTTGATGCGCATCTCGATTTAAGAAATGCTTATGAAGGATTTAAATATTCGCATGCCTCAATTTTTTACAATGCATTGCAATTTGAAAACCTTCAAAAATTGGTGCAGGTAGGAATTCGTGATTATTGTGAAGAAGAGGCTATTATGGTGAGAGAAAATCCTGATCGCATTAAAGTTTTTTTTGATAGAGATATGCGCAAAAGGATGTTTGAACGCGCAAGTTGGCAAGAAATTACAGATGAAATAATTTCCGAACTACCTCATAATGTTTATGTTTCAATAGATATTGATGGCCTCAATCCAGTACTGTGTCCTAATACAGGAACACCTGTTCCTGGCGGATTGCAATTTGAAGAATTGATTTACCTGCTAAACAGATTGAAAAACTCTGGTAAAAAGATTGTTGGTTTCGATCTTTGTGAAGTAGCGCCAGGGGATGATCAATGGGATGGTAATGTTGGAGCCAGAGTTCTTTACCAACTTTGCGGACTTTTAATGCCTTAAAGAAATAGTAATGAATCACTTATTTCATTTGGAAAGTTGTCCTTCCTAAAGAAGGCATTTCTGAAACAATAACATCCCTTACATTTGCCCATTGTGGCCCTTTGTGACACCAATTTATAAACAGATTTAACGCATCATCACGGCCTTCACCCATTTTGCAGCCAAACAAGTCCCATTTAGTTAAAAACTGGTCAAATCAGTCTTTTTTCGGGTGTCAAGTACAGTTACAAAATAGCTAACTCGCTGA
>PHDU01000040.1 GCA_002842755.1 Bacteroidetes bacterium HGW-Bacteroidetes-1 | reverse complement strand
CACTGAGATCCATTATTGATACTTCCATAAAAAATGGCCAGAATGTATTTCTTGCATTAAACACCATTGCCGATTACAAAAGAAACTGATTAGTTACAATGGAATTAATATCCAATTCCTGCAGCCTTTACATTCGAAGAATCGAAAGCATGACATGGGGTAACCGCATAAACCATACTGCAATTGGGACATTGGGTTTCAAATCGATCCATCTCGAATGCAGTATTACAATGTTCACATATAATCTCAATAGGCATTGGCATATATTGTTGGTCAAAGCCCATCTGCCTTACTTTATCGGCAACCATTTTTCCATTGGCAAAACTGCCTGAACAACCTTCGTGTGACATTATTCTTATTTTTTAGTGAATTGAAATTTTTTTATTCAATAATTTTCTTTGGATTCCGTTAATCCTGATAAATATTTTCATCTATAATCTCGCCTGATCGCAAGGCGGTGCGGAGTTTCTGGAGCTTCTTGTCGGCTTTCTCTAATTTTTCAAGCATGACTTTTTCAATTGCAGTTGTTTTAATTACCCTATGAATACCACCATTTTTTATTACAATTCTCTGATCAGCCATAAGCGCCAGAATAGGGTCGTGTGTAGCCATCAATACAATTTTTTCCTGGCCAATGAGTATTTGTAATGCTTTTTTGCGATCGATTCCTGCGTTTTCTATTTCATCAATAAGTACAACAGGACTGGAACTCAGCATGGCAGTATCGGCAATCATGAGTGCACGCGACTGTCCGCCGCTTAGCGAGGTAATGGGTGTATCGCCTCTAAATTTTTCACCTGCAAGATCGTTGGCAGCATCAATAATTTTCTCTACTACATGCTCAGGGTTTACAATCATTCGGCTTTTTGCATGCAAATCAAGAAATTCGCTTACAGTAAGATCCATCACAAAATTCATGTTTTGTGAAAGTTGTGCAACAAGTTTTTTCCCGGAAGCGAAACGCCAGTCGGTCAACGGTTTTTCGCCGTTTACTAAAATCGACCTGCCTGTAGGTGTATCTGCCTGCGCGACCCACTCAATATCTGCAAGTAAACGACTCTTTCCAGATCCTGTTGGACCAACGATGCTGGTGATGGTGCTTTTGTTAAAAACAAGATGCCCAAATTGTTCAGGATGACCGCTTTTGTCTTTACCAGCAATGATGGTCAGGCTTTCAACAATGTCTTTGTCGTGGCCAAGAAAAGCATTCATCTGGGTGATAAAATCATGAAGCTGGGTTAGAAAATTTTCTGCATCAAAAGCATTATCTTCAGCACCAGCCTCGTCCATCTCCTGAATTATTTGCTGTAAACTTTCTTCGGCTTTCAATTCGAATCCAAAAGTTTGACCTGCAAAAAATGAGCTTAAAAATGGAAATTCTTTCAATAATCCTGCGGGTGTGTTTTTCAATAAATAATCTCTGCTTACCATTGTTTAGTTTTCTTCAAGATTTATTTTACGAACATTTCCCATTTGATAAGACTCGCCAATGCGCGTTTCGCCCAGACAATAGGAGCAGAGTGCTGAAGGCATTGAAAAGCGTAACTTTCTCCCTTTTAATGAATCAATATTTTTTTCTTTGTCATAAAGGAGTGTACTCAGTTCATAGGCGCCCTGACCTGTGAGTCCATTGATATTCATTACGATTGCTGCTGGATTTACCGAATGAACACGGGCTGCAAAAACTTCCCGCTCCGCTTGAGAAACAATATCGCCTTTGGTAATGACAACGATGTCTGCCATACGCAACATAGGTCCAATTTTTTTTGGTGTATTGATTCCACTGAGGTTATCAATCACACAAACGGCTTTAATTTCTTTAATATATGGCGAGCAGCGATTGCATAAACCTGCGCTTTCCGAAACAAGAAGATCGAATCCTTCTTTCATGCCCCATTCGTGAACTGCTTCAATGTTCGAAACAAAATAATGGTCGGGGCAAAGCGAGCCTGATAATCCCTTTTTTACAGGTATTCCAGCTTTTTCATAAGCAATATCATCCTCGGTATAAAGGCAATCAAACTTGACTGCGCCGATTTTTACACCACGTTGCATGAGTGCCTCTGCTGTTTTAATGATGATGGCCGTTTTGCCTGAAGAAGGTGGCCCTGAGACGGTGATGAGATTCATACTTCTGTTACTTTTTCGTTGATATAGGCGCTGTCGAAAGCAGCATGACATTCTGCGAATTTCTGGTTTAGGTTGTTCTGGGCAATATAATCCCAACCTAACCATAAAAACTTTGTTCCTTCCGGCAGATGATTGTCTATATCAGGATGTAAACTTGGGAAGAGTCCCTGATGAGCCAGAATTTCAGCTGTTTCTATACCAGAGACCATGTTTGCCACATCCTGTGTGTGTTTGTTTGCATTCGTTTTTCCAATCATGAATATCGGACTAATTATGGCTCCATCTGAAGGCCAGACAACTTTCATAGCACTTCCTTCTTTTACCATTTTGGTGAAAAAATTTGGCATGATGGTAATAGCGGGCCTGTTTTCTTTCTGTCGCTCTGATTTCACCATTTGCGCCGGATGCAAACTTTGAAGCATGTTTCTTCCCAGCTTTTTCACGGCTTCACGACCATATGTTTTGTCGATGGTAAGCAAAATGGCATTAAACAAATCAAAATCTGAAACGGGGAGACTTACGCTTCGTTCATAAATAGGATCAAGGAGATCTTCCCATGAGCTGGGAATGGGACGATCGCCAAGAATTGCAGTATTGACAAGGAAAACGGCAGGAACTACGGCTATGATACCATAACGACCAAGCGGGTCTTTCAGATGAAATCCTGCATTTTCGAAAAGTGGGTTGGTAAGGTTCCAGTTTATTAGGTCGGTGAAATGACCCGATTTGATAAAACGACCAAAATACTCGTCTTCAAAAAACAGATCAAAACCGGCTGAAAGATATATTTCGCCAAGCTCCTCAGGAGATTGAGCTGCAGTAATCTCTTCCTTGATCCAATCGAGGCCCATTGATGCAGCTTTCAAATCGGCTTGAACATGAATGCCTTCTGATGCTTTTTTACTTATGAGGATATCCATCTTTTCCTGTAATGGTATTCTCACCGGACAAGGAAGCAGTCCTTTCATCGTAACGTTGTTTTGTTTGGAAATACCATTGGTATTCTTAATATCAGCACCTTCAATAGCAGTTTCAAGCAATTCAATAAACCCATCCTGATCAAGTTGCCGCATCATCAGAGCAATGTGAAGCTGTAAAGCTTTACCAAATGTGGATCTTTTATCTTCATCCGCAAGTTGGGTGAATCCATTTGAAATAAACACCCTGAGTGTTTGCGGATATTTTTCAGTAATGTCGAAAAGCGTATCCTCGGGCTTAAAATATTTTTTCTTCATGCATTTCTCAGGTTTTGGAATGAATAACTTTTATTCTGTCTGTGATAAAACTTTGCGCAAAGATATAAATTAATTAAGTAATTAAATACTTTAAATCTTGTAATTATTCATTCTAAATAAAAATATTTATGAATCAGTATTTTATACCTGGTATTTAGATTTGGGTACCATTTAAAGGTTTATTCAGCTAAGTATTTTATTGATTTTATGTGACGAAATTTTAGGTCAAAAAACGTATAGTAAGTAAAATAAATCTCAATTATTTAAATGAAACTTATGCGTTAGTTTTATAAATATCATTAGAAATTGAAATTTATTCAGAAAAAAATTACTTTTGCAGTGATTTCCAATAGGGGTGCCTTTGCTGTTTTGAAACAGTTGAAATACGGGCTGAGAACATACCCTTTGAACCTGATTCGGGTAATGCCGGCGAAGGGAATAAGAAAACTCGTTTCCTCTATTGATTTAAATGTTAAACTTTAAATCAATGTCTAATGAAAAAATGTATTATTTTATTGATGATGGTCATTATTGTTCCGGTTTTATTACAGGCTCAATATGTACTCAAAGGAAAGATTATTGAACAGGAAAGCAGTCTTCCTCTCCCGGGAGGTCATTTGCAATTGAATTCCTCTTTTTTGAAACAGTATAGTGATGCTGAAGGTAGCTTTGGTTTCGGAAAAATAAAAGAAGGAGTTTATCAACTTACTATTTCTTACCTTGGATTTGAAACACAAATTCAGGAGATAAACCTGTATTCCGACACTTTTATGGTGATTAAGATGAAAGCATCGCCGTATTTGTACGACGAAGTGGTTGTGCACTCAACAAGGGTTCAGCCTAAAAGTCCTCTAACGTATTCGATTGTTAATCGCGAAACCCTCAATAAAGAAAATACCGGATTTGATCTGCCCTATTTGCTTCAATCGACGCCTTCAGTAGTTGTAACTTCTGATGCGGGTGCCGGTGTCGGATATACCGGATTGCGTATTCGTGGAACAGACCTCACGCGAATTAATGTTACCATGAACGGAGTTCCAATAAATGATGCGGAATCACATGGTGTCTTTTTTGTAGATCTTCCTGATTTAGCTTCTTCTGTTGAAAATATTCAGATACAGCGGGGAGTGGGAACTTCAGCCAACGGAGCTGCTGCTTTTGGTGCAAGCATCAATATCCTTACTGAAAGCAGGTCTTCAGAAGCTTTTGGTGCCGTTAGTTCAGCCATTGGGACTTTTCAAACTTATAAAAATACGCTCAGTTTTGGTACAGGTATTAGCAAAGATGGCTTTTCACTCGATGGAAGGCTGAGTAAAATTTCCTCTGATGGCTTCATTGATCGCGGTTGGTCCGATTTGAAATCCTATTACCTTACCGGGAGTTGGTCAAACAAAAAAACATTAATTAAAATTATAAGCACCAGTGGTTTACAATCCACCTACCAGGCCTGGTATGGAATTCCAAAAGATAGCCTGCAAAAAAACAGGACCTATAATCCGGCAGGGGAGATGCTCGATAGCAATGGAGTATTGCTGGGTTATTATGATAATCAAACGGATAATTATAAACAGGATTATTATCAATTGCACATCGCACATCAACAAGCAGAAGATATAACAATTACAGGATCAGCGTTTTTAACCAATGGAAATGGATATTATGAAAGTTGGAAAAATGATCAAAAGTTCAGTAATTACGGTTTTCAGAATGTGCAGCTGGGCGATATCTTTATCAAACGCACTGATCTGATTCAGCAGAAATGGCTCGATAATACATTTTATGGTTTTCAATCTGCCCTCCTGATTAAAAAGCCAAAACATCAAACCGCTTTGGGTGGCGGGTGGAACACTTATAAAGGCTATCATTTTGGTTACATCAGCTGGGCGCGTTTTGCCTCTGAAAGCTTGAATAATAGCTCCTGGTATGATAATACCGGAAAAAAAACGGACTATCATCTGTACCTAAAATCGAATTATAAGCTGAACGAAAAGATAAATCTGTTTGTAGATCTGCAGTGGAGGAAAATTGATTACAGCATCGAAGGAACGCATGATGACTTGCAGAACCTTGATCAACAGCATTTTTTCAATTTTTTTAATCCAAAGTTTGGATTGTTTTATAGCTTACCTAAAGGTCAATCGGCTTATGCCTCGGTAGCTTTTTCCAACAGGGAACCCAACCGCTCAGTTTATCGCGATGCTGATCCGGGACAGATCATAAAACACGAAAAACTCACGGATTTTGAGGCTGGTTATAAATTTGAATCCAGCACATGGATGTTTGAATCCAATTTATTTTTTATGGATTACCAAAACCAATTGGTTTTGACTGGAAAAATAAACAATGTGGGTGCAGCCATTATGACCAATGTGCCTTCAAGCTATCGTACCGGCTGGGAGACATCAATGGCATTAAGGATTTCGCCGAAACTCATCTTTAATGGTCATTTCACACTTAGTCGAAACAAGATTAAAAATTTCACAGAATATGTTGATAACTGGAATTATTGGGATGCGCCGGAAACAGAACCTTATCAATATGTCTTCGAATTGGGTGAAACCGATATATCATTTTCTCCGGCAGTGATGGGCTCAGGTTCCTTGGTATGGAAAGTGTCTGAATTCGTTGATGTTGCTTATCAGTCCTCTTTTGTTGGACGACAATATTTAGACAATACTTCCAATACAGAAAGAAGCCTTAACCCTTATCATGTAGGTAACATCAGGTTGAATCTTCAGATTCCTCAAAGATTATTTAAAACTGCATCCTTTCAATTTAACCTCAGTAATATCTTCAATACGCAATATGAAACCAATGGATGGGTATATCGATATTATTACAACAATGAGGCTCAGCTTATGGATGGCTACTTTCCTCAGGCCGGATTTCATTGGATGATGCAGTTGAATCTGAGGTTTTGATGTGAAATAAGAACTATCGCGTATGAAAAGCAACCAGGCCTTTTGTTGGGGTGGCACAGACTTTATGAATGGTAAGATTGTGTCTGGCCAGTCTTTCTGAAAGAATATCACTGAAATGAAAAGCTACCGATCCCGTAAAACCAATGGGAAGTTTTTCGTAATCAGTATATTTACTAAGTTGTACACGGATGAAGTCATCGAATGCAGTGGCAATTAATTGTCTGCAAAAGGGTTTGTCCTTGTGTTTTCCCACAAAACTGGAAAGCGTTGACAGAAACTTCCCGGGCCTTTCTTTTCGGTATAAAATGTCTAGTATTTCTGATGTTGTCAGTTTGTAGGTTTCAAAGAAATCATTTGCAACTGACTTTGGTACTTCATCGTAAAGATATGCTGTGAGAAATAATTTGCCGATATATGTTCCACTGCCTTCGTCAGCTAACATAAAACCAAGTGAAGGAACATTCTCGATGATAGCATCCCCATCGTATGCGCAGGAGTTAGAGCCTGTTCCAAGAATACAGGCAATTCCCTTCTCTTTTCCAAGTAAGGCATGAGCAGCTCCTAAAAGATCGTGATAAATAGTGGATTTTATATCAGTAAAGACTTTTTGGAATGCATTGGTCACAATATTACAATTGGTTTCTGTTGAACAACCAGAACCATAGTATAAAATTTCTGAAATAGTATTTCCTTGAATATGAGGCAGTAAATCGTGATTCAACATTCTGGCGATTTCATTCTCACCATAATAATAGGGATTGAAACCATCCGTATAAATTGTTTTTACCAACTTCCCTTTTTCGAGGAGCATCCATTCTGTTTTCGTAGAACCACTGTCAGCGATTAGAAGCATATATGCAGTTTTGATGGCGAAATTATAAATTTAAGTTTGATTTGGCGTAAGGAAGAAGTTAAACTAACTTTTACCAACGATAAACCAAAAAGGACGGGAGAAACTATTGTGTGTCTGCACCTACTTCTTCGAAAACCTGATCAGGGATATCGCCATTAATTTTGAAATTCGAATAGTTTAATGTTACAACTCCTTTGCTGCGTTCTCCAGCTTTTTTCTGATCGACTTTGAGGTTTCCGATAAATTTCATGGGGATATCAACCTGACTGATATCAAACATCACCTTGGTTTCAACAGGTAGATCATAGGATAAATTTCCATAATGAAACTCCATCACGTAGTTTCCTTGTCCTATAGTAGTAACATCCATTTTGTTGATTCTGGTTTTTGTGTTGTCGATCCAAACAGTTGCAATAACAAAATCTGAACTTTCGTCCATTGGCACTATTTTCAGGATATGATTATTTTCGTCATTGCCAGCATAGATGGGAGTGTGCTTTTTACTTAGCATGTCCATCACCGAAAAATTGAGCCCTTTTTTTGGAACCAAAACGAAACCAGTTGCCCGAAACCGAAATTTGTCAGGACTTTTGAAAAACACCCTTCCTTTTTTAACTGGAATGCGAATAAAATCAACATCAACATCGATGTCCACATCAGCTTCAAAACTTTTTACTTCTCCACTCTTTTTCAGTACTTCTGTCATCAGATCAACCGGGTTTATCTGCGCTATGGCAGCATGTGACATCAGAATGAAAAAACAAGTAAAAAACAGTACTATTAAATTCAGCCTCATGATTTGATGTCTTTTTTTGTGAAGATATAAAGGGAAATAAAATATAATACGCTGATATGTAGCGCCATGATTCCTGTTGCATGGATAATTTGTTTCCAGTCAACCGGATCGTCAAAAAATAATTGCCAACCGCCTAAGTAGGTCGTGAAAAGAAAAGGTTTGATTACTTCAAAAATGCCGATGCTGAAATTTGACATTATTGTAAACAGGATCAATATTGACATGCTCCCTATCACAGGGCCCAATGAGTTTGTGGCCAAAGTTGAAAACAAAAATGCAAGACCCGTTACCACCCACATGCCAACTGCGCCATAGGCAAAAGCTGCTGTAAACCTCCACATCACATCAGAGGAATCAAAGATATTGATGGTATTCATTAAAACAATCATATCTCCTGTGTCGAAGAATAACCTTCCTACAACCATACTCATAAACATGAGAAATAAAACAAGCATTGCAGCATAAGCCTGTGCTGTTATATATTTGGCTGTGAGTAATTTTGCTCTGCTGACTGGACGTGTCAGGAGCAACCTGAAGGTGCCTCTTCCAGCTTCACCTGAAACCATATCGCCTGCAACTATGGCAACCAGAATCGGAATGTGTATCCATAAACTGTTCAAAATAATATAAGATACTGTATAATTATTAATCAACTTACCTTCAAGTAGGAAAACATCAGACAGACTTTTTATCAGAAAATCAAGCAATTTCTGCCCTTCAACAAACATCCCTATTTGAATTACGAGTACAAAAAGCAGAATAGCAATAAAGCCAATATAAGTCATGCCCCTGCGAAAAAGTTTCTGGAATTCCAGCTGTATCAATGTCCTCATTTATGTAACATGTAAAAAGTAATCTTCGAGACTATTTCTGACGAGAAGTTGTTTTACGCCAATGCCAGCATTTACCAACTCTTTGTTAATCAATGGTATTTCATGAGCAGAAAGGTCAGCTATTAATTCATCCAGTTTGTTCCTTTCAAAAATAATATGAGGAAATTTTTGGCTGAGAAGTGTTGTTGCAGATGTAATATTGTCTGTTATCAGGATAAGTTTTTGACGCTCTGATTCGAGCAAGGTGAGAACTTCACCCTCAACAATTACCTTGCCTTTACTGATTACAACCATACGATTAGCGATAAGTTCCATTTCCCTCAGGATGTGCGATGAAACAATCAATGTTTTTCCAAACGTCTGGTTAAGATGAAGAATCAAATTACGGATATCCTTTATTCCTTGAGGATCAAGTCCATTAACAGGTTCGTCCAATATTATAAGATCCGGATCGTGAAGAAGGGTCTGAGCAATACCAAGCCGTTGTTTCATTCCCTGACTAAAAGTCTTTACTTTGCTATCAGCACGCTCGTGAAGGTCAACAATCTCAAGTTTTTCAACAATTTCTTTACGACTAAGTTTTAGGCCTGAGTAACGAGCCAATAGTTCGAGATTCTGATATGCTGATAAATAGTTGTAAAAATCAGGGCGTTCAATCAATGAGCCGATGCGCCGAAGCACTTCCTTACGGTGGTTTGCATTACTTTGACCAAAAAGAAAAACTTCACCTTCATCCGGTGTGATGAGGTTTAAAATCATTCGTATTGTCGTGCTTTTACCTGATCCATTTGGACCCAGAAATCCATAAATATCCCCTTTAAAAACGGTGAGATCAACGTTGCTCACAGCTTCTACATCTCCAAAACTCTTTCGTAAATTTTTAGCTATAAGTATTTGTTCCACAATTCTATCGCATTTGGCGGGTAATATTTCCCGAAAATGGGTTTATTTTGTTCCAATGGGGGTTAAAAGTATTTAAAATTTTATTATTGCTTTTGAAGGGAAGCAAATGAAAGTTGGTGATTCCGGGCAAATTGAATTTATACTTTACAAGGACTGAAGGTCTGCTATAGTTTCTTTTTCGAAAAATATTGAAATCGAGCAAGTTTTTGATGTATTTAATCATGATGGATTAATTTAAGTTTTCTCACAGTAAACAAAATAAGAATGAAAAAGTTTCCAAAAATCTTGCCATAAAAGACAATTGGTTAACAATCAATTTATAATTCTTTATAAATCATGTTATTTTATGAATGACAGAGCTTCACAACCTGAATTTTTTTTTCTGGTGACTCTTCTAAAATGTTTTTAATGGGTTGCCACAAGTGTGATGATGGTTTCAAGCAGGCTGTATACTCTTTTGGTAAGATCATCACGCTGAAAGACAGCTGTCAGTTATAATCAATTCATCAGAAAATCTTTCTTGTAAAACGATGTTAAAGAAAATATTTCCTTTAAAAAGCTATTCAAACTTTGTATAATATTGCAGTTAAAACAATAAATCAAAATGAGCTATCGAATTCAATTTCTTCTTTGGGTTTTACTATTGATATTTTTTAGCCTAAGTCTGAAATCACAGGGTGTAAAAGGGATAATCAGTGATAGTAAAGGTAATCCAGTGCCTTATTCTTCAGTTTATGTGCCCTCGCTGCAAAGTGGAACAACTGCCAATGATGATGGTATTTATCAGCTTTTACTTGAGTCAGGTGCGTATGAACTGATTATTCAATATCTGGGATATAAGACACAAACAATTCCTTTAACAATCGGAGAAAATATCTCAACTTTGAATGTGATTCTTGAACCCCAGAACTATAATTTGCCTGAAGTTATTGTTACCTCAAGTGGCGAAGATCCAGCTTATTACATCATGAGAAAAGCTATTGGCATGAGTCAGTACTATCGGAATCAAGTGTCGGAATATCAAGCTAAAATATATTTGAGAGGTACAGGTGTGGCATTGAAAATCCCTGCTTTGATGCGGCGACAGTTAAAAAAAGAAGGCATTGAACAAGGTGAGTATTTTGTAATGGAAAACATTTCGGAAATTCATTTTAAAAAAGGAGAGCCTGTACAAACCAATGTTATTTCGATGCGAAGTTCAGGAAATATGGGCGAAACCAGCCCTATGCAGTTTGTGACTTTAAGCCTGTATGACGATATTGATGGAATTATTACACCTTTAAGCCGTAATGCTTTTCAGGTATATAAGTTTAAACTTGAAGGATCTTTTATAGAAAATGAACATACAATTAACAAAATTCGGGTTATTCCAAAACGCAAAGGGCAAGACCTTTATAGTGGCACAATTTTCATTCGTGAAGGTAGCTGGAATATTCATTCCGTTGATTTGAAAGTGATTCAAAAAATGGTTTCAATCCAGCTAAGGCAAGTTTATCATCCAGTGGATCAGTTGGTTTGGATGCCGGTAAGCCATGATTATAATATACTATTTGATGCAATGGGTGGTTCGCTCTCCTATCGTTATCTGGTAACAGTAAATGATTATAAGTTAAAGCTTAATTCTGGGATTAATCATGATTTTTATGCCAGATTAATCGCAGATGAAAGAGAGATTTATGATAATTCTATTGAAGAAAATAACACAGTTATGGTTCAGAATCTGCCGGAAAATGATAGAAAGAAACGTGTCGAAACTTTGATTGAACGTGATGATCTGACCAATAAAGAAATGCGTGAACTTAATAAACTAATTAAAATGGAAGTCACTGCGTCACAACCAAAAGCCCCTTTAGAGGTGAAAGTCAGAAATATTGAGGTTGCAGATAGTGCCCAATTGCGCAAACCAGATTATTGGCAGCATAACCGTCCGGTTCCTCTTACCACAGAGGAATTGAAAAGTTTTGATGAACTACCAAAAGATTCAACAACTGCTGATACAACTGTTTCAAAAAAGCATACATTATTAAGAGAAATCATTACAGGTGTTGATAAAAAAAAGCTCTCGGAAAACTGGACATTGAAGCACAACGGAATTGCCGGACTTAGCTCTTTTAGCTTTAATACTGTAGATGGTTTTCTTTACTCAAAAAAACTTAAAGCGACTTCATCGGATTCTTTACACCGGAAACTTAGTTTTGAAGCGGCTGTTGATTACGCATTTGCAAGAGAGCGTTTTGGTGCAACATTAGACATTGCATATACATACAATCCACTCAAAAGATCAAGCATCCGGCTTAAAGGAGGCCGTTCAACTTCCGATTTTAATGCAGAAAAGGGTATTATGCCATTTTTTAATACGTTTACAACGCTTTTCACAAAACAAAACTATTTGAAACTATATGAAAAGGATTATGCAGGGATGACCTTTCAATCCGATATTGTCAATGGTTTGACTTTTACTGGAAGTCTTGAGTACCAGCGACGTACACAGGTAGAGAACAACAGTGATTTTTTTCTAACAAATCTATTAGGTCGTGAATTTACCTCAAATATTCCGCAACGTATCGTACTGCAGCCAGAATTGGTAAAAGATCACAAGCCCTTTATTATAGAGGGTTCTATCAGTTACACTCCACGTTATTTCTACAGGATTGTAAACCACAGCAAACAAATGCTTTACTCAAGCTATCCAACGCTTGGTTTAGCTTGGCGACAGGGATTGAAGGGTGTTGGGGATAGCGATAACCATTTTCAACAATTTGAGATATCAATAAAGCAAGGGTTTGAAGCACGTCTTTGGGGTCGATTTGATTATTTTCTCAAAGCAGGAGTTTTTCCTGATAATACAGATATTCATTTCGCTGATTTTAAACACTTTAATAACAGTTCTTTGTGGATTAGTGGGGGGGAAAAACTGAGCATGTTTCGTGGACTTAATTTTTATGAAAGGAGTACAAACGCAAGTTATTTTGAGAGCCATTTTCAATATCAACATTCAAGAATTTTATTGAAACGTATTCCTCTGTTGTCAGGGAGTTTGATCAGGGAGTCATTATTTCTGAACACGCTGGCATCACAGGATGATCAATTGTATGTTGAGATAGGTTACGGATTAAATCAGCTCTTTCTTGTTTTTGATTTAGAAGTTTTTACTGGTTTTCTGGGAGGAAAACATCATCAAACAGGATTTCGGATTGGCATTCCCATTAATGAAGGAACGGTGAGATTTTGAGAAAAATTGTGAAGTTTTGACAAACTAAAATCAAATTTGTTAAAGAAAAAGGCTGCTTCAAAAAAATGAAACAGCCTTTTGTAAATTAAATATTTCGTCTATTCTTCAACAATTACGTCAAATTTACCAAGATCGCCACGTGAATAAAGGTCAACAACCTTTATAAATCCACGTTTACCAGCCTGTGTTTTAAAATAAACAACATCACCATTTACGAGCAAAGTAGCTTTGCTCGATGCAGCGACACCGAAATCAGGAAAATCATAAGTAGTGCCTATTGCGTCAAAAGCAGCGGCAGTCATTTCTGATTTTATGAAACGTGTTTGATTTTTTGTTGTCCAGGTGTTAAGCTGGAAAGTAGGGATCGTTGTATTCACGTCTGCATCATCAGGTGCAGCAAGTGCATTAACATAAGTCACGCCCTTAAAGAAAATAATGTCAACTTTTGCTTGATTATCGAATGCGCCAGAGACAGTAAATACTTCTTCTGTCGATGTGGAATAGAAACTCCCAACTGCATCATTGAAAGAACCCAGTTCAACATTGGTTTTCTTTTTTACAACTACTCCTGCAGGTTCAACAGTTACATTAAAGAAAACTTCATCCGACTTGTTATCACTGTCTATGATTGTTGCAACCAACTTGACCGTGCCTTCGTTATTAAAAGTAATATTGAAGTCCTGTGAATAAACTGCCTCCTGATTGGAAGTCATTGTTTCATCAATAAGAGTTGATGGAGTGTTGTTTTGTGTAAGTACAATCGTGAACTTTGTGAGCTTCTTTTTTGTTGAAGAATTTTGAGCAGCATTGATGCCGACAAGGATACTTTCTCCTGCCTTAATAGTAACATCAGTTGAAGTGTAAGTTGCTCCACCTTTGAAGTCGATACTAGGATTCGGGTCGATAATTTCTTCATCTTTAGCGCAGGAAGTAAAAACTGTTGCCACGCCGATGATCATTGCGATTAAAAAATAATTGATTTTTTTCATAAGAATTGTTTAAGAATTAGTTAACTGGTAAAATTGTTATTATTTATTTTTAAAACATACAAAGGATAAAATTCATTACAAATCATCTTATAATTTTATAGAAGTGCAATTTTGTGTCTAAATTTTAGTCTCTTCTGCCCATATAGATGGCAAGATAGTACAAAAGGGTTGCAAGGGATGCGAGAGCAGCAATCACATAAGTGTAAGCTGCCCATCGAAGTGCTTCCTGCGCTTTGGGTTGTGTTGACTGGCTTGTGATTCCACTTGCGCTCAACCATACAAGGGCTCTGCGGCTTGCATCGATTTCTACTGGCAGGGTGATAAAACTGAAAATTGTTGTTAAGGCAAACATTAAAATTCCTGCCAATAAAAGTTGCGGAAAAGAATTTACCAGCAGAATACCTGCCAGCAAAACCCATTGTACCCATTTTGAGCTAAAACTAACAATAGGCACAAGCTGACTACGCATTTGCAGCCAGTGGTAAGCTGTGGCATGTTGAATAGCATGTCCGCATTCATGTGCTGCAACTGCAGCAGATGCAACACTTTGACCACTATAAACGTCAGGGCTTAAATTGACAGTTTTTTTTAATGGATTGTAATGGTCGGATAATTCTCCGGCAACGGATTCAACTCTTACGTCATGTATTCCGTTGTCGTTCAGCATTTTTAATGCAATTTCGCGGCCAGTCAGACCATAGTTTACGGGAATCTTACTAAAGGCCTTGAACTTGCTCTTCAGCTGAAGTCCTACAAGCCAGCTTAATAACATAAAAAATCCAAAAATGACCCAAATCATAACAGATATAATGTAATTGTGATTAATAGCTTTTAACTAATCAAAAGTTCTGCCAAACGTGATAATATCTGCTACCCTGACTGCCAAATTTTGAATTTTTAACAACATTTGAGTTTTATGATGCCTCTGAATCATCAATAAGGATAGTTTCTCATCCAATAAGGTCAAAATAGTAAATTGAGAATGGAATTTTAATAAGGAATCAATATTGTATTTTTATTCATGTATTTTTGTCTCACTTTATATTTGTGTTTATATGGCAAGAAAAAGAAGTATTGTAAGTGAATTAAAATCCTACACCATCATTACTTTTGGTTTATTTGTGATGACTCTTGGTTGGACTGCTTTTTTAATTCCTAATGAAATTTTGGGTGGAGGTGTGAGTGGCATTGCTACTTTGATATTTTGGTCAACAGGTTTACCAGTAGGGGTTTCGGTACTTTCCATCAATGCTGTTTTAATTGTTTTTGCTTTACGAATACTTGGTTCAGGATTTGGAGTAAAAACAATTTATTCAATAATTGTACTTTCAGGTTTTTTCTCATTGCTTCAATATTATATCCGTGAACCTTTTGTGACCGATAAATTTTTGGCTTCTATGGTAGGTGCAATCTTATCAGGAGCAAGCATGGGTCTTATTTTTACCCAGGGAGGTAGTACCGGTGGCACTGACATAATTGCTATGATCGTCAATAAATACAAAAATATTAGTCCCGGAAAGATTATTTTGATTCTTGATATTTTTATTATTTCAAGCTCCTTTATCATTTTTAGAAGCATTGAGCCACTGGTTTATGGTTTTGTAGTCATGGTTGTTGTGAGCTATACTATCGATTTGGTAATTACCGGAAATAAGCAATCTGTGCAACTTTTTATTTTTTCGAAACGCTCCGAAGAAATTGCTGACAGGATAGGTAAAGAAATGGGTCGTGGTGTAACTTTTATAAAAGGAATAGGTTGGTACACAAAGACAGAGAATGACATTCTGATGATCATCGTCAGGAAAATGGAGTCGCCTCAGGTGTTTAGAATTGTAAAAGAAGAAGATTCTGATGCCTTTGTTTCACTTTCCACAGTGATGGGTGTTTATGGACAAGGCTTTGATGTTATAAGGTAGTGTCTTAGATAAATTATGATCGTTTAATTTTTGAAGAAATTTTTTCCGATTGTTTAAACAGGCTGGGTTAATTTTTAGTCCTTAGTTTTCAATGTTCCCTTTTTTGTTGACCTAATCTGGGAAATGGTCACACCAGCTAACATCAATCCACAGCCTATTATTGCAGAAAAACTCATTCTTTCGCTAAGCAGTAAATATCCGCCCAATGCAGCAAAAAGTGCTTCAAGGCCGAGGATGAGAGCTGCATGATCAGCTCTGGCATGGCGTTGACCTGCCACCTGTAATGTAAAACCTATTCCTGCTGAGGCAATTCCGGCATACAAAATAGGAAAGGTAGCTTGCTGTATTTGTTGAATCTCTGGTTCCTCAAATAATAGCGATAGAGAAAGGCTGATGATCCCGGTAAAAAGAAACTGTATGAATGCAATGGTTCTGAAGTCGTGAATGGGAGCAATATAGGATAAAACAATCAAATGCATCCCCCAGAAAAAAGCGCTGATCAGCACCAATAAATCTCCCATTTGCATCTGCATCTTTTCATGAAATGACAGCATATACAGGCCCCCTGTTGCCAAAATGACACCTCCCCAAACATATTTTCCTGATGGTTTCCGTAAAAACAATCCAAACAGCGGAACGAAAATAATATACAGGCTTGTTATAAAGCCAGCGTTTCCCGCAGAAGTGTAAATAATACCGACTTGCTGAAAAGTTGAAGCGAAAAAAAGCGCTACACCAGCCATTGCACCATGAAGCAATAAAACAGGATTCAATAATGCATGGAATGAAAATGAAGGGCTTAAGAATTTCATTACTGGGATCAATGTAACAGCACCAAGTATGAAACGAAT
The DNA here is from genome assembly GCA_002842755.1 of Bacteroidetes bacterium HGW-Bacteroidetes-1. GTDB lineage: Bacteria > Bacteroidota > Bacteroidia > Bacteroidales > F082 > JALNZU01. Next base: position 13,458 of record PHDU01000040.1, on the reverse strand, counting down.
TCCATTGAATGTTAGAGGGCCGATGAAGGTCATTCCATGACGCTGTGCAACAAAGGCAAAACCCCAAATAACAGAGGCGCTTAATAGTAAAAAATTGGATTTGAGTTGATTAGGTTTCATCCTTGAATAATTTTCAACATCTGTTAATCCATCCTTAGTTTTTGCCAGTATTTTGTCAGTAAATAAACAGATAAAATAGAAATTGTGGCAAACATAAGTGACAGAGGAATATTACCATAAATAAACTCGCCAATTGCAAACAAAGTGCTGTAAATAGAAGCAGCGCCAAGCATCATGCATAAAATTCCGGTTGGAACATCCCATTTAAGTTCACTTGCTTTTTGGAGCTCTAATCCTTCTAATCGAGCTTTATCAACCACCTTTTTCCAGCCAGGTCCACCTGGGCGAATGCGCTGGTAAAAACTACGCAACGTTTTGTCGTCTGCAGGTTTCGTAAGGTAAGTGACGAGCAACCATGCTACTGTCGTAATACCAACGCCTGTAATTATTTTGAAAGTTTCTGAAGGGTCGTATCCGTAAAACTTTTTTAGAACAACAAAGGCAATAGCAACCATAAACGAAACAATCATTCCGGCCAGCTCAGTAAAAGCATTAATCCGCCACCAAAACCACCTTAAGATATAGATCATTCCTGTTCCAGCACCAATTTGAAGAAGTATATTGAAGGCTTGCAATGCATTTTCAAGAATTAGCGCAAATAGCACTGCGAAAATCATAAGTATAACAGTCGTTAAACGTCCGGTAAAAACCTGTTGCTTTTGAGTGGCGTTTGGGTTCAAAAACCGAACGTAAAAATCGTTAACAATATAAGAAGAACCCCAGTTGAGCTGTGATGCCGTGGTTGACATAAAAGCTGCAATGAGGGAGGCGACAACAAGGCCAAGGAATCCATGAGGCAACTTTTGAAGCATTGCCGGATAGGCAAGATCATGGTGAATATATTGGGGATTCATATCAGGAAAAGCCTGTTGTAAAGATGCAATATCCGGAAATACTGTTAACGAAATTAAGCCAACGATAATCCATGGCCATGGCCGGATTGCGTAATGGAAAAAATTAAAGAGAAGTGTTGCCCACATAGCGTTTTTTTCATTCTTTGCTGAAAGCATTCTTTGTGCAATGTAGCCGCCTCCACCTGGTTCTGCCCCAGGATACCAGACGCTCCACCATTGCACTGCAATTGGTATCACCAAAAGAGAAACTACCATATCCGTATTAGATAAATTTGGAATAAGACTCAGTTTATCTGCTACTACAGGGTCGGCAAATAGACTTGAAAGTCCGGCAGTTTCTGTTTTAGTTAAAATTATTGCAGCTCCAATTGCGCCAATCATCGCAAGGCTAAACTGGAAAAAGTCAGTAAACAGGATGCTTCTTAAACCGCCCAATGCACTATAGAAAACAACAATTACTGCTGCAATGATGAGGGTTGTTGCCGGTGACCAGCCCAACATTACTCCGCTGATTTTTATCAGAGCAATGGAAACAGAGGCTATAACCATGATATTAAAAAAGGCTCCAAGGTATATGGCACGAAAACCTCTCAGAAAAGCTGCCATTTTGCCACTGTATCTGATTTCGTAAAACTCAAGATCGGTCATAACTTTTGACCGGTTCCAAAGTTTGGCATAAACAAATACAGTCAGCATCCCTGTGAGCAAAAAGGCCCACCAGACCCAGTTCCCGGCGACCCCGTTTTGACGTACAATGTCGGTTACAAGGTTTGGTGTATCACAGGAAAAAGTTGTTGCAACCATACTGATGCCCAAAAGCCACCAAGGCATGTTTCTGCCTGATAGGAAAAATTCATTATAACTTTTACCTGCATTGCGCGAACTCCAGATGCCGATAGTGATAAGAATTATAAAGAAAAGAATAACAATAGTCCAGTCAGTTATATTTAGATTCATGTTATAAAGTGTTGGTTTTCTATAAAGCTAAATGCATTTAATTCTTTTGAAACTAGATTAATTCTGTCCAATCCATTCCTTAAGCTTACTGATTGCCATGTTTCTAGTAATATCGTCAAAATGACTTAGCCTTGTAACATGTGAGCCTTTGGGTAGGACCAGTTTTATTGCATTGGTTTTTTTACCTGGTAAAACTGCTGTGGATGACCATGCATCATATTCTCCGTAAATGAATAATATATTATTTCCTTTTTTTTGAAGCCAGCGATTGGTCTTTTTACTTAGCCGCTTTGAGTATTTTGCTTTTACGCCTTCAGGCAGAGTGTGATTGAAAGAAGTTTTTTCAACATGGACCAAAAGGTCTTTAAATGGTTTTGTTTCGTATGCATAGAAACCCATTTCAGTAAGTGCCTGATAAAAGAAGGGTTGAAATACAAGAATACTTTGATCTGCAAAAAAATCATATCCTGAGGAAGCAATAAAGGCATTAAAAACTTCTTTACTATCACCTCCGGGCTCAGGTAATCCTTCGCATCCAATAGGATACCATTGCCAATAGGCAAACCCCATTTCAAGTACATTGTATTCATAAGCCTTACCTATACCGCCCACCATATCAAAAGTTAGCTTTCGTTTTGATGAAGAATCAGCAAACATAGGTTCAAATACATCTCGTCTTTCCAGCAGATCACGTTGTAAATTCTGTAACTTGTTTCGACAATCAGATGTTGCAACGGTATCCTGAAAATGGTACACGCGTTTATCCGCAACTGAAAAGTTAAGCGGTGCCACGTAGGGTACAGAGGCTATCACATCATCAGGATAAAAATAACGGTAATAAATAGTTGTTTGTCCTCCTTTACTAATACCTGTGCTTATCCATGGACCGTGATAGATTTGCTTCAGGTATTGGTTGATACGGTGCAAATCAGCTGTTGCATTGGCCAGATTGAGGTGTTTCCATTCTTTGTTTACAGGAACACTTTTTCCAAAATAACGATGTTCGATTACGATTAGATTGGCATCCAGTACTTCAGCAAGCTCTTCATCATAATTTTCATTTAAAGCATAGCCGGCGGCATATCCTTCTGTTACAAAAACTGTAGGTCTATCATAACCACGGTGACGAAGAATAACTCTTTGCCTAAAATTTTCCGTCTCTGAATTTTGATGGTCAAGTGGTTGATTTATAAAAAGTTCAAATCCTATATCATAGCGTTCACTATACAGGGTGAAGCTGCGCAAGCTATCAAACCCTATTTCCTTGAGTTGCGATTCAAGGGATTGAGCATAACTTGAAAAGCCAGAAATCGTAAAACCAATGATCAGTAATAATGTCAAGTTTTTCAGCATATTTTTTAATTTAGAATACCGCTGCAATTTAGACATTAAGGATGGATGGTATGCGTTTATGTGATATTTTTTTCTTAAAAAAAGCTGCCCTCATTTCTGAAGGCAGCCAAACAACTCTAAACCCATGAAAGGATAAAACTGGTACTTATTTAAAAATACAATTTCAATGTTGTTATTTTGAAATAGTGATTTTTCTGGTGACTATTTGGTTGCCAATAGTGAGTTTCATAAAATAATTTCCATTGGGAAGACTGGCACTATTGACCCTGATTGTATTTTGGCCAGCTGTAACATCCTGTTCAGAAACAGTTGACACAATTTTTCCAAAAATATCATAGACCTCAATTTTTGCTACATCTTTTGTAGTTAGGTTGAAAGTCACATTTGTAAAGTCTCCAAACGGATTTGGATAAACAGATATGTTTTGTTCTTCAATCTGGCGGCTAATACCTACATAATGACTTATAACGTTATTCGCATTCATGATTTCACCTGTTGAGTAATCTAAAAGGAAACCTACAACATGAAGTTTTTCATATCTCCAGGCCTGAGGTACTGTGTAGGAGTAATTGTAAGATATTACTGAACCAGCACTAATTGTTTCAGGAAGACTTCCGGGTGTGCCATAAGGTGTATCAAGAATCATTCGGGCTACATGATCGTAATGCATCTGGCTTGCCGGAACAGAGCCTGGCAAACTTTCAAAACCACACATAGGTCCATTGCCACCACCTGCATAAGCATTAGATTGATTCCACTGAGAAGTTGTTCCCCAAAGACTATCTTCGACAAAAATAACTCCAAATCTGAGTTCAGAATTGACATCAGCTACAAATTCAGATTGAAGATCAAAAGAGATAAGTCTTGTTTCAGGATTCCAGCTATAATTTACAATATCAAGGCTTGCTGGACTAATTGCTGCGATTCGTCGCAGGTAGCCGGCTTCAAGATCTAATGGATCTGAATCGCCAGATGTACGATCAGTAGTAACACTCGGATAGCCTAAAAATCCAGGAATAATATTGGAAATAGCTGCATCATAAGGAGCATAAACCATTGGATCGTTGTTGTGGACAGCAATACCAATCCATGTTTCAGGATAAGTATCTGCCATATAATTCATGAAACAGGTCCCACGAGGACACCATTGACACCATGTACCTGTTGCTTCTTCAGCAAGCACTTTTTTTGTTGGTACAAAAGATACAGCACTTACATAAGTAGTTAAAGAATTATTGGCAGGGTTTTGATCTTCTCCACCATTTACATTGCTTATTGTAGTAACTATTTCATAACTTCCAATTGTTTCCAGTAATATGGGAGTGCTATGAGTAAAGTTATAATTATTGCCTATCGCAATATTGACACCAGATACTGAATGAATTTGAGCTGCTCCGCCATTTACAGTATAAGAAATGTCGAATGAAGTAATGGGGGTCAATCCTTCGTTGGCCACAACTCCTTTCAAATTGAAAACATCTCCGGCTTCAAGATATTTTGGAGCATTTATTGAAGCTAAAGCTGCATCGAGGTCTAAAGGGATATATAGTTTAACATCATCAATAAACCAGTAATCTACGTTGTAGAGATTTCCGGTAATGAAAAAACAAAACTGAAAATCTCTGTCAGCAAGACCAGCCAGGTCAACAATTTGTGTTTTTGGACCTTGGTTTCCGGTTGGTGTAACCTGCCATGCAACTTGCCAGTCGCCTGCTCCTAGTCGGGTTGCTACTCCAATTGAAGGGCCATTTGCATAAAAATCATAAAAATATTTAAAAGAAAGTGACATTGCCTGTACACCTGTCAAATCAAGAATCGGTGAAACCAATCGGGAAGTGTTGACTTGTTGAATATACGTAAACTTTGCCTCAGGCGCTGTACCACCAGCGCTGTTACTTGGGCTTTTTGCCCATTGATTTGGTAATCCATCAATGGTCCAGCCTGTTGGAGGCCAGGTAGTTCCACTAAAATCTTCGGTCAAAAAAATTTGACCCATCGTTACTTGAACTGTTAAAAATGTAAGCAACAAAGTAAAAAATCTTCTCATAATTAAATTTGTTAAAAGTGATACATTAAGCGGATTGTAAAATTGATTTCTTTTTTAATTCTAAATCTGAAATACTAGCATATTTTTTCTGCAGGCTACATCTGGCGCGGGTAAGCTGTGATTTGGAAGTATTAGCGGATATGTTCAATAAATCGCCAATTTCCTTATGTGTGTACCCTTCAATCGAGTTGAGGCAAAACACCTGGTGATAACCTCTTGGTAAAATATCAACAAGCTCCATCAAATCCTGATAGAATAAGCCAGCGGTTACAGTCATTTCAGGAACAACTTCTTCAGGAAGTTGCTGTAGTTCTGTTTCATTATAGGTGATTTTTTTCCTTTTATAGAAGTTGAAAGCAGTTGTAACCATGATACGTTTTAGCCAACCTTCAAAAGATCCACTGTATTTAAAGTCAGGCAGATATCTGAATACCTTAATAAAACCTTCTTGCATGATGTCTTCAGCATCCCAGTTGTTTTTTGCATATCTTCTGCATACTGGCATCAACCGAGGAGCAAATAATTCGTATAAATTGAACTGAGCTTGGCGGTTGTTCATTATGCATGCTTCAATCAGCTTCTTTTCTATGCTAGTAAACTTATCCCCAGACATAATTAATCTTTTGTTGAAAAGATGAAAAAAATGAGCAGCCCAATCAAAACCATATAAAGTAGCAGAACAATTAATTTCTGTACTTTTTTAAAGAGGTCTTTTTTGTTTTGCACCTGTTTTTTTTGCGAAAATATAAAATATAAGTAATTTGAGTACTTAAATTGAGTACTACAAAACCTCTACATGAAATTTTAGGTTTCATATAGGTCTATTTCGTATCTCTACAAGATGAAATTTAAGATGTTATTAAACAGAAGATTAAAATAAATAAGGTTACTACACAGATGTGAGATTGGTTCACAAGACCGATTATCAGAGTTCCTGCAGAAATTTTGAAAGGGAGTTATCGGATTGCATTGCAAGTTTTTTTCTGAGGCGGTATCGTCCCATTTCAACAGCCCTGATAGAGACATTATTTAGGGATGCGATCTCTTTGGTTGAAAGATTTAATCGAAGCATGGCGCAAAGATGCTTCTCATTTTTTGTTAGATTTGGAAAACGTTGTTTAAGATTTTGAAAAAAGGAGGCGTTTACAAGGTCTATATTATTTTGAAAATCTTCAAGGTCTTTTTGAAGATTGATGTTTTGCTGGACATTAACCGTCATTTCTTTTATTCTTTCTTCATGGTTGCCTAATGGGGCGTTTCGAAGGTTTTTAAGTTCGGTTTTCAACTCAAGTAAGAACTTGTTTTTTTCAATGAGGTGCAGTGCATAATTGGTAAGTTCATTGTGTTTACTTTTTAATTCTATTGTCATTAATTCTTGTCTCGCTTTATGCAATGCGGCTTCTTTTTCTAATAAGAGCTTGTTTTTTTTGTTTCTTGATTGGAGTTTTGTATAAACTAGAACAGTTGCAATAATCACAAGCAGGAGAGAGAGCCACAAAAATAATTGTCTGAATTGATATAACTTTTGTTCCCTTTGAAGAAGTGAAATCTCATTGTCTTTCAATTCTAGTTCTTTTTCTTTTAGATCAAGCGTTAATCGACTATGTAACTCGTCCATCTGATCCGCTTTTGCTTTGGCAAATATAGAATCGTTAAGGTAGGTATACTGCTTATATCTATCAAATGATTTACGAATATTTCCTTTACCTTCGAGTGCGAAACTCAGGCCATACGTAGCATCACGTTGCCCTTCCAAAAAAAAGGTGTATTCAGAAATCTGATTCACAGTTTGGAAAATAGTTATTGCTGAATCAAACTGGTTGTTTGCATTATAATGATTCCCAAGTTCGGTCATAACCTTAATTAAAGCAGCAGTATCATTCGACTGGACATTAAGATCGATACTTTTGAGAAAGAACTGTCTGGCTTTATGGGTATCAGAAACGGCAGAATAGATTAGCCCTGTATTAAGATAGTTTACGGCAAGATTTTTATGATGATGATATTTCTCATTTAATTTCATCGCTTGATTGTAATAATCCAGAGCCTGACTATAATTGCCTTTCAACCGGTATATTTCACCAATGTTGTTAAGCGATGCTGCAATGTCAACTGAATCAGCAATTTCTTCTCTGATTTTCAGTGCGTCACGAAAGAAAGAAAACGCCTTGTCAAGGTCCTTTTTGTAGTAATGTATTCCTCCTATCGAATTGTAGGCAGTGGCAATTTCTTTTTTGGCATTTACTATTTGTGCATGATGAAGTGCAAGATTATAATAGGCCATTCCTTGCTCGTAATTGTAATGATTTATAATGTAGATATTACCAAGTGTATTGTATAATTGGGCAAGCGCAAGATCGTTTGAAAGTTTCTTATAATGTTTGATGCTTATAAGGTAATAGTTGATAGAGGGCTGATAATTATGTTTCATCTCAAAAATTTCGCCCATAATTTTATTGGTGATGGCACAAGATTCGACCAATTGTAGTTTGTTTCCTAAGGAAAGTGCTTCTCTGCAATAAATAAGGGCGCGATCAGCATCTGTTTCGCGCAGGTGAATTGCCAGCTCATTTAAAAGCTTTACTTTTTCGTCACCGTCCTCCATTCGCGACAACAATGTAATCAAACTATCAGAATGATAGGGTGAAAAGTTACTAGCAGTTGCAGAATCTACAATTGCAAGTAAAATAATGAGAAAAATGATTCTATGAAAATAGCTATTCATAGGGATCAGTCACCGGAATTACGTAGTATTCTCCGGTTCTTGGATCTTTGTAAAACTTACTGTATCCATTGATGCTTTCCAAATTTGCATCAACTTGACCTTTTATGAAAACGGTGTTTTCAACCTCAACCAGACCTTTGATTTCTAATACCTGATCGGCTTGAATCTTTAAAGGTCTTATTTGAGGCAGAAGGCCAGCGTTTTGCAATACTATAATCCAAATCCCAATGGCTATAAGGATAAGTACAGACCTGAAAAAACCATAATGTTGTTCCATGTGTATTGTCTTTTCGGCGTTTTTAGAGCAGTGATATATTTTATTTTTTAGATAGATAATGATTCATCAAAACCATGCCCCACCAAGATCACGGAAAGGCCAGGGGATGGAAATCAGGATTAAAATAAGTCCAATAAGGTAGTAGGTAAATAGTTTTTTTGATGCAGATTTTACATTGTTTATTTTTTTCCACTTACTGTAACCAATTGTAATTAATAGGATTGCAATTAACATCAGGCTAATATGCTCAACGAGGTAAAATCGGGAAACGGCAACTTTCATTGAAGAAGTCGCAAAAATTACTTTTGGGCTTATGAAATAGAGCGATAAGCCTAATAAAAACTGAATGTGCGTAATGATTAAAGTAAACAAAGCATAGAATTTTAAATTTTTTGAGCTTTTTCCTGAATATGCAGCTCTGTAAAATGTTACAAGGGTAAGGATGAAACTCAGCAACAGAATCCATCGTAGTCCTGAATGACTTTTTAGTAGGGTTAGATACATGGGTTTTATTTTTTTGTAAAGAAGTTAAGGGCTCAAAAATACGAATTTTCTTATATAATAGTTATATATCCAGAAATCTCACAGCCGAGGCTTTGAAAGAAACGATAACATCCATCCCCAAATGCAAACCCATCTTTTGTGCTGAGTCGTCTGTGATATGCGCAAAGAGGATTATTCCTGCATTAATTTCAATTTCTCGGCCGGTTGGTAATTTTGTTATCCTAGCAATTGTGCCTTTAAGATTGTTTTGGGCACTTGTTTCTGGCATTGAAATAAGCAATGTAATCTGATCTTCGTCAATAAGTATTATTCCATTCTCAGTGGTTGAATCACCGTAAAATTTTAATCGGGTATTGTTTATCAGTGCCTCATTTAGATTTTGGCCCGGAATGTTTATCAGTCTTGCTTTGAAAAAGTTTTTATGTCCTGTAAGTTCGGCAACAAAACTGGTTGCAGGCTTCTTAAAAATAGACTCAGCGGAACCCGACTGTATGATTTTTCCTTCCTGTAGAATGCCCAAATTTGAAGCTAATCTTATTGCCTCTTCAAAGTCATGTGTTACATGTAACATTGTTAAACCATTTTCATTCAAATCTTTAATGTATCTTCTGATACGTCCTTTAAGTTGAATATCGAGAGATGAAAGAGGCTCGTCAAGTAATAACATTTTTGGTTCCATAGCAAGTGTTCGGGCCAGTGAAACACGTTGTGCTTCGCCACCTGAAAGGCTTGCCGGTTTTCGATGGAGCAAGTCTGAAATATGAAATTGATCCGATAATGATTTAATCTTCTTCTTGATGAATGTGCTGTTTTTCCCTGAAGATTTCATGGGATAGGCAATGTTCTCAGCAATTGTCATGTGCTGAAACAGAGCAGGTTTTTGAAAGACCATACCAATGCCCCTTTTAAAAGGAGGAATACTGGCTAAATCTTTTCCGTCATAAAAAATGTCACCCTTTGATGAATTTTGAAATCCAGCTATGATTTCAAGTAGTAACGATTTGCCTGATCCACTTGGACCTAGTAAAACAAAATGCTCTCCATCTGCAATTTTAAGGTCAATCGGCCCAAGTGAAAAATTCGTAAAGTTTTTATGCAGATTGTTAATTTCGAGCATCCTCTTCAGGTTTTGAAAGTAATCGTAAACTGATGAAAACAATCAGACTGATAAAAATGAACAATGCTGAGATAGATTGTGAATTCTTCAGCCCAAAAGCATTAAAACGATCGAAAATAAGAACAGGCGTTGTGAATGGATTGTATGCGATGATTATTACTGCGCCAAATTCACTCATTCCTCTTGCAAACATCATTACCATTCCATTTAATATACCTCTCCATGCTAAAGGTAAGCTAATGGTTAAAAAAACTCGCCATTGAGAAGCTCCTAAATTGATTGCTGCCATTTCTATACGTCTTGATACACCTATAAACGCATTATAAGCTGCATTGTAAAGGTATGGAACACTAACAAAAGCCATTGCCAATGCTATTCCCGCAGGCCGGTCAATAAAATCAAGTCCAACAGCAGATGCCATTTTTCCAAAGGATGATTCCCTGCTAACGACACCCAGTAATGCAATACCAGCAGCAGAATGTGGGATCATCATAGGAAGGTCTATGAGGCCTGATAAAAAGTGTTTGAGTTTGAACTGACTTCGTGCCATCAGCCATGAAAAAGGTATAACCAGCAATCCCGAAATAATGGTAGCAATGGCTGCCATTGTCAAAGAAAGCGATATACTGCTGCTTACCTCTTTATCTTTTGCCGTTTCAAAAAGAACTGCCGGCGATGTTGAAAGTAATAAATGGGCTAATGGTGCAATAATAAAAAGCAGGAATAATCCACCAAAAATACCAAAGACAAGACGTAACGTATTTGTTTTGAGGCGCATAAGTTCTGATAAAAAATCGCAAAGATAGTTTGAGTTTATTAAAATAGTAGCACAAAAGTAATCATTTGGTTTTTATTACTTTATTTGAAATGTTGCTTGAATTACCTGCTTTACAAAAAAAGCAGACTTCCAAGCCTGCTTTTTTTAAGAGGTTTTTATAACCCAATCTTTTTCAGGATAGCTTTTGGGATGGCATCTTTGTGAACTAAAATACTAAGCGTTTTGTACTTTATGTAAGGACTTGAAGCAAAAAAATATCCTTTATAAATATGGTCTTCTTTTCCCCATGAATTCTTTACCTTGTAGTAGGGATTATCATTCTGATCTTTGGCAGAACCAACAATAAGCATCAAATGATCATCCGTAGTCTCAAGGTTATCAAAACCAATCTGGCGAATTTCAGGTGTAATTACTTTTTCCTGAACAATGGATTCAAAGCTGTATATCGATTTCAGCTTATCGGCAGCTGTCATAGCATCCCACTCCGCTTTATCGGTACCAGTCAGGTTTGTTGGTTTTTCTTCAGGGACAATGGCAACACCATTTTTCCAGGAGAATCCTTTTTCGCTGACATCAGCATCCCATCCAACACAATACCCATTGTTAAGTGCAAAATTTAAAGTCTCTATTAATTCTTCCAGCGGTATGTTGTAAACCTGACTCCACATCCAGTTGTCGGGTATTTCCAGAATAAACGGTTTGTAAAATGGTTGATGTGTAAAAGACGTCAGTTCAATGTAATCTTCTGGATTAAAGCTGGTCGATAATGCAAATGATTTCGGATTGTATTTCTTGTTTTCGAATTCAAATTCAGAAGGATATTTGCCAAGATAGGTATCTAACAGGGAATTAAAACCATCATGCCATACAGGTGTAAGTTTTTTGTTTTTATTTTTCAGAATGGCATCGGCATAATTTTTTAGTACCTCATCCATTTCACCATGAATATGTTTTTCTTCTCCTATGACAAGTCCGTTGAAAGCTGACTCAGGGACAATCCCAAATTCACCCGCTACCATAAGGACATCACTAAAGCCGCCTCCTGGGCCCAGATTCAGATTGCCGTGCAGTCTTACATATTTCTTGGCTTTACTTGAATAAACATGACGAACTGAAAACATCTCTGAGAGATCAAATGCTTGATTTTTTATACGTAAAATTTCAGCTTCCATAAAAGCTGTGCCAGCAAAGCTCCAACAGGTACCAGAACGATATTGGCTGGTGACCGGAGTGTGAGGTACTTCGCTTAGCACCGTGAATTCATAGCTTTTCTTTTCTTTTATTTCTGCTTCCTGAGCTGTAACGTCTATCATCAGCAGTACTAGCAGGGCAAGCAATAAAACTTGACTGGTTTTTTTCATGATGCAATAATTTTATTTTAATTATGATTTTATTTTGATTCCAAAGGTAAAAGGAATCTGTGTAATTGCAAACAGTCTTGAGTTTTCGGATGGTATATTTAAGAGATTGGAAATGATTGATGATAATTAGATTTCGAAAAATGTTGACAACGTTGAATTTGTAATATATATTTGTACGCAATCCTTTTATTTATTTATTAACTAACACCTTATCAGTATGAAGTATTTTTTACCACTTATTTTATTGATAGTTTTTTCTGGTGTTGCAATTTCGCAAACGCCAATGCAAAAACAGAATCATCGTTTTAGCAAAATTTTTCTGCCTGCTCCACAAGGGGGCATTGATGACATCATTTCATTGAACATCGAGCCAAATCCATTTGTAAATGCAATCAAAGCTCCAGATGTTATTACTGGTAAAACGCGCTACGATTTACAATCAAATTATGCAGTTGGACGACGTATTCATGCTTTTCCTGATGGAACAATAGGAGCAACGTGGACAAGAGGTATGCTTGATCCTAATTTTACTGACAGGGGTACTGGTTACAATTATCATAATGGAAGTAGCTGGGGACCACATCCTACAGAACGTGTTGAAGCTGTAAGAACTGGATGGCCTTCTTATCAGCCTTATGGGACGAACGGTGAAATAATTGTTTCCCATACTGGTGCTGCATCGGGATTGGTTTTCAGCTGGAGAGAAAACAAAGGAACAGATAGCTGGAATTATTTCAATTTTGAAGGTCCTTCTGAATCTCCTCTGCTATTGTGGCCAAGAATGATTACTTCTGGTGAAAACAATGAGATTATTCATTTAATTGTATTAACAGCTCCAACAGCAAATGGAGGTGTAGTTTATCAGGGATTAGATGGGGCTTTACTTTATAGCCGTTCTTTTGATGGTGGATTAACATGGGATCCTCAAAATGAATTACTTGAGGGTATCACTTCTGATGATTTAAAGGCAGTTAGAGCTGACACTTATTCATGGGCTGCAGCGCATGGTGAAACATTAGCATTTATCGTGGGTGATGGATATGGTGATGGAATAGTTATGAAATCTGGTGATGCAGGGGATTCATGGACGAAAATGCTTTACTATGAAAGCATTGATAAATTTATGGATGGTTCTGTATTATACCCCGATCATGGAGGTACTGATTCATATCAGTCTGCTGTAATTGATGACCTTGGTAGGGTTCATGTTGCTGTTGGGCGACAGGTACATAATGCAGATGGAATTGGGGGTATTTTTTATTTCCCCTATTTCTACTTTACTAAAATGATTTTGGCTTATAATATCTGTCTATATCAGCCTGTCGCTGACGGTGTCTTATTCGGATATGCTGCAAACAAAGATCG
>PHDU01000142.1 GCA_002842755.1 Bacteroidetes bacterium HGW-Bacteroidetes-1 | reverse complement strand
GCTCTTGACTACTGCGGCAATTAAGGCCTGCGATGACAACGATTGCCAACTGCATTTGGACTTCTAATTTAATTAACATTTTTTAATAGACACCAGTGTAACTAAATCGTATTATTTGGATTAATGCATTCATTATGCCAATTTCAATTGCTATTCTTCCTCAACCTCATAGGATGCTTTGTAGCCTGAAACAGCTAACAATATCCAGCCAGTGATAAAAAGTAAACCTCCAATTGGAGTAATTGGTCCTAGCCATGGCCAGTAAAAACCAGTTATTTCGCGTGTAGCCAAAAGGTAGATAGATCCGGAAAAAAATAATGTTCCAACCCAGAAGGCATGAAAAGCATACTCAAATAAACGGGTTTTAAACCGTCCGGATAATACAGCCAGAAGAAGTATTGCAAATGCGTGATACATTTGGTAGCGGACAGCGGTTTCAAAATTCTGTATATCCGTCATATTGATATTTTCTTTTAGCCAATGAGCTCCCATCGCACCGAATGCTACCCCAATTGCTGCAAGAATGCTGCCTGTTATTAAATAATTGTAATTCATTTCTTAATTTTTGATTTTTATTAAGTGATGTCTGCCGTCATGCCCTTGGGTCACAGCATGAAAAATCATTGTATTTTTGCCTTCAAATATATAAAAAATGAACGCTTCAATTGAAATAAGTTACTACCCTCTCAATGTTGAATATATTCCGCCTATTAAGGATTTTATCTTCAGGTTGAATGGGCACAATACTATAACAGTGAATACCAATGGTATGAGTACCCAGGTTTTTGGGGATTATGATACAGTCATGGCTATTTTGACACAAGAAATAAAAAAGTCTTTTGACTTACCACACTCCGTTTTTGTGCTAAAGATCATCAATGCTGACCTCAATCATATCCATGACAAGCACTGAGTTTTTTGATCTTTTCATGCAGAATGTATACCAAAGTACTTTTATTGAAATTGTTGCAGTAGTCTTTGGTCTTTTGAGTGTTTGGTATAGCATGAAGGTCAATATCCTTGTATATCCTACAGGCATTGTTAGCGTAATCATTTATGTTTATATCTGCTTCTTTGCTGGTTTATATGCAGATATGGGAATTAATTTTGTGTATTTTGTTATGAGCCTTTATGGATGGTACAACTGGACCAGACCAAGGGCAGATAAGCCCAAACTGCCTGTATCTTTCTCCAACAAACGTGAGCATGTTATTGCAGTTTTGGCCACAATAGCTTCATTCATAATTATAAGCTTTGTATTGAAGAAATATACAGATAGTACTGTTCCATACATTGATGCTTTCACAACCTCTGTGTTTATTGTGGGAATGTGGTTGATGGCAGTAAAGAAAGTTGAAAACTGGGTTTATTGGATTATAGGGGATATTGTTTCAGTTCCTTTGTATTTTTATAAAGGATTGGTTTTTACAAGTTTTCAATATCTTGTTTTTCTAATTCTTGCCGTGATGGGTTATATTGCTTGGCGAAAGGAGGCGCGTATTGCTTAAAGTAGCTATAACAGGCCCGGAATCCACAGGAAAATCATGGTTGGCCGAAAAGTTAGCTTTTCACTATCATTCAAACTGGGTAAAAGAATATTCCCGTGAATATCTTTATAATCTTGGAAGGCCATACACCTTACAGGACGTGGAGCGGATTGCGGATATGCAAATGCAACGTATAGGAGAAGCTTCTCAAACAATGAATAACTTTTTGTTTGCTGATACCGAGATGCTGGTTTGTGCCATTTGGGCGGAGTATGTTTTTGGAATAGTTCCTAAATCCATTGTTAAACTATTACAAAAACAGCACTTTGATCTTTTTTTGTTGTGCAATATTGATCTACCCTGGGTGCCGGATCCTCTGAGGGAACACCCCAATGAGAGAGAAATTCTGTTTGAGAGATATGAGTCAGAACTTATACAGCTTAAATTGCCCTACAGAATTGTATCAGGTTTGAACAATGAAAGATTCTTTTCAGGCGTTAAGGGAGTAGAAGAGCTGATCAAATAAATTACCGATGGCTGAAAAAATTCATGTTTTGTTTTTAGCAAAATGGTATCCAAGCAAGTACGATCCAATGCTGGGTCTTTTTGTGCAACGACATGCCGAAGCTGCCGCAATTCATAATCAGGTTTCAGTTGTTTATGCCCATTTATCGAATGACAAGTTAAAATCTAAATTTGAGGTCGATGCCAATAATGATCATAGCATCTTTACTGTGAAGGTATACTATCAGTCAGCTGAAACCTGTCTAAGTCCATGGAATAAATTACTAAACTTAATTAGATTTTACACTGCAATTGGCATAGGCATCAGGCATGTAAAACAAGTAAAAGGTTCATTTGATCTGATCCATGTTCATGTTCTGACACGGCTGGCTCTAGTAGCATACTGGTTTCAGCTTTTTTATCAAATACCTTATATGGTCACAGAACATTGGTCGCGTTATCTTCCGGTCCGAAATGAATTTCATGGGTTTTTTAGAAAAATGTTGACAAAAATGGTTGTGAAGAGGGCAAGGATAGTGACTACGGTGACGCAGAATCTGGCAAACGCCATGCAGCAGCACGGACTGAAAAGCAGCCACTATTTCATCTTACCTAACGTCGTAGATGTTAATCTTTTTAAGCCTGTTGAAAAGAAGAATAAGAAACCAAGGTTTATACATATTAGCTGCTTCGAAGATCGCTCAAAAAATATTTCAGGATTACTGAGGGTCTCTGCGAGACTCAAAGAATTGGATGCAGACTTTGAATGTATATTGATAGGGGAGGGAATGGATGACGCTTTTTTGAAGGACTACGCTTTGAGTCTTGGCCTGGATGGCAGCAATATCCGTTTTACAGGTCTTTTAGAAGGTGTGGACCTTGCTGAAACACTTGCTTTCGGAGATTTTCTTGTTTTATTCAGTAATTATGAAAATCTTCCTGTAGTAATTTTGGAAGCATTTGCGTGTGGACTTCCTGTGGTTTCTACTTCTGTGGGTGGAATACCTGAAATGGTCAATACATCAAATGGACTTTTGGTTAAAGCAGGTGATGAAGAAGGCCTTCTTCAAGCAATTGTTCATCTAAAAAATAAAGTAAGTGACTATAATTCAGATGAGATAAGAGCGCTTGTTGTCAATAAAAACAGTAAAGAATCAGTTGGACTCTTTTTAGATCAGTGCTATAGGGAAGCCTTAGGGTCAGCTGTCGGTAATTAGTTCATTAATGTCGATTATGGTTAAAAATACTGCATTCAAAATGGTTTGCAGTTTTTAAGTAATTTTGTTCGGGAGTAAAACAGGAGTAATGAAAAGAAGATATTTTTTGATAACAATGCTTTTTCTGGTATTCCTTTTTGATGTTCGTGTACAGTCACAAATTATCAAGGGTTTTGTTGCAACCGGTCTGAATATGGCACAGGTTGACGGTGATGAAGCTTACGGATATAAGTTGCCGGGAGTTAATGTTGGACTTGGGGTCATGATCCCGTTTAAAAAAAACTGGGATATTTCTCTGGAGACCTCATACACACAAAAAGGAGCCAATCAACGCGCACAATATACATCCGATTCACTAAATGGTGCGTACAAGCTTCGGTTAAATTATCTTGAAATACCGTTGATGCTTCATTATACGGATA
The DNA here is from genome assembly GCA_002842755.1 of Bacteroidetes bacterium HGW-Bacteroidetes-1. Lineage (GTDB taxonomy): Bacteria > Bacteroidota > Bacteroidia > Bacteroidales > F082 > JALNZU01. Next base: position 661 of record PHDU01000142.1, on the reverse strand, counting down.
AGGAATTTATTACTGTTGGATCAGGCCTTTCATGGGCAAGACTAGTAAGTGCCACTGAATTTGAACATGGCCGTCAAACCAACACTACTGCAGATAATAAAGTTTACGATCCAAATGATATTTCAGTGCTTCTCGACCTTAAGATGAAGATTTCCGGAAAGTTGAAATTTAATTTCAGGTATCAATACTCGATGCTTCATATTCGGACAAGAACGTTTACCACACTTGGGGGAACCAGTACGTGGTCGCGGCATCAATACAACAATGTTCTATCATTCCGGTTGTTTTACATTTTTAACGAAGTACAGAGTGAGCGTGCCGTACAGAAAGCAAAAATTGAAAATAAATCCAATATGTACTAACCTGACTTCGACATAAGCAAAACGCTAAAAAAGAGTAAGTTGACCGTTGTTGGTTGCCATTTCGTGCTTAATACCAGGCTTTTTAGGCAGGATTGAGTTCCACAAAGTCTACAAAGTTCTGCTTATGATAACTCCTAGTCATTCCGCCTTACAAAACACAATCTCCATCGGAACGGTTGCGTGAGCCCGCGCGAACGGCGGGGCAGCGCCAGGGTGAATGAAAAAACAACTGCAAATCCGCGAAACTGGCCTCTGATAAGAGGCCATCTCGCCCCTCAGGGCAATGGTTCGCTGGATTT
>PHDU01000141.1 GCA_002842755.1 Bacteroidetes bacterium HGW-Bacteroidetes-1 | reverse complement strand
CATAAATTATCTTATAAATAACAATTATTCTTCAATACTTATCAATTTTTTATTATTGTATATTGATGCTTGTGGAACGGGTTTTTAGACAGTCTGACGTTTGGCGTATATGATTAGTTGCGGATTGCGTGGCACTTAGCTGTCAATAAACACAAATGATTGTGCGGGCGACGAAGCTTCAATCATGTTTCCAAACCCGCCATTTGTTATAGCCTTTGTTGGCATTTCGTTGTTTATTCTTCCGGGGTATTTAATACTTTGTCTTCTCTTTGCCCTAACTTTTTAGCATTATATGGACTTAATACACTATTTCCTAATTTCTCTTCTAATTCTTTTCTTGCATTACCTGCAACAGCACCTCCTTTTCGAGCGATTACTTTATTTTCAGAAAAAGTCTTTGGCATATGCTTTTTAGAAAGTTCAGTCGTTGATGTTTCAGCTAACATATTTAGCACCAATTCCAAATTAGTCATGTGATCCCTAAGGTTTTCCTTTTTCAGCTCCTTGAAATCTTTATATTCTTTGGTTGTAAATCCAGCCCATGCTTTTGTAATCTCGTCAGTAAGAATAGCATAGTCTAATCCCTTTTTAACTCCACGGTTTTCCCATTCATCAGTTAATTCTTTTCTGACTTCAATGCTTTTTAGCCGTTGATTGATCCAGTTTTTTGAATACCCTTTTTTTAAATATGTTTCCATAGCTCTATCAAAAGCAATTTCAGGGTCTTCCGTTTCTTCAATACGTTCATATCCAACTTTTGCTAACCAAACCTTAAATGGTTCAGCTTTTGGTGAAGGAATTGATTGTATTAATCTTAATAATTGTTCTGTATCTGCAACATCTGTTTTGTAAAACTTACCATCGGCTGATTGCATTTTCAGTTGACTACAGTTTGTAGTCAACTGACTCCCTTCTTGTTTAAGTCTTGTTTTTAAGACACTCCAATATTTTCTGGGATTCGGGCTGTCTGTTAATATTCCTATAATATCAACAATTGAAAAAAACCATTTTTCTTGTTCTTCATCCCATTGTACTCGAACTTTTTGGTCTTGGAATAATCTGATTGCGTTTTCTTTAGTCATATTGTATCTGATAAGGAATTCCAAAGATAATCAATCATTTCAACGTAGATATTCTATTGCTGTGCGGTTTTTTACAATGATTGCCAACGAGTATATATACGCAATACTGCGTCTATTTTCTCTTTAACTGAGTTCATTCAACCTTCTTTTATCACATTCATAATCAATGAATATCCGTTGAAAAACATTTTCGATCGTTTACATCGGGATAATGATTGTTGCCGTAAAGTTATGAAATCAAAGAAATAAGCAGTCAAAACAAATAATATTTTTTAAGCCCCGGAGCCATATAAGAATGGATATCTGTTTTGTGGTGGTAATACCGATTGAAACAGGAGAAAATATTTGTGAGACATGTTTATTCAATATGCTCAAGTAAAATGTTAAAGTAGTATGGTTTGAAAATAATGATGAGATAGAAAGTAGTTGTCCGCTTCGTAAAAGACAATTCAGACAGAGATGTAACCATTTTTTTCGGCGTATCTGCTAAGACCAATAACAGATTTGGCCTTGGTTTTACTGAAAATATTCTTGCGATGTGTTTCTACTGTGCGTTCACTGATGAAAAGTTCTTCGGCAATTTGTTGGGTTGTAAGTTCTTTAGAGATTAAAATCAGGATTTCAACTTCGCGTTTGGTTAAAGTAGCGTCAGGTTCTATGTTGTTTGCAAAAGATCGGGTGAATAATTCCGCATTGCTTTTCTCAACTTTGTTGAACAATAGTTCCTGAATATCGCTTCCTAAAAATTTTGACCCTTCTGCAACAGTTCTGATCGCGTGTGTCAACTCCTGAATACTTGCTGATTTAAGGATATAGCCAGATGCACCAGCCATGATCATTTTTTCGACATATTCATATTCATCATACATGGTTAGGGCTAAGATTTTTATATTTGGGTTATATTCCTTCATCTTACCAGTAAGCTGAACTCCTGAAAGCTGTGGCATATTGATGTCGACCAAATATACATCAGCAGTGTGCTGATCCACTTGTTCAAGAAAATCAACCGGATTCATTGAAAAACCTACAATTTCAAAGCCTTGCAAATCAGATAGCAAAGAACACAACCCTTCTACAAAAAGCTTGTGGTCATCAATGATAAATACAGAAACATTGTTCATTTTTAAGCTTTCATTTCTTTTGTTAACGGAACTATAAAAGTTACGATCGTTCCCATACCAATTTTACTGTCAATGAATACGCTGCCTTTCAGGCTTTCAATTCTGTTGCATGTGCTTTTCATTCCCAGCCCTTTATTTTGCTGCAATGTTGAAGGATCAAAACCTTGTCCGTTGTCTTCAATCATTACGGTTATATCATCAGGGCTCCCAATAATCTGGATATTAATTTCCGTACCATTTGCATGACGCAGAATGTTGTTGATGCTTTCGAGGATTGAACGGTAAAGCACATGTTCGACATAAGGTTCTAACTTGCCGTTTAAACCATACATATCAAGGCTAACAATATGGTTCTTAGTTTCATTTAAGCGAACAACAAGATTTTTAATGGCAGCTTCAAATCCCTTTTCAATGAGGATGACAGGTGCCATATTCTGGGAAATCTGCTTGATTTCCTTTAGTATTTCATTGATGGTTTCAAGTGTATTGCCAAGCATTTTTTGTTTTGTTCCATTACCGTTAGTGGAGTAATCAGCCAGGGCAGTAATATTGAGTTTAGCGAGTGAAAGCAAGGGGCCTACACGGTCGTGCAATTCCAGTCCAATCTGTTTTCTTTCCTGAATTTCAGCATCAAGAGCTACTTTAGATCTTTCTTCAGTAGCCTTCAGGTTGGCTTCATTGATTTTTTTCTGCTGATCAGATCTGACTTTGTTTGCATAATAGTAATAGATAGCAGCAACGATAATAATAATGACCAAAGACACAAGTATGATGATGAAAATGGTGTTATTGCGTTGATTGATCAGGTATTGCTGTCGTTCAATTTCGAGCCGCTGTATTTCCTTGTCTTTACTCAGGTGCTGTATTTCCTTATGGTATATGCTGTGGAGCTTTGATTCATTCAGAATGCGGTTTTTTAATTCTGCCGCTGTTTGGTAATGCTGTAGGCTTTTCTGGAAGTCAGTAGTTTTCTCGTATATTTTACTCAACATTAAGTGAGCATCAACAATCATTTGCTCGTCATTGACGTCTTCAGCAAATTCCAGTGCATTGACAGCATATTTCATTGCTTTTATAAGTTCACCGATTTCGATGTAAGCTGTAGCGAATCCAATATAGATCGTACCAAGTGTACTTTTATTATTGATCTTCAAAGCTTCAGTTTCACTCTGATTAAAAAGCGTAAGGGCATCACCATACTGACCCTGTGCAAGATAGATATCGCCTTTCGTTTTGAGGGATGTTGACAAGCTATAAAGCTCATGAATATCTCTGGACAAATCGATAGCCTTGTTAATAAGGATAAGCGCTGAATCATATTTATTAGCAGTAAGGTAGCTTCTGGCCATATGTGATAAAACCACAGTTTGACCTGGTAAAAGTTGTAGTTTCTTAAAGCCATGCAATCCGGCATTGTAATGATACATGGCTTTTTCAGGGTTATCCAATGCAGCATAAAGAATACCTATATTGCAATGTACACCGGCTATCTTGTCATATGCTTTGTTTTTTTCATAATAGCTTAGAGCCTCAAGATAATTGGCGATGGCTTCTGTATAATTTCTTGCAAAGTAGTTAATACCCCCTATGTTATTATAAGTATCTCCGGAACGCTCAAGGTTTCCGAATTGTTGAGCCACTTCGAGGGCGCGATGATAATACTCCAGTGCTTTCAGGTATTTTGATTCGATTGCATGAGATGCTCCAACAAGATTTAAAAGCCTTATTTCCCAATCAGATTGTTTGCCTTCGTGTGCAATTTTTATACCTTTTAGGGCCAAAAGCCTTGCGCTGTCAGGATTATGGTAAACAAGAGTCTGAAGATTATGAAAGAGACTGTCTATTGTCATTCCATCTACTTCAAACTGTTTTATTTCGCTTTTACGGCTTCCGGGAAATAGAATGATTTCAAGCTTTGTGGGCTGAAAAAACATCAAAAGGAGAAATATAAAATGGATATGCTTATAAATACCAGTAGACATAATCTCTAAAATTATCTTATTAAATACATTCAGAAATATATCGTATTTGCTGAATGAAGCAAAGTTAATGCATAAAACAGCAATTATTTATTGCAATTCGAAGATTGTGCTGAAAAATACCCGCTACTACGGATATGCTTTACCCACTACTAC
>PHDU01000140.1 GCA_002842755.1 Bacteroidetes bacterium HGW-Bacteroidetes-1 | reverse complement strand
TTCGAGCTTTAATGATATCATTAGTGTCCATTGTTTTTTTTAACAAAGGTAACTAATTTACTTTAAATATGAGTATATTATTTATTGACAATTCCTAAAAGATTATATACCACTTCCAAAATTTAACGAAAATGAATGATACAATAATTCAAGATAGCATAAAAGTAGCTGGACAAGCCATAACAAAAGCTACAGAAACGCGCGAGTCAACAAATTGGTGGATGTGGCTTGCAATTGCCGAGTTTGGAATAATTGCTTTTCTTATTCTAAAGGAAAAGTTAAAGCCAAAAGATACAGCAAGACAACGATTTAAAAAAGAATCTTTAAAACAAAATATTGACTTTGACAATATCATCAATAGTTCATTCAATTCAATTAAGCTTTATGACGAATTAAAAGTTAAATGTCATCCAGACCGATTCCCAACTGACAAGGAAAAAAATCGAATAGCAGAAAATATCTTTCAAGAGATTTCCAAAAACAAAAATAATGTCAAGCGTTTACTTGAATTAAAAGAAGAAGCAATTCAAAAACTAAATATCAACCTTTAAAAATCAAACAAAATGGAAAAAGTCGTCTTTTTTGTAATCATTGCGGCACTTGTCGCATTACTTGGTAGAAACCGTAAAATAGGTTATGGCTGGAGCTTTCTTCTTTGCCTCTTTCTTTCACCAATTATAGGTTTAATAATAATTCTTTTCTCAAAGAAAGTTGACAGTGTTGAATTTGTTGACATAAAAAAGGAAAATGAACAAAACTAGGGAAATATGAAAACAACGGGAATTATTTTACTTGTTATAGGTGCCCTTTCGACACTTGGCGGTATTCTTGGAACAATTTCAGGTCGTGAACCAAATTTAGCTGGTTTAACTTTTGTCGTATTAGGTGGCTTTTTAATTTATCGGGCAAATCAAAAGAAAGAAGAAGCAGAAAAGAAAAAACAATGGGAAGAAGGCAAAATTGAAAAGGAATAGAAAAAGCCATGTGCATAACAAAGTGTAGCAGCAATAAGGGTTTCAGTGGTAATTCAAGCATTCTGCCCCGCTCAAACTTCGGTGTATGTGGACAGGAAAGTAGCCCGCAATCCCTTACTGCTGCTACACTCAACCGTTATGCGTCACCCTAAAAAAACGGACTGACCAGCAACAATTTGGCAGAAAGGGGAAAGACAGACAGACTGCCGACCCTTCTGCAAAATTAAATGTGCTGCAAAATGCGTCAGCATGTGCGCTGGCTTTGCAGCTCTTTTAATTTTGCCCCGACGCACCCAAAGCTTTACATTCCCCGACAGGTAATACACCATAATTTTGTTAATAACTTTTCAAACCTACTTGCGTTTATTATACTTTGACATATTATCTTTGACAAAAATTGTCAAACAAACCTATTCAAATGGAAACATTGGGACAGATATTAAAAACAAAACGAGAAACAAAAGGATTGCTTCTTCGACAAGTTGCTGCTTATTTGGACGTTGACCAAGCAATTTTAAGTAAAATTGAAAAAGGCAACAGAAAGCCAACTAAAGATAACATCTACAAGCTTTCAGAAATTCTAGAAATCGACAAAGAAAATTTAATGATACAATTTCTAAGTGAAAAAATAGCTTACGAAATTGCAGGAGAAGATTGTGCTTCACAAGCATTGAAAGTAGCAGAGAAAAAAGTTAAATTTATTCAAGCAAATAATAAATAGTATGATAACAAAATGGCATTGGGATCAGGGAAGGTTAAACTACTTTCAGTTTGAAAATTTGAAAGCAATTGCTCATTGCCTAAAAGATCTAGAAGGGATTGTCATTAATCAAAAAGGTGTTGATCCACTAAGGGCAGAACTAGAACGCTATACTGGACTTCCTTTTGCTCCTAACACTTATAGAGTTTGGCGTAATTATAAAAGAGTTTTTGAATGTTCATTCCTTGCAACAACTATAAATGACCGGCTATACATAACTGATTTTTGTAAAAGAGTTACTGAGAACGAGACTAAAAAAATTGATGTTGATGAATTCCTTTCTTTATTTATTCCTCGTTTTCGATTTCCTTTTGTAGCATTTACAGATTATCATAAATCAACCAATCTTGTTTATCCTTTCTGTGCTGTTCTAAAATATCTTATTTCAAATTTCCAACTAGGCAAACAGCTGAGCATCTCATTAGAAGAGGTTTTTGTTTTTATTATCGGCAATAATTGTACTGGTCTTGAACCGCTTGAACATTATACTACACTTAAAAAGACAAACTACGAACCTGAAGGAGACGAGAAAAGGCAAGTTAGAGAGATGTTGATTTTTATTAGTCAATTGAGCATACTTAAATGGTATCATGGTTCTTTATTTCTTGATATTTCTGCAAAAGATTTTGAAGACTACAATGGTTTCCAACATTTAATTAATCCAATATTTAAAGAACCAAAAGAGATAAGGGAAGAGGAATATCTGTCGATGACTTCTTTATCAAAAGAAATAGTATATCCTTTCAAACTTCAATCAAGAGAAATACCAACAGATGATATTTTTGTTGAAGGAAAACGGACGAGAGTTACCCATATAAAAATTGAGAGAAGTCCTCTGCTAAGAAAATTATTTTTTAAAGAATACCCTGAAACTATTTGCGACATGTGTGTGTGTGACACGAAGAAACGCTATCCATGGACAGATAATTTATTGGAAGTCCACCACGTTTTACCACTTTCATCAACACTTCTAATAACAGGATCGGGCACATCATTGTCTGATGTTGTTGGGCTTTGCCCAAATTGTCATAAAAGCGTACACACTTATTACAAGAACTGGCTAAACAAATATAAAGTTGACGACTTTAAAAATCGTACTGAAGCAAAAGAAATCTATCAACTAGCAAAAGGAAGCATAATATTATGAAGATAAAAGTTGAAGAAAAAATATCTATTAAAGAACAAATAGCACTTTTATCAAAGTGTATTGATAAAGACTTGAGTTTAAACCGGGAATTGAAAAAACTGGGCTTAACTTACGACCATTTGCGTTACAGAGATTATTCACAAACTGATATTACTTTTAATGAATACAAAAGCATTGAAGAATTAAGACAATCTAAAAAAGGAATCCCATCAGTAAGCTTCTTTTCTGGAGCTGGAGGTCTTGATATTGGATTTGATTATGCTGGTTTTGACAATTTAGCATCAATTGAAATCAATGAGTTATTTTGCAAAACTCTTCGGCTAAATTATCCAAATCAGCTCGTAATTGGTCCTCCAGATTTTTCTGGTGACATGAAACATAGAGAATCTATTGCATCGGTTTTAATAGAGTCTCTTGGTCTCAAATCACCATTTGAGGGCGTTTTTCATGGTGGACCGCCTTGTCAGCCTTTTAGTATTGCTTCTAATCAACGCTTTAGTAAAGAAGATGAAAATTTCAAACGAAGAGGATTTGAGGACAAAGAAAAAGGAGATTTGCTAAATGACTATATTTGGTTTATAACTGAATTCATGCCGAAAGTTTTCATTATTGAAAATGTTCCTGGTCTAAATGAAATTGATAATGGCAAAGGATTGACAAAATCACTTGAACAACTAACTAAAGTCGGATATACTATTTCTAAGCCACAAGTTGTAAATGCTGCTGACTATGGAGTACCACAAAAGCGTTTGAGACTTATTGTTGTCGGCACAAGAGCAAAACAAAAATTTGTGTTTCCAGAAATAAGTTTTTTTCAAACACCATGCTTCGATGTTTTCTCCAAACCAATCGGCGATAATGAAAACCACATCACAAGAGAACATACAGCGCAGTCAGTTTTGCGTTACATGGAACTTGATTTTGGACAGCGAGATCATTTAGGGAGAGTTGACAGATTAAACCCGTTTTTACCTAGCAAGACAGTAATTGCAGGTGGAACAAAAGGTGGAGGGCGTTCTCACTTACATCCTTATTCTCCTAGAACTTTATCAGTTAGGGAATGTGCTCGCCTTCAAACTTTTCCAGACGATTATATTTTTGTCGGCCCGTCAGCAAGACAATTTACCCAAGTTGGGAATGCCGTCCCTCCATTATTAGCTTACAAATTAGCATTTCAGATTTATAACCAGTATTACAAATAGCCGACGCTTTTGGTAGCACATTTGCATTTTTTGCCAACGCACAAAGCCACATTAAAAAATGCAAAAGAGCTACCAAGCCAACGCACCCAGACAAGACAATTTATAGATACAAGGCAGAAAAACAAGGGCGAACGCAACACGCGGTATAGTTAATTGCCGGTGCAGTGCGTATTCGAGCGGCACAGCTCGTATCAAAAGTAGTTGTAACTTGATAGGAAAGTGCTTCGAAATCGGCAACTAACCATACCGCCATCCGTCAGACTGTCTAAAAACCCGTTCCACAAGCATCAATATACAATAATAAAAAATTGATAAGTATTGAAGAATAATTGTTATTTATAAGGTAATTTATGCTATATTTATTGCGTAATTAAA
>PHDU01000039.1 GCA_002842755.1 Bacteroidetes bacterium HGW-Bacteroidetes-1 | reverse complement strand
TAAAAATATTTGACTAATAGATTCAGTATTTATGATAAGCAGTGATGAAACCTTATAATATTCAGACTGTATTAGATACTGGTGCTACAAATCTATCACTTACAGTTTATCAATCAGTTACCCTGAAAATTCAGCTATATTTTTTTAGCTCTAATTCAATCTGAGGTAACAAATCGTCTATTGTTTTCTCAAAGTCAATCATCGTAGCGATTACTTTTTTATCAGAGAAGTCCTCTATTTTCTCAAGTTCAACAGCAAGCTTTGCCAAAACATTTAAGTGAATGGAAAAGGCAGTACCTTTCAACTTATGAATTGCTTCATGATAGGCTGCCAGATTTTGAGCATCAAAGTGGATTCGTATTTCAGATTTTGATGTTAACAGGTTTTCCTGAAGAACAAGAAGAAATTCTTTAAGAAAAACAGGATCTTCTCCCAAGTCATTCTTTAATAATTCCAAAGAAAAATTTTCGTTTTGTTGGTGAACTAAGGGATCAACTTTATTTAAATGTAAAACATCGGGATTGAGCCATTTTTTGATCGTTAAGGCGATTGTACGTTCGATCACAGGTTTGGTAACAAAATCACTCATCCCTGCATCATAGCATTTCTCTTTTTCACCTTTAACATTACCGGCAGTAAGCGCCACAATTGGTATTTTTTCACAACCTTGAATGGTTCTTATATTTTTTGTTGCCTCATAACCATTCATTACCGGCATTTGTATATCCATAAATATCAGGTCGGGTATCTGCTTTTTACAAAATTCTACAGCTTCAGACCCATCATGGGTTTCATATAATTTCGATTGGGGCAATACTTTTTGAAGGATCGTTTTAGAAAGAAGAATGTTCACCATATTATCTTCAACAAGCAAAATATTAAACATTCCTTCGAAGACAAAATGAATGCTTTGATTGGTATTTAATTGTATTTCTGCTTTATGAGAAATTTTGCTCAGTGTTTGAAAGAGACTTTTCAACTTAATAGGCTTTACCATGCGAATTTTAACTCCAAGATGCTCACATTTATTTATGAAATCCTGATCATCCGACGAACTGTGCCACATAATGATTTTAGTATGTGGGTTCAACAATCCTGGGGTTTCTTTTAATCTTTTTACTACTTCCAAACCATCCATCTCCGGCATGTGATAGTCCATAAAAATAAGATCAAATTCTGCATTATCCTTCATAATCTCTAATGCCCGAAAACCGCTTTCAGCCTCAGAAGCGATGATATTGTAATACAACAACATCTCCTTTAAAATAGTTCTGTTGTTTTCATTGTCGTCCACAATCAGCACCTTGTCTATTTCCTCTATTTCGTCAGGTTTTGCAGTTGCATCATTTTCATATTTAAGCTGGATATCAAAAAAGAATGTGCTTCCCTTTCCTGATTCACTTGTTACTTGTAGTTTAGACCCCATCAAGCCGAGCAGTCGGTTGGAGATGGTTAATCCCAAACCAGTTCCTCCAAAGCGCTTTGTTGTTGAACTGTCTTCTTGCGTAAAAGCATCAAAAATGAGCTTCATATTCTCTGGTTTGATTCCTATTCCAGTGTCCCTGACACTAAAACGAAAATTGGCATTCCCTCCATCATCCTCACTTACAAGTTCAATTTTGAATTCAATTTCACCTTTTTCAGTAAATTTTACAGCGTTACTGAGTAAATTGACAATAACCTGTTTGAGGCGCACAATATCGGCCCAAACGAAGTGGGGCAGGTGAGGTGGCTGATTAAGAAGTATCTCAAGACCTTTATTTTGTGCTTGAAAAGAGACAATATCAACAGCTTGATTTCCAATCTCTTTTAAATCAATTTTTTCTATATAAAGCTCTAATTTACCAGCTTCTATCTTTGAAAAATCAAGAATATCATTGATGATATTGAGTAAACCCTCGGCAGACTGATTAACGATGTTTAGGTATTCCGTTTGATTGGCATTAAGATCTGTTTTCAGTACCAAATCAGTAAAACCAATCACTCCGTTTAGTGGAGTTCTTATTTCGTGACTCATATTGGCAAGAAATTCTGATTTGGCCCTGCTTGCCTCTTTCAGCTGAATATTCTTCAATGCGATCTCTTTGTTTTGAATTTCCAATTGAAGTGTTCTTTCGCTTACTTTTTGTTCCAAAATTCGCTTTTGTCTGGTTAGTTTTTTGGTTCTCCAAACAGTAAAAAGATAAATCATCATCAAAGCAATTATTGCTGCGATTACCCTAACCCACCAGAGTTGGTGCCATGGCGGCAAAACAACGATTTCTAATGTAGTGGCGTTCTCATTCCAGATTCCACTGTTGTTTGCACCTTTAACCTTGAATGTATATTTTCCGGGAGGAAGTCTGAAATAGCTTGCTTTTCGCTGGCTGGCTGAAGTATAAACCCAATCGTTTTGCAAACCTTCAATCATAAAAGCAAATTGGTTTTTTTCCGGATTGGTGTAATTGATACCTACAAATTCAAACATAAGTTCACGGTGATTATAAGGCAGGATGAGTTTATGTTTTGTGAAAATTGTAGAGTCAAGCAGCGTTCCTTTCATTGGTTTTAGCAACTGATTATTCAGGTGTAAACCGGTTAGATAAACCTGAATCGGATTTTCATTTAAAAAGATCTCGGAAGGTTTAAAAAATGTTACACCTAGATTACCGCCAAAATAAAAGAAGCCATCACTACCCAAAAAGGCTGTTTCATTGCTAAAGTCGTCTCCTTGTAGGCCATCGCTGTCATCGAAAACCCGTATTTCTTTCAAATTAGAACGAAGTTGAAAAAGTTGTTTATTAAGTGCAATCCAAAAATTGCCCGAATCGTCTTCAAGCATGCTTGCCGAAGCCCCTTCATTTAATAATGGAAATTGTTCCAGCTGATACAGTTTGTTATTTTGAGGATCATAATAACTTAAACCGCTGGAAGAGGTTCCAATCCAGATACGTTTCTGGCTGTCTTCAAAAAAGAAATTGATGTTGTTGAGGGTTTCGGGGAAGGGAAACGGTTTGATAGTTTGCGTATTCAGATCATAAATGTCGCCGCTGCGTAACCAAACTTGACGTTGGCTGTCCTCAAAAATATTGGCAATTTTATTGTTGTTTAATTTTATTCCATTCGCATCGGGTACTTCATTCAAATAATTAAACAACATCGAATCAGTATCTAAAATATTTACGCCGCCTCCCCATGTACCAATCCAAAGTTTCTCATCTGAAAGTTCTTTAATGGTAACGACGAAGTTATTATTTAACAATTTATTATCCGATTCACCGGCATAAATATGCTGGAATTCTGTGCCTCGGATAGTTTTAACAAGTATGCTTATCCCAAGATCTGTTCCAACCCAAAGCACCCCTCTTGAGTCGCGCATAACACATCGAACGATATTGCTCGAAAGTGACTTGGTATTGTTCTGTTGATGTTGAAATATTTGAATCTCTCCCGTTAGGCGGTTCCATAAGTTCAAACCATTATTGGTAGCCAGCCAGATACTATCGGGGGAATCTTCCCAGATGGCATATACAAGACTTCCACTAAGCCCATCGGTTCTTCCTGGTTTATGCAGAACGGAATGAAAGGGTTCTTTCAATGGATTAAAGTAACTGATACCCATGTCTGTGCCAATCCACATTATATTTTGTTTGTCTAAAAGAAGGCTTTTCACATAATTGTTGATCAGCCCATAATCATCTGTATAACTGGCTTCGTAATTGTTAAAAAATCTTTCATCCGGATTAAAGATAGAAATTCCAAGGTCGTGACCAATCCACAGATTGCCTTTTTGATCAAGCACCATTGCTTTGATATAATTGTTTGCCAGACTTGATGAATCATCATTAATATGCTGATAATGTGCGATAAATCGTTCCTCTTGATCATCAAAAAGGCTTAATCCGCCATCAGTTCCCAACCATATCCTGCCTTTTAAATCTTCTATAATTCTTTTTGCATAGGGACTTGGTAATTCTGAAGAACTAAATGTAATAATTTTTAGAGAATCAGGATTTTGATAATCCTGCACAATTGCCAATCCAGCATCGGTTGAAAGCCACATCCTTTGCTGCGAATCAATAAAAACATGTTTGATATATTGGGATTCTAAACCTGAGTTTCCGGGATGATAGTGCCAGGCTTTTCCGGTTTCATTTTCATAGCCGAAAAAACCATTGGTTGAGGCAATCCAAAGAACTCCCCTTTCATCCATAGCCATATATTCAGGCTCTGAAGAAGTAAAAGCTTCTGCAATATTCTCAGGAAACAGAATTCGATCAAAATTATTGAAATAGTAGTTATATCTCGCCAATATTCCGTTACGGGTTCCAACAAACAATCCTTTTTTACCGGCATTATAAAGTGAAATTACATGATTATCGGGCAACGATTTTGGGTTTTCAGTTTCGTTCCGGAAAACCACGAACTGGTAGCCATCCCACCGATTGAGGCCATTCTCTGTAGCGATCCACAACATCCCGTAATCATCCGTTTCCATGGCTTTAAGAAGGGCACGCGACAAACCTTGACGTGTCGTCAGTGACTGGAAACGAATATTTTTATTAATTTCTTTCTGACCCCATGTGGTATTTTGCCCCAATAATAAAATCAGAATGAGTCCAATGATAATAAATCTGGGTTTAAAATTACACATGAGATACACCTCTAAATTGTCTTAAATGCAATAAACTTCAAAGGGCTCTTTTATACTTTTCCAATTATACTGAATAAGCAACGGATTATAATAAACCTTTAAGGTTGCAGCATTCAAAGATACACAAAGTTAACTTTAAACAATAATTCCTGTCAAATTAAAAATGACTTTGCTCTAAATGAACGCATTTAATATCTATTGGAATAATTTATCCTTAAAAACCATTAAGATGGATTGTTACAGTTGGGATTAAAAGTAAAAATCCAAGAATTACCAACAATAACACCATGGGCCATACCCATCGTACCCATTTATCATAAGGGATTCTGGCAACGCCTAAAACGGCAATCAGTACTCCTGATGTTGGTGTTATCATGTTTGTGAATCCGTCGCCAAACTGGAATGCCATTACTGTAGCCTGCCGCGAAATACCTATTAAATCGCTGAAAGGGGCCATAATAGGCATGGTGATAGCGGCTTTAGCGGACCCTGACGGTATTACAATATTAATGATCGTTTGAATCATGTACATTACTCCAATGGAGGCAATTTCACCAAAATTGACCATAGCTTTTGAAAGACCATATAAGATGGAATCAATAATTCCACCATCTTCCAGAATAACGATAATTCCTCCTGCAAGACCTACAATGATTGCAGCTGAGAGAATATCTTTTACTCCTTCAAGAAATAATTTGGCAATGTCATCAGCGGTTTTGTTAATTGCCAACCCGCTGGCAATTCCCATGGCTAAAAACAAGGTTGCAATTTCCATCACATACCACCCATAACCCATCACGCCAATTATAAGAAAAAGTATTGTATAAGTAAGCAGCAGTAAAATAAAATAGTGTACTGATTTTTTTAAGGTTAACCAGCCAAAAAGTGCGAAAAGTACTGTAGAAGCCGGTAACACCCAGAAACTAAAAGAACTGTTGCCAATGGTCATTACAGTTATTGGATAAAGCAACGAAAAAACGATCAATGAAAGCAAGATGAACACATAAACAATCCAGGCCATACGAGGTGTATAGTACACAATTTGTTCATCTTGAACTGTCTCTTTATTTCTCCAATAGGCATCTTCTTCGTAAACAAGAGATGATTGTGGATTTTTTCTCAGTTTGGCAGCATATCTTAATACAAAGTAGAAACCGATCACATTGATAACCACCCAACAAAAAATACGATATTCAATGCCTGAGAACAAGGGAATGTCTGCAAGTCCCTGTGCTATTCCAATGGTAAAAGGATTAAGTATCGCCCCCGCAAAACCCAGGTGTGCAGCTACATAAACCAATCCAACGCCAACAATTGAATCATATCCCATGGATATCGCCAATGGAATCAGAATAATTGCAAAAGCGATTGTTTCTTCGCTCATTCCAAATACAGCACCAAAAAAGCTGAACATCGTCATGATCATAATCATAATGACGTTATCAACGCCCAATCGTTTCATTATCCGGTTGTGTTCGAGTTTTCTGGTGAATTTAAGAAAAGCAAATATTCCTACATCAATGGCTTTGCTTTGGTTCATGATCCAAAACGCCCCTCCGATCATAAGAATAAAAATGATGATTCCGCTTTGCTTGACAAATCCTTTGAATAATGCTGCAAAAACCTGCCAGGTTTGAGGCTCACTATGAAATTTAATACTTTCATTATCTGGCAATTCATCCTTGTAGTGAAAAGAGAGTCCGGTCTTCTCAATTCCATCAGAAAAACTTTTGGTTTCGATATATTTCCCGGGAGGAATAATCCAGGTAAGCATGGCAGCAATAAGGATGATTCCGAAAACAATGACATAGGTGTGTGGGACTTTGATCTTTCTACTCATATTTCAATCGTTGATCAGCAAATATATAGTTTTTGGATATAATGACCATCACAAAATTGGTAATAAACTATGATGCAAATTGCCTTCACAGAGAATTAAATAAAAAGAAAATCTCAAGTTTGTATTATTAATTAACAAACCAAAATATTCAGGAAATTATAGGACTTTGGAACTATTTCATCCACTCAAACAGTTGATAATGCTCTCCATTCATTCCAAGATTGGTATAAGTACTTTGTGCAGGAATATTCGTTTTATCAACATATAATCGAATTCCACCTATCGTTGGATCATTTTCAGCCATTTGACGGATGTGCTCATAAAGTTGTCTGTATACTCCTTTGCGCCGAGAGGTCTGTTTCACATAAACGGATTGTATCCAAAAAATTGTTTTATTGCGCCAATCGCTCCATTCATAAGTTATAAGCAGTGATCCAACGATGTCTTTATCGTTTTCAGCAACAAAGTAACATCCTCTTTCGGGATGTTCAAACAATGCCTTTACTCCAGCGGACAGAATTTTGGCATCAAGTTGAATGTTTTCTGTTTCCATTGCCATGAGTTGCTGAAAATCAACAATTACAGACCATT
Organism: Bacteroidetes bacterium HGW-Bacteroidetes-1; assembly: GCA_002842755.1. Classification (GTDB taxonomy): domain Bacteria; phylum Bacteroidota; class Bacteroidia; order Bacteroidales; family F082; genus JALNZU01. The sequence continues at coordinate 25,606 of PHDU01000039.1, read as the reverse complement.
CTTCAGGTTTGGCTTTTCGGATTTTTGTCATTTGAATTTTACTTACTTTTGCATCCTATTTGCAGGCAAATTTACCATTTTTTTGAATTAACGGTTTTACATGAGCGACCAAATCAAACATGAATGTGGCATTGCGATGATCCGCCTATTAAAGCCACTTGAATACTATCTTGGCCAATACGGATCTTCGTTTTACGGGCTTCAGAAACTGCACTTATTAATGCAGAAACAGCACAATCGCGGGCAGGATGGAGCGGGTATTGCCGGGATAAAACTTGATATGACACCTGGAAATAAATACATTAGCAGGTTACGAAGCAATTCCAACACGCCTATCAAGGATATCTTTAACCAAGTTTATGATAAACTGCAAGAGATCAACGAAAAGCATCCGGCACGACTTAACGATGTTCAATGGCTCAAGCAAAATCTTGACTTTACCGGCGAGCTTTTCATGGGTCATTTACGCTATGGAACTTTTGGTCTTAACAGCATCGCAAACCTTCATCCTTTTGTGAGAGCCAATAACTGGATGACGCGCAATCTGGTTCTTGCCGGTAATTTCAATATGACAAATGTCGATGAGCTTTTCGATAAACTTGTAGATTTAGGACAGTATCCTGTGGAAACTTCTGATACAGTTACAGTGCTGGAAAAGATTGGCCATTTTCTTGATGTAGAAAATGAACGCATTTATCAGAAGTATAGAACTTCAGGGTTGAGTAAGCGGGAAATATCCCACAAAATTGCATCCGAACTTGATGTTAGAAGTATTTTAGAGGAAAGCTCGCAATACTGGGATGGCGGATATGTTATTACCGGAATGATAGGTCATGGTGATGCTTTTGTGATGAGAGATCCTGCAGGAATTCGACCAGCATATTATTATGCGGATGATGAAATTGTGGTAGCCACTTCTGAAAGACCTCCAATACAGACCGCCTTTAACGTAAAGTTGGAACTCATTAAGGAGTTAAAGCCAGGCCATGCCTTAATCATAAAAAAAGATGGCACCTGGTCTGAAGAAATATGCAAGGCACCTACCGCAAAACGATCCTGTTCTTTTGAGCGGATTTATTTTTCACGCGGTACAGATGCCCACATTTATCAGGAGCGCAAGATGTTGGGAAAGCTGATCACTCCCCTCATTTTAAATACAATAGATTTTGATTTAAAGAATACTGTTTTCTCTTATATCCCAAATACTGCCTCGGCCGCTTTCAGAGGTATGGTTGAAGAACTGAACAGCTATTGTCTTCAAATGAAAAAAGAAAAGGTTCTTGCTTCAAGAAACATTCTTACAGAAGAACTTTTGGATGATATTTTTGATGTAAGACTTAGGGTGGATGATATTGCGGTTAAAGATATGAAACTTCGCACATTTATCACCCAGGATAACCAACGCAACGATCTGGTTGCCCATATTTATGATGTAACATACGGAGTTGTTCGTGCAGGTACTGATTCTTTGGTCGTTATTGATGACTCCATCGTTCGTGGAACCACGTTAAGAAACAGCATTGTGCGAATTCTTGACCGTCTCGAACCAAAGCATATTGTTATTGCATCCTCAGCACCACAAATACGTTATCCGGATTGTTATGGTATCGACATGGCCAAATTGAGCGATTTTATTGCTTTCAGAGCTGCCATCGCATTGCTCAAGGAGACCCGACAGGAACATATTATTAACGAAGTATACCAACGCTGTAAAGCTCAGGAAAAGCTTCCCAAGGAAGAAATTGTTAATCATGTAAAGAAGATTTACAAACCCTTTACTGCTGAGCAGATATCCGGAAAGATAGCACAGATGGTCACCTCCCCAACAGTTAAATCAAAAGTAACCGTTGTCTATCAAACCATCGAAAACTTACATAAAGCCATCCCCAATCATTTAGGAGATTGGTATTTTACGGGTGACTATCCAACACCCGGAGGTAACAAAGTGGTCAATAAATCTTTCATTAATTACATTGAAGGCCGCGATGAAAGGGCTTATTGAAATAATTGTATTATGCTAATTGCTAACATGTTATTCCAATTAAAAGGCCGACAAATTGAAAACGTAAACCTTGAAGTTTTACAAATTGGAAACAATTAATTTTTGAATTCGGGCAAGTTCATCAGATTCCAATTTGAGTTTCGTCTTACTAAAATCCATGTCAAAAATACTGTTAATAGGAATCAGGTGGATATGTGCGTGAGCAACCTCAAGTCCGATCACTGTAATACCGATTCTTTTGCATGGTATCGCTTTTTCGATCGCTTTTCCAACTTTTTTTGCAAAAACCATCATCTTTGAAAGTTCCATATCTTCTATATCAAAGATATAATCCGTCTCTTTTTTAGGAATAACAAGCGTATGACCAGCAGTCAAAGGATTGATATCTAAAAAGGCCAGAAAAAGTTCATCTTCTGCAATGCGATAGCATGGAATTTCTCCCTGAACAATTTTTGAAAAAATACTTGCCATGATTGGTGTTTTTTTAGCGTGAAATTTCAATAATTTCAAATGTCATCCTTCCGGCGGGAACATCTATTTCAACCTTGTCACCTACTGATTTACCCAACAGCCCTTTCGAAATAGGCGAGTTAACTGATATTTTTCCGCTTTTCATATCAGCCTCTTTTTCAGGTACCAGCATATAATTCATCGAAGCACCATTCTTTAGATTTTTGATTTTAACCTTTGATAAAAGCAACACTTTTGAAGTATCCATTTTTGATTCATCTAAAATACGAGCGCTCATCAAAAGATCCTGCAATTGAACAATTTTTAGTTCAAGCATTCCCTGAGCATCTTTGGCTGCATCATATTCAGCGTTTTCTGACAAGTCGCCTTTGTCGCGTGCCTCAGCAATCATCTGGGAGATACGAGGGCGTTCTTTGTTCAAAAGTACTTCAAGTTCGTTTTTAAGGCGTTGCAGTCCTTCTTCTGTAAAATATTTTGTCTCCGACATCGCTCTTTGGTTTTAATAATATGAAGTAAAAAAGACCCTTAGCAATGTAAGGGCCTTTTTCAACACAAAAGTACTTATTTTTTTAACAAAAATGCAAGTTAGAAAGTCATCCTTGCTCCAATACTATGATTTCCTTGAAAATGATCTGTTGAACGATAAGAATAATCTATTGAAAATACAGAACCACTTTCTTTGTTCAATGGAACCTGTACAGTGAAACCAGCGCTTAACCCTTTTGATACGTTGGTACGGGTGGATGTTTCAATTTCGTCCCATATTCCATCTTCGTAGGTATAACCTGCGCGTAGCATAACATAGTCTTTCAAACTAAATTCGCCACCCAGTGTAATTTGATCTTTGGTGAAAGAGTTCGAAGTGAAGTTGCCGGCGAGTGAAAAACGATAGTCGTTTTCAAACAGAAAATCGTAGGCTGTTCCAATAACCAGCTGTGTGGGAAGTTCAAATGCATCTGATCGTTGCTCAAGAGTAAACTGTGTTTCCTGTCCAGGAATGAAAGCCCTCAGGGACAAGCCGTCACCAGAAAACTTCATGGTTGGTCCAATGTTCTTTAGGGTAATTCCAAAATGGATATTTTCCATTGTTCCTGTAACATACTGAATACCTGCATCAAGGGCAACTCCCTGTGCGCTGATGTCAGAAATACTCTCTGAAATAATTTTCATTACGAAGCCAGCATGAATGCTATTCGAGAATGATTTTGCGTAGGATAAACTGATGTTGAGCAAACTGGGAGAAAAACTTCCAAGACCACCATCAGGATATTCAGTAGTAGTGATCGGGATATCTCCAAAATTCATTGACATCACTGCCAGTCCAAGCACTCCTGATTCACTCACTTTTTGGGTTAACCCAAAGGAATAAATATTTACATCAGCTCCTTTGAGCCAGGTAGTATGGGCAAAGATCAGTTCTGTTTTTTTGGTGAAGGCCGTGCCTCCAACATTACTCCAGATAGCTTCAAGTCCTTTAATCCTTGAAATTCCGGCATTGCCCCAACCGGTGCTTCTTGCCCAAGGATTAATCAATAATTCTGAAGCCCCTGCCTGTCCCGATCTGTCTTTATTTCCGGCTTGTAAACTACTCGCCCCAACCATCATGATGAGACTTACTGCGATTAAATATCTATAAAAAGTATTCATGTTCATTAAATTTTTGATTCGCAATTCTGATGGTTTTAGAATGTGTTCAGGTCAATAGGTCGCATTGTTCCAAACCACTTGATAATTCTTTCTCCTTCATCCGATTTGATGTGAATAAGATAAATTCCGCTTGCAATAGGCACGCCGGCAAAGTTTTTCAAATCCCAATCAATAGATGTCTTAGGTTCATCTTTTTTGAACTGTCTGATCTTTGTGCCACTCATATTGTAGATTGTGATAACACACGTTTCAGGAAGATTGGCTATTTTAATCCTGTTATCAAGGGCATTGCGTTCGTAAGCAGAATATGCATAATAAGGATTCGGAACTGCAATTATCATGTCCAGGTCAGTTTGAAGCTTATCCTCATTGCGTTGCTCGGCAGCCATATCTTTTGTTGAGAAAGAATACATGGGGTAACCGTTGTTTAAAAATACTCCCGGATAAATAGTATCCAGAGGTACAAGTGCATGGTTACGTGTGTAAGGTTTGCCAATGCGGATGCGAATTTTCACTTCATTTGATAACCACTCCTCACCTTTAACAGCCATTGGCATACCAACATACATGATTTGTGAGAAGAAGAACTGAGTATTGATAGGTATATACCCAGCATTAGTAAATAAAGTATCCAACATTGAGTAGGAATAATGTCCGGCATCATAAGCTGGTGAGTAATATCTAAATGGTGTACCGAGAAAAGACACTTCGGTTAAATCATGACCCATGATATAAACGTAATGCTGCCCACCCATCAAAGGTCTTTGTGGTAATACCTGCGTATAAATATTAGGATCATCCAGCTGATCGTCAAGGGAAATATCCTTTGGAGGCGGGTTGAACAGCATATCACGCCCATTCTGAGCTGAAAGATATGAATCTTCACCAAACATAATATTAAGACGTTCACCTGTTTCAATATTGATTGCGTAGCCGGGGAACCAACCCATACCATAACTGCCAATATAATTTGGATCGGCTGGATTATCACTTGGTGGCAAATCCATTGAAGCAGCAGCATTACCGTCTTTATCTACAGAAGGAGATTTTCTTAATCCAAAGCGGACAGCGTTACCTTGAGCCAGAGATTGATCAAATTGCATTTCCAAAACAGGACTACGCGACCATTTTGACTTATCCGGTGTCAAAACAATATCAACACTGGCAAGGTTCTCAAAAGTTCTGGTTTTCTTTGAAAGAGCACTATAAGCAGGACCAACACTACTTTGACCACTTTCACCTGTATTATTTCCATATGAAGTTAAAGGGTAAGGTGCCCAGGTGCCCCCAAGAATCTTTTCATATGCTTGTGCAGGATCCCAAGGTCTGTCAGGGTCGGTCGACATATTCCAGTCATCGTTTCTGTTGTTTTCCTGATCTTTTACTGTACCAGCCCGAATCCAGTTTAAGGGTGAACTTGGCACATCTGAATCATTAATACCATTAAGCCAGCGGCGCGAACTGTCAGCATAGGAAATTGAAGATTCAATCACGCCATTGTTATTGGCAAGTACCCTATACATCATTTTGTTGTCGTTGTTATTCCCAACACTATAAGGACCTGGATAAAAAGGCTGGTTGACTTGAATAGAGATACCTCTGTCAAGGAAAATCTGTTCGTCATTGGCAAGTGTTGTTGTATCAGATTTAAAAACCTGCCCAGTTGTCAAATCTTTTAAGAACCATCTTGAAATAAATTTACTTGCCGTGTCACCTGAAATATCAGTTTCTCCTGTTACATTAAAGATTCTAATATACCTTAAAGTATCAAGCCAAAATTCATAATCTGTTCCTAAAACATTCAAAGGATCGATAACTTTGACGTTCAAAGGTCCGGCGTTCTTTTGATAAACCGGGTTGTAAGCAATAGGATAGTTTGGACCTCCAAAAATATTATCCTCGCTAGCTGGTGCTTTGCTCAAAATTTCATCAATACTCTCCTGCTTAAGATCAACCATTAAGCCACCATTGCCATGACCAGCAAGGCGTGTTATTTCGGGGCTATCGCCAAAGTTTGCTCTGGCCACAATACCATTGATGATTTTGTGTGGTATGGCAGTATAGGTTTTAATGTTTTTTCTCCCTGAAAGATAGGTGCGTTTTTGACCAAACAAGCCATTTAATATGTCCGGAATATCAGAATAAGGCATGTATTCATTGTAAGCATATGCAATAGCCATAAAATAATACTGCTTATGATTTACAAGTCTTACATCTCCAGTTGCAAAGGCGTCCTGAGTAAGACGGAATGAATGTTGAATTCCATTGTCGCCCCCAACAACTTCGACAACAGGCACAGTTGCGCCTATTGATTCGTCATAATTGAAATTCACCAGTTTTCCAACACCATTTTTCTTGTCAAATTGTGCAACAAGTCGAACAAGATTGGCATCTTTTAAGCTTTCAACACCTACTGTCGGGCTCTTGAGCTGAAAAATCTGGTAACCCTCAAAACGATATAAGGAGTCGCTTCTTTGTTCAGGATCATTTGGAAATGGTTGAATGATGTTAGGATCAAACTCTTCATAACTTTCACCAAAATTATTCGAAGAAGGTGAGTTAGAAATGTAAAGGATGATTTCCCTGTCAAGTTCCTGGAAAGATAAATCCGGAGCATTTGGCCCATCAATAACTTTGAAACAATTATCAAACAACGCTTGTGCTTTATCGTCAACAACACGAAGTAACTGTACAGAAGCAAATGGTCCGCCCGATGTGGCGCGAGCCCATGGAATACCTACTGTGATATAGTTTACTGCACCTGGTTTCAATGTAAATGGACCGGCTGATTGCATAAAACGACGGTCTTCAGGTGGATTAGGAGATCCATTATTTCCGGTTTCTTCTGTCCAGTAAAAACCATTCTGTCCAAAACCTCCATTGGGTGGCATTCCACCGGTGCCCCAGTTGCAAGGATCCGTATCACCTGGAAACATGAAGTCTGTAATTGGTCCTACTGTTCCTGGATTTCCAGGGAAAGCATCACCGCCATATTCCATCTTTTGTCCGTTTCTCCAAATACCACGGAGATAATTGTAGTATTCTGCAGCAATTTGTGGGTCGCCATTAAATGCGCCACTATTGTTGTGATAAACGAAACGACGCATCCCATAACGCTCATTTCCAGGAATGCTATCACCAAAGTTAACACCATTGATACTTTCATCGCAAAGTTGTTCACGACCAATTAGTTCGTTGGTTGTTGGATCATAGATAAAACGATACTGTGGTCTGTCTTCCGGCAACGGATCCATATAAGGTCCTTGGAAAAAGTCGACTCCAATAGCTGGTGGCTGATCGCCATAGGATTCTGGTTCACCGCTTCCGTCCACGGCTCTGCCGTTATAGCAATAACCTAAACCACGTCCAACGTCACAACCGACAAAGTCATCTCTTGCATATCCAAGGTCGGTATCAACCCAGGGTGCAAAAAAGGTCTCAGTTAATTCGAATGTTGAACGGTTTATAATTTCATAACTATAAAAGGACATGTTATTTACTTCGTCATTGGTGGCAAAAGCAAATGCCTGAGCTCTAATTTCCATTCCAATGGCAGATCCACCTGTTTCAGAATGGAAATTTCCTTTATCGTTGAAAACCCACCAGATCGTCTGGTCGCCTTTGATTACCTGGTCAGCAAGAACAGAGCCCCAGATAACTCCTTCAATGGATTCATCCATTGTGGGAGTTCTTGTTTGGCACAAGCTGTTATCAATATCGTAATATGGATAATCTCCGGCCAGTGGATTGTATTCTCCATCACCATCAACATCATAAAAAGGAGCTAAATAGTAACTTTGATTTTTTGATACATCGCCATGGGCAGGCCATTCAAGAATTTCCTTTGGTATGGTGTACTCTTCATCAGGTATAAATGCTCCAGTTATGGGATCAGTATGTGCAAGAAACTCATCAACAACGGCTCTGGTAATTTTCCATTGCCTGTCATACTGTGAACAAGTAACTTCATCGATAGCCGCTGTTCCATCCACAGTTAGCGGGCCAGTCCAGTAATCATTACCAACCTGACGAAAACGCAATGCTGCAAGTTTCAGCTGGTTATTAATATCCAAACCACCAATCCAGAGCGAGCCTGCAAACATTGAAGTAGCCGAACCAGCTTTTGGTATATAGTATTTTGAACCTGTACCGCCTGGTAGATCCCACCACATATCACCGCCGGCATTTACACGAGCTCTGACATTGTTAATATCGAGCCACTCAAAAGCTGAGGAGGGTGAGCATCCAGCAGTAGTCTGCTTGAGTACAAAAGTTGATTTTTGACCATTGGGAAGTTGCATCTCTCTTGACCAGGCTTGGTTGATGGTCAAAAAAATGAAAGATGCTACAAACAACATTCGGATTATATTCTTCATATTTCCAGTGATTTTTTTCATTTTCTTCATGATTTTTATCTTCAGCAGTCCTTCCTAGAAGTTAAACATAACTCCCAACCTAATCTGACGAGGTGAGCTATAATTCCCGGGTGAATTGATATAAACTTCGTACAATTCCCGGAAGGCCAGAGGGCTCGTCTGACTGTTAATCTGACGTTGCCATTCAGGAGCTGAAAGGAAACCATCATCATCAGGGTTACCAGTAGCAGGATAGACACGGAGTACATTCTTTGTGTCCAATAAATTTAGTACCTGAACATAAACATTTAGATAGGCATTGCGTATATCTCCATTATCTCTCTTGCCCATTTTCAGGTCGATGTCCTTATCCACCCTTAAATCAAGACGGAACTGCCATGGCAGACGTGAACCAAAATAAGTGCCTCGTAACAAACTGTTACCAGCGGAAAGAGGTGAGTTAACGTTTCTTGCAGCAGTGTAAGGAGTGCCAGAACCACCTAAAACAGTTAAAGTAAATCCTGTATTTTCAAGAAGATTAACAGGGGCCTTATTTTTACTTTCACGGCTGATTCGCGGCCCGTTATATTCTTTACCAGTACCATAACGATAGTCAAGTAAAAGATTGAACTGATGACGACGGTCCCAGGGCATTGGTACTGTTGAACGAAGATTCGGCAAACCTGCTGCTACCAAGGATGCAGCTGTGGTTGTGCTCGCTCCTGTTGCATTTGCAAACTGAAGGGTATAACCTGCGCGGATACGCGTGTTGTTGGTCCTGCGCAAATCATATTCAACAGTCAATCCTTTTACTGTTCCAAAGTCAAGATTACTAAACGATGTGTAATCTTTTGGATAAGCACCCGTGAATCTAAAAATTTGAATCATATTACGCATTTCCCTATAGAAACTTGTAAATGTCAATGAGGAAGTGTTCGTAAGTTTTTGAGTAAATCCTAATTCATAATCAATGGTTTGCGAAGGTTTTAAAGAAGGATTATTAACTACATCTCCAATATTTTCAAAGAAATAATAGATAGCCGGATTAGAGAATAAATTGCTTGTAGGTCTTTGTGTGAGCACATCGTAGTGAGCAAAGAACAGAGCTTCATCTGAAATTGGAAAGGAGAATGAAATACGCGGCATCAAGCTGATCTGAGGTTCGTAGTCTTTGAATGAGCTGATGTTTACCCGCTCCTGATCAGGATTGATAATCCAGGGCGAAACCCCTGAACCAACGTCTAAAACAGTTGGGTCTTGAATCACAGCTCCCTGATCATTATACCATGTATTTTCAAAACGATATCCAACAATACGGTTAGGATCGTCAGTTTTATCTACATAAATGGTGTAATCATTACCAATTCCGGCAGGATGCTGAATGGTCTGTCCTTTGATTTGATCTTTTTCACCAACGGTAAATGCATTATAAAGAAGATAAGGATCATTCAAAACTTTTTGATTGGCATCAAAACGGTCAACACGAACACCTATATTAAAGATAAGATCTCTGAAAGCAAATTTATCCTGAAGATATCCTGACATATAGATGGGCTGGAATGAACCAACAGGACGTGTGTACATGCCATTTTCGTCTCTTTCATTAAAGAAATCTTCAAAGCTCGGTCTTCCTTTTAGCTTGTTACCCTGATAATCGAATCCAAAATAACTTACATAGGAGGTGCCACCATTAGGCAGGGAGCTGCTATTATTAAGCAGTTCATCAGGACTAAACATGCTGATATCGAATAAATTTTCACCAGCAGTAATTGTGTGTTTTTGCCCGGTTTTGTCGTAATATTCTATGGTATTGTTGTTATAATCATATGAATCAATAACAATATAATCAAGTCCGTCAACAGGCAGTCCCAAACCTTGCCTGAAATTTTGATCAAAAATACGTTGCGAATTAGCATCATATTTTCTATTGTACATAATGGTATCTACAACACCATCATAGCTAATTACAAACGGATTTTGTTTATCAAGCTCAATAAGATGAAAATTGGTCAGGCCTCTCATAAGCGTCCAAAGGCTCGTAGGAGCATAGTCAATAGAACGATTTGTACGTTGTTCATATTGGAATCCTAACTTAATTTCATGATTACCAATGTCCATTGATCCGGCAACGTTGATGCTGAACTGATCATTGTCAACTTTTCCGTATCCTGATTGATTGGCACCAGGAGCTTGATATAAACCATAAAAAGATCTTGGGTTATTTCCATTGATGAGACCACCTCCAAGAAGGATCTGGTCAATATTACGGTAATGGCCTTCAGGCTGGCCAAAATAAGAATTGTAATAACCGGTAGTATAGTTGGCTACCAAAGGATTCACTTCAAACGGTGTCCAGGATACGAGTGTATCAAAATCCCATGAATTGAGCACTTGCACATTTTGATAAAAGTGACCATTTACAGTATCGCTGCCTACTTCAAAAGTCGGTATTTTGTCGATAGAGAATTTTCCAATATATCCATAATCAAACAAATTATCGTAATGATCAGGATCGCCGTAGGAATTAACCTGTCTTGTAAAGTCAGCCTGAATGGAGTAATAAAGGTTTTTAACAATTGAGGTACTCTCACTTGCTGTAGGGAATCGCTGCGTAAAGCGACCAAATACACGCCATGTATTGTTGTTGTATTCAGTATTTTTATCCCAGTTGAAAAAAGATGCGGAATATCTGAAAGAGTTCCCGCTTGCAATATTGTAAGTTCCTCCAAAAGTTAGGTTAATTGTTTCTGTTGTGCGTATATTTATGTTCCCTGAAAGATTGACATTATAATTCTGGGTATTCATTGAGCGACGTGATTTTTCCATATCCGAAAGAAGAATAAACTCTCCGTTAGGAAGGGTTCCGGTTCCTGTACCGGATGGACGCAATGGTGTTTGTTGAAGGCTTTGCAAAACGGATTCTGAAGCACGATAAAAGCCATTCGAAGAAATTCTGCCATCACGATCAAAATTGACATCGCCGGCGATGAAGAATCCCAATAGCGCTGTATTCTGATTTTTTCCTTTGATCAGTGGTCCCTGAATATTAAAACCCATTCGGTTATGCCCATAGGCATCTAAAAGCTCTGAAGTTTCAAATTCGACACCGGCACCAAATTTACGCGAAGGTCCTTTGGTGGTTACGTTAATAATACCACCGGTTGCATCTCCATACATGGCAGGCGTTCCACCTAGGATAACATCTACCTGCTCAATAGCAGATTGCGGAACACTACTATTACCAATAACGCGCACACCATCAATGTAAACAGCAGTAGCATCTGAGCGCGCGCCACGAACATTGCCTCGCTCACCGTCTGCGGAGAAAACGCCGCCTACTGTTGCTGCAACAGCATCCGCAGAGCGGTTAGGCATCTTTTTTATTTCCTCGGATGTAACAGAGGCACCACTGGTTGTCTGGTCCTTTGAGATAAGAGGCACTTTATATTCAATGATCTCAACAGTTTGAAGGTCAATTGAGGTGCCAACCATAACAATGTCATAGAAAGTAATTTGATTGCTTGGAATTGTAATTCCTCTAACAGTGACAGGATTATATCCCACAAATGTTGCTTTTAAATCGTATTTTCCTGGAGGAATGGGGTTAATTACATAGTTCCCATCGAAGTCGGATGTTGCTCCTCCTACTATAGTTCCTCCATTTTCAAGTACGATATTGGCAAAAGCTACTGGTTCCCGGGAGTCCTTCTCGTAAACTTTTCCTTGTAATCTTCCTTGTTGGGCATACGTTAATGTAAAGGTACTCAACACTATACCCAAGGTAATTAGTAAATTTCTTAACATACCATGTAAATTTATGTTATACTACTCTTATGTGCGTTAAAGGCCGGTAAAGATAAAAAACATTTTCACATTAATTAACAAAAAAACAGTTCCTCGCTGACAAAAAAAAAGATGCTGGCATCCTGATGCTGGCTTATTGATATGGTCTTTCGAGGATTGCACTGTAAAGCACGGCTTTACGTAAATCAAAAAAATCCATGTCTTTTAAAATTGGAGAAGGTGACCAGCTATGATATTTTTCATCCTCAACAGTGTTATGCAGAAGATGTCTTGGGTCATCCATTTCTTCCAAAGAAATAATCTTTTCATTGTGGGTTTCATTTTCAACCATTCCTGAATACGCTTCATAGCCAGGAATCGAATAGGCTTCTTCCTCAACAATATCATCATAGGATTCGTACACCACTTCTTCTTTTAACGAAGAAGGCATTATTTCCTCAAAAAGCTCTTCCAGACTTGATTTTTTGCGCGGAAGTTGTTCCTCATCTTCCATGCCCTCACGAGGCCGATTCTTTTGTTTGGCTTTTACGATTGAAAACACAATCCAGATAATTCCAATTACAATGTAAATATAATCTTCCATTTTAGTATATCTTTTAAGTTCTCCAATGGTTGGCTAAAGTAATGAAAATACCTTTGATAAAAGGTTAAACAAATTGCTTTTGGCGTCATTAAAGAAAAAATCCATCTTTTTTGTGCAATTGTTTACTTTAGAAGTACCCTTATCTGTTGGAATTGTGTTTTTAGAGGTTGCGGATAATTTCAAGAATTTTTTCTTTTTTTCTACGAGAAACAGGTATTTTGTCTCCGCTTGTTAAGGTAATAAAGCCGCCTTCATCGCGCATAAAATTTTGAATATGCTTTATATTGATGAGATGTGATTTGTGCGGACGTATAAAATTGCCTCCTTCGAGCAATGCTTCAACATCTTTTAAAGTTTTGCTGATAAGTAAATGTCCTCCCTGAACGAAATAAAAATGCGTATAGTAATTATCAGATTCGCAACGAAGGATATTATCTACTTCCACTACATGGATTTTTTCAACAGTAGAAAGAATAACTTTTTTTGGTTCAATGGCATTAGGACCAATATTACTTAGAAGCACTTCAAAATTTTTCATGTTGCTTTTCTTCACCTTTTGCTGCCTTACTTTTTCAACCGCTGCTTCAAGCTCTTCAGGGACAATTGGTTTAAGCAGATAATCCAGAGCAGCATATCGGATAGCCTTTATTGCAAACTGATCAAAAGCAGTTGTAAAAACCACTTCAAAATCCATTTTATCGGTATATTCGAGCAAACGAAACCCGCTTCCATCAGGCATCTCGATGTCGAGAAATACCAAATCGGGGTTATGTTTATGAATGGCTTCCCTGCCTGATTGCACACCATTGGCTTCGGCAACAACCATCACATCAGGACAAAACCGACTTAACAAACCTTTCAGGGTCTCCCTGGATTTTGCTTCGTCTTCAACAATGATACACCTTATCATATTATCGTGAGTTTTTTTTAAGGTTTTTAAAAACTAATGTCTGATCTGCAAAAATGTAAATCTGTGCAATGGATACAAAAGTACATTAAATCTATTCTTTTATTGCCTTAACAGCCACCCAAAAGAAATACAGTGGCGAGACTGATTCAGTATTCGCATTTTTTTCAACTAACGTTAGCATGAATCATTATTTCTACACGTGTTCCTGACGGATTTCCATTTTCGTCTGTCAAGTCAATAACATTCACGGTATATGTATCTTTGGTATATTGATTGAGCATTTCGAGTCTTTCCCGCGTAATAAGCATGCCGCGCGATTTACGCTCAATACCTGATTCTCTTCTTATTTCATTTGCTTTTTCCCGACCAACACCATTATCCTGTATCACCACCATAATATTTTCATCTTCCATATTTAATTGTATCAACAAATGGCCTGTTTCGGCTTTGTGCATCAATCCATGGATAATTGCATTTTCAACATAAGGTTGTAAAATCATAGGTGGAATTTCAATAAAACTTTCATCTATATCGGGATCAATTTCCAAAATATAATCAAACTTTTCGTTGAAACGTAACTTTTCCAAGTCAATGTACAAACGCAAAGCCTGTATTTCATCGCGAAGCGACACATAACTCTCCCGTGAATTGGCAAGCGTCCGGCGCATCAGCATCGAAAACTTTGAAAGATAGTGAATGGCATTATCGATGTCGTTGTTTACGATAAAACTTTGAATGCTGTTGAGTGAATTGAATAAGAAGTGTGGATTCATTTGCAGCTGCAATGCCTTTTGTTCCAATCCAAACATTTGCTTTTCAAATTCAAGATATTTTTTTTCTACTTCATGCTCTTTTCGAATGGCACGCATACGCAGAAAAATGACTAGATAAACCAAAAATATTGTCAGCAGCATTAAAAAACTACGGAACAACCATGTCCCATACCAGGGAGGTCGGATGGTAATATTTACACTAACACCTTCCTCATTCCAAAAACCATCACTATTGGAGGCAATAACACGAAAGCGGTAGGTGCCAGGACTGACTTTTGCATATTCAGCAAAACGCTGGTCAGCATTTCGTTCAATCCAACCGCTATTATAATTCTCTAACGTATAACGATATTTTATCTTATCAGGATTTGTATAATCAAGTGCAGCAAATTCAAACGAAAACACGTTATCATCGTACCGCAATAAAAGTGTATCATTGTTTTTAATTCTTCTGTTTTTTAAAACATTAAAAAGCTTGAAAGCGGTAATTTGAATGACAGGAGGTTTTGTGTTCAACTCAATTTCATTGGGATAGAAGGCATTGAATCCATTCATCCCACCAAAAAGAAGTTCTCCTTTTGAGGTTATCATTCCGGCATTGAAGTTGAATTCGTTGCTTTGCAAGCCATCGGTAACTTCATAATTTGTAAACATCATCCTGTCTGGAGAAAAACGTGTGAGTCCCCAATTACTGGTAATCCATAAATCACCCTGATTGTCTTCAATGGCGAGATAGGTAATGTTATTTGGCAGACCATCCTGATCGGTAAACACTTTGAAGACTTCTTTTTGTGCATCAAAACGAACAAGCCCTCCTCCTCTTGTTCCCATCCAAAGAATTCCGTTTCGATCTTGCCTTATGGAAAAGAACTTATTGCTAGATATAGGTGTGACCAACTGTTTATCTGTTTCTATTTTATACACTTTAAAATCATCGGTCCGTTCATTATAACGTGCCAGGCCATCAGAAGTGCATATCCATAATGTTTGCTGGCTGTCGATAAAAAGATCATAAATCCTGTTGTCGGGAAGTGATGCAGGATTACTTTCCTTATGGTAATAGTTTGTGAAAAGGCCGGTTTCAGGGTTAAGTTTTCCAAGGCCCTTATCTGTTCCAACCCAGATAAAGTTGCTGTCGACAGCAAGGGATAGTACAAAATCATCCGGAATAGAAGTTTGATCGCGCAAATTGTGCCGGTATCGGGTGAATTGCTTAGTCTTTGAATTATAGCTGTTGAGTCCGGTGTAACGTGTTCCAATCCAAAAACGGTTTTCAGCATCTTTTCTTATGGTCCGGATCTGGTTTCCGGATAAACTGTTTGGATTGCCCGGATCATTTTTCAAAAAAAAGTAATTGTTTGTGGATTGATCCAAAACAGAAAGACCATCTTCAGTTCCAATCCAAATGCGTCCCTGAAGGTCTTCTTCAAAGCACCAAACAGAATTATTTGACAGAGAGTTGGGAATATCAGGATTGCTTCTGTAGGTTCTGAACTTTGGAGCATTGTGATTGAGTTTGTTCAATCCGTTAAAAGTTCCAAACCATATCATCCCATTTTGATCACGATAAATATTAAAAACTCTGTTATCACTTAAACTGGAAGGGTGGTTGGGGATGTTTGAAAATTTTACCAATTCCTGTTTTTGAATTTTGTAGCGAAACAGTCCTTGTCCATTGGTTCCAATCCAAAGCGAACTGTCTTTTTCAAACATCATGCTTAAAACATCTGTTTCTTGCAGGTTTATGGATTGATCTTTAAAAATTGGAGGACTATGAAATATTTTCTTTATTGTGTCATAGTGGGCTACTCCATTTTTTGTACCAATCCAAAGCGTTCCATCAGGATCAAAAAGAAGACAATTTACCTGATTATCAGGCAACGAAGTTGAATCGCCGGGTATATTGAAAAAGCGGGTAACGATTTGGGTACGAATCTCAAAAAATACCAGACCAT
Source organism: Bacteroidetes bacterium HGW-Bacteroidetes-1 (assembly GCA_002842755.1). GTDB lineage: Bacteria > Bacteroidota > Bacteroidia > Bacteroidales > F082 > JALNZU01. The sequence goes on along the minus strand of PHDU01000039.1, from coordinate 9,106 downwards.
GACTGGTAGCTATCCAATAGTTATTTTTTTCATCCTGTACCAGCATATTAAATTTATTGCTTCGGATAGGGTTGCCGTAATCGCGACTGAAAACTTGCCGAAACTGCATGGTTTTGGAATCTAATTCGGTTAATCCTTTGGCAGTGCTAATCCATAGTTTACTATCATGATCACGCGTTATGTGATTGATCCAGTTATCGCTAAGGCTTGCGCTGTCACCTTCGATGGAAAAGAAACTGGAAATTTTTCCATCTTCGAGGTTGATGGCATTTAGCCCCATTTCGGTCCCAACCCAAAGCACATTTTCGTGTTGAAAAACAGCTCTGATCGTTTCATTGCTTAGCCCTTGTTCCTTATTATAGGTAACAAAATTATAACCATCAAAACGATTCAGTCCATCCCAGGTTCCAAACCACATAAAACCCTCTTCATCCTGAAAAATAGTATAGATGCTGTTTTGGCTGAGACCACGTTCAATCCTTGTATTTTCAGATAAAAAGCGATCAAAGTACAGCGAAGACTGTGCTATTATTGTCGGGGAAAAAGCCAAAAATAATAATACAAAACTTATCCATTGGATAGGCTTAAGTAGAAGAGAAATATTTTGCTGTATATTTTTAAACATTACAAAGTTGATAGCATTATTTCTTAAAAGGCCTGATGAGCTTCTTGTTTTTTTTCTTCATTTTCTTCATCATCTTTCGTGTATCATCTGCTTGCCTTTTTTCGTGTTCTTTAATGAGTGTCTTATAATTTTTTTCTGCAGTCTTTTGTTTGGCAGCCTCCCTTTTTTGGGTGGCCTTCATCGATTTGGTCGCCTTACTTGTATTGCAAGAGAGGAATACTACCGTTACCATAAAAACAGAAAGGATCAGAATAAGACTTGGTTTCAGGTAATTCTTTAACATCACAATGAGGTGCAATTTTAAAACAAAAATAACGTTATTTTTGCCTTGGGTAGTATTACAATCAAATCCAATTAATATAACGAAGAAATTTTTATAGCAATGAATTCAAACCGGTTATTTTGTTGGACGCTACCTCTTATGATTGTGGTATTGTTTTTTTCTTCCTGCAAAAAAGAAGAACGTAATCCAAACATACCCGAGGTTTATATCAATTTCACCATTGACCCTAACTCAACAATTTATCAGCCACTCAATACTGCCGGTGGTTGGATGTATCTTACTTCAGAGCCTCCAAGTCGCGGTATTATTGTTCACCGTATTAATCTGGATGAATTTGTGGCATTTGACCGTTTCCCGCCAAACGATCCCAATAAATGTTGTGATGGCATAAATTGCACCCGTTTGGTTGTAGATGACAACTATCCTTTTGCAAAAGACAATTGCACCGGAACAACCTATTCTCTTTTGGACGGCAGCATCTTTGAAGGAGATGGCCGTTACCCGATGATTCGTTACAATACAACCTATTATGGCGGATTGTTAAGGGTGTTCAATTAAGATTTTTTTCCAGACTTCTTGGTTTGGTCATCCCGCATTCTGTTAAAACCTTGGTTAAAAATTGCAGCAGAATCAAATAAGTTTTTAACTTTGCACACCTTTTACCACTCTCCGTAGCTCAGTTGGTAGAGCAGCTGACTCTTAATCAGCGGGCCACAGGTTCGAGCCCTGTCGGGGAGACAACAAACTGCACAAACGCGAAAAAGTGAGTGCAGTTTTTTTATGATCCTAGCTCAGTTGGTAGAGCATCCCGATTTTATACCAAAGTGAATTATAGATGAATCTAAAAGCATTAATGGTATAATGCCGATGGATAGAAATGTTATATCAAAGTGAATTATAAATGAATTCAAAAGCTGTCATGGTATAATGCCGAAGGTTAGAAATGTTAGGCCAATTGAGTGAGCGATAATTGGACTATTACAATTCTCCGATCGGTATTACATCGGGAGGGCCACAGGTTCGAGCCCTGTCGGGGAGACAATAATCCATTCAAGACTGAATCTGGGTTTATTATTGTTCTTTTATTTCGGTAATGCCGAATGCTTTCGGCACCAAAACCATTTGCCCAAGTGATAGGTCGCGTGCTGGTTTAAAATCAACATATTTTTTTACATTTGAAAGATAAAATCACCTGATCTTTTGTAAATAAAAATTCCTTTGTCGCATTGTGACAAGGATTGTTTTCATTAGCTTTAGTATAAGAAGCCAAAAAGCCACAAAGGAACAATATTGCTATAACCTGTTTCGATTTGATCGCGAATTACAAAGGCATTTTCAGCTTTCTGTAACTGCTTTCTTGTTTTATTGGAGCCGCCAATTTCAATGAGATATTTATTGTCAACAAAAAAATCAGCTGAATCAGGTAGGCTTAGTTGATGAATTCCATCTAATTGATTGATAAAGAATGTTTCACGAATATTGCCAATATCAGGTTCATTTGTTTGAGACAATGCCCAGGCCAGGGATGAATTGTGAAGATAAATTTTGTCAGGCTTTGTAAAATATCCTGTTGGGGTGCTTTTCTGACGCAGAACCAATAACAGATCAGCCCTCAACAATAAATCGATCATCCTGAGCAAAACGTCTCTCGAAATACCGGTTTTCCGGCTTAGCTCAGCCATATTCGGTTTGAATGGAACGCTGTCGGCTATGAAGGAAAGTAATTTCTGAATGGCCACCACACTGGAATAGTTGAACGAAGTAATAGCAGGGAAATCTGTTTCGATGATCGTTTTCACCGTTGCCATCACCCTGTCGTGGTAAAGCGAAGCATTCTCGAAATAGTAAGGATAAGCGCCGAACTTTGTGTACTCCTGAAAAAGTTGAACGGGTCTTATTTTTTGATTGATTTCATTGGCCAATTTTACATGCGTTTCCAGTATTTCCTGCAGACCATAAGGCTCAAACCGGAAGCCGGATTTAAACAGAATAAATTCCCGAAATGACAGATTTCGCAGGTGATACATTGAGGCCCTGCGGCTGAGGTCGGCTTCAGAGCGGTGCAATAATAGCGCTGACGAACCTGAAAATACCAGTTTCAATGCAGGGAAGTCATCGTAAATGTTTTTGATTTCCACTGTCCAGCCGGGGTATTTGTGCACCTCATCCAAAAGCAAATGTCGCCCGCCCTGCATATAAAATTGTTCAGCAAGCTGATAAATGCTAAAGTCAGGTGGAAAAACGCGGTCAAGGGACAGATATAGTACGTCCTCATTTTTTAGGAAATTCAGTTTAATGTATTGCAGCATGAGTGTTGTCTTGCCGGCACCCCTAGCCCCTAATATACCAATTAACCGTTGATTCCAATCAATCTGGTGATAGAGGTACCTGATTTTTTCTATCGAACAAGCCGCAGTGAGCCTGTGCATGATAGCAATATATTTTTGCATACGGATTGAATTAGGGCTCAAAGATCGTAAAAAATGTTGTACAGAAACAACATAATTATATAAATAATGTTGTTTTCGCACAACATAAATACAATTAATATTTGCAGATGTTTTGAGGTGAAGTTTAAAAGTGATTGTAAAGATATGTAGATTGAAAGGATGGGAATTCTCATTTCTGATTTAAGGATTTTTGATTTGAGAATTTGAAAGCGGGCCACAGGTTCGAGCCCTGTCGGGGAGACAACAAACTGCACAAACGCGAAAAAGTGAGTGCAGTTTTTTTATGATTGTAGCTCAGTTGGCAGAGCATCCCGATTTTACAGCACGAAAGCACAACAATGCATAATACTTTCTGGCGGATTTAGGCCTGAACTTTGATTTATGCTTATATACTCGTTAACGCCAGGTAAAAAAACACTTTGCATATTTGATTGCACATTTATTGAAATATTTGCACATTTTGTTGTGCATTTTGTATCTTTGTGAAAAATTATTGGATAAAAATAATGAGAACACTTTACCAGAAATTTGAAACACTTTTACAAAATACGACAACAGACTTTAAACGCTACTTATACGAGAAAGTCTCCTGGGATAATCGAATGATTGGGATTATTGGCGCTCGTGGTGTCGGTAAAACGACGTTGATATTGCAACACATCAAGGAAAATTTAGACAGCAAAAAAGCCTTATATGTATCGGCAGACGATATGTATTTTGGTGAAAACAGACTTTTTGATTTAGCTGATGAATTTTACAAGAATGCAGGCGAGTATTTGTTTATTGATGAAATACACAAATATTCGGATTGGTCTCGTGAATTAAAAAATATTTACGATTCTTTTCCTGCCTTAAAAATTGTTTTCACAGGTTCTTCTGTACTTGATATCCTTAAAGGTTCAGCAGATTTAAGCCGCCGTGCCATAATCTACAAATTACACGGACTCTCATTTCGGGAATATTTAAAATTATTTCATAATTACGAAACAGAAGTTCATTCGCTAAAACAAATAGTCAACAATGAAGTAAAGCTTACAGATATTATACATCCGCTACCATTGTTTAATGACTATTTGAAACGGGGTTACTATCCTTTCGGACTTGAAAATGAAATGGATATACGTTTAGGACAAATCATTGTTCAAACATTGGAAACTGATATTCCGCAATATGCCAACCTAAACGTTGGAACAAGTCGTAAATTGAAACGATTACTTTCCATTATCGCAGAGAGTGTTCCATTTAAACCAAATTTCTCCAAAATATCAGAAATAATTGGTGTAAGTCGGAACTCCCTGGACGATTATTTTACATATATGGAAAAAGCCGGACTTATTGGTCAGTTACGCAACGAAACAAGCGGTATCCGGGGATTAGGGAAAGTTGACAAGGTGTATCTGGATAATACAAATATTATTTTTAACTTGGTTGGAGAGAAATCAAATATAGGAAATATACGAGAAACGTTCTTCTTCAATCAAATGCGACTAAAAAATGAAGTAATATCATCAGAAAAAGCCGATTTCGTTATAGATAATTATACGTTTGAAGTGGGTGGAAAAAACAAACAGCAGACGCAAATAGAGAAAGACGTTAAATCATTTGTGGTAAAAGATGATATTGAATTTGGGTACCTCAATGTAATACCACTTTGGGCTTTTGGATTAAATTACTAAAAATTAAAACCCAGAAAAATAGGACATAAACACAAGGTGAAAATAGACGCACTATTGCGTGTATATTTTCCTTAGTACCAATGTTGCCAGGAAAGGGCGATTGAACATAAATTCAATATTTTTTAACCATGAAAATTCAATAAAAATGAGAGACTCGCAGAAAAAAACCAATTTTTTTATTCCATTTGGTACAATCATAATTACATACATAATTGTGAAAATCTTGTATAAATTGACAGGATTCCATTATGACTTTACTGAAGGCATTGTAAACATAAGGTTGCTGATTGATTTGGCATTATGGGGATTTGTTTACTTTTCAGTTGATTTTCTTCTGAAAAAACTTTTCTCAAAATAGAGAGATTAGTATAATTGCAATAGACGACAAAGATAGTTGCTGAAAGATTTCAATAGTAGATCCGAAATTCAATACTGCCCAGACAGATTTTTTAGGAGAATTCGGTAAAGGAAAATCTTGACTGAAAAAAGAATCAATGGCATTAATAAACAAGCCTCTGAACAGCTGGTTCCTGCAAGCCGAAAACCCATCCATAACTTCCCACATTTGCAGGATTGAACTACATCTCGACTGGCTCGATGGAGCGCATCCCCACCAGATTCAAAAAGGTGCTAAGTGCTTATCGACCGTTTTTGGTGGTTTTTAATAAAATATTGAACGAACGTTCTTTGATTTCAATTTTATTTCCATAAAAATCTAGCAGAACATAAAGATGGATGTTTATGTTTTTTATCTTTATGTCTTGAAAAAAACCATGTAAAATGGGAGATAATCACAAAGTGAAAATAGGCGAGGTATTGCGGGTATTTCGTTGTTAGCGGTTATTAAGGCTATTGTCTGTCATAGGAATATTTAAGAATCATAAAAATACCAACAAAATAATATGTTTATGAAAACGAAAATAAAACCCATAGTTGTGAATGTACTTTTAATAGTTTTTTTTGTGTGTTTAACAATCCCAAAATTAGTCGGGCAAAATAACGATTCCCTGAATTTAACAAAAGAGAGTCAGCATTTCAAATTTTATTCAACCAATGGCGACATTAAAGTTTTAGATTCACTTGCACTAACTTTAGAGAAAAATTACTCCAGAATTACGAATCGTTTAGGGTTACAAATCGAAAAAAAAATTAACGTGAGAGTCTTTCCAGATATTAAGTCTTTTCATGTCGCAATAAATTATCCTGATGCACCTGACTGGGTTGTTGGCTCATGTATTGGAGATGAGTTATTGATGGTATCACCATTGAATCCAGGAAGTATTCATACCTATGAATCCCTTATGCAGGTGATTGTCCATGAATTTGTACATATTGCTGTGTATTATGCAATTGGGAATAAAGTCGTTACCGGATTACCAAAATGGCTTAACGAAGGATATGCACAATACGAAGCAGGTCAGGTGAATGAACCTATTCGAAAATCTGTAGAATCAAGTTTGCGTGATAAGGTGCCGCCAACTTGGACACAACTTATTACCGCATCGGCTATGGAATTTGGCCACATGAATGGTTATGGACTTTCTGTTACGATTGTTGAATTCCTTGTTGATACTTACGGTATTGACAAATTGGTTTCTCTGATAAAAGAGCCTGAAAATATTGAAACCATATATGGTTTGCCGGAAAACACCTTAGAAAAACAATGGATTCAGTACATAAAACATGAAAAGATAGAATAGCACCCGGTAATAAATAGGACTCTGAGCGTCCCGGCAAGACGGAAACCCATCCATAACTTCCCACATTTGCAGGATTGAACTACATCTCGGCAGGCTCGATGCAGCGCATCTCCACCAGAGTCCAAAAAGTTGCCTTGTACTTATCGACCGTTTTTGGTGGTTTTTAATAAAAAGCTGAACAAACGCTCTTTGATTTCAATTTAATTTCCATAAAAATTCCAAAGAAAATAAAGATGGATGTTTATGTTTTTTATCTTTATATCTTGAAAAAAAACAGAAAAACGGGACATAAACACAAGGTGAAAATAGAGGCAGTATTGGGTGTAAATACTCGTTACGCACAAGCAAAACTAAAGCTATTGACGATAAATGATGTTATTTTTATTTTTCGTCATTAAGGTGTACCTTTGTAAAAAAAATGATACAGCGAGAAACCTATTTAAGCAAGTTAAGACAACTCAGAAACCAAAACTTAATAAAAGTCATTACCGGAATAAGAAGGAGTGGAAAATCAACTCTTTTAGAAGCCTTTAAAAATGAACTACTATCAAGTGGCGTTTCTTCGAGGAATATAATTTTTATCAATTTTGAGGAACGTGAAAATCTAAACTTTACAAACTGGACAGCTTTATATGATGAAATCATAAAGAGCGTAATCCCCGACAATAAATATTACATCTTTTTAGATGAAATACAACTTATTAACGATTTTGAAAAGCTTATTAATAGTTTATTTGTAAAAAAGAACATAGATTTATACATAACCGGCTCAAATGCTTATTTACTATCAAGCGAGTTAGCAACGCTATTAACAGGCAGATACATTGCCATTAATATTCAACCTTATTCTTTTAAAGAGTATGCCTTAGCTAACGCGGATGAAAAAAATACCGACCGTCTTTTTCGCAAGTATATCAATGAAAGTTGTTTTCCTGAGGTAGTTACTCTTTCTCGAAACAGCAATGATTTGGTAAAGGATTACCTCCAAACTATTTATGACACAGTTATTATTAAAGACATTGCTAAACGGTATAAGCTAAGAAATATTTACAATCTGCATCGTATTATTAGTTTTTTATTTGACTCGGTTGGGTCTAATGTTTCTCCGACAAATATTGCAGTAGAGCTCAATAAGAATTCACAAAAAAAAATATCCCATAACACTATTATTAAGTATTTGGATTATCTTACTCAATCATATATTCTATATGCTGCCCCACGTTATGACATAAAAGGCAAAGAGTTGCTTACAACAAACGAAAAATATTACCTTGTAGATTTGGGGTTAAGAAATATTACAACAACAAATAAATATGATACAGACTTAGGCCATAAACTAGAGAATGTTGTCTATTTCGAGTTATTTAGACGTGGAGGTAAGGTTTATGTAGGTAAACACAACGATAAGGAGATCGATTTTGTAGTGCAAAAACCTAATAATGAACGTGAATATTACCAAGTAGCTTTTACCGTTAATGACGAAAAAACCTTTACAAGAGAGATTTCGGCATTAAAAAATATAAAAGACAATTATCCAAAGTATCTTTTAACGCTCGATTTTGATAATACAAGTATATACATCTCGACTGGCTCGATGCAGCGCATCCCCACCAGCGTCCAAAAAGTTGCAATGTACGTATCGACCGTTTTTGGTGGTTTTTAATAAAAAGTTGAATAGACGTTCTTTGCTCTCAATTTTATTTCTATAAAAACCCGGAAGAACTGCGAGGTGGAAGGATATGTTTTTTATCTTTATGTCTTGAAAAAAACCATGTAAAATGGGAGATAATCACAAAGTGAAAATAGGCGAGGTATTGCGGGTATATACTCATTATGCAGTAGGCTAAAAAAAATCCGACCCACGAAAATCTGACAAAATTTCATGGATTTATAGTATCTTTGATTGCATGAAACAAAGACTTTATATCGACACTTCAGTTTTTGGCGGCTATTTCGACGAGGAATTTTCCGAATTCACGAGACCGCTATACGAAAGACTTCAGAATGGAGAATTCAGGCTTTTATTCTCTGCCGTCACTCAGGATGAACTGAGCTCTGCTCCGGAGAGCGTTAAGAAACTTGTTACAAGTTTAAGGGCTGAGAACACTGAATTTATAGAAACCAACAACGAAGCGGTTGAATTAGCAACGCATTACATTGCAGAGAAAGTTATCGGTCAGACAAGTTTTGCAGACTGTCTGCATATTGCCTTGGCAACAATAAACCGTGCGGACTATTTAATTAGCTGGAATTTCAAACATATTGTGAATGTCCAGAGAATTCGCGGCTATAATGCAATTAACATCAAGAATGGCTACAAAGAATTAGAAATTCGTTCACCCAGAGACTTTATGACCTATGAAGACAACAGC
>PHDU01000139.1 GCA_002842755.1 Bacteroidetes bacterium HGW-Bacteroidetes-1 | reverse complement strand
CCAAGTGTTACACAAAAGCAAAGTATATGTTGATTCACTCAGTAAAACTCCTAATGTTTAAATGGAATAATGACTTAGCTATACTTTATTAACAATGTCCAAAAATGAGATACCCGGTGTAAATGTTGAACGCATAGGCGAAGGCATCGTGGTTGAATTCACCAACGATGTATTATTTGGATTCGACAGTTATGTACTCACATCTGTAGCCAGAGAAAACCTCAACAAGCTGGTTACCATACTCGACAAATATCCTGATACAGATATTGAAATCCATGGCCATACCGACAGCAAAGGTTCAGCCAATTACAACCAGAATTTATCAGTTCAACGCTCTGATGCAGTAAGAGGATATCTGGCAAATGCAGGCGTTAGCTCCTCACGACTCAGTGCTTTGGGCTTTGGTGAAACACAGCCTAAATACTCCAATGCAAATGCTGATAGCCGTGCTAAAAATCGCCGTGTTGAGTTTGCAATTACTGCAAATGAAAAAATGAAACGTGAAGCCGAACAAGAAAAAACCGGCAACTAAATTAAAATATAATAATTATCTCACTTAATACAATTTTTTATGAAAAGTAAAATTCTTCTTACAGTAGCTTTACTGATGATGTTTGGCATGTATACCAACGCGCAATCAGAAGGTATTTCTTTTGGAATCCGTGGCGGATTTGATATGCAGACTTTCAATGGAAAAGACCATAATGGCGATCAGCTTAAACTTAGTTTGGTACCCCGCTATAATGTTGGTGTAGTAGTTGATATACCAGTAGCACTTGGTTTCTATTTCCAGCCTGGGCTGCTCTATACTACCAAGGGAGCAAAGTCAAAAGATCAATTTTTAGGTATTGATATGTCGGCTGAGTACAATCTGTCATATATTGAGCTTCCTTTGAGTTTTCTATATAAACCGACTGTCGGCTATGGAAAATTTATGCTCGGTTTTGGCCCATATTTAGCGTATGGATTCGGAGGAAAAGTGAAATACGAAATCAATAATGCTTCATCAGAAGAGGATATTGTGTTTGGAAATGAATATAGTAGTGCGAACCCAAACGATCTCAAATACTTTAAAGCGTTGGATTTTGGTGCAAATCTATTTTTCGGATACCAACTTTCAAGTGGAATTTCATTGCAATTGAATACACAACTGGGATTGGCAAAAATAAATGCTGACAACACTTTGATAACCAATGGCAAAACTGAACTTAAAAACACTGGCTTTGGCCTTTCATTGGGCTATAGTTTCTAGACTTAATTAAACAATCAACCAAACTCTCTTCTTAACAAGGGAACTGATCATTTAATCCATCATCGCTTTCCTGAGTGAATCAGTTTCTAGACAATTCAAAACAAGTATTAAAAATCCCGGAGCAGGCTACTGCAACGGGATTTTTTTACCCTAAAAAGGCAGATTACCTTCAATTGATTGTAAAATATTTTCATCAGGATAATCACATTGGACTTGCGATTTTTTTGGTGCAATGAACAATTGTTTAAAAAAAGGAATGTTCATATACTCCGGTTTTCAATATAATGGCCAACGCTATTCAGGTATTGACGATCAGAAATCAGAGACACTATGAATGCTTGATCTTGTGCCCTGCATTACTCCGATAGAGTCTTTCACCACCTCAAAACGGTTGAATATTTCTTTGATGATTTGCTGCGTCTGATCCGGATAATCCATTTGAGGTGCATCATCACGCTCAGTCCATTCCCGAATTTCACCTATCGATTCCGGTTTGACTGAACTGATCGACTGAACACCCAACTGATTAAGCGCAAAGGCATTACTTTGTTGTTCATATTGACCTTTCATAGGTACTACCAACAGCTTCTTGCCTAAAAACAAGGCTTCGGCTGGAGTTTCGAAACCGGCACCACACAAGACACCTCTGCTGTTTACCATACTTTGTGTAAAGCTTTCGTTACCGATCGGATAAATGCTAACATCATTATTCCATTGTTGTTTGGAAGGAACACGGCCAAAAATCTCCCATTTGATACCCTTCACTGTTTCCAGATATGAAGCTAATTTATGAGGATCATAAGCCGGCAGATACACAGTAAAATGCCCTTTGTCAAAAGGTTTTTGCATTCGAACACCTTTTCTGATTACAGGCGTATAAATCCGGGGATTATAACTTTCAAAGTGGAAACCAATCCTATCATACGAAGGTGCATAATACTTCAGGACAAATTTTCCCAAGAAGTCCTGCCCGGGAAGCAGGGGTACTTCGGGTTCGAGAAGAGCACTCTGATGGCTTAAAGCAATACATGGAACTTTTTGAAGTTGACATGCCCAGGCTGAAACAGGTTCAAAATCGTTGATGACAAGATCATATTGCTTCACAGGCAAGCTGGCATATTCCTGCTTCAAACGTAGTAAACGTGCCTCATTAAAGGTTTCCCACAGGTCAATGCCCCCATTATTGCCAAAAGTGAAACCCAAACCGCCGAATTGATAAGTGACTGGGTAAGGTAAATCAATAGAGGTTTGCCTCCCGCTCACCATCACATCCAGATTGCAATAGTTTTTTAATATCGGAATCACCTCAGCTGCGCGGCTCAGATGTCCGTTACCTGTGCCCTGAATGGCATAAAGCACTTTCATGATTGAAACTCCTTAAGCATTAAATTAAACAACTGCTTGTTTTTCATATCTCCTAAAGTCTGTTCCTCTTCAGATGCGATTGCATCATTCCCCCTTTCGGTGAAAAGATCCCTGTAATAAACCACTTTCCAATCTCCCTCATGATACTCTAACGCAGACAGGTTCTCAATCCAATCGCCGGAATTAAGATACAATACTGATTTCTTATTAATTATGATTTCACGCTTGTCAGGGTGGTGAATATGGCCACAGACAATCGTGCTGTATCCTTTCTTCACAGACAGAGTTGCAGCTGTATCTTCAAAATTGTGAATGTATTTAATGGCTGTTTTCACGTTCTCCTTAATGCGTTTGGATAAAGAAACCTTTCCACGGCCAAGCATCCGGCTCACCCAGTTCACAGTATTGTTGAGGATGATCAGGCTATCATAACCGATAGCCCCTGCTTTGGCTAGCCACTTGGAATGTTGCATGATCACATCAAACACATCGCCATGAAAAAACCAGGTCTTTTCTCCTTCCAGTTTCAGTATCAATTGATTCACAATCCGCAGATGACCTAAACGGGTATTGGCAAACTTTCGAAAGATCTCGTCATGATTGCCCGTAATATAATAAACTTTGGTTTTTTTATCTGTCAGGCCAAGGATATATTTTATAACTTTCATGTGCGATTGAGGCCAGTATCGTTTACTAAACTGCCATACATCAATGATATCACCATTTAATATAAGTATTTTGGGTTGTACCGTTTTCAGGTAAGCCAAAAGTTCTTTGGCATGACTGCCCCTCGTACCCAAATGAACATCAGAAATCACAATAAGATCAACCGCCCGTTTCCCATCCTTCATTTACGATGTATGTTTGTTGAATGAAGTTCCAAAGCAAAAGAAAATCACAGTTTCTGATGTTAGGGGTAAATTAATTTTAGGATATTATTTTGTTTCATGGGTGGCTTTTATTCTTTTGGAGAAAGGGTTGAGGTAAATTAAAGCCAATCAAACCGGATAATATCTCTTCTGATCCATCAATTTTACCTTGCATTCTCTTCCTGATAACCGTAAATTTGATAGATTAAATCATACAATATGAAAACATTAGCCATTTCAGTGATTGTTTTTTGTCTGATGTTGACCAATGTTGCCCATTCGCAGGAAACGCAGGATACAATAAAATTATGGACGAAATATCCCGGGTATATTGTCACCCACTCAAACGACACCGTGCGTGGATATCTTTTGCTGAAAAACAAAATTTCAAATCAGGCCAAGGTATTTTTCTTTGATAATCCGGATGATGAGAAACCATCAAAAGAGTATAAATCACGCGACATCAAAGCATACACTGTTGCCAACCGTCATTACGAAAGTGTGAAACACAGCCCTGAGTATACCACAATGCGCTATTGCTTTCTTTTGCGCACCATTGATGGACCACTTCAACTTTTTGTATCCTACTTTGACGACAAGAAACGCATTGAGATCAATGAAAATGATATCTGGAAATCGAAAATAGATTTAAGTTTCAGTGAGGATGAGCTTAAGGAAAGGCATTTTGGATCAACGAATGGAAGTGAGCTTGAAGATTTCAACTCCTTTGCCTACCTGCTCAAATTTCATAAAACCATGAGTGCATACCTGAAAGACTGTCCCGATTTAGCAAACAAAATTGCCACCAAAGAAAAAGGGTATCTCTACGCCGATCTTCAAAAAATCATAACAGAATACAACCAATGTATAATCCGGAAATAAGGTGAACGATGGAGCGGTGAGGCAAGAGAGAAGAACGATTGAAAAGTAATAAGTTACAAATCAGAGATCAGAGATCAGAGGTCAGAGATCAGAAATTCCTTGCGTATTTGAATCCTCGTTCGGCCTAATTTGCAACTACGACGATCCTGCTCCCGGTCTCTGACCGATTATTAATCAGTATCTTTACTCCCTTATTTCTACTTTACTAAAATGATTTTGGCTTATAATATCTGTCTATATCAGCCTGTCGCTGACGGTGTCTTATTCGGATATGCTGCAAACAAAGATCG
>PHDU01000138.1 GCA_002842755.1 Bacteroidetes bacterium HGW-Bacteroidetes-1 | reverse complement strand
GAAAAACAAAACCTAAATATTGAACGAAATGATTTCCATGGCGAATGGAACTACAAAATATCACCTAAATTGTAAATGTTATTTATTGACAACTCCTAATCGATGTTTTTTTGCACCTCCCTGTGGAGATAGCTTTCATAATCGCGCTTAACAGGCCGGTACTCCTGGTCAGAAAACAATATGGAAGTTATAAGAAAATCTGCTGTGGATCGGTTGCATGCTGTAGGTATATTGTAAAGAACGGTCATCCTGAGAAGTGCTTTAACGTCTACATCATGAGGCTGATTGGTCATGGGATCCCAGAAAAATATCATAAAATCAATTTTCTCTTCTGCAATGAGTGCACCTAATTGTTGGTCGCCACCCAATGGTCCTGATTTGAGCGAAACGACTCCATCCAATACTTCAGATATCAAACGACCTGTAGTTCCGGTGGCAAAAATATTGTGTCCAATGAGCTTAAACCGGTTGTGTTTTACCCATTCTACAAGATCTTTTTTACGGTTGTCGTGTGCTACAAGGGCAATGTTTTTGATCATCGTTTTTTAATGATTGTTTTGGCAAAGTTCGGTAAAATTGATTTGAAATTGTTGCCTGCCTCTCAAAGATGATAAAACATTTCGAAATTGATTTGAAAGTGGTGAGAATTCAAAAATTTAGAAAACCTTTAATGGTTACTAATCATATATGGTGTTCAAGCAATAGAAATCCTACAATAATTATTTCAATTCTTATATACCTTTACACTGCGCTCACAAAAACCAAGTTTCACTGAACAGGCATCAAAGTTGATTTCCTGCAAGCGATTGCCACCGGCATCGGTGATGGTGTTCCATGAACCAAGGCCAGTGCTGATCGAAGTCGAAGTATGGTCGGTGTGGATATAGCGGATATATTGCGTTCCGTTGGGTTCTTTCACCACCACGGCAAACAAACCCTCCAACCCGCTGAGATAGGTGTGAGTGGTGGGTTGGCCGTTTATTGTAATGTATTCACAAGCCCCTGCATACACTTTGGTTGTTGTAATCCCTGCTGCCGTATATTGCTGGCTGATGCGCTGCCTGTGATGGCCATAAGTGATTAGCAACATCTGATTTCCTTTAGTGATTGAGCTCACCTTGTCGAAGGCATTGTACACGATGACTTGCTGTGCCGGCGGGAAAATGCCGGGCGAGGTGGTGGCGGAGGTGAGGGCGATATCAAATGCGGAATCATTACTCATGCTACAAATGTTGAAGGTTTTGTCTGTTGGAACAAAATATGTTTGATGTTAATGGGCAGTAAAATGCATTATAATGTGTTGTGCTAAAAAGGGCAACTGACTTTGTTTAATTGAAAAAATGCTGACCAATAAGAAATTTAAAGATTTCTTTCAAAAGAACGTAGCTGCATTATAAAACAAAAGCCCCGGATTGCGCTCCGAGGCTTTATATGATTTGATTTTACCATCAATTAACAACATCAATAACCCGCCCATAATATCTATCATCTTGAATAACCCAAGTCACTTCATACCTTCTATCACCTTGGCCATTAAGCATGTAAATATAAACCCGCCTTTCGTCCTCTGACCGAAAAACTTTACAATCACTTGCTATTGGCTTGTTACTCTTTGTATAACTGTGACAAAAGATTGGATCGTATATATCCTTTATTACACTATCCGGTAAATCAAATCCATACTTATAATGCAGGTATTGTATATATGCAATTTTTGATTTTGATGAAGTATTTTCAATCTCAATGCTTACTATTATTTCACTTGCATAAATATTACCCTTTTCAAAGAAGGCAAAACTATCCGAGCATTTTTTAAGGGGTATTTCATTCACTTTTGCTTTTTGAAAATTTTTAAGCTTGTTAGAAGCTTTAATACTGAAAGATGCGATTTCTCTTTTTATCTCACCATCGGGCAGCTTTAAAAAACTTTCATCCTCTTTGTAAATGGCCCGATTATCATCGTTTTCCTGTCCAAAATCAACCTGTCCCATAAGCAACGTTATTGTGATAGTAAACAGGGTACTTATGAGTAACCGCCGTTTTTTAAAAACTGTTGTCATATTTAAATCATTCGCTATGTTTACAAAATACAAATCGCTAACCAGAATCAATAGTTTGTTAAAATTGGCGCAGCATATATCCCTAATTGCCGTATAAACAGTTCAGCGTTGAGCAGGACTGGTGCTGTAACCGGTAAAAATGCGTTTATATTTACCACGCCTGAGTAAAGCAGTGCCCTTGATGTATAGTTAACACAACCATTAAACAACCCGTATTTCAAAGTGCCCCCTAAAAGATTGTGGCCACTGTTTAGCCGGCTTGTCATATTAAAAAGCATTTTACCATTCACATTATTTAATTTTGTGACGATTTGTGCTTGATTAGGTCTAATATACGCATTATTTTCACCGGCTACGGAGTTGCCTTGTAGTGTTCTTTTAACATATTCCATCTCCCATTTTAAACCATGTCCCTGACCAATTGAATGATCTGCCGGCCCTACAGAGATTAAAACATCATGGTTAACAGGTACTTTTATGGGATTTCCATTAGCATCAACTGCATCAACCATTTCTGTATATATACCTTCGCCCTGACTATGTCCAGCTAGTTTGGGTCTGGCCTTAATATTAAAATCAATACCTTGAACACCGGCAACAATATCCTGTATATTGGCTAAAGCCCCAAGAGCATATCCAGCATCTTCATACCATTTATTATTTCCGTCAAACAAATAATTAAACTGATTGGTAGTGAAATTATAAGAACCAAAACCTACTGAAACAGCAAAATCACTCTGTCCCTCACTGATAACATAATTACCCGTAGAGTTCACAAGAGAACCTGCCATAATTCCTAAGGTATTGCTAAATGGAATTTCTAATCCACCAACACCAGCACCTGCAATCATCGTAGCACCATTAACAATATATTCTCCTAAAAACTTACCAAAGGTATAACTCTCTCCTTGGAGTGAATTTAGTGTAGAAGGCAAAGCTGCCATTCCCAGCATCATTGCCGGCAGGTGCCACCATTCGAACTTTTCGCCTGATGGGTCAGTATAGATGAGTGGATTATTCAGGCAATAACTATACCTATTAAAACTCTGGCTAAAATCGGGTGCCTGCACGAAGTTGTCGGGCGAGAGCATGCGCGATACCACGGGGTCGTACATACGGCCGTTCATGTTGATAAGCTGGAAGCCATAAAGGTGTTCGTGGCCGGTGAAACCCCTGTCAAAAAAAGGTTCGGGCGGGGTGGAGGCAAAGGCGCGCCAGGTGTTGGGGTTGCGGCGGTTGCCCTCCCGACTTCGTGCCTCAGTCGGGATTTGTTCAACTAAGGCTTTTGTTTCGCTGCGCTCACAAAAACCAAGTTTCACTGAACAGGCATCGAAGCTAAGTTCCTGCAAGCGATTGCCACCGGCATCGGTTATGGTGTTCCACGAACCAAGGTGGTCGGTGTGGATGTAGCGGATATTCTCGCTGCCATTTGGGTTTTTTATATGCAAGGCAAAAACACCTTCGGGGCCGCTAAGGTAGGTGAGTATTCTTTGCTGGCCGTTTTCGGTAATATATTCACAAGCACCGACCCATCGTTTGTGAGTGGTGTTGCTGCCATTGGTATATTGCTGAGTGATGCGCTGGAGGTGGTGGCCGTAGTTGATTTGCGAATCTTTATTGCCCGCGGTAATGGAAGTCACCTTGTCGACAGCATTGTACTCGATGACTTGCTGCGAAGGCGGAAAAATGCCGGGCGAGGTGATGCCTACTTTTTTGAATCCTATTGTCTGCCAGCGACGCATGTGCCAATTGTATTTAAAATGGAAATGTACTAATCCTTGTGAACTAATTCGGCTGGATTTCTTTATTGCGACTCCCTATAATTCATTGCTCTGTTAAAAGAATTCGGCATGAACGAATAGCATTATTTAAAAAGCTCATTATATATTATGGGTGCAGCTATTAAAAGCACTATATACAATACACCTATGTATAGTGAGACTTTCCTTTGGAATTTAGACATCTCACTATATCTTTGATGAATACCACTACTAATACCTTTTTTGATAATAAACAAATGGTTAAAAAAAGTCAGGCAAACAAAAAAAAGTATAAAAAGATACTTAATATTTAGGTTATGAGATAATTTAATAAATTGAAAAAAAGCAATAGCATTAATTGCCTCAAAGAACGATAAAAATAAAATTGCTTCAAAATTTGAATCTACAAAAGGGTATCCTTTCTTTTTCATAAAAGTGGAAAACTTAAAAAGACTAATAAAAATCGCGTCATGTATCTTTTGCATTTCAGTAAACTATTTTTGAGTTCTCAAAAATTTCAACAGCTTCTTCCAGTACTTCAATTATCTCTATTACCTCTTGGTTAGAAGGATCATATTCTAAAGCAATCTTGAAGTATTTCACCGAGTTAGAATACTGAGCCAAAATCCAATATATATTACCAATATTGTAATAAGAATCAAACTCACGATAACCTGCATTTGCCACTTTTATCAAATCTACTATTGTCTGATCATAGTTCTCCAGAAAAAAATTACAACGCGCCCTAAAGTATATTGCTTCACAATCTAATGAATCTGTATTAATTAGTGTCTGCAAGAAAACACACAACACATTGACTATTAACAAAGTAGTGTTGATAAATTGTTTGAATCTTTTCAATTTTTCATTGTGTAATT
>PHDU01000038.1 GCA_002842755.1 Bacteroidetes bacterium HGW-Bacteroidetes-1 | reverse complement strand
AAGCCGGCTAATATCTGTTTAGTATCCATGACTCATTTCTAATTATTGCGCTAAGATACAAAATCCCACATTAATATTAAACAGAACCTTATTTTATTACTTATAACATTAGCTTCTTTTAAAATTTATTCTCAAACAACAAAAAATGAATACGACGAAGAACTTGCTATATCTTTAGGTGCTGATGATTATGGGATGAAATCATATATTTTTGTCATACTTAAAACAGGCCCTGTTGTGATTGAAAATAAGACTGTTAGAGATAGTCTCTTTTCAGGCCATCTCAAAAATATTAAACGGTTGGCTGACGAAGACAAGCTTGTTGTAGCAGGTCCTCTGGGCAAAAATGATCTCAACTATCGTGGCATTTTCATCCTCAATGTTAAAACCATGGAGGAGGCAGAAAAATTGCTTGATACTGATCCTGCAATTAAAGAAAAACTTCTGGCAACAGAAATATTTTCATGGTATGGCTCTGCTGCCTTACCCGAATATCTTAAAGTTGCCAGCAAGATTCAGAAAATTAGTTTCTGATACTAAACTAGATTGCAACTTCCTCTTCCGGGTTCTCGCTTCAGGAAAAATCGTATTTTTGCTCCAAACATATTATTAAGTTAAGCATGCTCGCTCTTTTCAGAAAAGAAATCAATAGTTTTCTCAGCTCATTAATCGGTTACATGGTTATTGCTGTATTTCTGCTCATTAATGGGATGTTTTTATGGGTTTTTCCAACTGAATTTAATATCCTTGATTTTGGTTACGCCAATCTTGACGGGTTGTTTATTCTTGCACCATTCGTATTCCTATTTCTTGTTCCTGCAGTGACCATGCGTTCTTTTGCAGATGAATTCAAGTCTGGCACCATCGAAATGCTACTTACAAAACCATTAACAGATATGCAGATTATCCTTGCCAAATATTTTGCAGGACTGGCGTTGGTGCTGTTTTCGCTTGTTCCTACAGCACTCTACTATTTGTCTGTTTACCGATTAGGCATGCCTACAGGAAATCTTGATTCAGGTGGTATTGTGGGGGCTTATATTGGCTTGTTCTTTCTGGGTGCTGTATTTGTAGCCATTGGCATCTTTAGTAGCAGCACAACCAACAATCAGATTTTGGCCTTTATCCTTGCCGTTGTTTTAAGTGGTTTTGCTTACATTGGTTTTGAGTTCATATACTCACTCTCATGGTTTGGTTCTATTGATCTTTTTATTAAACAGTTGGGAATCTCAGCACATTACAGCTCAATCAGTAGAGGTGTAATTGATACCCGCGACTTATTGTACTTTTTTAGTTTAATTGCCTTGTTTTTAAGTTTCACAAAATTGTCATTAGCGAGTAGAAAATGGTAAAGCGGGCTCAAAAAAAAATATCAGGAAATCCTAAGACAAAAGATATCAGAAAAAATAACCTGATCCGATTTGGTCTTGTATTGGCAATTATTGTAATTCTTAATGTGATCGGATCAATGCTTTTTACACGTTTTGACTTAACTAGTGAACTTCGTTATACCTTAGCACCGACAACAAAAGAATTGTTAAAATCTGTTGACGATTTTGTTTATTTCAGAGTATATCTTGAAGGTGATTTTCCTGCAGGCTTCAAAAAACTCAGGCGCGAAACCATGGAAATGCTGAATGAGTTCAGAGCTTATAATAAGTTTATTCAATACGAATTCATTAATCCTTTGGGAGGTTCAAGCAAGCAGGAACGTGATGAAACCATTAAAACTCTCGTTGAACGCGGCCTACGTCCTACTGACTTACAAGTTCGAACCAATGATGGCATGGAACAAAAAGTAATTTTTCCTGCTGCGTTAGCCATGTACCGTGATAAAGAATTACCAATTGAATTACTTGAGAACCAATTGAATGAGCAACCAGAAACAGTTCTCAACAATTCCATTCAAAACCTCGAATTTAAACTGGCCGATGTAATTCGTAAGCTTTCTCAACTACAGAAACCTGCTTTGGCCTTTACCGAAGGAAATGGGGAGCTAAACGAAAGCGAGGTGCATGATATTACCCAAACATTGCTTCCAAATTACAGGGTGGATCGCATAATCATTGGTGGACGCATACATGCGCTTACGCGAAGATCAGAACCAGACAAGGATGGAAATGTGAAGGTGATTCCAAACTATGATGCGGTTATCATCGCTAAACCTTCAAGGCCATTTGATGAAAAGGATAAATTTATTATCGATCAATACATTATGCATGGGGGTAAAGTGCTTTGGCTGATTGACCCTGTACTTGCAAGCATGGATAGTTTGCAGATGAACGAATCCACTATTGGTCTGGATCTTGACTTGAAACTGGATGATCAGTTGTTCAAATATGGACTTCGTCTAAACCGCAATCTTGTGCTCGACTTGAACTCAGCGTCAATTCCATTGAGGACAGGACAAGTGGGCGGTCAGGCACAAATCGAGTTTTTTAAATGGAACTATTTTCCCTTGCTTAATCAGGCGTCAAATCATCCGATCGTAAGAAATTTAAACATGATTAAGGCCGACTTTGCGAGCAATATTGATACCGTTATGGTTGACAACGTCAATAAAATCCCTTTGCTTAAGACCTCTTATTATTCAAGAACGGTTGGCACTCCTGCTTTGATTACGCTTGCTATGCTTCGCGAAAAACCAGACGAGCGAATGTTTAACAAAAGCAGCCAAGTAATTTCTTACTTACTGGATGGCACCTTCACTTCATTGTATGCCAACAGGGTTCCACCAGAGATAAAAGACAGCAAAGACCTTGGATTTCTTGAAACCAGCTTTCCAACATCAATGATAGTTATAGCTGACGGTGATATTATACGCAACCAGTTTCACGTCCCTCAAGGCTATCCGTTGCCTTTAGGTTTTGACCAGTTCACGCGCCAAACATATGGAAATAAAGACTTTATTCTTAACGCAATCAGTTATCTTGCTGATAATTCAGGCTTGATAAGCATTCGTTCGCGTGAACTAAAAATGAGGCTACTTGACCCTTCGCTGATCAAAAAATCACGGCTTAAATGGCAAATACTAAATACCGCTATCCCTGTAATTATTGTTTTACTTTTTGGGGTGTTATTAGCATTTATGCGTAAAAAACGATATGCTAAATGATCTCTTTAAAAAAAACAGCCCTATTCAGATATGATCCGTAAATTATTAAAATTCAATTGATTCCTTATTAAAGAATTCTATGAAAAAAAATCGATTTGCATTTATCCTTACACTGATACTCATAGTTGTAGCTGTTTTATTGATCTGGAATAAAAATTATACTTCAACAATCATATTAAAGGATGCCGATTTTGCAGTCCAGGATACTGCAAGTATAACGAAAATCTTCATTGCTAACCTTGATACAAATCAGGTACTTTTAGAGCGCGGCACAAACGGATGGACAGTAAACAAAATAAATCGCGCTCAACAGCAGAAGATTGATGGAATGCTGAATACCATGTTAAAGTTGCGCGTTCGGGCTCCTGTCTCTGTTGCGAGTCATGATAATGTTGTATCGCGGATGGCTGGTATCGCAATAAAAGTTGAAGTTTATCAGATCGTTCCAATGATCAATTTGTTTGATCGTATTAAACTTTTTCCACGGGAAAAGCGAACAAAAGTTTATTATGTTGGCGATGTCACCAAAGACAATATGGGTACTTTTATGCTGAAAGAAGGAGCTAAAAATGCATATATCATGTATATTACCGGTTTTAAAGGTTTTGTCATGTCACGTTATTCATCTCTTGAAGATGACTGGCGCGACCATCAGATTTTCCATGCCAAACTGGGTGAAATAAAATCAGTAAAAGTTGAATTCAATGAAGACCCCTTGCAAAGTTACAATGTTGAAAAAGTGGATAATAATAACTTCCGGATTTCCCGTCTTTCTGACGGAAACATTTTAACTGAATATGATACTCTGAGATTATTAAACTTCCTTACCTCATTCAGTGATATTCGTTTTGAGGCACTGCTCAACAACAAAATGTCTCAGATTAAAAAAGATTCAATTATTCAATCACCTTTCCTGCACAGAATCACACTGGTTGATTTGCATGGAGAAACAACGGAAATAACTACTTTTTTAAAGAAAAAATATGCTGAACATCTGGATATTGAAGAAAGACTGATTCCTGTTGACCTTGACCGAATGTATGCGCTGGTAAATGAAGATAGAGATTTTGTCCTGATTCAATATTTTGTATTCGACAAAGTACTAAGGCCGGCATCCTATTTTGTCCCTGGTTCAACTTACGTCAATTAAGGTTTTACAAAAACCTCTTTTCGAATTATTTGGTTAACTCCCGGATTGATTATTTTTAAAAGTTGCATTCCAGAACTGTCAGCAGGAAGCTCTAGCACAGTACCATTAAGCATTGGCAAAAATTCAGGACAGATCAGATTTGGGCCAACAGCCCGAATACCTACAACCTCTATCTGGTAACCAGCGTTATCATTTCCGGTTATAAATCTTGAAAAGCGAGAACAGCCGTTTGTACCGATTACGCCATAAAATTCAATCAATATTTTTGAACCCTTACGTATAGTATCTTCAACATGAATGCTGTCAACGCGGATAAGGTATTCTTCTTCTGTTGGTTTGCTTTCTTTTCCACAAGAAGAGATTACTAATCCCATGAATAATATTGTTGCAATGATAAGTATTGGATGTAAAATTCTGCTTTGAATCATATGCTGTTTAATTTTTTTTGAGGCCTGAAACATTATTATCGATACCTAAACATTTATTCAGACGAAAAATTCAATAGGTAGGTTGCAAATCAATATCCATATACCCTGCCTTCTATTTGCTCGATATTCACTTTAAAAACCGCCACATTTTTTAAAGCAGGTTCGCTGAATTTGTAATCTTCATCTGTATATTGTTTCATTATGACGTTTAAAGCTTCCTCTTTATCGGTCATTTCTGTAATAAACTCAACCTTTCCATGAATAAGTACTGATCTGTATTTCATTGAATAGCTACACGCCACTTCAGTATTTTGCCATCGAAGCAGATGATCTGTACTAAAGGCAATGCAAACCTCTGGATTACGCTTTAAAATATCCAATTTTTTTCCTTCAGGTCCGGAATGGAAATAAGCAACATTTTCTCGGAAACCAAAGTTCATGGGAACGACATAAGGTTTTCCATTCAGATCAACCATAGCAAGGTTACAATATTGACATTTTCGGATAATTGCTTCGAGTTCAGGCTCAAAAGTAAGGATACGGCTTTTCATCTTTTTAATTTTTTGGGAAATTAATTAAAAGATCAATACAATGAGGAGAAATTGATGCCAAAAATAAGTTCAGGGACCCAATTGTTTTCAGTAAAAGTGTTTGATAAGCGCAATCCAATATTAACTGGTGCAGGAAAGTTAAAAAAATACCAGTCGCTATTGAGCTCAACTCCTGCAGAGGAATAAGTTTTGGCAGCATGAATTCCTGTCCCCGATATGAAATCATAAAAGATGCCTGCCCTCACTCTTTGAAGGTAAAAAACCGTTGGCAGGTTTAGTTCAGGATAAAACAAAGGAAAAACGTAATCGCCTTTAATTACATAAAAATCATTGAAAAAGAGATTACTATATCCCCTTGGCACAGAAGCAAGATTTCCATAGCTGTAGAAACCTTCTTTTTCAGCTTGCATAGATGCATACAAGCGGAAACCATGATGTTTGCCTAAGCCAGGGAAAAAGAGATTTGTACTTGCAAAGAACTGTTGAGAAGGAGATAAGTCAAAAGGTGAATGTCTGAAAACAATCTGGAAAGTCTGACCCCATTTTGGATACAAGTCCCTTGTTGCTGCCCGTGATTGATTCCATGCATACAAACTATAAATGATGGTAGAAGAAAAATCCTCTCTGAAACTCAACCCAACCTCAGGCACCATTTTCCGGTAAAGCTGAGAAAAAGAAACAGATGGTTGTATCCCTCTGATCCAACGATCTTTTGTTAAATTAAATGGAATTCTGAAACCAACATTCCAATCTGTTTCATGCCATTTTCGATCATACTCTAAACTGTCTACTTTTCCTATACCGCGTCTCAAACCAGTTCCAAAACTACCTTCAATAACAGGAAACAACCCAAGATAAGAAAACTTAACAACAGTTTTTCCGGTTTGCTCATTCATGTCATAACGATAGCCTACTTCAGAAACCATTGTGCTGAGCGTATTTTGCGACATCAGGCTAAAACCGGGCTTCACTTGCTGATTATCTGCTTCCAGATAAAACGGCGACCAACTATGAATATTAAAAAGATGAGCCATCTTACTATATTTTCTCACAAAATAAACGCTATCTGGAAAAATTGTTTCATCAATATTAAAGCGTTCATTTTTTGCAAGTTTTGAAGGCAGATCAAAAGAAAAGTTTTTAACCTCATCAGCAGGAAGCCGAAGCAATTTTTCTTTGGACAGCGCAACCAAACGATATCCGTCCGAATTGTAATCGGCATAAATCAACCTATTCATTGAAGAATCAAAAACTGCATCAGTAGCACCAAACCGTGAAGATGTCAATTGCTGTATTGCATTTGTTTTTAGGTCGAACGAAAAAATGTTACTGATCCCTGACCATGATCCCTGCAAAAGAACCTTGTCACCTTCAACCGATGAAATGCTAAAATCAGTATAACCATAAGGGATTAACATTTCAGATTCTCCAGTAATTGTATTCACTTTTAACATCCCCTTACCAGCCTTACCAACAACTGTTGAAACTAAATGTATGTTGTCGTTCAACCATTTAGGCGTTTGGAAAAAGAGACTGTCACTGCTAAAACGAAATAGTTCCATACCGTCCTGAACATAAAGAACCACCAACGAATATGTACCATACTCATCGGTTTCGGACACCGCTATCTTATTATTATCATTGCTGATATCTGGTGCAAAAAAGCGACTTTTTGAGGTCAGTTGCCTGATATTTCCATGCTTGATATCCCCTATTTTTATCACACTAAAATTTTGGTTCGACCAACGAAGATCTGGCTGGTATTCATTCCAAACCACAAGACTATCGGTAGCTGAAAGACTTTGGTTGAACATGCTTCCTGGAGTAAAAAGTACTTTTTCTTTATTATTTTCTATAAGAACAATCCTTCCAATATCGTCAAGAGAAGTTCTGGTAGCTACAAAACCTCCGTTTCTTATCTTTTGCGGGAACCTGTAACTTGTAAAAATATGCGCAGCAGGGCTGATCAAAGATGGACTACTTGAAACAGTAAGACTATCCTGTAAAAGCCATTCCTTCTGCAAAGCTTTCACAGTTTCACGATACAATTGTCCTTTGCCCAAACCACTTACCTCTTTGAGCGCTTTACTGAAAGGATTCAAAATATAGGGTTTTCGTGCTGTCAAATCCAATGCATTTTCCCATATCTCATTGCCATATTTTTGCTTGTTATAGCCAACTAAAAAATATCCAAGTTCATAGATATCAGGTACATGATGACGATAAGATCCAAAATAAGCCTTATCGTAAGTAAACAATCCTTGCTCTAGCAATTGAGCCCTAAGTCCGGCTTCAAACAGCGGTTGGCGACCACGCCCTGAATGAGATAAAGATGTTTCAACAACGACAGCATCTCCCTCAAGAAACCAATTGGGAATAAAAATTCCCAGAATTGCAGCAGTTCCTTGTTGACCAAATAGAAACGAGAGTCCTTTTCCAAAATCAGCATCAAGTCGATTAATCTGTGCTATATGACGCAGTTCATGTATACTCAGCTGCCTAAACCATTCCTGAGGATAACCATCCTGAGAAGGAGTATTGTAAAAATCAAGCCGGCGAGGTGCCCATGCAACAGTTGCATTGGATATCACACCTGAAGTGTGCATGATCAGGTCGGACTTTATTTTACGCGAATTCAAATCGTTACTGACTTCGGGATAAGAGTGCTCAACCATATTGGCCAGAACTTGTGCTTTGAATCGGTAATGCTCGGGAAAAACAAGCCTGAAATGCTTCGTATTGATTTGATTCCAATGCAGTGAAGCTGGATCCTGACCGCTCAGGTAATACTGTGCCTGCACATTGAAAGCAGCAAGTAAAACTATTGAAAAAAGTAAGAAAAACTTCCTCATTGTATTTGATTACGAATCCTTATGACAAGAACATAAACATTTACTATTCTGTTTAGTTCGATTGCTTTAACCTTTATAATTATTAAAAATATCCCAGGGGATGCCTGAGGGAATTGGGGCCAGAACCTTAACCCCTTCCTTTTTTATCGGGTGTTCAAACGCTATAGTATAGGCGTGCAGGCAAATAGAACCATCAGAGTTAGAGCGTTTGTCACCATATTTTAAATCTCCTGCAATCGGACAACCCAATGATGCTAATTGAACTCTTATTTGATGATGCCTTCCAGTGAGCAGTTCAATTTCGATTAGATAAAATGATTTTGATGCCCCGGCCAAACGATAATTAAGCTTTGCCAATTTAGCCCCTTTCGCTTCATTTTGAACAATATAAGACTTATTCTGCGACTCATTCTTAATCAAAAAATGTTGTAATGAACCGGCTTCCTCAGGAGGTTTATTTCTAACAATAGCCAAATATCCTTTTTCAAAATCACGCGATTTAATGGTCTGCGTCATACGGGTAAGAGCTTTCCCTGTTTTCGCAAAAACTACAGCACCGCTCACTGGCCGATCAATGCGATGTACTAATCCGGCAAAAACATTTCCTGGCTTGGCATATGTTTCCTTAAGATAACTTTTTACATCATCCAAAAGACTGATGTCTCCTGTTTTGTCACCTTGCACAATTTCAGAAGGTAATTTGTTGACTATCAATAAATGATTGTCTTCATAAAGAATACGATTCACAATTGTGCCCACAATCAAAGTTTTTCCTGAAACAAAATCTAATACTGCTCGCGTTCGCTAGGAAAGTCAACCGACTTAACATCAGCAATATAGGACGCAACTGAGCCGCTGATTTCCTCATAAAGGTTGTTATACCTTCTAAGGAAACGAGGTGAAAAAAGTTGGTTGATCCCGAGCATATCATGCAATACCAACACTTGTCCGTCAACACCATGTCCAGCCCCAATGCCGATCGTAGGAATGCGAACTGACTGTGTAACTTCGGTGGCTAACTGAGCTGGAATTTTTTCCAACACAATTCCAAAACAACCACGATCCTCCAATATCTTAGCATCATGTCGTAGCTTATCAGCCTCTTTTTCTTCGGTTGCTCTTACCACGTAAGTCCCAAATTTATTAATGCTTTGAGGTGTTAGACCAAGATGTCCCAGGATTGGAATACCTGCACTAAGAATCCGATCTATTGATTCTACAATTTCCTGACCACCTTCCATTTTAACTGCATTGGCACCTGACTCTTTCATGATCCGGATGGCAGATTGCAAAGCCTCCTTTGAGTTACCCTGATAAGTACCAAAAGGCATATCTACAACCACAAGAGAACGCGTAACCGCACGCATCACCGAAGACGCATGATAGATCATTTCATTCAGGGTAATGGGCAAAGTTGTTTTGTGACCAGCCATTACATTCGATGCGCTATCGCCAACAAGAATAACATCAATCCCTGATTCATCAAGGATTTTAGCCATAGAATAATCATAGGCTGTAAGCATGGCAATTTTCTCACCTTTTAACTTCATCTCCTGAAGAACATGAGTCGTAATTTTTGGAATATCTTTTGATAAATACATGACTTAGTAATTGTTGATTTGTTCCACATGAATGAGCAAAGTTACATCAATCTTTGAATGATAGTATGAAATATCCCCACTCAGTAATGAAAATGATAAGAAACAATAGAGGTACTCCATCAATAAATAGTACTTTTGCGCACTAAAAGTTTTAATATGTTACGATTTTTTAAGTTTGTCACTTCAATAATCTTGTTTCTGCAGCTGAGTTCATGTAGCACAGATGTTGATAATTATGCTGATTATAAAGATGTCACTATTGTATATGGCTTGTTGGAAAGTAATGCAGATACTACTTTCATGAAAATTACAAAAGCATTTTTAGGGCCTGGGAATGCACTTCTTTTCGCACAAAATCCTGATTCAAGTAACTATCCCGGGAAAGTAATCGTCCAACTCAAAGGAGTAAAAAATAATATTGATCTTCCTGTTATTACCTTGGATACCATAACGATTAAAAACAAATTAGCCGGTGATTCCATATTTTATTTTCCAGAACAAAAACTTTACTATACCACATCAGCTATTGATCAAAACGCCGAATACACATTGGTAGTCAATAAAGGTGAACAAGAAATTACTGCTAAAACAAAGCTTGTTCAGGATTTTGGCATCACATTGCCTATTAACCGAATTAATTTTGCTGCAACTGCAGCAACAACAATTCGCTGGAACTCAGCAGTGAATGGAAAACGTCACGAAATTATTTTGATATTTCATTACGAAGAGTTGTTACCTGGGAGTGCTGATACTGTTTTTAAAACACTTCAATGGAATCTTGGAACAAAATCAGCAGATTATCTGACGGGCGGACAGCAACTTGAAGTCAGTTATCTGGGAGATAATTTTTACTCAAGACTACAGCAACAACTCGATGCTAGTGCCCTCAACGTGAGAAGATTTGCAGGCCTTGTTGACATAATTATTTCCGCAGGAGGCGAAAGCCTAAGCACTTATATCGATGTGAATGCCCCCAACAATAGCATCGTTCAGGAAGTTCCGCAATATTCAAATATTGATAACGGTTTTGGCATTTTCTCTTCAAGAAAAACCATTAAACGTAGTTACCGTATGACGGTGCAGAGTGAACTGAAACTTGTCGAAAATTTCAATTGGGGTTTCGAATTGAAGCCAGTGCCGTAATAGTCATTCACCTTCCCGGAAGTTAAGGATATCAAAACCAACTTCATTTTCCAATTCAACTTAGCCTTAAAACGAGCAAGGAAAGAATGATTCTTAATGTTTCATTGGCAAATTACGTTGCTAAAATGTTATATTATCCCCAAATTTACGATTTAAGATCTGTTCCAACTGCCTTTTTGTCACATTAAAAATGTCATAATAAATATTTATATATTTTATTAGAAAATTGATTATCAGTTACATACAATGGTTACTTCATAAATTTATTTTTAGTAATAAAAAAAAAATGAAAAACTAAAAGATAAAAAACCATTGGCATAATCATTGACAAAAACAAGTCAATACAAATTGAAACTATTTAATAATTTTTTAGGAGGACAACATAATGGGAAAAATAATCGGAATTGACTTAGGAACCACAAATTCATGCGTTTCCGTAATGGAAGGTAATGAACCAGTAGTAATTCCAAATAGCGAAGGACGACGCACAACGCCTTCTATTGTAGCTTTTGCTGACAATGGAGAGCGTAAGGTTGGAGATCCTGCAAAACGTCAGGCCATCACAAACCCGACCAGGACGATCTTTTCAATCAAACGCTTTATGGGAGAAACTTTCGATCGGATAACTGCTGAAAAGAACAGGGTTCCTTTTAAAGTAGTAAAAGGCGACAACAATACACCTCGGGTTCAGATTGACGACCGTATTTATACACCTCAGGAAATCTCAGCTATCATTCTTCAAAAAATGAAAAAAACTGCTGAAGATTATCTGGGACAAACAGTTACAGAAGCAGTTATCACTGTTCCTGCTTATTTTAGCGATTCACAGCGTCAGGCAACTAAGGAAGCAGGTGAAATTGCAGGCCTTACAGTGAAACGCATTATCAATGAGCCTACCGCTGCTGCACTGGCGTATGGTCTCGACAAAAAAAAGAACGACATCAAAGTAGCTGTTTATGACTTAGGTGGTGGCACTTTTGATATCTCAATCCTGGAAATGGGAGACGGTGTTTTTGAAGTTAAATCAACCAATGGAAACACACATTTAGGTGGCGACGATTTCGACCAGAATATCATCGAGTGGCTTGCTGAAGAATTTAAAAAAGATGAAGGCGTTGATCTGAAAAGAGATCCAATGGCTCTTCAACGTTTAAAGGAAGCTGCAGAAAAAGCAAAAATTGAGCTTTCAAGCTCGACCGAAACTGAAATAAACCTGCCTTATATTATGCCTATTGACGGTGTTCCAAAGCACTTGGTTCGTAAACTCACCCGGTCAAAATTCGAACAACTTAATGATCAACTGATTCGTGCCACCATCGAACCTTGTCGTAAAGCACTACAGGATGCTGGAATAACAGCCCAGGATATTGACGATGTTATCCTCGTTGGAGGATCAACCCGTATCCCCGCTATTCAACAAATTGTGAAAGATTTCTTTGGAAAAGAGCCATCAAAAGGTGTCAATCCTGACGAAGTGGTTGCTATTGGCGCTGCTATTCAGGGAGGTGTACTCACTGGAGAAGTAAAAGACGTATTGCTGCTTGATGTTACCCCGCTTTCACTTGGAATTGAGACGCTTGGCGGTGTTATGACAAAACTGATCGAGTCGAATACGACGATTCCAACGAAAAAATCGGAAACTTTTTCTACAGCTTCTGATAATCAGCCTTCCGTAGAAATACATGTATTGCAAGGTGAACGTCCGATGGCCACTCAAAACAAAAGTATTGGACGATTCCATCTTGATGGAATTCCGCCTTCACCTCGTGGAGTGCCTCAGGTTGAAGTAACTTTTGATATCGATTCTAATGGCATTCTTCACGTATCAGCAAAAGACAAAGCCACCGGAAAAACTCAAAGTATCCGTATTGAAGCATCATCAGGCTTAAGCGATGCCGATATCCAGCGCATGAAAGAGGAAGCTCTTGCCAATGCCGAATCTGATAAAAAAGAACGCGAACGTGTTGACAAACTCAATGCCGCTGATGCACTTATCTTCCAGACAGAGAAACAGCTTAAGGAATATGGCGATAAACTGCCTGCAGATAAAAAAGCAGAGATAGAAGGCGCTCTAGAACAACTCAAGAATGCACACAAGAGTCAGGATGTTGCTTCAGTTGATGTTGCGATGGAAAAACTGAACAGTATATGGCAAACTGCCAGCGAAGAAATGTACAAAAACACACAGGCACAACCCGATGGTCAGCCATCATCCAGTGGCGGTCAGGAGCAATCCGGGCCTACCAATAAGGGTGGAGAAGATGAAGTGACAGACGTTGACTTCGAAGAAGTTGATGACAAAAAATAAACTGGATCTAATTCCAATATTTATCAGAAGAGCAATCCAAATCGATTGCTCTTTTTTTGTTCTTTTCCCTTTCTGTTAAAATCTTTTTGTACTTTTACAAATGATAAAAAATATGGAAATTAAAAAAATAGTATCATGAAGAAAATTTACATTTTATTAAGTTTATTATTGTTATTCAGTGGATTAACATCGATAGAGGCACAGAATATTGTAATAAATCCTGGCATGGAAAACTGGACAAGTGACACACAACCTGTTGGATGGACCGTAGTGGAGAACATCTCGCAAGAAAGTACCATAACCCATTCTGGCAGCTTCTCTGCAAAACACACTTCTGCCTCAAGCACTAAGAAAATACAACAGGTAATTGAAGGTATTGAGCCTGGCGCTTCTTACACCATTCAGTATTATTTTTTCGACAATGATAATGCAGCAAAAATGCGTATCTGGTCTTATTGGCTTAATGGCGCAAGCACATTACCTGATGATGAAGCAATACTTCGCCCTGCTACTTACAGCGAAAATAGTGGTCAATGGCAAGAGTTTAGTGCTGTAATTACTGCTCCAGCCACTGCAACCGGATTTCGCTTTGAGCTTAGAGCTTATAATCAGGATGGCGCCAATGGTGGCTCTGTTTATTATGACGATTTCGTGCTGAGTACTGATGTTGTTCTAAAACCCGAGCCCACGAATTATCCAACAGCTTTTGATGCCGTTCCTCAGGGAAGAGGCGCTTTGCTTTCATGGACTGATGCAGTTGGCGAACAATTGCCCGATGGTTATCTTATTTATGGTGAAATTGTTGGCATCCCTGAAAAATCAAGATTTTTACCTGAAGATGGTACACCTGTAGCAAACAACCTTGATATATCTCTAGGTTATATTTCATGGAATGTTGAATTAGGAGAGGAATCGCATCTTTTTAGTTTTCTCGATCCGAATGAAGGGATTTATGGTTTTTCAATATTCCCTTATACGAATGCAGGCGAAGGCATCAACTATAAAATTGACGGAACTGTACCCCAGGCAGCTGTTTTGCCAAACACTACAGTACTTCTTTTAGAAGAAACTTTTGATGCTGATCTGGGCGTTATGAGCGCTTACAGCGTAACAGGAGAACAAACCTGGCAGTATTACAACTTCAACAATGAAGATTTTGCGCGCATTTCGGGATACTCAGGAGGCAACTTTGCCAATGAGGACTGGCTAATTAGTCCATCCCTGAACTGGATTCCGCAAGTGGCAGAGATTACATTGAATTTTCGTTCTGCCAGAAATTATGCTGGTAATGATCTGCAACTAATGATAAGCAGTAATTATGACGGTACTGGTAATCCAAATAATTTTACTTGGGCTGAAATAACTGATCAGGCTGAATGGTCAGCTGGAAGTTGGGCATGGGCATTCTCAGGAGATGTTTTAATGGCAGAAACCGTTACCCCGCCATTGTATATTGCGTTCAAATATACTTCAACAACTGAAGCTTCTTCGACCTATCAAGTGGATGACATAGTAGTTTATGGAATCTCCTATGTTGGGTTGAATGAAAATGAAACAACGAATGTTAAAGTTTATCCTAACCCTGCAAATGATTTCATAAATCTGGAAACTCAAACCTCAGCCAATATTGTCTTAACAGATCTAGCCGGTAGGGTTATCCTTCAAAAACAGATTTCAGCCGGGCAGCATCAACTTAATATCCAAGGCGTTTCGTCTGGACTTTATATCATGGCCGCTATTGAAGAAAACGGGAAAAAATCAATTGTAAAAATCGCTGTCAGATAATCAGATAGCTCGAAGCTATTGAATGAATAAGTGATTTTTGAATTTAATAAACTTAGCCTCGAAATTTCGGTTTCGAGGCTTTTTTTAGTAAAAACATTAAGTCGTACATAACTATTCATAACAACGATTGTCATGTGTTATTTTGGTATTTGCAATACGTTTTTCGTTTGCAAAAAAGCACATAGGTATCCTCCCAGTCTGCAACAATAGTGTATTTTTGTCAGGTAATAAATCTTGAAGAGGTGCGCAAAACAATCGTTTTATTGATTTTTTTTAACTTGATGTTGCTATCTTTTACATCATTGGCGCAAGTTGTTGAGCCCATTCGTATTGAATTACCTGCCAGTATAGATGCCCCGGCTTATAATTTGGAAGTACTGAAAGAGAATGGCCTTTTAGTTTTTTATGAGAGCACAGAACTCACTGAGGAAGGAAAAAGAAAATGGTTTTTCAGCCTGCTCGATACCAATCTTCATGAAAAATGGCTTCAATATGTACCTCTGAGCGATGGTCTTGCACATCATTCTACACATTCAACACAAGATCAAGTCATCATGTTGTTTGTAACTCCTGACGCAAAGAAATCTTCTCAGCCGACCTATGAATTATTGCGTTTTGGAATCCAAAATAATCATTTTGTTCTTTTTGGCGGAATACTACCTGATAAAGCAACCATTAAAGATTTTGCTGTATCAGGAAATAAAGTATTGATAGCTGTCAGTCTGCCCAAATATAATTCCGACCTATTACTTTATGATTTGGAAAACGGATCATTGAGCAGTATTCAGCATGGTATTGAAGGACAATCTGTTATTCAGCGCATTGCCTCCTCAACTGTATCAAATCATTTTGTAGTTGCTACCAAAAGGTTCGATAACAATCGTTTTTCTGAAGATGTATTCCAAATCATCAACAACAATGGTACCATTGAAAAAACATGGACTTATACCAACGAAATGTACTATTTGCATGCTTTAGCTATTTTGACCGATGGTGATGAAAGGATGATTATAACAGGCAGTTATGACAACAAAGAACGACGCAGAAATTTGGTTAAGGATTTTTCAAACCAGCCTGAACTTACAAGTCAAGCCATTGGAGTTTTCTTTCTTCGCTATGAAGCGGGAGAGCTTCAGGCACAGTCTTACCAGGACTTTGAAAGCTTCAGCAATATCTACAAAGTTCTATCTACGGAAGAACTCATCAAAACCCGGCAGCGGCAATCGCGATCACGTCAAACAAAGCAGGAAAATGCAATTGCATTTCAATTCTTCAAGCCTGAAGTCATCAAAACCGATCAACAGTTTATTTATTCAGCTGAAGCATTTAATCCGCAATACCGACTTGAAACACGCATGGATTATGACTTTTATGGTCGCTTGGTACCTTATACCTACAATATTTTTGAAGGATATCGGTTTTTTTCTGCGCTTCTTGCTTCTTTCGATGAAAACGGAAAATTCTTATGGAGTTCCGATTTTGAATTAAGGGATGTCATCTTGCCACAACTTAGAAGCAATGTATCCATCCATACCGACTCATCTATGGTTGCGGCGGTTATGGTTCAAAATGGCTTGATACACTCTAAAATTATTGATAATGTTGGCGATCAAATTGGTCAAACAGAACAATCGAGAATTGAGAGTACATTCACCAGCGACCGTCTTCTGGAGGAGAAATATGCAAGCATCAACTGGTGGTATGATCAGTTTTATATGGCTACCGGATATCAGCGTATTTCGAACAATCGCCTACGAACCAATAATCCCAGAAGTGTTTTTTATATTCAGAAATTGGTTTTTGAATAATCCTGCTTAAAAATTCCTTTCTCTATTAAAGATTCACTTCATCGCTATTCATTTTTGCACCAAATAAACCGA
Source organism: Bacteroidetes bacterium HGW-Bacteroidetes-1 (assembly GCA_002842755.1). GTDB lineage: Bacteria > Bacteroidota > Bacteroidia > Bacteroidales > F082 > JALNZU01. The sequence continues at coordinate 16,171 of PHDU01000038.1, read as the reverse complement.
CCATTAATGGATTATATATAGAAATCGAATTTATGCTTTTATACTACAGGCATGATTTTTGATAATCTAATAGAACCAAATTAAAAACTATCCCATTTATATGATAACACTTGCAAAGTGTCATTTTTCTAAAAAACATTTTTAATAAAACATGCTAAAAAGTCTTTATCCTGCACTAAGTTATTTAAGCTATTTAAGAAAACGAAAAAGTCCACATGGAATCCATTCCCCATTTGTATTTGAATTTGCTACGAATGTACTGTCAGACAAAAAAAAATATAAGGATTATAGCGTCATAAACAAGGTACTTCGAAATACTTTTAAAAATCGCAATCTGATTGAAACTGTCGATTTTGGAGCAGCAGCAGGAGGAAAAGCTTTTTCCACCTATCGAGCCAGAGTTTGCGAGCTTGCAAAAAAAAGAAGTCACCCTATTAAATACAACTACTTGCTTTATAGGATCGTAAAGCATTTTAACCCAACAACCATACTTGAATTTGGCACCTCAACTGGATTTAGTACAATTAGTCTTGCTCTGGGTAATCCACAGTCAAAAATTATAACCATTGAGGGGTGTTCTTCCATTGCCACTGTAGCGCAAAGCAGTTTTGATCTCCATAAACTTGAAAATATCGATATGGTTTTAGGAGACTTTAATAATGTGCTTTTAAAAACGCTCCAAGGTTTTGAAAAGTTAGACCTTGTATTTTTTGATGGGAATCACAGAAAGCTGGCCACCTTAAATTATTTCCAACAATGTCTTACAAAAGCTACTCCAGAAAGTATTTTTATTTTTGATGATATACACTGGTCTAAAGAAATGGAGGAAGCATGGAAAATAATCAAATCAACAGATGAAGTAAGCCTAAGTATTGATGTTTTTCAGTTTGGGATTATTTTTTTCAGAAAGGGAATAGAAAAGCAGCATTTTATATTAACTATGTAATAACTTTGCTGCATAAAAAAATAATTATGGATAAAGAGGTTATTAGGTTAAAAGATATTTCTCGTCATTATAAAGTTGGCTCTGAAATTGTAAAAGCACTACGCACGATCGATCTTGTTATACATCGCAATGAATACGTTGCTCTTATGGGGCCGTCAGGATCGGGCAAATCAACCTTGATGAACATTCTGGGTTGTCTTGACACTCCTACTGCTGGAAGCTACAATCTTAACGGCAAGGATGTAAGCGCAATGAATGACAATCAATTAGCTGAAATCAGAAACAAAGAGATTGGTTTTATTTTTCAGACATTTAATCTGCTTCCCCGTTCTACCGCACTTGAAAACGTGATGCTTCCACTTGTTTATTCTGGAATTGGTAAAATTAAACGTGTTGAAATGGCTGAAAAGGTACTTGCAAATGTTCAACTTACCGACAGGATTAAGCATAAGCCCAATGAACTTTCGGGTGGACAAAGACAAAGAGTTGCAATTGCAAGAGCACTGGTAAACAACCCATCCATCCTTCTGGCCGATGAACCTACCGGAAATCTGGATTCAAAAACATCCATTGAAATTATGGGATTGCTCCATGAAATACACCAAGCCGGCAACACCATTATCGTTGTTACACATGAAGAAGAAATAGCCAAACATGCCCATCGCATAATTCGACTAAAAGATGGATTGATTGAATCGGATGAAATCAATAAAAAAATTCATACCATTGATCCAGCGAGTGTTTAAATTCACTCCTATTGTAAGTATTAAGGTGATAAATTAGCTTTTTGATTAACAGAAAAGATTTAGATCAAAACAGCCCTCATAATGTTTAACGAAAATATATAAACATTTTCAACCTTGTTTTGTTAAAAGCTTTGGTTAAATTACAGTTTTATTATGAAAATATATACCAAAACGGGTGATAGTGGGAAAACCTCTTTGATTGGTGGCACCCGGGTTCCAAAATACCATGATCGCATTGAAGCTTACGGCACTGTTGACGAGCTTAATGCATTTGTAGGTCTTATCCGCGATCATATTGAAGTAAGTGATCCTAAAAGGAAAATTCTTTTAGAGATACAGGAAAAGCTATTTCGGCTTGAGTCTCATCTTGCAGAGGATTCTGAAGGCGTACTCACCAGAATGATGCCTCAATTAAATGAAAAGGATGTTGAATTTCTCGAGCATGAAATGGATGCCATGAACGAGCTTTTACCAGAGTTAACAAATTTTATTCTGCCAGGAGGTCACATTGTTGTATCCTATTGTCATATTGCGCGAACAGTTTGTAGAAGGGCAGAACGCATAAGTACACGACTCCATGAGAGATTTCATGTGTCTGAAATTGATTTGAAGTATCTGAATAGGCTTTCTGATTACTTTTTTGTTCTTGGAAGATACTACTCAATGGTTACTAAGAGTCCTGAAGTGCTCTGGAAGCCTTGAAAATAAGCCGTATTGTAAAATATTTCTTTTTACTTGACTTCGAGATAAAATATACTACTTTTGCAAAAATTTTTATTAACACCCTATAACGATGTACTGGACATTAGAGTTAGCCTCGAAACTTGAAGACGCACCCTGGCCAGCAACAAAAGATGAGTTGTTGGAATGGGCAGTGCGAACTGGAGCACCACAGGAAGTAGTTGAAAACCTGCAGGAAATGGAAGATGAAGGCGAAATTTACGATCGCATCGAAGATATTTGGCCTGACTATCCTACGAAAGACGATTTCTTCTTTCACGAAGATGAATATTAATAGATAAACCGGCTCTAAAGCCGGTTTTTTTATTCAGATTCTAAAGAATTATTTAAAGTAAAAAAACTGAAGTGAACTTTGCCATACCGACGGGATTCCAGAAAACGGGCGTGCGTCGAAAAATCAACTCCTTTTGAGTGCTCAATGATTAGATTTCCTTCTTCTTTCAAAAGATTTTTTTCAAAAATGAGCGTCACAAGCGCATGGTAATCCTCCTCTGGTAAATCATAAGGCGGATCTGCAAAAATCAAGTCATAAGGCAATTTCTGCATCGATAAGTACCTAAACACATCTGAGCGAACAGTTTGGAGATTCTCCATGTTTAGGAGTTGAGCTGTTTGAGATATAAAATGGATACATTTCAGCGTGTGATCCACAGCAATAACCTGAGCGCATCCACGTGAAATCAATTCATAGGATATATTGCCTGATCCGGCAAAAAGATCGATAGCACGAAGGTTATCAAAATCAATTCTGTTATTAAGAATATTGAAAAGGCTTTCTTTTGCCAGATCAGTAGTTGGCCGCACAGGCAAGCCTGCCGGAACATGAATCAAACGACGTTGAAACTTTCCTTTTATAATTCGCATTGTAAAGCATTATACAGAATGAAATACTTATGAACAGGCAATTCCTCTAGCATATAGCTGTACTCAAAGGCATTGTTTCGTCCAGCAAAACTAATGTTTCTTATGTACTTATATGAAATTTCATACATTGCAGAGCCTTTGTCAATATTTCCTGAAAAAATGAGTTGAGCACTCTCCGGATTCAACCGAAGTTGATCCATAGCAAAAAGAATAAAGTAAATAAAATCCTCAGGTGTATTGAACCGAAAATTATTGGAGAACTGAAGCTTCTCGTCTTTTAGCACAACCATGTCAAAACTTTCATCACGCACATGAACAAACAGGGTATTAAGTGTAGGTTTATTTCGGTTGGTGATAAGCAAGCTCTCAAGTAAAACTGATTGCAGATGAACAATGTGAGCATTGGCCCACAAATCCTTTATTTTCTCAACCAAAGAATTGGATAAATAATAGACATTATAGGCATCAGAAGTTTTAAGATGATCTGAATTGATGCGAGAATTATCACGATATTGTTGATTAAAAGCCAGATAGGTTCCTTTCTCTTTCTCTTCATACAAAGGTGAGGGAACGATGGTATTGTAAATATGATCAACAATTACCAAAACAGAGTGAAACGGATAGGCAATCCATTGACGGAACATTATAATTTCATCAAGGGCAGCCGCAAGCTTCACTTCTTCATCTATTTTTTTAAACTGATAGGTTTCTAACCCCAGATAGCGATGTTTTTCAGGGGAAAAGACCACCAAATAAAAACCATCCGGAGAAAGCCGGATGGTAAGATGATAATTTCTTGAATAATCTTCTTTGAAAGCCTTATCGAAACGACTTATTTGAGGTCTAACTGAGGCTAACATAACGATTTTGTTACTCCCAATTGCCATCGGTGGATGGCTCTGTCAATGATCCTACTTTTAACCCGGGAAATCTTTCAATAGCCTCTTCACTGGCTACAAGGTTCATAATTCGTTGAGAATCCATCCCTTTGAGGTATACTTTAAAAGGTGCCTTGGCTTCAAAAACACTAACTTTAACACCCCCACGATCCATTTCACCTGCACCCATTTCAAATTGAGCTCCCTCAGAATATGGAATAAATCTCAAATCATTGATGACGAAATTTCTTCTTGCTTTAAACAGAGAGTCACTAACCTTAACATACCCTAAAGTGTCGGAAATGGTGCGCGTAAATGTAGTGTCCGTAGGATCAGGTATTACACTCACGACAGGTATCTCGCCCACTTTGAGAAAACTAATCAATGAATCAAAGCTGCCCGTATAGCTCCCTTTTGCATTTTTGTAATACGACTGGATATTACGAATATCTTTTAAACGTTGAACAACTTCCACTTCTCGGTGTTTTTTTTCCTTCAGGAAATCCATCGGCTGCATAATGCTCTGATACACCATGTATCCAAGGAAAATGATGACCGCAAAAAGAACTAATTTGATGATGGTACTTTTCATATCATTGGTTTTTATTCATGTGCAAATGTAAAGTTTTTTTCAATAAACAACTTGAATGAATCTTGCTATGATGTTAGTTTTTTTCAATTTTCTACAAAAATAATTTATTCAATTAAGATGATGGCAAATTGAAGCAATGATTTTGGGTTCTTCAAATAATAAGCAACAAACCATAGGATTCATCCTTTCAAACAGTATCAACAAAATGAAATTAATTTTTCAGAGCACTTTTACTATCCTATTTTAAAATGCTGATCTAAGTATTGATTGAATCCTCAGGTTTTCTTAACATCTCAAAAAGTACCGGAAGCAAGAGATGTGCTTTGATTGGTTTGGCAATATAACCATCACAACCAGCCTCAATACACGCCTCTTTTTCATTGGCCATAGCAAAAGCTGTTTGAGCAATGATCGGTACTTCTGGCCTGAATTTCTTTATTTCCGCAGTAGCTATATATCCATTCATCTCAGGAAGCTGAATATCCATCAAAATAAGATCAAAATCAGGATTATCACGACTCATTTCGACCGCTTCAATGCCATTGCATGCCCTAAGCACATAGGCACCCGATGACTCAAGAATAACTCTTAGTAAATCATAATTGGAATCAACGTCTTCAACAACAAGAAACTTTTTACCGGTAAAAGTATATCGTTCCAATCTTTTTTCCTCATGTTTTTTTGGCAAAATTGCTGCATGAGCTGGAAGCGTAATTGTTACTGCAGTACCTGAATTTTCTATAGAAAGGACTTCAATATTACCCCCCATTAAGACAACAAGTTGCTTAACAATGCTAAGTCCGAGTCCGGTTCCGGCGTAGAGCTTCTTTTTATTATCGTGTAACTTTGTGAACCGGTTAAATAACAGGTGTTGTTTTTCTTCTGGGATTCCGATGCCTGAATCCTTTACAAAAAGACGAATTTCAGGAGTTTTATCTTCATACTTCATGACCGAAAATCCAATTTCGATTGAACCCTTATCGGTATATTTCAATGCATTATCAAAAAGATTGATCATTATCTGTTTAATTCTTTGTTTGTCAACAAGATAAATCTCGCTATCTGTTGGCATAGCGCAAAAAATATGTAGCTTGGATTTATCTTTGAGATTTGCCAGATTTAAGAACTGGTCATACAGGCTTTGAAACAGATCATTCAATTGAACAGGTTCAGGATACAAAGCCAACTCACCTGCCTCAATAAGAGACAGATCGATGATATCACCTATAAGCGACAGGAGAGCATCTCCACTCTCATGGATATATTTGATGTAATTTCGACGTGTTTCTAATGATAAGGCATCATCATCGAGAAGGTCACTAAAACCAACAACAGCGTTTAACGGAGTTCTTATTTCATGTGACATATTAGATAAAAACGCGGCTTTGAAACGTTCTGATTCCTCTGCTTTGTGAAGAGCTGCATTGAGTTTGTTCTCAGCATTTTTTCTCATTGTAAGATCGCGACCAAGGACGATAAGACCTTTGCGGCTTCCATCTTCATAATATAAAGGCACCTTTATCACATCAAACACTTTTACCTCCCCCTCCATATTCACTATTTCTTCATCACCTATAGAAATCATATTTTTTTGCCAGCATATCTCGTCAGTTATAACACAATCGAGTAAAGATTTTTCTTGTTTAGGGTTTAAAGCAGCCAGCTCAATATTGGTTTTTAACTTATAATCCACATCATTGAGCCCAAAAAGCTCCAGATTGGCATCATTTGATTCGAGCCAGCGCCCTTTATCGTCTTTAAAACTTATTATATCGGGAGTCGCATTGATAAGCGTTCTTAACAATTCTTCCTGTGCAGCCAATGCTTGGTTTGAGTTTGCAAGGGCTTCCCTTGCTTCTTCATGTAAACGATTTTGTAAAGAAAGTTCAGCACTGATTTTTTTGTAGCGCATTGAAGCCCTGTAATAAATAAGAATTCCAGTAAATAAAAGAATCACAACACCAAGGGTAATAAGAAGCATAACCCTACTAACGGAATTTTTAATCTGCTGTTCAACAATCAATTTTTCCTGTGCATCCTTTTCCTCTTTTAAGATTGATATTTCCTTCAATTTATTATCAACATCAAACTTTGCCTGCAAATTTGCTACCGCCTCCGAATCAAAAAGCGACTTTACGGTATCAAATACTATATGATATTCTTTTAAAACCTGATAGGCATTCGATATATTTCCTAATTTTTCCCAGGTATAATATAACTCCTTTAGTATGTCTATCTTCAGGGCAGGGTTGGTAAATATTTCAATATCTTGGAGTGCCCTTTCAAAAGCAGTAAGTGCCTGTCGGTGATTTTCATTTAATTGGTGCGTTCTTCCAATACCAAGCCATGCAAGAGCTGTTGAAACATCAGCATCTTCATACGTTTTCAATGCTGGTAAAAAATTAGCAAAGGCACTATCAGGTAGTTTCTTTTCAATATAAATATTTCCCTTATTCAGCTGACAATTGGCCAAGCCTAGGTCATCATTTAGTTCATTGGCAAGTTGAATGCATTGAGAAAAAGTATTAAGAGCCTTTTCATAATCGAATAAACTCTGCTGAATTAGCCCAATATTGTTCAATGTAGTAAGCATAAAAGGTTTATCTTGTTCCAAGGATGCCCACTTATGTGCCTTTTGAAAATAATCCATTGCCTGATTGTAAGCCATAAGCTCGTAATAAAGTGATCCCAAATTATTGTTCAGATGACCAATACTGCTTAGATTATTTAATTCTGTATTCATATCAAGCGCGGCGCGATAAAATTCAACAGCCTTCAGATAATCTGACAGTTCGCTATAGCATATTCCAAAATTATTGTAAATGTTTGCAATTTCCTGATAATTTTCAGTTTGCTTAAAATACACCAATGCTGAATCAAAATACAGAATTGCCATTTCATAGTCTCCTGAATAATACGTGGCAATGCCAACACTTTTATATGCTTTTGCAAGGAGGCTATCAACGGGGTTTTCTTTGGCCATGGCTAAAGCTTTATTGCTAAAGAGTAATGTTTTTTCACCTGAACGGTTTATATAGGATTTGGAAAGAAAAAGATAATCTTCAACCGATTCCGGATTAAAATTATTAGTTATTAATGAATCGTTTTGTCCATTTCCAATAAAGGGAAGGACGAATAAAAAAGATAACAAGAATCTATAAAAAACAGTACACCCTGTCATCTTTAATACAACATTCAATATGGTTTTTTGGGTGACTAATTTAGTTTTTTTCATTGAGTAAGGTTTGATAATCTGGGATGCTATCAAGAAAAGAATAGGGGTAGCTCTCATCTGACATAAGAATTATATACTGTTTCAATCCGTTTGTAAGAAGCAAATACTTCACCTGAAGGCTAATATTGTAACGTGTTGCCTGATCGAGAACTGCCTGATTAATCGTAATGTGCCTTGACTTGCACTCAACAATCATAACGGGTTTTGTTTCCGGTGAGAAAACAACAATATCGCATCTTTTAACTAGTTCGTGAAGACGAAGTGAATATTCAACCGCTATGAGCCCAGCCGGATAATTAAGTTCTTCTATCAGATGGTGCAATGTCAATTGTCTGACTTCTTCCTCTGGAGTAAGAGAAACATATTTTTTTCTTAAGGGGTCAAACACTTCTTGCTTCCCCTTAAGCTCCCGTGTTTTAAACCACTGCATGATAAATTATTTACTTTGCAAGCATTAAAAGGGTAAAATTAGTTAAAAAAGAAATAGTTGTACATTTGTTGTTCATTTAACCCATATGCAATTTACCTGAAAATATGATACATAATTTGTTTTATTCATTTGGATGGACATGTTAGAATGAGTAAAATCAAAGTATGTTGATTGGATATTCAGGCTTAAAAACAGTTGCCCAGATTAAGAGACAAAATGAAAACAAAACAGGAAATAATTGAAAACTGGCTGCCGCGTTATACAGGCCAAACCCTTGACTCTTTTGGCGAGTACATTTTACTTACAAACTTCAACCATTATCTTGAACTTTTTGCTGAATGGCACAACGTTCCGATACTCGGACTGGATCACCCAATGCCTTGTGCAACATCGGATAACATTACTATCATAAATTTCAGTATGGGCAGCGCCAATGCGGCTACCATTATGGATCTTTTAGGAGCTGTTCACCCAAAGGCAGTTTTATTTTTAGGAAAATGTGGAGGACTTAAAAAAAAGAACAAAGTAGGTGATTTCATTTTACCTATTGCTGCCATCAGAGGAGAAGGAACTTCGAACGATTATCTTCCAATAGAAGTACCTGCACTTCCGGCTTTTAGTCTGCAAAAAGCAATTTCCAGCAGTATCAGAGATCATGGACGAGATTACTGGACAGGAACTATTTATACAACCAACAGACGTGTTTGGGAACACGATGATGATTTCAAGGAATACCTCATCAAAACGAGAAGTATGGCTGTTGATATGGAAACAGCAACCATTTTCGTTGTGGGATTTGCAAATGAAATTCCAACGGGGGCCTTGTTACTCGTTTCAGATCAACCCATGATTCCGGAAGGGGTAAAAACTTCTGAAAGCGATAGGCGCGTCAATCAGAAATATGTGAATGACCATTTAAAAATTGGTATTGATTCTCTGCACCAGCTTATTAATGATGGTCTTACAGTTAAACATCTTCGTTTTTAATTACCCACTGTGACCTACGAACAAATTATTACAAGTATCCGCAATAAAGTGTTTCACCCCATCTATTTCCTGATGGGAGAAGAGGCCTATTTTATCGACTCCATTACAGAAATGCTTGAAGAGAACGTGCTCGAAGAGGATTATCGGGCTTTTAATCAATTGGTTATGTATGGCCGTGATGTCGATGTTTTGACTATTGCGAATCAGGCCCGCACCTATCCTATGTCGGGAAATTATCAACTGCTTATAGTAAAAGAAGCGCAGGATGTAAAAGACATTGAAAAACTTGAACCCTACCTTGCAAACTTGCCCAAAAGTACAATTCTTGTCATCAACTATAAATACAAGAAAATTGATGGCAGAAAAAGTTTCGCTAAACAGATTGACAAAAAGGGAGTTTTGTTTGAGTCAAAAAAACTTTACGACAACAATATTCCTGATTGGATCAATAAATATCTTCAGCAAAAAAACTATACCATCAGTCCGAAAGCCAGCCAAATAATGGCTGATTTTCTAGGCACCGATTTGCATAAAGTGCGCAATGAACTTGAAAAACTGATGATTTCGCTTCCGCCAAAATCCCGGATAACAGACGATGAAGTTGAAAGAAACGTTGGTATTTCTAAGGATTATAATTTTTTTGAACTTCAAAAAGCATTGGGAAGCCGCGATATTCTAAAAGCCAATCGCATTGTCAATTATTTTGGATCCAACAAAAAAGAAAATCCCATTCTTAAGACAGTAATTCTTATTTATAATTTTTATCTCAAAGTGTTGAAATATCACTATGCTACTGACAAATCAAAAAATGCAGTAGCCAGTGTTTTAGGTGTAAATCCTTTTTTTATTGGTGATTATCAGGAAGCTGCAAAGAACTATTCCATTGCAAAAATTGTCGATATTATTGCAGTTTTACGCGAATACGACTTAAAGGCCAAAGGATATGGCAGCAATTCGGTTGACGACAGCGAATTATATAAAGAGTTGATCTTTAAAATTATGCACTAAATTTTTTCTTAAAAAGATAACACTAATATCATTTAGCTGAGGCAAATGATATTATAGGTTTTTATGAATTAGCCCTGCTGAAGCCTGAGCAGTTGGCATAATAACCATATCATTGATATTAACGTGTTTGGGCACATTGGCACAATACCAAACTGCATCTGCAACATCCTGAGGTGAAAGTGGCTGAAAACCAATGTACACCTTTTCCGCTCTTTGATGATCACCCTTGAACCGAACAACAGAAAATTCAGTTTCTACAGCACCGGGAGCAACCTGAGTCACTCTGATACCGTGAGACACAAGATCCATTCGTATGGCACGTGTAAGACCATCCACCGCAAATTTTGTTGCGCAATATACATTACCACCTGGATAAGCTTCTTTTCCGGCAATTGAACCAATGTTAATTATATGCCCAAAGCTCTGTTCAACAAAAATGGGAGCAATAGCACGGGTAATATAAAGCAGTCCTTTTACATTTGTATCAATCATTCTTCCCCAATCATCCGTTCGTCCTTCATGGATGGGATCAATACCAACTGCAAGGCCTGCATTGTTAAGCAAAAGATGAGGTTGCAAGCCATTATCTGTGACATAATTTGCCAGAAGATCACCCGACTCCCTTTGCGTAACATCCAATTCAATTGCGTGAACTCTGACATTGAAACTTTTTTCTAATCTGGTAGATATCAGCTTAAGTTTTTCAGCTCTTCGGGCTATAAGAATAAGATCCCATCCTCCTTCAGCAAATTTTTCAGCACATGCCAATCCTATGCCGCTACTGGCTCCGGTTATGATGGCGAGTTGTCTATTTTTCATAAATCTTTTTTTTCAATTTGTTCTTCAGATAAAAAATTTGTCAATCTTATCAATGATTTGCAAAACTAAGAGCAATGAGCCAAAAGGCTTAGATCTTAGAGAACAATATTACTTTCATTAATTTCAATAGATTGAATTACTCGACCGGCAGCAATGCGACCAACTTCATCATTAGCCTGAAAAGCAACCAAAACCTGCCAGAAAATCAATCCTTCCGAAAAGCCAGTATTGATAAACTCAATACCGATATCATCCATTTTATAGGATCCTCGCTGAATAAACCCTGGAATAGCCTTGATAGAAACGGATTCTTCAACATATTTTAAATCCGTAACTCCTCTTTGTATCTTCATCTCATTGATTGCGCCATCAGCAGCTCCCTTCAAATTTCCTTCACCAATGACAGGATTGTACTTAATACTATTTATAATTACTTTGAAGCCTTTGGCTGAAGTATAATTGTAAACATCCATCTTATCTATTAACTGTCTGACATCATCTGGAATTAAGAGGTCTGTTTTTGTCATCTTGAAAGGTGTTTCAACTGTTAATCCAAAATCCCCATAAGTTTCTTTAATCCATTCTTGCTGTAAAACTTGCTTTGATGTCTTTTCAGACTTTAAAAACCGCACAATCGTCTCTCCTCCATAATGTCCAATGACATAAAACAATGCAAACGCCACTGAAAAACCAATCCAATATTTGATTCCTTTTGTGGTTGATCCGGGTTTAACTGCTATTTTATTCATCTCATGCTCCGAAACGCATGCAAGTTGCTTAAAGTCATCAAATGATTTTTCAGGATTTTTTTCTTTCCAGTTTGGAAAATTGTTCACAAGCTTTTTATTGCATGCAGAGCAAAAGGTCATGTACTCTGATCTTACTTCGTTTAAGTGTCCACAATCATGACATTTGAGATATACCATATTCGATCCTTACTATGTATATAATGAATAAATAATTGATATTCATTTATATTTTTACAACTAATATTCCTATTATCAGCGTACTAACATAAAAAACAAACGCTTTAAACACTCTTTTTAATAATCCAGTTTCTGGCATTTACAAAAGCCTCCATCCATGGAGTCACTTCATCGTCAGCCCTGCCTTCGGGGTAATATGCCCATTGCCAGGGCAAAAAGGAACGTTCAAGATGAGGCATCATAGCCAAATGGCGTCCATTGTTGGAACAAATAGCAGCTGATGACCAGTCGCTGCCATTCGGGTTACCCGGATACTCTTCCTGTCCATACAACATAACAATATTGTAGTTGTCTTTATAGCAGGGAAAACTAAACTTTCCTTCACCGTGTGCCACCCAAACCCCAAGACGTTTACCGGATAAGCTGCCTAACATCACACTACTATTTGAAGGAATATCCACATTCAGGAAAGCCGATTCAAATTTACCTGATTCATTGTGCATCATTTTTATATTCTCAGGATGGTCAGGATAGATGAGGTTTAATTCAACCATCAGTTGACAACCATTACAAACGCCCAAACTAAGGGTATCTTCACGTACATAAAAATTATCCAATGCAGACTTCGCTTTTTCATTGTACAAGAACGCTCCTGCCCAACCTTTTGCAGAGCCCAGCACATCCGAATTTGAGAAGCCGCCAACAAACACAATCATTTGAATATCAGCAAGATCTTCTCTGCCACTTATGAGGTCAGTCATGTGGACATCTTTCACATCAAAACCAGCTAAATAGAGTGCATAGGCCATTTCACGATCGCCGTTGACACCCTTTTCGCGGATGATGGCTGCTTTTACACCCGTACATTCGCGACGCTTTAAATCGATGCCATATTGCGAAGCCTTTCCTGAAAAAGTCTTATTAAAACTATAGACAAGGTCTTGTTTTTTATAATTTTTGAAACGAAGCCGTGCATGTATATCACCGCTTTGTTTTCTGTCAAGAAGGTATGATGATAAAAACCAGGTATCACGAAGGTTGTTAATATCAAAAATATACTTTTCATCTGCATGAAATACAGTTACGAAACGCTCCGCTACCGGCTTTCCAATAATTTCAAAATGCACGCCAGCATCAGAAAGCATCTTCTTTGCATCATTATTTGTTGAGACCTGAATTACTATTGCAGGTTTTTCACTGAATAATACATTCACAACTGATGTACTTTGCCATGCATCTAAATAAATTTTCATGCCATAATCACAATTGGCAAAATTCATCTCAAGTAAAGTTGTCAATAACCCTCCGGAAGAAACATCATGCCCGGCAAGTATAAGACCCTCTATTATAAGGCTTTGTACTGTATTAAATGTTTTGGATAAATATTCAGCATTGGTAACATCCGGTGCATTTACTCCTAATTTATTTTGTACTTGAGCAAGGCTGCTTCCACCCAAATGGAAATCATCACCTGAAAGATCAATATATAATAATTCTGTATTAAGGTCATTTTTTAAGAGAGGCATTACCGCTTTCCTGATATTGCTAACTTCAGCCACTGCAGAAACAATGACTGTTCCCGGAGCAAGGACTTTTGATCCATCAGGATACTTTTGGGTCATTGAAAGAGAATCTTTCCCGGTTGGGACATTAATCCCAAGCTCAATGCAGAAATCACTCAATGCCTTAACAGCTTTGTAAAGGCGATTATTTTCGCCCTCATTTCGTGCGGGCCACATCCAATTGGCACTCAGCGAAACTCCTTTTATACCATCCTGAAGCGGGGCCCAAATGATGTTTGTAAGTGCTTCAGTAACAGCAAGACGGGAACCCTTGCGTGGATCAATTAATCCGGCGACAGGTGCATGGCCCAATGCAGTTGCAATGCCTTTTTTTCCCTGATAGTCGATCGTCACTATTCCCAGATTGTTGAGTGGTAACTGAATTTGTCCTATTGTTTGTTGCAAGGCAACACGTCCGGTAACTGATCGGTCAACTTTGTTTGTGAGCCAGTCTTTACACGCTACAGCCTCAATCTGGAGCACTTCATGCAGATAATGGTGCAATTGATCTGTATTGACTTCAACATCTTCAAATTTTATCTTTTTTGATTTGTCATTCAGGATGGTCTTTGGTGGTTTCCCAAATAAATGTTCTAGTTTCAAATCTACAGGAAAAGAATGCTCATTTTTTTTAAAACGGAGTATTAAATCACCTGTGGTGTACCCAACCTCAAAAAGAGGAGCGCGCTCACGCTCAGCTATTTTTCTGAGCATGTCAAGATATTTCGGATGAATCACCAGTCCCATACGTTCCTGCGATTCATTTCCAATAATTTCCATGTCAGAAAGTGTGGGATCTCCAATAGGCAACTTATCAATATGAATCACACCTCCCGTTTCTTCAACCAATTCGGATAGACTGTTGAGGTGGCCTCCTGCACCATGATCATGAATCGAGCGAATGGGATTAATATCTGCTTCTGTCATTGCCCTCACAACATTTGAAACCCTTTTCTGCATTTCAGGATTGGCTCTCTGTACAGCATTAAGTTCAATAGCATTGCTAAATTGCCCTGTATCAACGCTGGAAACAGCACCACCTCCCATTCCAATACGGTAATTATCACCTCCCAGAACGATCACCTTATCTTCAATCTCAGGTTTTTCTTTGAGGCTGTCGCGTTTATTGGCTGTACCCACGCCACCAGCAAGCATGATAACTTTGTCATAACCATAACTTGCCCCTTCATGATGCTCAAAAGTGAGCACGCTTCCATTGATCAGGGGCTGCCCAAATTTATTTCCAAAATCTGATGCCCCATTGGAAGCTTTGATAAGTATATCTTCAGGTGATTGATACAGCCATTCACGGGTCTCACAATTTTGTTCCCACGATCGGTTATCTTCTGTACGCGGGTAAGATGTCATATATACTGCGGTTCCAATAAGTGGAATACTACCTTTTCCTCCTGCCATTCGGTCTCTAATCTCTCCCCCACTTCCTGTTGCAGCCCCATTAAAGGGTTCAACAGTTGTTGGAAAATTATGGGTCTCCGCTTTGAGGGAAATGACTGTTTCTACATCGGTAATACGAAAGTAATCGGGTTTGTCCTGAGAGATCGGCGCAAATTGTTCTGCAAAAGGTCCTTGAATAAAAGCAACATTATCGGTATAGGCAGAAATCAATCTGTTTGGATTTTCTGAGGAGGTTTTCCTTATGAGCCCAAAAAGAGAATCGGGCATTGTTTTACCATCAATAATAAAAGCTCCGTTGAAAATTTTATGGCGGCAATGTTCTGAATTAACCTGAGCAAAACCATACACTTCGCTGTCTGTAAGATTTCTTCCTATTGTTTTGCTAACTTGCACCAGATAAACAACTTCATCCTCGCTTAGAGCCAATCCTTGCTCGGCGTTATAAACAGACAGATTTTCAATATGCATGATAGGCTCTGGCTGCCTGGTGATCTCAAAAAGATGTTGATCCAAATGATGATACATTGTCTGGAGCATCCGGTCAAAAATCGCATTTTGATTTGCTGTTTGCTTAAATATTTCAATACGAACAACACCAATAAGACCCATATTCTGTGCAATTTCGACAGCATTGGTACTCCAGGGTGTAATCATCTCCTTTTTAGGTCCAACAAAATAACCTTTTACTGATTTTTCGGCAATCAATTGGGCCTGACCAAACAGCCAAAGCAGTTTATCGATGTCTTCAGCTTTAAGCTTTTGTGATGTTTCCAGTGCAATTACCACACCTTCTGAAGGCTTGAAAAAAAGTATCATACTGCAGTATTTTATTGGTAGGCCTAAAAAAATGATGCCGCAAAGATATAAAATGAAGGGAAACCAACACTTTTTTTCCAGCTTTTAAGGCTGAAATACCTGCCAATTAACCCATTTTGCAGCCAAACAAGTCCCATTTAGTTAAAAACTGGTCAAATCAGTCTTTTTTCGGGTGTCAAGTACAGTTACAAAATAGCTAACTCAC